>NZ_JACHBR010000001.1:3007500-3616666 GCF_014200435.1 Sphaerisporangium krabiense | reverse complement strand
TCAGCTCGCTGGCCTCCCGCCACAGTCCCCATGCCACCGAGACGGCCGGAAGACCCAGGCCGCGCCGGTGGACGGCCAGCGCGTCCAGGAAGGCGTTGGCGGCGGCGTAGTTGCCCTGGCCGGGCGTGCCGAAGACCCCGGCCGCGGAGGAGAACAGCACGAAGGCGGTGAGGTTCATGTCCCGCGTCAGCTCGTGCAGGTGGACGGCGGCATCGACCTTCGACCTGAACACCGTGTCGATCCGGTCCGGCGTCAGGGCCGAGATCAGCCCGTCGTCGAGCACACCGGCGCTGTGCACCACCGCGGTGACCGGATGGCCGGCGAGCAGGCGGATCACCGCCTCGCGGTCCGACAGGTCGGCGGCGACGACGGCGGCCTCGGCGCCGAGCTCCGCCAGCTCGGCCACGAGCCGGTCCGCGCCCTCGGCGGCCGGACCGCGACGGCTCGCCAGGACGAACCTGCGCACCCCGTGCTCGGCGGCCAGATGCCGCGCCACCAGGCCGCCCAGCGTGCCGGTGCCCCCGGTGACGAGCACGGTCCCGTCGGGGTCCCACTCCGCCCGCGCCGGCGCGGGGCCGACGCGGGCCAGCCGCTGAGCGAAGACGACGCCGTCACGCAGGACGAGCTGGGGCTCTTCGAGGGCGGGCACGGTCCTCAGCAGGTCCAGTGAGCGCTCGGCGGCGTCGATGTCGGCAAGCTGGAACCGTCCGGGATGTTCGGCCTGGGCGGACCGCACGAGGCCCCAGACGCCGGCGCCGGCGAGATCCTCGGGATGCTCGCCCGACGCTCCCCTGCTGACGAACACCAGCCGTGACGCCGCGAAGCGATCGTCCGCCAGCCATGTCCGGATCACCTGGAGCATGTCACGGGCGGCGCCCGCCGCGGCGCCGGCGAGGTCCGGGCCCGGCGGCGTCCCGATCGGCGCGAACACCGTCCGCGGCACGGAGGCGCCGGCGTCGGCCGCCGCGATCAGGTCCGCCAGGGTCGGGAAGGTCGGCACGTCCCGCCACAGCGTCCCGCCCACGACCGCGGGCCGTTCCGGCCCGGCGGGCTCGTGGGGGGCCGGCGTCTCGGTCCAGACGGGCCGATACAGGTGGTCGCCGGACGGGGCGGCGGTCGTGGCGGCGGCGCGCACGTGGAGCGAGCGGACCGTCGCGACCGGATCGCCGAGGGCGTCGGCGGCGAGGATCGCGAACGTGTCCGCGCCGATCGGCGTGACGCGCACCCGCAGCGCCGACGCGCCCGCGGCGTGCAGCGCGACGCCGTTCCACGAGAACGGCAGCTTGGGGTCGCCGAGCTCCCTGGTGAGCGCCGCCGCGTGGACGGCCGCGTCCAGGAGCGCGGGGTGCAGTCCGAAGCCGGCGGTCGCGAGCTCCGCCCGCGGTTCGATCTCCGCGAAGACCTCTTCGCCGCGACGCCAGGCGGCCCGCACCCCCTTGAAGGCGGCGCCGTAGACCAGGCCGGTGTCCGCGAGCCGTTCGTACAGATCGTCCACGTCGATCGGCTCGCCGTCCGCCGGCGGCCAGACGGCGAGGTCGCCGGGACGATCGGCGGTGCCGGGCCCGATGGCGCCCGTGGCGTGCAGGACCCAGTCGTCGCGTACGTCGCCGCGAGCGTGCACCGCGATCGGCCTGCGGCCGGATTCGTCGGGGGCCTGCACGGTGAGCTGGACCTGAACCGTCGCGGACTCGGGAACGACCAGCGGGCTGACGATGGTGAGTTCCTCGACGACGGGGCAGCCGGTCTCGTCCCCGGCCCGGACGGCCCACTCGACGAAGGCCGTGCCCGGTACCAGCACGGAGCCTCGTACGACGTGGTCCGTCAGCCACTGATGTGTGCGGGTGGAGAGCCTGGCGGTGAAGACGTACCCGTCGGAGGCGGCGAGGGACACCGCCGCGCCCAGCATCGGATGTTCGGCGGAGTCGAGCCCCGCCGCGGAGACGTTCGCGGGTTCGGTGGCGTCGAGCCAGTAGCGCTCGTGCTGGAAGGCGTACGTGGGCAACTCGACCGACCCGTGCCCGTCCCCGGAGACCGCGGCCCAGTCGACCGGGGCTCCGGCGACGAACGCCTCGGCCAGCGACCGGGCGAACCGCTCCGCCCCTCCCTCACCACGCCGCAGCGACCCCACCGCCACGCCCTCGACCACCGGCACCAGCACCGGATGCGCACTGCACTCGATCAGCACCTGACCGGCGAACACCTCAAGCGCCGCGTCGAAACGCACCGGCCGCCGCAGATTCTCATACCAATACGCCGCGTCCAACTCCCCGCCGTCGACGAACCGCCCCGCCACCGTGGAGAAGAACGCCACCTCGCCCGCACGGCCCTCGACGTCGCCCAATACGTTCAGCAGCTCGTCCCGCACCGACTCCACCAGCACCGAATGCGAGGCGTAGTCCACCGCGACCCGTCGCGTCCCCGCCCACAAAGCCTCGACCTCGACCAGCGCCGTCTCATCACCGGCCACCACCGTCGCCGACGGGCCGTTCACCACCGCCACCGACACCCGGCCACCCCACCGCCCAAGCACCGGCTCCACCACACCCACCGGCAGCGGAACCGACACCATGCCACCCCGCCCGGCCAGCGACCGGCCGATGACCCGGCTACGCAACACCACCACCCGCGCCGCGTCCTCCAGGCCCAGCACACCCGCCACACACGCCGCCGCGATCTCCCCCTGCGAATGCCCCACCACCGCAGAAGGCTCCACACCAAAGGAGCGCCACAACCCAGCCAGCGACACCATCACCGCGAACAACGCCGGCTGCACCACCTCAACCCGCCCCAGCGCCTCCTCATCACCCAGGACCTCGAACAGATCCCACTCCACGAACCGACCCAGCGCCCACGCGCACTCCTCCATCCGCGCACGGAACACCGGCGAGGACTCCAGCAACTCCACCGCCATCCCCGCCCACTGCGACCCCTGACCCGGGAACACGAACACCACCCCCGAACCAGCCGCAGCGCCCACCCCCCGCACCACACCAGCAGCCGAAACACCCTCCGCCAGACTCTCCAACCCGGCCAGCAACCCGGCACGATCGGAGGCCAGCACGACGGCGCGATCGGGCAGGCCGGAACGGCTCAGTCCCATCGACAGCCCCAGCGAGGACAGCGAAACCTCAGGACGAGCGGCCACGAACTCACCCAGCCGCGCCGCCTGAGCCCGCAACCCCGCCTCACCACGCGCCGACAACGGCACCGGCACCACCACCGGCTCGACCCCCGCCACCGGCTCCGGCACCACACCATCCACCACGCCGTCGGCCGGGACATGCTCCAGCACCACGTGCGCGTTGGTGCCGCTCACCCCGAACGCCGACACCCCGGCCCGCCGGGGCCGTCCGGTCTCCGGCCAGTCAATGGTCTCGGTCAGCAGCGAAACCGCGCCGGCCGACCAGTCCACGTGGGGCGTCGGCTCATCCACGTGCAGCGTCTTGGGGAGCACTCCGTGCCGCATGGCCTGGACCATCTTGATGACACCGCCGACCCCGGCGGCGGCCTGGGTGTGACCGATGTTGGACTTCAACGACCCCAGCCACAACACACGCTCCCGGCCCTGCCCATAAGCCGCCAGCAACGCCTGCGCCTCGATCGGATCACCCAGCCGCGTCCCGGTCCCATGCGCCTCCACCACATCAACATCAACCGGCGACAACCCCGCATCCACCAACGCCGCACCAATCACCCGCTGCTGCGAAGGACCATTAGGCGCCGTCAACCCATTGGAAGCACCGTCCTGATTCACCGCCGAACCCCGCACCACCGCCAACACCCGATGACCATTACGCCGCGCATCCGACAACCGCTCCAAGACCAACATCCCGACACCCTCGGACCAGCTCGTGCCGTCGGCCGAGGCGGAGAAGGACTTGGCGCGCCCGTCCGGGGCCACTCCTCGCTGACGGCTGAACTCGATGAAGATGCCAGGAGTGGACATGACGGTGACGCCGCCGGCGAGTGCCATCGTGCACTCGCCGCGGCGTAGCGCCTGGGCGGCCAGGTGGATCGCCACGAGCGAGGAGGAGCATGCGGTGTCCACGGTCATGGCCGGGCCTTCGAAGCCGAAGGTGTAGGAGACCCGCCCGGAGGCGACACTGGGCGCGCTGCCGTTCCCCAGGTACCCCTCCATGTCCTTGGGGACCTGGCGCAGCCGCGACCCGTAATCGGCGTACATCACCCCGACGAACACACCGGTCTGGCTGCCGCGCAGCGACACCGGATCGATCCCGGCCCGCTCCACCGCCTCCCAACTCGACTCCAGCAGCAACCGCTGCTGCGGATCCATCGCCGAGGCCTCCCGCGGCGAGATCCCGAAGAACTGCGCGTCGAACTCCCCCGCCTCATGCAAGAACCCGCCCGCACGCACATAACTACGCCCATGACGATCAGGATCGTCATCGAACAGATTCGCCAGATCCCAGCCACGATCCACCGGGAACCCGCTGATCCCCTCCCGGCCCCGCGCCACCAGATCCCACAGATCCTCCGGCGAAGCCACCCCACCCGGATACCGGCAACTCATCCCCACGATCGCGATCGGCTCATCCACCACCCGCGCCACCACACCCGGCACCGCCACCGCCGAACCCGCCTTGGCATCGGCCTGGCCACCGAACAACCGCTCCAGCAGATACACCGCCAGCACCTGCGGCGTCGGGTGATCGAACACCAGCGTCGCCGGAAGCCGCACATCCAGCGCCGCATTCAACCGGTTGCGCAACTCCACCGCGGTCAGCGAATCGAATCCCAGATCCTGGAACGCCCGACCCGCATCCACCGACCCCGCACCCGAATACCCCAGAACACCAGCGACCTGATCGAGGACCAGCTTGGTCACGGTGGTCCGGCGCTCTTCGGCCGGCATCCTCGCGAGCCGTTCGGTGAGACTGTCCGTGCGCCGGGTCTCCTCGGCCGCGGCACGTCTGGTGGGAACGCGGACGAGGGAGCTCATCAGCGGGGGCAGGGTCCCCTCGATGGCACGGGCACGCAATGCCGCGTTGTCGAGTCGTACCGCTACGAGGTCGGGGACTTCCGCTGCGACCGCGGCGTCGAGCATGGCCAGGGCGTCTGCGGTCGGTAAGGGCGCCAGCCCCGACCGCGCCATCCGCGCCCGATCAGCCGCCCCCAACTCCCGCGTCATCCCACTGGACTCGGCCCACAACCCCCACGCCACCGACGTCCCCGGCAACCCAGCCAACCGGCGCCTGCGCACCAACGCATCCAACGCCGCGTTCGCCGCCGCGTAATTACCCTGCCCCGCCGTCCCCACCACACCAGCCGCCGAGGAGAACACCACAAACCCCGACAACACCCGGCCACGCGTCAACTCATCAAGAAACTCCGCCGCCACCACCTTCGGCCCGAACACCCGCTCCAACCGCTCAACCGACAACGACTCCACCACACCGTCATCCAGCACCCCCGCCGCATGAACCACCCCCGACACCGGGAACCGCTCCAGCACCCCCGCCACCGCCGCCCGATCCGACAGATCGGCCGCCACCACCACCGCCTCACACCCCAACCCCGCCAACTCCGCCACCAACTCCCCAGCCCCCGCAGCCCCCGCACCACGACGACCCACCAACACCAACCGGCCCACCCCATGCACCCCGGCCAGATGCCGCGCCACCAAACCACCCAACGTCCCCAGACCACCCGTGATCAGCACACAATCCCCCGCCGACCACACCGCACCGCCGGAAACAGGACCGGAATCCGCGACCCGCCTCAAACGCGGAACCAGCACCTGCCCGCCACGCACCACCGCTTCCGGCTCGTCCAGCCCCGCGGCCTGTGCGACCAACCCGGCCAGCCCGCCGTCGTGGTCGTCGGCCTGGTCGCCGTCGAGGTCGAGCAGCAGGAACCGGCCCGGGTGCTCGGACTGAGCCGACCGCATCAGCCCCGCGATGGCGGCCTGGGCCGGATCCGTCCGGGCCTCTCGCGTCACCACCATCAGGCGCGAGCCGGCGAACCGCTCCTCGGCCAGCCACGCCTGCACCACGCCCAGCACCTCGGCGACCGGGCCGACGGTGTCGTGACCGTCGACGGTGGCGGTCAGGACCACGAGGCCGGGTGCGGGGTCGGGCAGCGCCGGAAGGTCGTCGGCGGCCTGGATGCGGATCATGGGGACGGGGGTGGTGGAGGACTGGGAGACCGCCACGTGCTCAATGGCCAGCAAGGGGGTGCCCGGAGTGTCGAGGTGCTCCGGCAAAGGTCGCATCACCACCGAGCCCACCGACAGCACCGGCCGACCCTGCTCATCGGCCAGCACCACCGAGAAACCATCAGCCAGCGGACGCAACCACGCCCGCACCCGCCTCACCCCAGAAGAGGCCACCGAAACCCGCTGCCACACGAACGGCAACCGCGCCGGACCCTCCAACCCCAACGCCATCGGCTGAAACGCGGTGTCCAGCAACGCCGGATGCACCACAAAACCCTCCGCCGACACCCCCTCCGGCAGCTCCACCTCACCGAACCACTCATCACCACGCCGCCACGCAGCCCGCAACCCACCCCACGCCGGCCCATAGCCATAACCCCGCGCTGTCAGGGAGGCACGCACCTCATCGGCATCCACCGCCACCGCCCCCACCGGCGGCCACACCATCGAACCGTCGGCTGCCGGCTCTCCGATGGACTCGACGGCCACGGTCTCCTCGCTCAGGACACCTGAGGCGTGCCGGGTCCATTGCTCTTCGCCCTCTCGGGCGTGCACGGTCAGTGAGCGGCGGCCCGAACCATCCGCCTCCCCCACCACAACCTGGAACTCCACCTCACCCGAACCCACCACCAACGGCGCGTGCAACGTGAGCTCCTCAACCAGCCCACACCCCACCTCATCACCCGCACGCACCGCCAACTCCACAAACGCCGTCCCCGGCAACAACACCGACCCCCCCACCACATGATCGGCAACCCACCCCTGCACCCCCAACGACAACCGCCCCGACACCACCACCCCACCCGAACCCGCCAACCCCACAACCGACCCCACCAAACCCACCCCACCACCAGCAGCGTCCTGCTCCACCAACCAGAACCGCTCCCGCTGAAAGGCATACGTCGGCAACTCCACCCGACCACCCCCCGAAACCACCCGACCCCAATCCACCGACACCCCACCCACATGCAACGCCGCCACCGCCCCCAGCACCGACGCCACCTCACCCCGACCCCGCCGCATCACCGACGCCACCACCGGCGCCTCAACAAACCCCGACAACACCGCATCCGGCCCAAACTCCACAAAACCCGAAACCCCACCCCCCACCAACCACCCCACCGCATCACCAAAACGAACCGGCTCCCGCACCTGACGCACCCAATAATCCGCCGAACACAACACCTCCCCCGAAACCACACCCCCCACCAACGTCGACACCACCGGAATCACCGGCACCCCAAAACCAACCGACTCCACCACCCCACGAAACTCCGCCAACATCCCATCCATCCGATGCGAATGAAACGCATGACTCGCCCGCACCCGACGCCCCCCACCAAAACGCGCCGCCAACCCCAAAACCGCATCCTCATCCCCCGACACCACCACCGACTCCGGCCCGTTCACCGCCGCCAAACACACCCCCCCACCCAAAAACGGCTCCACCACACCCACACCCACCGGCAACGACACCATCAACCCACCACCCGGCAACCCCTGCATCAACCGACCACGAGCCGCCACCAACAACACCGCATCCGACAACGACAACACCCCCGCCACATGCGCCGCCGCCAACTCACCAACCGAATGCCCCACCACAAAATCCGGCCGCAAACCCCACGACTCAAACAACCGGAACAACGCCACCTCAACCGCGAACAACGCCGGCTGAGTGAACACCGTCCGATCGAGCATCTCCGCATCACCAGAAATCACATCGCCGAGCGACGCCCCCAAAAGACCGTCGAATTCGGCGATGATTCCATTCAGGGCGTCCGCGAAAACCGGGAACTCGCGGGCCAGCTCCGCCCCCATCCCCACCCGCTGAGCCCCCTGACCGGTGAACAACCCGGCCCACCGCACATCCCCACCCGCGACACCCCGCACCACACCAGGGGCAGCGACCCCCTGCGCCAGGCTCTCCAACCCGGCCAGCAACCCGGCACGGCCAGAGGCCAGGACGACGGCGCGATCGGGCAGGCCGGAACGGCTCAGTCCCATCGACAGCCCCAGCGAGGACAGCGAAACCTCAGGACGAGCGGCCACGAACTCACCCAGCCGCGCCGCCTGAGCCCGCAACCCCGCCTCACCACGCGCGGACAACGGCACCGGCACCACCACCGGCTCGGGCACCAGACCATCCACCACGCCACCGGCCGCAACAGCGGCCGGCGCCTCGGCCGGCACCTCAGCCGGGACATGCTCCAGCACCACGTGCGCGTTGGTGCCGCTCACCCCGAACGCCGACACCCCGGCCCGCCGGGGCCGTCCGGTCTCCGGCCAGTCAACGGTCTCGGTCAGCAGCGAAACAGCGCCCGCCGACCAGTCCACGTGCGGGGTCGGCTCATCCACATGCAACGTCTTGGGGAGCACTCCGTGCCGCATGGCCTGGACCATCTTGATGACACCGCCGACCCCGGCGGCGGCCTGGGTGTGACCGATGTTGGACTTCAACGACCCCAGCCACAACACACGCTCCCGGCCCTGCCCATAAGCCGCCAGCAACGCCTGCGCCTCGATCGGATCACCCAACCGCGTCCCGGTCCCATGCGCCTCCACCACATCAACATCAACCGGCGACAACCCCGCATCCACCAACGCCGCACCAATCACCCGCTGCTGCGAAGGACCATTCGGCGCCGTCAACCCATTGGAAGCACCGTCCTGATTCACCGCCGAACCCCGCACCACCGCCAACACCCGATGACCATTACGCCGCGCATCCGACAACCGCTCCAGGACCACCATCCCGACGCCTTCACCCCAGCCGGTGCCGTCCGCGGCGGCGGCGAAGGACTTGCACCGGCCATCGGCCGCGAGGCCGCGCTGGCGGCTGAACTCGACGAAGACGCCAGGGGTGGACAGGACCGCCACACCGCCGGCGAGTGCCATCGAGCACTCACCCCGGCGCAGCGCCTGAACCGCGAGGTGCAGCGCCACCAGCGACGACGAGCAGGCCGTGTCCACCGTCAGCGCCGGCCCTTCCAGGCCCAGTTCGTAGGCGACCCGGCCGGAGATCACCGCGTCCAGGCTGCCGGTGAGAACATGCCCTTCCAGTCCCGGAGGCACCTGGTGCAGACGGGGGCCGTAGTCCTGACTGCTCGCCCCGATGAACACACCGGTGCTCGTGCCGCGCAGGGTGGTGGGATCGACGCCGGCCCGCTCGAAGCCCTCCCAGGCGGCCTCCAGCACCAGGCGCTGCTGCGGGTCCATCGCCAGCGCCTCCCGCGGCGAGATGCGGAAGAACGCGGCGTCGAAGTCGGCGGCGCCGTCGAGGAAGGCGCCCTGCCGCGTGTACGTCGTGCCCGGGTGCTCGGGATCGGGGTGGTAGAGCGATTCGATGTCCCAGCCGCGATCCTCGGGGAAGTCCGCGACGGCGTCGAGTTCCGCCTCTACCAGTCGCCACAGGTCTTCTGGCGACTGGACCCCGCCCGGATACCGGCAGCTCATGCCGACGATGGCGATCGGGTCGTCCGCCGCCTGCAGGACACGGGCGGGCGCGGCCGCCGGGGTCTCCGTGGCACCGCCGAAGACCCGCTCCAGCAGATGGGCGGCGAGCGCGTCGGGGGTCGGGTAGTCGAAGACGAGGCTGCTCGGCAGCTTGACCCCGGTGGCCTCCGACAGCCTGTTGCGGATGTCCACCGCGGTGAGAGAGTCGAAGCCCAGGTCCTTGAAGGTGCGTCCGTCGAGGGCGCCGGCGTCGGCGTGCCCGAGCACGGCGGCCACGGCGGCGTGGACCATCTCGCGGACCGTGCGGCGGCGGTCCGCCTCGGCGACCACGCCGAGCGCCGCCGGTTCGCCGGGCGCCGCGGCGAGCGCGGCCCGCGCCTCGGGCAGTTCGGACAGCAGCGCGCTCGGCCGGGCGATGGTGAAGGTCGGCGCGAACCTGTCCCAGTCCACATCGGCGACGGTGAGGAAGGTCTCGTCGTCGGCGAGCGCCTGGCCGAGGACCGTGAGGGCGTCCTCGGGGCGCATGAGCCGGAGCCCGAGCCGCTGGAAACGGGAACCGGCGTCGCCCGCGGCCATTCCCTCGCCCGCCCAGGAACCCCACGCCAGCGACACGGCGTGCAGTCCTCGGGAGCGGCGCCGCGCGGCGAGCGCGTCGAGCGCGGCGTTGGCCGCCGCGTAGGCCCCTTGACCGCTGCCGCCCCACACGCCGGCGCCCGACGAGATGAGCACGAACGCGTCGAGCTCTGACCCGAGAAGTTCGTCCAGGTGCCGCGCGCCGGCGACCTTGGCGGCGCGCGCGTCGGCGACCTCGGAGGCCGTGATGTCCCGCAGTTCGCCCCAGTGCGGCACCCCTGCCGCGTGGACGACGACGCGGATGGGGCTCTCCGCCTGCACCGAGGCGACCAGCGCGGCCAGCGCGTCACGGTCCGCGACGTCGCAGGCGGCCACCGTGACCCGGGCGCCGAGCGCGGTCAGCTCCGCCTCCAGTTCGGCGGCGCCGGGCGTGGCGGGACCGCGCCGTCCGGTCAGCACCAGGTGTTCGGCGCCCTCCGCGGCGAACCGGCGGGCGATGTGCGCCCCGATGGCGCCGGTGCCGCCGGTGATCAGGACGGTGCCGCGGGGCCGCCACGAGGCGCCGGCGCGGGCCGGTCGCGGGGCGCGCGTCAACCGCCTGCCGAGAATGCCGGACTTCCGCAGCGCGACCTGGTCCTCGCCCATCCCGGCCAGTACCGTGGCGAGCCGCCGGTAGGTGCTCTCGTCCGGGTCGGCGGGCAGGTCGATCAGTCCGCCCCATCGGGCGGGCGTCTCCAGTGCGGCGACCCGGCCGAGGCCCCAGACGGCGGCCTGCGCCGTGGACGGGGCCTCGGTGGCGACCGCGCCGCGCGTCACCGTCCACAGGGGCGCCTCCGGCAGGTCCGCCTGGATCATGGCGAGGGTCGCGGCGGCCGGATCCGCTGCCGTGAGGGCGACGAGGGAGAGCACGCCGGCGATCTCGCTGACCTGGGCGAGGGCGCCGGGAAGGGATTCGACCGAGGTGGTCACCGGTACGGCGCCGTGCGCGGCGAGGGCCTCGGCGATCGGTTCCGCGGGTTCGCCGCCGGTGACCACGAGCCAGGTGCCGGACAGTCCGGGTGCGGAGTTCTCCGCGACGCGGCGCCATTCGACGCGGTAACGCCATCCGTCCACGGCCTGGCCGGGGATCTGGGGAGCCGGGGGCCGCAGCCAGAAGTGCGTGCGCTGGAAAGCGTAGGTCGGCAGGTCCACCGGACGGGCACCGGTCCCGAAGGCGGGTCGCCATTCGACCGGCACCCCTTGGGTGTACGCCTCGGCGAGGGAGGTGAGGAACCGCCGCGGTCCGCCCTCGCCGCGTCGCAGTGATCCGACGGCGACCGCGTCGTGCCCGGACCGCTCGGTGATGCCGGAGACGCCGAAGGTGAGCACGGGGTGCGTGCTCGCCTCGACGAACGCGCTGATGCCGTCGTCGAGCAGGCCGTCGACGGCCAGGTCGAAGCGGACGGGCTCCCGCAGGTTCCGATACCAGTAGGCGGCGTCGAGCCCGGCGGTGTCCATGCGTGATCCGGTGACCGCCGAGTAGAAGGGCACCGTCGACGGGCGTGGGCTGATCGGGGCGAGGAGTTCCAGGAGCTCGTCGTGGACGGCTTCGACGTGCCGGGAGTGGGACGCGTAGTCGACCGGGATGGTGCGGGCCTCCGTCCCGGCGAGGAATTCCCGCAGCGCGTCGGAGTCGCCGGAGACCACGGTGGACGCCGGTCCGTTGACGGCGGCGACGCCGATCCGGCCGTCCCACGGCGTCAGCAGCTCTCGCACCTCGTCGAACGGCAGCGGTACCGACGCCATGCCGCCTCGCCCGGCCAGCGACCGGCCGATGACCTGGCTGCGCAACGCCACCACCCGGGCCGCGTCCTCCAGGCTGAGCGCACCCGCCACGCACGCCGCCGCGATCTCCCCCTGCGAATGCCCCACCACCGCCGAGGGCTCCACACCATAGGAGCGCCACAACTCAGCCAGCGACACCATCACCGCGAACAACGCCGGCTGCACGACCTCGACCCGGCCCAGCGCCTCCTCATCGCCCAGGACCTCGAACAGATCCCAGTCCACGAACCGGTCCAGCGCCCGCGCGCACTCCTCCATCCGCGCACGGAACATCGGCGAGGACTCCAGCAGCTCCACCGCCATCCCCGCCCACTGCGACCCCTGACCCGGGAACACGAACGCGACCCGGCGTGTGGTGCCGCCGTCGCCCTGGACCACGTCGGCGGCGAGCAGTTCGGCACGGTCGGCGCCGATCAGGACCGCCCGGTACGGCAGCCGGGCCCGCGTGGTGGCCAAGGCGTGGCCGATGTCGGCGACGGTGGGTTCCGGGTTCGCCTCCGCGTAGCCCTTGATCTGGTCCACCTGCGCGGCCAGGGCCGAGGCGGTCCGGGCGGACAGCACCCAGGGCACGACCGGTGGCGCGACGGAGGGCTCGGCGACGGCCTGAACGGGCTCGTCGGCCTGCTCCAGCACGACGTGCGCGTTGGTCCCGCTCACCCCGAACGACGACACACCCGCCCGCCGAGGACGCCCCGTCTCCGGCCACTCGACCGCCTCGGTCAACAGCGAAACGGCGCCCGCCGACCAGTCCACGTGCGGCGTCGGCTCATCCACATGCAACGTCTTGGGCAGCACTCCGTGCCGCATGGCCTGGACCATCTTGATCACACCGCCCACCCCGGCGGCGGCCTGGGTGTGACCGATGTTGGACTTCAACGACCCCAGCCACAACACACGCTCCCGGCCCTGCCCATAAGCCGCCAGCAACGCCTGCGCCTCGATCGGATCACCCAACCGCGTCCCGGTCCCATGCGCCTCCACCACATCAACATCAACCGGCGACAACCCCGCATCCACCAACGCCGCACCGATAACCCGCTGCTGCGAAGGACCGTTCGGTGACGCGAGACCGTTGGAGGCGCCGTCCTGGTTCACCGCGGTTCCGCGGACCAGCGCCAGGACGCGATGTCCGTTGCGCCGTGCGTCCGACAGCCGTTCGAGCAGCAGCACACCGGCGCCCTCCGACCAGCCGGTGCCGTCCGCGGATCCCGCGAACGACTTGCACCGCCCGTCGGCGGCCAGGCCGCGCTGACGGCTGAACTCCACGAACAGCGACGGCGTCGACATGACGGTGACACCGCCGGCGAGCGCCATCGTGCACTCGCCACGGCGCAGCGCCTGAGCGGCCAGGTGCATCGCCACCAGCGAGGAGGAGCAGGCCGTGTCCACGGTGAGTGCCGGGCCCTCGAGTCCGAGGGCGTAGGCGACGCGTCCGGACGCCACGCTGGCGGCGGTGCCGCTGGCGAGGTAGCCCTCGAACTCGCCTGCGTCCCGCCCGGTGAACTGGTGCGCGCCGTACCCGCCGTTCATCACCCCGGCGAACACGCCGATCTGCTCGCCGCGCACCGAGTCCGGGGCGATTCCCGCCCGTTCGAACGCCTCCCAGGAGGTCTCCAGCAGCAGTCGCTGCTGCGGGTCCATCGCGGTGGCCTCGCGCGGGGAGATGGCGAAGAACGCCGCGTCGAACTCGCCCGCGTCGTGCAGGAAGCCGCCCTCACGGGCGTAACTGCGCCCGGCACGGTCCGGATCGGCGTCGAACAGGTCGGCCAGGTCCCAGCCGCGGTCGGTGGGGAAGCCGGTGATGGCGTCGCCACCGGCCTCGACCAGTCGCCACAGGTCCTCCGGCGACCGCACGTCGCCGGGATATCGGCAGCTCATGCCGATGATCGCGATGGGCTCGTCCAGGTCGGCGGCCACGGCGACAGGCGCCGCCGTCGCCTCCCGGGTTCCGTACAGTTCGTCCACCAGAAACCCGGCCACCGCGTGGGGAGTCGGGTGGTCGAAGACCAGTGTCGCGGGCAGCCGCACGTCGAACAGCGCGTTCAGCCTGTTGCGCAGTTCGACCGCGGTGAGCGAGTCGAAGCCCATCTCCTTGAACGCCCGGTCGGCGTCGACGGAGCCGGCCGAGCCGTGGCCGAGCACTCCGGCGACGTGCTCACGCACCAGCCGCAGCACGGCGTCCAGCCGCTCCCCGGGAGGCAGCGCGGCGACGCCGTTCCCGCCGGCGCCCTGTGCCCGGGTGACGGAGGCGCGCTGGACCGGGGCGCGGACGAGGCCGCGCAGCGGCGCGGGGAGCATGCCTGACGCGGCCTGCGACCGCAGCCCGGCCTGGTCCAGACGCACGGCCGCCGGCGCGGCCACGTCGCCGCTCACGCCGGCGTCGAACAACGCCAGCGCGTCGGCGGTGGACATCTCCGCCATTCCGTATCGGGCCAGCCGGGCACGGTCGGCGCCCGTGAGGCCGCCGGTCATCGTGCTCGTCTCGGACCACAGGCCCCAGGCGATCGACGTCGCCGGCAGTCCCTCGGCGCGGCGGATCTCGGCGAGCGCGTCGACCGCGGCGTTGGCCGCGGCGTAGTTGCCCTGGCCCGCCGTTCCGAGAACGCCGGCGATCGAGGAGAACATGACGAAGGCCGTCAGGTTCCTGTCCCGTGTCAGCTCGTGCAGATGCATGGCCGTGCCGGCCTTCGGCGCGTACACGGCCGTCATGCGCTCGGGGGTCAGCGACTCGATCAGGCCGTCGTCGAGCACGGCCGCGGCGTGGACGACGGCGGTGACCGGGTGCTCCTCCAGCAGCGCGGCCAGGGCGTCGCGGTCGGTCACGTCGCACGCGACGACGTCCACCTCGGCGTCCAGCTCCGTCAGCTGCGCCGCGCCGGGGGCGGCCGGGCCGCTGCGGCTCGCCAGCACCAGGCGGCGTACGCCGTGCGCGTGGACCAGGTGCCGCGCCACCGCCGCGCCGACCGTCCCGGTTCCCCCGGTGATCAGAACACGGTCGTCCTCCGTCCACGGCGCGTCGCCGAGGGCGGCGCGCACGGTGCGCAGGCGCGGCGCGGCGAACCGTCCGTCGTCGACGATGAGTTCGGGTTCGCCCGTGGCGAGGATCTCCGCGACGAGCCCGGCGATCGTGCTCGGGTCGCCGGTGTCGACCAGGACGAACCGGTCAGGGTGCTCCGAGATCGCCGAGCGCATCAGGCCGCGGACGGCCGCCTGGGCCATGTCCCTGCTCGCGTCCCGGGTCACGACCAGCAGGCGTGACCGGGAGAAGCGCTCGTCCGCCGGCCATGCCTGCACCACCGGCAGGACCCGCTCGACCGGCGCCTCCAGGAGCAGCACGGCGTCCGGCACGTGGACGAGGTCCGCGAGGTCGTGGGCGGAGCCGACGACGGCGAACGACCCGGGCGGCATGTCGGCGGGCAGGGGGACGGGGACCGGCTCGAGGGCCAGCAGCACACCGGCGGTCCCGGAGACGAGGTGGTCGGGTATCGGGCGCAGTACCAGGGATTCGACGGTCAGCACGGGAAGGCCGGCGTCATCCGCCATGCGCACCGACACCCCTGTGGCGGTCCGCGTCAGGCGGATCCGCAGTGCCGACGCGCCGGCGCTGTGGAGCGAGATCTTCCGCCAGGAGAAGGGCAGGCCGGAGGAGTCGAGGACGACGGGGTGCAGGGCCGCGTCGAGCAGGGCGGGGTGCAGGGCGAAGCCGTCGGCGCTCGGAGTCTCGGGCAGCGCCGCTTCCGCGAAGATCTCGTCACCGCGGCGCCAGGCGCGCCGCAGCCCCTGGAAGACCGGCCCGTAGTTGTATCCCCGGTCACGCAGCGCGTCGTAGACGTCGCTGACGTCGATCTCGTCGGCGGCCGGCGGCCACTGCGTCAGCGCTTCGCCGGGTGTCGTTCCGGTCGCGAGCACTCCGGTGGCGTGCAGCGTCCAGTCGGCGTCGCCTGCGCCCTCCTCCAGCGAGTGCATCGTGAGGCGACGCCGTCCGGTGTCGTCGGGCCCGGTGACCGCCACCTGCAGCCGGACGCTGCCGCCGTCGGCGGGGAGGACCAGCGGCGCTTCGAGGACGAGCTCCTCGACGAGATCGCAGCCGAACTGGTCGCCCGCGCGTATCGCGAGTTCCGCGAAGGCGGCCCCGGGCAGCAGGACGACGTCGTTCACCGCGTGGTCGGCCAGCCACGGCCGGTCGGTGAGGGAGATCTTGGAGGTGAAGAGGTGTCCGCCGGTGCCCGGCAGCGCGACCGCCGCGCCGAGCAGCGGATGTTCCGCCGCGAACAGGCCGAGGTCGGCGGCGCCGGCCGCGACCGGCGGGCGGCTGTCGAGCCAGTAACGCCGGCGCTGGAAGGCGTAGGTGGGCAGTTCCACCGATCCGCCCGCGCCATTGAGGACGGCCGGCCAGTCGACCGGGGCTCCGGCGACGAACGCCTCGGCCAGCGACCGGGCGAACCGCTCCGCCCCTCCCTCACCACGCCGCAGCGACCCCACCGCCACGCCCTCGACCACCGGCACCAGCACCGGATGCGCACTGCACTCGATCAGCACCTGACCGGCGAACACCTCAAGCGCCGCGTCGAAACGCACCGGCCGCCGCAGGTTCTCATACCAATACGCCGCGTCGAGCCGCCGCCCGTCCACGAAGTCCCCCACGACCGTGGAGAAGAACCGCACCACTCCCGGACGGCCCTCGACCGTGCCCAGCACATCCAGGAGTTCGTCCCGCACCGGCTCCACCAAGGCGGAATGCGAGGCGTAGTCGACCGCGACCCGTCGCGTCCCCGCCCACAAAGCCTCGACCTCGACCAGCGCCGTCTCATCACCGGCCACCACCGTCGCCGACGGGCCGTTCACCACCGCCACCGACACCCGGCCACCCCACCGCCCAAGCACCGGCTCCACCACACCCACCGGCAGCGGAACCGACACCATGCCACCCCGCCCGGCCAGCGACCGGCCGATGACCCGGCTACGCAACACCACCACCCGCGCCGCGTCCTCCAGGCCCAGCACACCCGCCACACACGCCGCCGCGATCTCCCCCTGCGAATGCCCCACCACCGCAGAAGGCTCCACACCAAAGGAGCGCCACAACCCAGCCAGCGACACCATCACCGCGAACAACGCCGGCTGCACCACCTCGACCCGCCCCAGCGCCTCCTCATCGTCCAGGACCTCGAACAGATCCCACTCCACGAACCGACCCAGCGCCCGCGCGCACTCCTCCATCCGCGCACGGAACACCGGCGAGGACTCCAGCAACTCCACCGCCATCCCCGCCCACTGCGACCCCTGACCCGGGAACACGAACACCACCCCCGAACCAGCCGCAGCGCCCACCCCCCGCACCACACCAGGAACGGCGACCCCCTGCGCCAGGCTGTCCAGCCCGGCCAGCAACCCGGCACGATCGGAGGCCAGGACGACGGCACGGTGCTCCAACACCGACCGGTGAACCGCGGCCGACCTGGCCACATCCACCAACGGCACCTCAGCACGCGCCCGCAGGAACGCCCCCATCCGCTCCGCCTGACCCGCCAGCGCGGGCGCACTCCGCGCCGACAACACCAACGGCACCGGCCCCGCCCCAGACTCCGCGGACTCCCCCGCCTCCGCGAGTTCGGGAGCCTGTTCCAGCACGACGTGCGCGTTGGTCCCGCTCACCCCGAACGACGACACACCCGCCCGCCGAGGACGCCCCGTCTCCGGCCACTCGACCGCCTCGGTCAGCAACGAAACGGCGCCCGCCGACCAGTCCACGTGCGGCGTCGGCTCATCCACATGCAGGGTCTTGGGGAGCACTCCGTGCCGCATGGCCTGGACCATCTTGATGACACCGCCGACCCCGGCGGCGGCCTGGGTGTGACCGATGTTGGACTTCAACGACCCCAGCCACAACACACGCTCCCGGCCCTGCCCATAAGCCGCCAGCAACGCCTGCGCCTCGATCGGATCACCCAACCGCGTCCCGGTCCCATGCGCCTCCACCACATCAACATCAACCGGCGACAACCCCGCATCCACCAACGCCGCACCGATAACCCGCTGCTGCGAAGGACCATTCGGCGCCGTCAACCCATTGGAAGCACCGTCCTGATTCACCGCCGAACCCCGCACCACCGCCAACACCCGATGACCATTGCGCCGCGCGTCCGACAACCGCTCGACCACGAGGACGCCGACGCCTTCGGACAGGCCGAACCCGTCGGCGGTGGCCGAGAACGCCTTGCTCCGGCCGTCGGGGGACAGACCGCCCTGGCGGGAGAACTCCACGAACATCCCGACGCCGGGCATCACGGTGACACCGGCCGCCAGCGCCAGGGCGCACTCGCCCCGCCGTACGGACTGGACCGCGAGGTGCAGCGCCACCAGCGACGACGAGCAGGCGGTGTCCACCGTCACCGCGGGCCCCTCAAGGCCGTACAGGTAGGCGACGCGGCCCGACATGACGCTGCCGGTGTTGCCGATGAAGACGTACCCCTCGACCTCGGAGCCTTCGTCCATCCGGGGCCCGTAGTCCATGGTGAACGCGCCGACGAACACGCCGGTGCGGCTGCCGCGCAGGGACGCGGGAGGGATGCCCGCGTGCTCGAACGCCTCCCAGGAGGTCTCCAGCAGCAGCCGCTGCTGCGGGTCCATCGCGGCGGCCTCACGGGGGTTGATGCCGAAGAAGTCCGCGTCGAACCGGTCCGCGTCGTGCAGGAAGGCCCCTTCCCGCTGGTAGAAGGTGCCCGGCGCGCGCGAACCGTCGTCGAGCGAGGCGGCGAGGTCCCAGCCGCGGTTGCCGGGGAACCGCGGGGACACCGCGTCGATCTCCTCGTGGACCAGCCGCCACAGGTCCTCGGGGCCGCCGACGCCGCCCGGGTAGCGGCACCCGATGCCCACGATCACGACCGGGTCGTCGTCCGCGGCCGGCGGCGGGGGGACGTCGTGGTCCGGCGCGCCGCCGACCAGGGTCACGCGCACGAACTCCGCCATCTCGGCGGGGGTCGGGTGGTCGAAGACCATGGTGGCCGGCAGGGCGGTACCCGCGGCCTGGGAGACGCGCGCGCGGATCTCCAGCGCCGTGACCGAGTCGAAGCCCATGTCCCGGAACCGGGTGTGCGGGGAGACCGTGCCGGAGGAGCCGAGCAGGGCCGCGACCTCCTGGCACACCAGGTCGACGAGCAAGACGCGCTGGGCGGCCTCGGGCATGCCGACCAGCCGCCCGCGCAGGGACGACTCCGGGCGCGCCGGCGTGTCCTCGGCGACCTCGGGAAGGGGCACGATCCGGGGATCGTGACCGGCGTAGACGGCGTCCCAGTCGGGCGTGACGCCGTCGACGTACAGGTCGCCCAGCGTGCGCATGACCTTGTCCAGGCCGGCCTGGTCGCGGCGGAGGGAGCCGCGCACGGCGGCGTCCGCGCCGGCGGCGTCGATCGTCCCCTGGACGGCGGCCGTGAGGACCGGATGCGGGCTGACCTCCAGCAGGACGCCCATGCCGTCGGCGAGGGCGGCCCTGGTGGCCTGTTCGAACTCCACGGTGTCACGCAGGTTGCGGCACCAGTGCGCGGCGTCCAGCGGCACGTCGCCGGGCAGGACGGTCCCATAGGCGGAGGAGTAGAACGGGACGCGGGCCGGCCGCGGCCGGATGGGGGCGAGCATGTCCCGCAGCGCGGGGATGAGCGCGTCGATGTGGGGGCCGTGCGCGGCCAGCGCCACGTTGATCTCGCGGGCGGCCACGCCGTCGGCGGCGAGGTCGGCGAGCAGCCGGCGGGCCGGTTCCGGGTCGCCGGAGACGATCACGGCGCCGGGGCCGTTCACCGCGGCGATGCCGAGCCGGCCGTCGTAGGCGGCCAGCCGCGGGCCCACCTCTTCCCGGGGCGCGGGCACGGCGATCATCGTTCCGGTCCCCGCCAGCGTGGCCTGCGCCTGGCTCCACAGCGTCACCACGCGGGCCGCGTCCTCCAGGGACAGGGCGTCGGCGACGACCGCGGCGGCGATCTCGCCCAGGCTGTGCCCGAGCACGGCCGACGGCTCGACCCCGTACGACCGCCACAGGGCCGCCAGGGACACCATGACCGCGAACAGCACCGGCTGCACCACGTCCGTGCGGTCCAGCGACGCCGCGCCGGGTTCGCCGCGCGCGGCGTCCAGGAGCGACCAGTCGATGTACGGGGCGCACGCCTCGGCGCACTCGGCCATGCGGGCGCGGAAGACCGGCGAGGCGTCCATCAGTTCGGCGGCCATGCCGTGCCACTGCGAGCCCTGGCCGGGGAAGACGAAGACCACGCCGTCCCCGACGGGGGCGCCTTCGGTCAGCCCGGGGGCGCCGTGCCCTTCGGCCAGCGCCCGGAGCCCGGCGGCGAAGCCGGCCGCGTCGTCGGCGGTGAGCGCCGCGCGCCGGAGGACGCGCCGGTCGTCAACGGCGGGCGGGGTGAGCCGGGCGAGCGAGAGCCCGATGTCGGCGGGCCGCCCCGGGTTCGCGTCGAGCGCCTCCAGCAGGAGGCGGGCCCGCCCGCGCAGCGAACCCTCACCGGCCGCGGTCAGTCCCCACATCAGTGAGCCGGAATCGCGCTTCACCGTCTCATCGCTCCTTACTCACCGTGGACATGTGGCCGGTGGTGGCCGAGGGGTCGCGCCTGCCGAGTGCCAGGCGCACGAGGTCCTCGACGGCCATCTCCTTGATCTGCGCCTCGCCGCCGGGCGGCTGCCCGCCCTCGTCGTCCGGAGGGCCGGCGGCGAGACCGAGCAGCGGGTCCAGCAGCCCGGACGCGCGCAGCCGGTCCACCGGGATCGTGGCGAGCGCGCGGCGGATCGCGGCGTCGCCGGCGTCCCGCCCCGTCGGGTCGCCGCCGGTGATCTCGGGGCGCAGTTTCTCCAGGACGTGTTCGGCCATCGCCTGGGGCGTCGGGTGGTCGAAGACGGCCGTGGAGGGCAGGCGCAGCCCGGTGGCCGCGTCCAGCCGGTTGCGCAGTTCGACGGCCGTCACCGAGTCCAGGCCCATGTCGAGGAACCCGCGGTCGGCCGCCACCGAGGCGGGGGTGGCGTGGCCCAGTACCGCGGCCACCTGTTCCCGGACCAGGTCCAGCGCCTCGCGGGCACGGGCCGGTTCCCCGAGTCCGGCAAGCCGGGCCCGGAGCGCGGCGGCCCGGCCGCCGGAGGCGCCCGCGCGCGGCTTGGGCGACCTGACCAGGCCGCGCAGCAGCGGTGGCACCTGGTCGAACGTGGTGAAGGTCCGCCGCATGACTCGCAGGTCCAGGTGCGCCGCGACGACCGCCGCCTCACCGGCGCCGCCGGCGAGGTCGAACAGGGCCAGCGCGTCGGCGGGGGAGAGCGCGGCCATCCCGGCGTGCGCCCGGCGCGCGGGGCCGGTGCCGGCCGCCCGGCTCGCCATCCCGCCGCCGGCCCAGGCGCCCCAGGCCACCGACAGGGCGGGCAGTCCGTCGGCGTGCCGGCGCGCCGCGAGGGCGTCCAGGTAGGCGTTGGCCGCCGCGTAGTTGGCCTGTCCCGGGCTGCCGAGGGTGCCGGCGAGCGAGGAGAACAGCACGAACGCCCGCAGGTCGCGGTCTTTGGTCAGTTCGTGGAGGTGCCAGGCGGCGTCGGCCTTCGGCCGCAGCACCTCGGCGAGCCGGGCCGGGGTCAGCGTCTCGATGACGCCGTCGTCGACGACGCCGGCGGCGTGCACGACGGCGGTGAGCGGATGTTCGCCGGGGATGCCGGCCAGCACGCGGTCCAGTTGGCCGCGGTCGGCGGCGTCGCACGCGACGACCGAGACCCGCGCCCCCTTCGCGGTCAGCTCCTCCTCGAACCCTTCCGCCGCCGAGCCGCCGCGGCTGAGCAGCAGCAACCGGCGCACGCCGTGCGCGTCCACCAGGTGCCGCGCCACCGCCATGCCGAGCGCACCGGTGCCGCCGGTGATCAGGACGGTGCCGTCCGCGGGGAACCGCGTGACGCTCGGCGATGCGGCCCTGGCCAGCCTGGGCACCAGCGGCTCTCCGTGGCGGATCGCCACCTGGGGCTCGCCCAGCGCGGCGACCGCCGGCAGGGCCCGCAGGGACGCGTCGGCGTCGTCGAGGTCCACCAGGACGAAGCGGTCCGGGTGTTCGATCTGCGCCGAGCGCACCAGGCCCCAGATGGCGGCGCCGGCCGCGTTCGGGGCGGGGCCGCGGGCCGGCATCGCGCCTCTGGTCGCGATGACGAGCCGGGTGAAGGCCAGCCGCTCGTCCGCGAGCCACGCGCGGATGAAGGACAGGGTCCTGGTGGCCGCGTCCAGGACGGCGGCCGGGCCGTCACCGCCGGCCGGTTCGGAGACGAGCACGAGCGCGGGGGCGGGCGTGCCCGCGGACATGGCCGTCTGCAGGGCTTCCAGGTCGGCGTGCCAGTGGCCGTCGTGCCATGCGGCGCGCAGGGCGCCGGCCAGGCGCACGTCGTCCGGGCCCACGCTCGCCCAGCCGCCGTGCGGCCGGTCCGCCATGTCCTGGGCGGGCCGATCGGCCGGGATCCATGCGACGGAGTACAGCGCGCCCTTGCCGGGATCGGCGGACGCGAGCCGGTCGAGTGAGATCTCGCGCAGCCTGAGCGCCCCGACGGTGAGGACCGGGACGCCGCCGGTGTCGGTGGCCGTCAGCGACACCTCGTCCCTGCCACCGGCCGGCGTGATACGGACCCGGAGGGCACGGGCGCCGGTCGCGTGCACGGACACCCCGTGCCAGGAGGACGGAAGGCGTGCCGGCTGTTCCTCGGCGGTCTCGCCGAACCGGGACACCGCGAGCGCCTGCACGGCCATGTCCCACAGCGCCGGGTGGACCGTGAAGGCGTCCGCCTCGCCCTCCGAATCCGGGAGCGCGACCTCGGCGAACACCTCCTCGCCCCGGCGCCACACCGCCCGCAGTCCCCGGAACCGGGGGCCGTAGTGGAACCCGTAGGAGGCAAGGCGCTCGTAGGCGTCGGCGTGGTCGACGGGGGTCGCGCCCGGCGGCGGCCACGCGCCGGTCATGGGGAGGCCGGCGGCGTGCGGGTCGCCGGCGAGGACGCCCGAGGCGTGGCATACCCAGGGCTCGTCCGCGTCGCCGTTCTCGTCGCGGGAGTACACGCCGATCGCGCGGGCGCCCTTGTCGTCGGGAGGGTCGACGGCGACGCGCAGGTGAACTCCGGTGTCGCGGTGGAGGGGCAGCGGCGCGTGCAGGGCGAGTTCGCCTATCCCGGCCGCTCCCAGGTGGTCGCCGGTCCACGTGGCGAGTTCGGCGAACACGGTGCCCGGCACCAGCGCGGTGGAGCCCACGGCGTGGTCGGCGAGCCAGGGGTGGGTGTCCAGGGAGATCCGCCCGACGAGGAGGGACCCGCCGGTGACCGGGACGCCGGAGGCTCCGTGGAGCAGCGGGTGGCTCAGCTCGGTGAGCCCGAGCGCGTGCGCGTCGCGCCGGGCGGAGGCCGCGTTCCTCCAGTACCGCCGCCGCTGGAAAGGGTAGGTCGGCAGGTTCAGGTGGCGCGCCGGGCGCCCGGCGTACACCGCCGGCCAGTCGACGGCGACGCCGTGGGTGTGCAGGGCGGCCATGGCGGCCGTGATCGATTCGACCTCCGGCCGGGTCCTGAGCAGCGTCGCCGTGACGAGGTCCGCCCGCCCGGTGAGCGAGTCCTGGGCGGCGACGGTCAGCGCGCCGTCCGGCCCGAGCTCGGCGAACCGGGTGGCGCCCTGGTCGCGCAGCCACCGCACGCCGTCCGCGAACCGCACGGTCTCCCGCACGTGGGACAGCCAGTACTCGGCGGAGCACGCCTGCTCGTCGGTCAGCCTGGTGCCCGTCACGTTCGACGCCACCGGGATCCGGGGCGGTTTGAGCGTCACCGTGGCGAGGACCTCGCCGAACGCCGCCAGCATGGGCTCCATCAGCGCGGAGTGGAAGGCGTGCGAGACGCGCAGGGGCTTGGTGCGGATCCCTTGGGCCCGGCACTCGGCGGCGATCTCGGTGACCGCCGCGTGGTGCCCGGAGATCACGACGCTGGACGGCCCGTTCACGGCCGCCACGCCGGCGTCGCCGCCGTAGGGGGCCAGCCGCTCGCGCATCCACTCCTCGCCGGCCGCGACCGCGACCATCGACCCACCGCCGGGCAGTTCCCGCATCAGCCGCCCGCGGTGCGCCACCACGCGGGCGGCGTCGGCCAGGGTGAGCACCTCGGCCACGTGGGCCGCGGCCAGTTCACCCACCGAGTGGCCGATCAGAAGGTCCGGCCGCACGCCCCAGCTCTCGATCAGGCGGTACAGCGCGACCTCCAGGGCGAACGTCGCGGCCTGGGTGTGGTCGGTGCGGTCGAGCAGCCGCGCCTCCGCGGTGTCGGGCCGGGCGAAGACGACCTGTCGCACCGGGCGCTCCATGTGCGCGTCGAGCGCGGCGCACGCCGCGTCGAACGCCTCGGCGAACGCGGGGAACGTCAGGTAGAGGTCGCGGCCCATCTGCGCCCGCTGCGATCCCTGGCCGGAGAACATCACGGCCAGGCCGCCGGAGGACGCCCGGGCCCGGACGACCTCGGCGGCCTGCTCGCCCGCGGCCAGGGCGTCCAGACCTCGCAGCAGGCCGGCGCGGCCGGACGTGAGCACCGCCGCCCGGCAGGCCATCGCCGGGCGCCTGCTCAGCGCGACGGCGACATCGGCGGGATCGGCGCCGGGGTCGGCGTCGAGGTAGGACCGCAGCCGGCCGGCCTGGGCCCGCAGGGCCTCCTCGGTCCGCGCGGACAGGATCCACGGCAGGGCTCCGGTGACGGCGGGGGCGGGCGCCTCCGCGGGTTCGGGGGCCTGCTCGATGATGACGTGCGCGTTGGTGCCGCTCAGCCCGAAGGACGACACCGCGGCGCGGCGCGGCCGGCCGGTCTCCGGCCACGGCTCCCTGCCGGTCGCCAGCCGGAGCGCGCCGTCCGACCAGTCCACGTGCGGTGAGGGCGCGTCGACGTGCAGCGTCGGCGGGACGACGCCGTGCCGCATCGCCTGCACCATCTTGATCACCCCGGCCACCCCGGCCGCGGCCTGGGTGTGCCCGATGTTGGACTTGACCGACCCGAGCAGCACCGGCCGGTCCGCGGGCCGGTCCCGCCCGTAGGTCGCCAGGATGGCCTGCGCCTCGATCGGATCGCCGAGGGTCGTGCCGGTGCCGTGCGCCTCCACCACGTCCACGTCGGACGCCGACAGCCGGGCCTCGCTCATCGCCTGGCGGATGACCCGCCGCTGGGAGGGGCCGTTCGGCGCGGTGAGCCCGTTCGACCTGCCGTCCTGGTTGACCGCGGAGCCCCGGATCACGGCCAGGACGGGATGCCCGAGCCGGCGCGCGTCCGACAGTCGCTCCACCACCAGCACGCCGACGCCCTCGGCGAAGCCCGTGCCGTCCGCGGCCGAGGCGAACGACTTGCACCGGCCGTCCGGGGACAGGCCGCGCTGCCTGCTGAAGTCCACGAACAGGTCCGGCGTGGTCATCACCGTCGCTCCGCCCGCGAGCGCCAGCGTGCAGTCACCGGCGCCGAGCGCCTGACACGCCAGGTGCAGGGCCACCAGCGACGACGAGCACGCCGTGTCGACGGTGATCGCCGGCCCCTCCAGGCCGAAGGCGTACGCGACCCGCCCCGAGGCGAGGCTGCTGATCTGCGCCGACGAACCGTCGGTCATCACCCCGGTGAAGACGCCGGTCCTGCTGCCGCGCAGCGTCTCCGCGTCGAGGCCGGCCCGTTCGAGCGCCTCGGCGGAACACTCCAGCAGCAGCCGGTGCTGCGGATCCATCCACAGTGCCTCGCGGGGACTGATCCCGAAATGGTCGGCGTCGAACATCGCGGCGTCGGTGAGGAAGCCGCCATGCCGCGTGTAGCTCTTGCCGGGGGCCTCCGGGTCCGGGTCGTACAGGGCGGCGACGTCCCAGCCCCGGTCGCGGGGGAACTCCGTCACCGCGTCGGTCCCCTGGGACACCAGCTCCCAGAGGTCGTCGGGCGAGCCGACGCCGCCCGGATACCGGCAGCCGATGCCGATGACGGCGACCGGCTCGCGTTCCCGCGACTCGCGCAGCCGCCGGCGCAGATCCTGAATCTCAGCCGTCGCCCGCCGCAGATACGTGAGGTATTTCTGCTCGTCGAACATTGTTCAATCCCCCTGACGGCCCGCCTGGGATCCGGCCCAATCGGCGGCCACCATCATCGGGAGACCGTCCCTGATCCCTCCAGGCGGTTTCAGCGGCGGTTTCAGGGTTCATTCATGAAGCGCATTCCGCGGGACGGCCCGCGCCGCGACCGGCAGAAATCCCGCCCCATGACCGGCAGAAATGCCGGAAGGAGTTCCGGCAGGAATTCCCGCGATATCCACGCGTACCGGCAGGTCGTTCACGCCGCGGCGGGATCACCGTCCAGCAGCTCGGCGAGGCGGGCCGCCTGCGTGTCCCAGCGCCAGCGGGACTCGACCCAGGCCCGTCCCGCCCGGCCCAGCTCGGCGGCCAGCGCGCGGTCGCGCAACAGGGCGGCCAGCCGTCCCGCGACCATCGGCACGTCACGGCCGTCCACGACGTAACCGGTCTCGCCGTCCAGCACCGCGTCCGGCGCGCCGCCCGAGTCGCCCGCCACGACCGGCAGCCCGCAGGCCGACGCCTCCAGGTAGACGATGCCCAGCCCTTCGACGTCCAGCCCGGCCCTGCGCGTACGGCAGGGCATGGCGTAGACGTCGCCCGCCGCGTAGTGGGCGGGCAGTTCCTCGCGGGGGACCGCTCCGGTGAACACGACCGCGTGCGGCACGGACGCGGCCTGGGCCGTCTTCGCCAGCCGGTCGCGGTCGGGCCCGTCCCCGACGATCAGCAGGACGGCGTCGGGCACCGACCGGTGGACCAGCGGCATCGCCCGGATCAGGACGTCCTGCCCCTTCCGGGGGATCAGCCGGGACACGCAGACCACCACGGGACGGTCGGCGAGGCCGTGCCGGCGGCGTACCGCAGAGCCGTCCGCGCCGGGGGTGTACACCTCGGTGTCGACGCCGGGGACCAGCCGTTCCAGCCGGGGCAGCACCGTGGCGAGCCGGCTTCTGGTGTACTCGCCGAGGTAGGTCACCACGTCCACGTGGCGGCCGACGCGGCGCAGCATCGACCTGGCGACGGGCAGGGCCGCCCAGGCGATGTCGCGCCCATGCGTCAGCGCCACCGCCCGGCCGACGCCGGCCCGGTCCCGCAGCTCGGCCGTGAGCAGTCCGAGCGGCGCCGCCGTCCCGAACCACACCCGGTCGCACCCGCGCCCGCGGGCGATCTCCACCGCGCGGCGGGTCACCGCGGGGGTCGGCAGCAGCATGCGGGTGCGCTCCCGGACCACCTCGAACGGCTGGTCGCGGTCGAAGGCGTCCGCCCCGGGCGCGGCGCTGGTGTAGACGACCAGGGAATCGGCGGGCTGGCGGACGGCCAGGTTGTACACGAAGGACTGGATGCCACCCGGCTCCGGCGGGAAATCATGGGTGACCAGGAGCGTGCGCCCCATCGCTAATCGGCCCGCCTCGTGGCCGCGGCGCCGCACGGGAGCACGACGGCGCGCCGGAGTTCCGAAATCATTCCCGCATCATATGCGAGACCATTCTCCGGGCAAGGGGCTGATTTATCAGGGTGATTTCTCCGCCGTTTCTGCCTGGTTCCGCGCCCCGGCGTACGCCCATCATTTCCGGGAACCGCACGGCATTCACGCCTGCGTACCTGAAGAACGGGAAACCATGGACACGGTGCTCGGACGGCCGATGACCGCGCGGCGCCTGCGGGTCGCCGTGCTCGGCGGGACAGGATTCGTCGGGCGGCGGGTCGGCACGGCCTTCGAAACCCTTGGCCACGAGGTGACCCGCGTCGCTCGGCACGCGCTCCCCCAGGACGACGCGCCGCCCGTGCGGGTCCTCGACCTGGCCCGGCCGGACGTCGGCCCCATCGCCGACGCGCTGCGCGACATCGCCTGCGACGTGATCGTCAACACCGCGGGCGGCATGTGGGGCCTCAGGGACGACCAGATGGCCCCGGCCAACCTCACCCTGGTCGAGAACGTCCTCGCGGCCGCGAGCACGCTGCCGCGCCCGCCGCGCCTCGTCCACCTCGGCAGCGTCCACGAGTACGGCCTCGTCCCCGTCGGCGTCTCCATCTCCGAGGACGACGAGGCACGCCCGGTCAACACCTACGCCCAGGTGAAGCTGGACTGCACCCACGCGGTCACCAAGGCGTCCGCGCAGGGGATCGTCGACGGCGTGACGCTGCGCGCCGGCAACATCACGGGCGCGGGTCAGCCGGCGGCGAGCCTTCTCGGCGTGGTGGCGGAGTCGCTGGCGGCGGCGAGCCGGGACGGCCGTACCGCGGTGGTGCGGATGAGGTCCCTCGGCGCGCTGCGCGACTTCCTCAACCTCTCCGACGCGGTGAGCGCCATCGTCGCCGCGGCGACGATCTCCGAGCTGCCCGGCCGTGTCGTCAACGTCGGCACGGGGCGGGCGACCAGCGCCCGTGACATGGTCCGGACGCTGATCGAGGTCAGCGGCGTGCCGGCCGAGCTGGTCGAGGAGGAGCCGGACGCCGCGCAGTCCACCTGGCAGCAGATGCGCATCGACCTGGCCCGGCGGTATCTGGGCTGGTCACCGCGCCATGACCTGATCGACGGGATCAAGGAGCTGTGGGAGGACCACATGGACCCCGGTGGTTCCTGACGCCGCGCGACGGTGGTGACGAGGTGACTTCTGCCGCCCAAACCGCGTTCAGCGGAAGACCCGCGCCTGGTTACGCTCCCGCTGTGTCGGCGCGCCACCTGTCCGGCCGCCCTCGGCGATCACCATCGGGTCATCGCGGGGACGGCGTCCCGGCCCGCCCGTCCGGCTCCCCGTACCGGACGGGCGGGCCCCCGCGCTCCGCGGCTCCGCGCCTCGCGCGCGCGGACCGGCCGGAGGTCCGGGAATGCTGACCCGGCTGCTGCGCGCCCACCTCGCCCCCTACGCGCGCCCGCTCACGGCGGTCGCGTCGCTGCAGCTCGTGGGCGCGGTCGCGTCGTTGTACCTGCCCAGCATGAGCGCCGACATCATCGACAGGGGCATCGCCACCGGCGACGTGCCCCACATCCTGCGCACCGGCGGCTGGATGCTGCTGGTGAGCGTGCTCCAGATGGTCTGCCTGATCGCGGCGGTGTCCCTCGGGGCCCGCGCGGCGATGGGCTTCGGCCGCGACCTCCGTGCGGCGATCTTCAGGCGCGTCGGCGAGTTCTCCGGTCGCGAGATCGCCGGTTTCGGCGTCTCCTCCCTGATCACGCGGAGCACCAACGACGTGCAGCAGGTGCAGAACCTGGTCCTGATGACGTGCACCATGCTCGTCGCGGCGCCCATCATGTGCGTCGGCGGCGTGATCACCGCCGTCCGCGAGGATCCCGGCCTCGCCTGGGTGATGGCCGTCAGCCTGGGCGTGCTCACCGTGGCCGTCGTCCAGATCGCCCGGCGGATGCTCCCCCGGTTCCGGGCGATGCAGGTGCTGATCGACGGCGTCAACCGGGTGCTGCGGGAGCAGATCATCGGCATCCGGGTGGTGCGCGCGTTCGTGCGGGAGGGGCACGAGGCCGAGCGCTTCGCCCGGGCGAACGCGGAGCTGACCCGCACCGCGCGCCGCGCCGGCCGGTCGATGGCCCTGCTGTTCCCGATCGTGATGCTCGTCCTCAACGTGTCCGGCGTCGCCGTGGTGTGGTTCGGCGCCGTGCGGGCCGACGCGGGCCAGATCCAGATCGGCACGCTGACCGCGTTCCTCAGCTACCTCCTGCAGATTCTCATGTCGGTGATGATGGCGGCCTACATGCTGCTGATGGTGCCGCGCGCGGCCGCGTGCGCGGAGCGCGTCATGCAGGTGCTGGACGCGCCGCCGTCCGTCGCCCCGGCCGCGCGCCCGGTCACCGAACTGCGGGGGCCCGGCGATCTGGAGTTGCGCGCGGTGCGGTTCCAGTACCCGGGCGCCGCGCGGCCGGTGCTGGGCGGGATCACCTTCCGCGCCGAGGCGGGGCGCACCACCGCCGTCATCGGGGGCACGGGGTCGGGCAAGACCACGCTGGTGTCCCTGGTCCCCCGGCTGCTCGACGTGACCGGCGGATCGGTGCTCGTCGACGGCGTGGACGTTCGCGACCTGGACCAGGAGCTGCTGTGGAGCCGGATCGGCCTGGTCCCGCAGAAGCCCTATCTGTTCTCCGGCACCGTGGCCACCAACCTGCGGCACGGCAGGCCGGACGCCACGGCGGAGGAGCTGTGGGCGGCCCTGGAGGTCGCGCAGGCGCGCGATTTCGTGGCATCGCTGCCCGGCGGGCTCGACGCCCCCATCGCCCAAGGGGGCACCAACGTCTCTGGCGGCCAGCGACAGCGGCTGGCCATCGCCCGGGCGGTGGTGAAGAGGCCGAGGATCTACCTGTTCGATGACGCGTTCTCGGCGCTCGACTCCGGCACCGACGCCCGGCTGCGCGCCGCGCTGCGCCCCGTCACGGCGGACGCGGCGGTCGTCGTCGTGGCCCAGCGGGTGTCCACCATCGTCGACGCCGACCAGATCGTCGTCCTCGAGGACGGGGCGATCGCCGGCATCGGCACGCACGGCCGGCTCCTCGAGACCTGCCCGACGTACGCCGAGATCGCGGAGTCGCAGCTCATGCCGGGACCGGTCGGATGAGCGAGGCCGCGCCGAGCGGAACGACGGCGCCCGGGCCGCCCGCCGCACGGCTGATCCGCAGGCTGCTGCCGCGGCGGCGCCACCTGGTGCCGGTCGTCGCGCTGGCGGTGGCCGGCGTGGCGCCGGCCGTCGTCGGCCCGGCGATCCTCGGGCGGGCCACGGACATCATCTTCTCCGGGCTGGTGGGCAGGACTCTGCCTGCGGGGACGCCCCTGGACCAGGTCGTCGCCCAGGTCCGCGCGGACGGGAACGGCAACCTCGCCGACCTGCTGGCGCGCATGAACCCGGTGCCCGGCGCGGGCATCGACTTCGGCCGGCTGGGGCCGGTGCTGCTGCTGGCCCTCGCGCTGTTCGCGGGCGCGGCGGCGCTGAACATGGCGCAGGCCCTGTTGCTCAACGGCATGGTCCACCGCACGGTCGGCCGGCTGCGCGCCGACGTCGAGGCGAAGATCAACCGGCTGCCCCTGCCGTACTTCGACGACCAGCCGCGCGGTGAGCTGCTCAGCAGGGTCTCCAACGACATCGACAACATCGCCCAGAGCCTGCAGCAGACGCTGAGCCAGATGCTCACCGCCGTGCTCACGGTGATCGGCGTGCTGACCATGATGTTCGTCGTGTCACCGCTGCTGGCGTTCGTCTCGCTGGTGACGGTGCCGCTGTCGGTGGTGCTCGCCAAGCGGATCGCGACGCGGGCGCAGCCGCGCTTCGCCGCCCAGTGGGCGAGCGTCGGGGCGGTCAACGCGCTCATCGAGGAGGCGATCACCGGGCACGAACTGGTCAAGGTCTTCGGCCGCCGCCGTGAGGTCCAGGCGGCGTTCGCGGCGAAGAACGACGAGCTGTTCCGGGCGAGCTCCGACGCCCAGGTCATGTCCGGCGTGATCGTGCCGTCGATGATGTTCATCGGCAACCTGGGGTACGTGGCGATCGCCGTGGCCGGCGCTCTGCGGGTCGCGTCGGGCGCGATGACGCTGGGCGACGTGCAGGCGTTCATCCAGTACACCGGGCAGTTCACCTCGCCGCTGTCCCAGGTGGCGTCGATGGCGAACCTGCTGCAGTCCTGCGTGGCCTCGGCCGCCCGGGTGTTCGCCCTGCTCGACGCGCCCGACCAGAGCCCCGATCCACCGGCGCCCGTCCCGCTCGGCCCGGTCAGGGGGCGGGTCGAGTTCCACGGGGTGTCCTTCCGGTACCGGCCGGACAAGCCGCTGCTGACGGACCTGTCCCTGGTGGCGGAACCAGGGCGGACGGTGGCGATCGTCGGCCCGACCGGCGCCGGGAAGACCACCCTGGTCAACCTGCTCATGCGCTTCTACGAGGTGGAGTCGGGACGCGTCACCCTCGACGGGATCGACATCTCCACGCTGCGGCGGGACACCCTGCGCGGCAGGATCGGGATGGTGCTTCAGGACACCTGGTTGTTCGGCGGCACGATCTGGGACAACATCGCCTACGGGCGGCCGGAGGCGACCGGGGAGCAGATCCTCGCCGCCGCCGAGGCCGCCTTCGTCGACCGGTTCGCCCATGGCCTGCCCCAGGGATACGACACCGTCGTCGACGGCGAGGGCGGCACGATCAGTTCCGGCGAGCGGCAACTGGTCACGATCGCCCGTGCCTTCCTGGCCGATCCGGCGGTGCTGATCCTGGACGAGGCGACCAGTTCGGTGGACACCCGGACCGAGGTGCTCGTGCGCAAGGCCATGGCGTCGCTGCGGGCGGGCAGGACGAGCTTCGTGATCGCCCACCGGCTGTCCACGATCGTCGACGCCGACCTGATCGTGGTGATGGAGGACGGGCGGATCGTCGAACAGGGCGATCACACCCGCCTGATCGCGGCCCGCGGGGCGTACCACCGGCTGTACGAGGCGCAGTTCCGCAAGGCCGCCGAGGATTCCGGGGTCCCCGGTGACGCCGGGCCGCCCGATCGCGGCGGCCCGGCGCCGCGCGCCGTGCGGACCTAGGCGAGGCGGCGGCGCGAGACGGGCGTTCCCTAAGAGGCGGAGAGCCGGCCGCTGTACGGCGCGGGCACGGCCGCGGGTTCGCCGTCGGCGGCGTGAAGGTCCGCGTCGATGGTCCAGATCCCGTCCAGCCCGTTCAGCGGCCGTGACGCGAGGATCATGATCGCGCTCGTGCCGCCCGTCGTCAGCAGGGGACGTACGTGGTCCGCGTCCGCCACGTTGTCCAGCACCAGCAGCGCCCGCCGGGAGCCGAGCGCGGAGCGCAGCCACGCGGCCTGGTCGTTCGTCGTGTCACGCCCCGCCGGCCCGAGGCCGAAGAGGCACAGGAGCCGGTCGATCAGATCGGCCGATCCGCGCGCGTCGGGATGCGCGTTCACGTAGAACTGGCCGTCGGGAAAGTGGTGGCGGAAGCAGGCGGCCGCCTGCACGGCTATGGCGATCTTGTCAGGGCCCTGACGGCCCACGAGCTGGACCAGCCGGGGAGCCCGGGGGGCCGCTCCGCGCTGGTGTTGCCTGATCGGCTGCACGATGAGGACCTGACGCATCCACTCCATCAGCGCGGACGTGCCGGCGTCCGCCGGAGGGGACGAGGCCCCCGCCGGGGAGGGGGGCGCCGCCAAGGAGTGCGCGCCCGATATACGGAGCGCATTCGCCGGGCGCCGCGCGATCCCCCCGACCTTATGCCGGGCGACCCGCCGGAATGCCTCCAGAGATTCGCCTTCGATCCGCAGCGCCTGGGCGAGCAGAATCACCGAGTTACGATGGGGCTTGCTGGTTCTGCCGCGCTCCAGGTCCGATATGGCACGGATACTCAACCCGGAGCGCTCCGCTAATTCCTCTTGGGTCAGACAGGCGCGCCTACGGAGAGTTCTGAGCAGCAACGCGAAGTCGCCACTGAAAGGAGAAGGATTTTCCGATACCCCCGGTATTTCCACCTACCATCGATCCTTCCGTGCGCAGCCGAGTATCGCGACCACGGAGACACGCATCGTTATGAGGCTTCCTGCGACGTCAACGGGGGTGGAGGAGGCCGCGCCGATCGCCGGGCGGCTGGTGGACACGACCGGCGCCACATACGCGGATCCCCGTAGCGGCCGCGCTACCGCGAGTATGGTCTCACTCGGTCACGGTCCCCTCTAGCCCCATCGGCTAGTAGCCTTTATACGTATTTCCATGTCTCGCGGCGTTCTTTGGTCACTATGTCAGAAAGCGCAGCGGCGACGCAAGGCCGCCGCCTGGCCCAACGGCGTTCACGCGGTGCCACTATTTGACCACGCAACTCCTCCGGATAAAGATGAGTGTACGTCTGTTTACTTTGTTACCGAACTCAATGAAACATTCACGCATCGTGTTCGCCGCCGATTAATAAGCCGAGGTTTACCACCGGTCCTGCTCGGCTGTCCGATTGGCACGTGCCAGCGGCGGATCGCCGGGAACGTCCACGCGACCCCGGGCCGGGGGCGGGGTCAGCGCTCGTGCGGCGCCGCGTGGGCGCGGGACGCCCGCGTGGGCGAGGCGGCCAGCAGGGTCCTGGTGTACGGGTGAGACGGGCGTTCGAAGACGTCCGCCACGGGGCCTTCTTCGACGACCCGGCCGTCCTTCATCACCATGACCGTGTCGCTGACTCCGCGGACGACGGAGAGGTCGTGCGAGATGAAGACCATGGCGAGGCCGAGCCGGTGCCGCAGTCCGGCGAGCAGGTCCAGGATCTGCGCCTGGATGGAGACGTCCAGGGCCGAGACCGGCTCGTCGCAGACCAGCACGCCGGGGCCGGCCCCGAGCGCTCTGGCGATGGCCACGCGCTGCCGCTGCCCGCCGGAGAGCCGGCGGGGCCGCCGGTCGAGGTGCCCGGCGGACAGGCCCACCATCTCGAGGAGTTCGAGGGCGCGGGCGCGCCGCCCCGGACCACGGGGCAGGGCCTCGGCGATGATGCGGCCGACCGTCAGCCGCGGGTCGAACGAGCCGTGCGGATCCTGGTGGACGAGCTGGATGCGGCCCCGGCGCGGCCGGCGCCGCCGTTCCGGCAGGGCGGACCACGGCGCGCCGTCCAGCCGCACCTCCCCGGCGTCCGGCCTGACCAGGCCCATGAGGATCCGGGCGAGGGTGCTCTTGCCGGACCCGGACTCGCCGACGACGCCGATCGTCTCCCCCGAGCGCAGGCGCAGCGAGACGTCACGGACGGCGGCGCGGGCGCCGTAGGACTTGCCGATCCCGGTGGCCTCCAGGACGACACGGGAGCCGGGCGGCGACCCGGCCGTCCTGGCGCGGGGGACGGCGTCGAGGAGCGTCCGGGTGTAGGGATGCTCGGGCGCGCCGAGGACCCGCTCGGCGGGGCCGCTCTCGACCACCTCGCCGTCGCGGAGCACGGCGACGCGGTCGGCCAGCCGGGCGACCACGGCCGGGTCGTGGCTGATCAGCAGCAGCCCGGTGCCCGCCCGCCGGGCGTCGGCGAGCAGGTCGAGGATCCGCGCCTGGACCGTGACGTCCAGGGCGGTGGTGGGCTCGTCGGCGATCAGCACGCCGGGTTCCGCGGCCAGCGCGGAGGCGATGAGGGCGCGCTGCCGGAGGCCGCCGGAGAGCTCGTGCGGGTACTGGGCGGCGCGGACCCGCGGCTCCGGGACGCCGACCCGGCCGAGCAGGTCCACCACCCGCGCGCCGATCTCGCCGGCGGGCGCCGTGCGATGGATGAGCATCGGCTCGGCGATCTCGTCGCGGACGCGGCGCAGCGGGTCCAGGGAGCCGAGCGCGTCCTGGGCGACGAACCCCACGAGCCTTCCGCGCACCGCGCGCCAGGCCCGCTCGTCGAAGTCCCGCGCGTCCCGCCCGCCGATCTCCAGCCGCCGGGCCGCGACGCTCGCCTCCGCGCCCGCCAGGCCCAGCAGGGCGCGGGCGATGGTGCTCTTGCCCGAGCCGGACTCGCCGATCAGGGCCAGGCATTCGCCCGGCCCCACCGTCAGGTCCACGCCGCGGACGGCGGCGACGTCTCCGAAGCGGACGACGAGACCCTCGACCCTGATCATGCGGTCCTTCCCTCGGCCCGCGCTTGGAGCCACCGGCCCACGACGGTCACGGACATGACCACGGCGACGACGGCCACCCCGGGGAAGACCCCCGGCCACCAGGCGACCGCCAGGTTCTCGCGCCCGTCGGCGAGCATCACGCCCCACTCGACCGCCGGAGGCTCGGGTCCGAGGCCGAGGAAGCTCAGCGCGGACCCGGAGATGATGGACGTGCCCGTGCCGGTGGTGGCGAGCAGCAGCGACGGCCCGGCGACGTTGGGCAGGACGTGCCGCAGCACGATCACGGGCCACGGCGTGCCGAGCCCGACCGCCGCCTCCGCGTATCCGGACCTGACGGCCACCAGCGCCTGCCCGCGCACCACCCGCGCGTAGTTCGGCACGGCGGCCACTCCCACGGCGACCAGCACGTTGGCGGTGCCGGTCCCGGTGAAGGCGACGATGACCAGGGCGAGCAGCAGCTCGGGGACGGCGAGCGCCACGTCCAGGATCCGCATGAGGGCCTGGTCCACCCGGCGGCCCCCGGCGGCGGCCACGAGCCCGATCACCGTGCCGCCGAGCGCGCCGAGCACGGTGGCGCCGATCCCGATGAGCAGCGAGGTGCGCGCGCCGTACACCACGCGCGCCAGCACGTCCCTGCCGAGTTCGTCGGTGCCGAACGGGTGGCCGGCGCCCGGGGGGCTCAGGGCCGCCGTCAGGTCCGTGACGACCGGGTCCCGGCCGGTCAGCAGCCCGGGGAACGCGACGGCCACGGCGAGGACCACCAGCACGGCCCCGGCGAGCACGGGCCCGGCCGGTCGCGCCCGGGAGGGGCGGGTGAGCGCGCCGGGGATCACGTGACGGCCCCGGAAGCGCGCAGCCGGGGGTCGATCACCAGGTAGGCCAGGTCCACCAGCAGGTTGACGACGACGAAGGCCGCCGCCGACACCAGCATCAGCGCGCTGACCACGGGGATGTCCCTGCTCCCCACCGCCGTCACCAGGACGCGGCCGAGCCCCGGCCGGGCGAAGACGGTCTCGGTGAGCACCGCGCCGCCCATCAGGGCACCGGTGATCCACCCCGACAGGGTGACCACGGGCAGCCCGGCGTGCCGCAGCGTGTGGCGTGCCAGCAGCCTCCGCTCCCCCGCGCCGCGGGCGCGCGCGGTCAGCACGAACGGCGCGTCCCCGATCGCGTGGAGCTGCTGCCGTATCACCTGGGCGAGCACCCCGGCGAGCGGCAGCGCCAGGGTGATCGCGGGCAACACCAGCGCCTGCGGGCCGTCCGCGCCCGCCGCGGGCAGCAGCCCGAACCGGAAGGAGAACACCGCGAGGCCGAGGATGCCCAGCCAGTAGGACGGCACCGAGAGGGCGAGCAGCCCGATGCCGCCGGCGATCGCGCTCGCGGCCCCGCCCCGCCCGCCGGTGGCGAGCGCCGCGCAGAACGCCAGCCCCACCGACAGGACGGCGGCGCTGACGGCCAGCTCGGCGGTGGGGCCGACCTGGTCGGCGAGCACCCGAGACACCGGGAGCCCGAACTGGTAGGACCGGCCGAGGTCGCCGGTCGCCAGCGCGGCCATGTGCCGCAGGTACTGCGCCGGCAACGGGTCGTCGAGACCGTAGTCCTGCCGGATCTGCGCGCGGACCTGCGGCGGCGCGCCGCTGTTGGGGCCGAGCACGGCGTCGGCCACGTCACCGGGCAGCAGGTGCAGCGCGGCGAAGGCCAGCGTGGCCGCCGCCCACAGCACCGCGACCCCGGCGAGCGCGCGCCGCGCCGCGAACCGGAGCACGTTCCCCGTCACCGCCCGGTGACCCAGGCGTCGTAGAACAGCGGCCAGGCGGAGGTGTCGAAGCCGACGTCGCGCGCGCGGTCCCGGACGGCGAGCTGGCGGCTCGCGACGAACGCGGGCACCGAGTACCCCTCGGCGATGACCTTGCGCTGGACCTTGGCGTACAGGTCGGCGCGCGCCGCCCGGTCGGTGGTCGCGGCGGCCCGGTCGAGCCAGGCGTCGATCTCCGGGTCGTGTACCCGGGCGCCGTTGGCGCCGCCGTCGGCGAGGCGGCTCGCGGAGTGGAAGACGGTGCGCAGCAGGTCCGGTTCCGAGCCGCCCCAGGCGAAGGCGATGATGTCGTAGTCGCCGCGGTCGCGGATCGGCGTGTAGGCGGCCCCGTCGAGGGGCTTGAGCGTCAGCTGCACGCCGACCTTGCGCAGCGCGTCCTGGACGGCGGTGTCGTAGGTGCGCCGCTCGGCCTTGGTGTAGGCGGGCACGTAGAGCAGGGTGATGGCGAACCTCTTGCCGTCCTTGGTGCGGTAGCCGTCGGTGTCGCGCCCGGTCCAGCCGAGCCCGTCCAGCAGGCGGTCCGCCTCGCCCGGACGGTAGGGCCAGGTGTTCTCCACGGTCGCGTCGTAGGCCGGTGTCGAGGGGCTGAGCGGGGACCAGGCCGGCCGGTACTGCCCGGCGAAGACGGCCTTGGTGATCAGGGCGGTGTCGATGGCGGCGCGGACGGCGAGCCGGGCCTCGCGCCGGTCGAACGGCGGCCGTTCGGTGTTGAGGTAGTAGGAGTAGACCAGCCCCGGGGACTCGTGGCTCAGGACGCGCAGCCCCGGCCGTCCCGCCAGGGACCGGACCTGCCCGGCGGGCAGGAAGTCGGCGACGTCGCTCTGGCCGGAGCCGACGGCGCCGACCCGGGTGGCGTTCTCCGGCAGGAAGCCGATCACGAGCTTGTCGAGGTAGGCGGGGCCGCGGTGCCGGGCGGTGCCGGGCGCCCAGTCGTAGGCGGGGTTGCGGGTGAAGACGGCCTGCTGCCCCTTCACCCGGGAGGCCAGCAGGAAGGGCCCGCTGCCGACGTTCTGCGGCCCGCCCGCCGCCAGGTCGGCGGCGTGCTCGCGCAGCGCCTTGGGCGAGTAGATGCCGAGGTAGGTGGTGCTGAGGGCGTGCAGGAACGGCGCGTACGGCCGCTTGAGCCGCACCGTCACGGTGTGCGGGTCCGCCACCTCGGCGCTCTGGTAGGGGCCGATGAGCACCGCCGCGTACCGGGACTTGGTGGCGGGGGCGACGACCCGGTCGAGGTTGGCCTTGACCGCGGCGGCGTCGAACGGGGTGCCGTCGGTGAACGTGACGTCCTCGCGCAGGCGGAAGGTGTAGGAGCGGCCGTCGGGCGAGATCTTCCACGAGGTGGCCAGCCAGGGTTTGAAGGACCCGTCGCGGTCCTCCGCCACCAGGGAGTCCAGGACGTTGCGCATGATCACGCCGGTGATGTCGGCCGGGCTGACGTGCGGGTCGAACACGTCGGGTTCGATGTCGGTGGTGAAGGTCAGCGTGCCGCCCGCCCGGGGCGCGCCGCCGCCGGACCCGCTCGCCCCGGCGGTGGAGCAGGAGGCCAGGAGCACGCACACCGCCAGGGCGAGGATCGGGCCACGGAGTCGCACGGTCTTTTCCGTTCTCACTCGGATCTCACAGGGGGAACTCTCACTGAGGGGGCGCGCACCGCCAGGCGCGCACGGTGATGGGATAGACCTCGCCCTGCCGGGCCATGCGCCGCGCGGCGGCCGTGCCGACCGCGCGGAAGAACTCCTCCTGCCGGGCGGCGGGCGCCAGCCGGCTGAAGTAGGTGCCCCACGTGGAGGCGTGGAAGCGCCGCCACTCGTCCGCGTCGCGGGTACGGACGGCGACCCGGCGTTCCTCGCCGCGTTCGACGGTGAACCGGCTGCTCAGCAGCTCGCGCACGGCGGTCACGGACCGGGCGCGTACGCCCATCGGGACGATCTCGCGCAGCGCACCGGGGTCGAGGCCGAGCAGCTCCAGCGCCTCGGCGGCGAGCAGGTCCTCGCCGCCGAGGCCGTCGTCGCTCAGATCGGGATGGTGCGTGGTCAGCAGGAAGGCCCCGCCCGGCGTCAGGTGGCCGGCGATCCACGCGAGGACCTGGTCCTCGTCCGGGTAGAGCCAGTGCAGCACCGAGCTCATGACGACCAGGTCGAACGCGCCGGTCTCCCCGTCGAGGCGGCGCAGGTCCCCCTCGCGGATCGTCGCGCGCGTCCCCAGCCGGGCCCGCGCGTCCAGGACCCGTCCCGGCGCGCCGTCCACCCCCAGGGCGTGCTCGATCCGCGGCCAGCGGCGCAGCGCCTCGTCGAGCAGCGCGCCGGTGCCGCAGCCGAGGTCGGCGATGCTCCGGGGCGCGGCGGGCGCGAGCGAGAGCAGCCAGTCGTGATCGGCCGCCTGCCGGATGCCGCTCACCTCGTCGTACCCGGCCAGCGCCCGGGCCCGTGGCAGGGTCTCGGTCATGACGCCGTCCCGGGGGTCAGCGGTTCTGCGATGAGGGCCCGCAGCCGTGCCAGGGTCTCGCTCTGGTCGTGCCGGTGGAACAGGTTGATCCGGTTGCGGGCCAGGTCTCCGCGGTGGACGAACTCGTACAGGTCCTGGCGCTGGCCGAAGCCGTCGGCGGTCAGCTCCCAGGCCAGGCGGAACAGCCGCGACTTGGCGGCGACGTCGATGTCCTTGCCGCGCATGTAACGATCGAGGAACGGGCGCAGCTCGGGGGACCGCAGGTCGTTCTCCGAGGGCTGCATCAGGATGCCTGACTGGCCGATGTTCCTGACGATCCGCAGGGCGCGGTCGGACACCTGCGCCGCCCAGACGGCCGCCGCCGGGGTCGGGCCCGGGGCCAGCAGCCCGCCGTCGGTGCGCCGGGCGGTGGCCTCGCCCGCGGCCAGGAAGTGGTCCAGCGTCTCGACGTACCCGGTCAGCTCGCCGAGGTCCTCCTGGATGTTGCGGAAGCCGGCCACGCCGATCGACTCGGCGAGCAGCGTGCCGACGGCGAGCAGCGTGCGCAGCCGCTCGCGGTAGCGGACCTGGCCGACGTACTGGCTCCAGGCGTTGAGCCGGGCGAAGCCCTCGCGGGCGAGGCCGCCGTCGCCGAGCAGGAAGACCCGGTTCCACGGCACGTGGACGTCGTCGAAGAACAGCATCGAGTCCTGCTCGTCGAAGCGGGCCGCGAACGCGTGGGAGTGGCCGTGGGGCGCGGTCCCGAGCGGCTCCCGGCACAGGACGTGCAGCCCCTCCGCGTTCAGTGGGAGCGCGAACCAGACGACGAGGTCCTCGGCGCCGCGTCCGGCGAACGAGGGCGACAGGTAGACGACCACCTCGTGGGCGAAGGGGGCCAGCGTGGTGAGCTGCTTGGCCCCGCGCACGACGATGCCGTCCGCGTCCTGCCGCAGCACCCGCAGCGCGAGGTCGGGATCCTGGACGGGGTCGGAGCTGCGGTCGATCTGCGGGTCGCCGAGCGCGTGGGTGAGCACCAGGTCGCGCTCGGCCGCGAAGCGGTGGTAGGCCTCGGCGTTCGCGCCGAACTCCGGCCGCGCCCCGGCCAGCCGGTCGTGGAAGTCGTGCAGGCCGACGGCGACGGAGGACATGAACACGGGCGACCGGCCGTGCTGGCCGAAGGACTCCCGCATCCACACCTCGGCGGCGCGGCGCAGGGCGAGGAGGTCCCCGGCGTCGCGGGGCAGGTGGTAGCCGCGCCCGATCCGCAGCCCGCTCGCCGGGTCCGCCACGGTCAGCGTGTCGCGGTGGGCCGGGTCGTGCTGGAGGTCCAGCAGCCGGGCCAGCTCGTCCACGGCCGGCGCGAACGCGGGGTGCGCGGCGACGTCGGGGACGCGCCGCCCGTCCAGCCACACGCTGCGGCCGTCGGCGAGGCTCGCCCTATACCGCTCCCCGTCCAGCGCTCCGAGCGGGGCGAGGCCGGAGGCCGGTGATGATGCCGTAACGGTCATGATGCTCTGCTCTCCCATGTCGGTCGCGGCTCGGCGGTCACCGTCCGGTAGCCGCTGTCGTGGTGAACCAGGGGCAGCCCGCCGTGGACCTGAACCGCCACGGCGCGGCCGACCAGGATGGTGTGGTCGCCGCCCGGCACGGCCGCCACCAGCCGGCAGTCGAACCAGCTCAGGCAGTCCGCGAGGACCGGCGCGGCCCCGGTCGCGCTCAGCAGCGGGCACGGCGCGGGGCCGGCGCGCAGGGCCGCCGAGGTGGCGTAGTACTCCGCGACGCCGCGCTGGTCGTCGCGCAGCACGCTCACGCCGAGCAGCCCTGAGTCGCGGGCCAGGCCGATCAGCGGCGAGTCCTTGCCCACCGCGGCGCTGATCAGGGGCGGGTCGAGGGACAACGTGGTGAAGGCCGAGACGGTCTTGGCCAGGGTCCGCTCGCGGTGGCGGCTGGCGACCACCGTCACCCCGCTCGGGAACGTGCGCGCGGCGGCCTTGAACCCGCGGGCGTCGAGCGCTCCGGTCACCGCAGGCTCACCTGGTAGGAGGTGAGCCACCGGTCGAGGGTGAGGAGGAAGTCGAGCCCGCCGGTGGGGTGGGGCGCGGCGCGCGGGCCGGGCAGGATCGTGTCGTTGCGCACCCAGCGTGCGATCTTGGCGCGGTCGGCGAGCTGGAAGACCGGCGCGTCACGCGAGAGCAGGTCGTCCACCTGGGCGCGCATCTCGGCGTAGAAGGCCGGCGAGGAGCTGGCGGGGTAGCCGCTCTTGGCGCGGCGGAGCACGCTCTGCGGGAGCAGGTCGGCCAGCGCGAGGCCGAGCAGGCCCTTGGGGCTCCCACCCGCGGTCTTGAACCGCCAGGGGACGTTCCACAGGTACTCGATGAGGCGGTGGTCGGCGAACGGCACCCGGACCTCCAGGCTCGCCGCCATGCTCATCCGGTCCGTGCGGTCGAGCAGCGCGGGCAGCCACCGGGTCAGCGCGAGGTAGGTGATCTCCCGGGCGCGCCGCTCCTCGGGCTCCTCGCCGGAGGCGTGCGGCACCTCCGCCAGCGCCTCGCGCAGCCGCTCCCGGGCGTACTCCTGGGGACGCACGGCCCTGGCGACCTCGGGGAGGAGCAGGTCGGCGGTGGCCGGCAGGCCGGGGGGCGCCCAGGGGAAGGACTCCAGCGGCGCGCTCGGAGCGGTGGTGATGCCGCGGAAGAACGGGTACCCGCCGAAGATCTCGTCGGAGACGTCGCCGGACAGGGCGACGGTGACGTGCTCGCGGACGCCGCGGGAGAGCAGGTAGAGGGAGGTGTCGGGTTCGCCCCAGCCGGGCCGGTCCCGGGAGGTCAGCCCGATCCCGCCGTGCCGGAGCAGGCCGCCGCCGTCGACCAGCACGCCGATGTGCGCGGTGCCGAGCGCGGTCGCGACCTCGCGGGCGTAGGGCAGGTCGGCGGCGCGGTTCCACTGGCCGAGCCGCTGCGGTTCCTCGGTCGGCGGGAACTCCACGGAGAAGGTCGGGAGCTTGTCAGGTGCCCCCGACTCGGTGACGGCCAGCGCGGTGAGGGCGCTGGAGTCCAGGCCGCCGGACAGCAGCATGCCGATCGGGACGTCGCTGACCAGTTGCCGCCGCACCGCGTCGGCGAGCAGGTCGCGCACGTGCCGGGCCGTGGCGTCGAGGTCGTCGGGGTGGGAGTGCGAGGAGAGCGTCCAGTACCGGGTGGTCCGGACGCCGGAGCGGGAGAAGCGGATGACGTGGCCCGGACGGAGCTGCTCCATCCCGCGGTAGACGGTGCGCCCGGGGGTGGGCGCGGTGGGCACGGCGAACAGTTCGGCGAGCCCCTCGGCGTCGACCTCGGCGCGCAGCGGGCCCGCCAGCAGCGCCTTCGGTTCCGAGCCGAACAGCAGCCGTCCTCCGGCCACCGCGTAGTAGAGGGGTTTGACGCCCAGCCGGTCGCGGGCGAGCAGGAGTTCCTGGGTTCGCGTGTCCCAGATGGCGAAGGCGAACATGCCGTTCAGCCGTTCGACCGCGGAATCGCCCCACTCCAGGTAGGCGCGCAGCACCACCTCGGTGTCGGACCGGGTGCCGAAGCTGTGACCGCGGGCGGCGAGTTCGGCGCGCAGTTCGGTGAAGTTGTAGATCTCGCCGCCGTAGGTGATCACGACCTGGGTGTCGTCCGCCGCGTCGCCGACCGCCATCGGCTGGGCTCCGCCTTCGATGTCGATGACGGCCAGGCGGCGATGTCCGAACGCGGCGTGCCGGGACAGCCACACGTCACCGCCGTCCGGCCCCCGGTGGATCATCGTGTCGGTCATGGCCCGGATGACGTTCTCCTCGGCCCGCAGGTCGCGGCCGTAGTCCACCCATCCCGCTATGCCGCACATCAGTTCTCCCTGCCCGCGGCCGGGCCCGGGGCGGCCGGCCGCGGGGCCGTCGCCTCCCAGCGGCAGCCGTGCTCCCCGTCTCCGCCGGTGAGCTCGAACGCCGGTGTGTACCCCTTGGCGGCGATGTTGGCCGTGCCGGCGAGCGTGCAGTAGTCGCAGGGCCTTGCGAGCGTGAGTTGCACGCCCCGGGACCGCGCCCGCTCGCGGTAGTCCCAGATCGCGCAGTGGTCGATCCGCAGCGCGGCGTGGTCGGATCCGGTCTCCGCCAGCGTGTAGTCCGAGCCGTACAGCTCGGCCTGGCGGGCCAGCCGGAGAATCGGGCCGAGCGCGCCGTCCTCGCCGTCGGGTTCGACGTGGCGGTGCACCTCGGCGGCGGCCTGCGCCCAGAGCCGCAGCTCGGCGTGGCCGTAGCGGGATACGAGGAACTGTTCCATGAGGGCCTGGGCGCGGAAGAACACCCGCTGCCAGGCGACGGGGTCGCCGGTGTCGGCCTCCGGCAGGTCGGCGAAGATCCGGCTGCGGATCTGGATCCAGTCGGCCACGTCCTGGCCGCCATGCTCCCGGGAGAGGTGGCGGGTCATGCCCGCCTCGGCCTCGAACAGGCGGCGCTGCCAGAGCGCCGCGCGTTCGGCCTGAGTCATGGTGATGATCGCATATTGCGCCATGACCGCGATCCTAGAAATTTCCCAGAAAGCATCACAATATGGTGCTTACAAGCTTGTATTGCCGATCATATTACTCCGACTAACAGCATTCGACGGCAATTCCGCGGCGACATGCAGCCGGTTATCATGCCTTCACGGGAAAGGAGATTCTTTGTTCGCGGAATTCGAATCCCGCACGGTGGACACCGGCCAGGCGCGGATCGCGGCCAGGATCGGCGGCTCCGGCCCGCCCCTGCTGCTGCTGCACGGATTTCCCCAGACGCACGCGATGTGGCACGCCGTCGCCCCGGCGCTGGCGGCGCACTTCACCGTCGTGGCGGCCGATCTGCGCGGATATGGCGACAGCGGAAAGCCGGCCGCGGCGAAAGACCACTCCACCTACGCCAAGCGCGAGATGGCGCGCGATCAGGTCGCGCTTATGGAGCGGCTCGGTTTCCCGCGGTTCCACCTCGCCGGCCACGACCGGGGCGGGCGCTGCGCCTACCGGCTGGCCCTCGACCACCCCGGCCGGGTGGACCGTCTCGCCGTGCTGGACATCGTCCCCACCCTCGACGCGCTCGGCCACGTCGACGCCGACGCGGCCAGGCGGCTGTGGCGGTGGTTCCTCATGGCGCAGCCGAGCCCGCTCCCCGAGACCCTGATCGCGGCCGACCCCGAGGCGTTCTTCTTCGGCCCGCACGCGGGCCTCTTCGCCCCGGAGGCGCTGGCCGAGTACCGCCGCTGCGCGCGCGACCCGCGGGCCGTCCACGCCATGTGCGAGGACTACCGGGCGATGTTCGGCCCCGACCGCGAGCACGACGCCGCCGACCGCGCCTCCGGCAGGCGGATCGTCTCCCCCGTCCTCGCCCTGTGGGGCGAGGCGTCGCACGTGGAACGGGCGCACGACGTGCTCGCGACCTGGCGGCGCTGGGCGGACGACGTGCGAGGTCAGGCCCTGGCGTGCGGCCACTTCCTGGCGGAGGAGGCGCCGGAGGAGACGGCGGACCTGCTGCGCGCGTTCTTCACGGCGGAGTGGGCATCGCCGCGAGGTGATCGCGGCGCCCCGGTCTGACGGTCTTGGGGACGTCGGCCGCCGCCGGCCGCTCCCGGACCAGCCCGGCGATCAGCGCGCGGTCCCGCTCGTCCCGCGGGGCCTGCACGAGCACCAGCGCCTCGGGGTCGTCCACCGGCCGGAACGAGGACAGCATGAGGTCCAGCCGGACGTGCCCGGCCGGCCGGACCTCGACGGCCCGCGCCGTGAGGTCGTCGATGCCCTGGCAGTCCCACCAGTCGCGGAACTTCGGGAAGTCGCCGCGCAGCGTCGCGTACAGCTCCCGGGTGCGCGGGTCCCCCGCCCGCCGGGCGGTCTGCCCGCGGAAGTAGGCGAGCACGGCCCGGGCGAACTCCTCCCAGCCGACGACGGTGTCCCGCAGCGCGGGGTCGCCCAGCAGGCACCACATGTAGTTGCGCCGGTTCTCGGGGATCAGCGCGGGATCGGAGAACACGGCGGTGTACGCGCGGTTCCACGCGGTGATGTCCAGGCGCGCGTCGAGCAGCAGGGCCGGGCTGTGCTCCCACAGGTCCAGCATCCGCTGGGTGCGTTCGGCCAGCTCGTGGTGGGGCATCTGCGCGGCGGGCGAGGGCAGCAGGCCGGCCAGGGTCAGCAGGTGCCGGTAGGCGACGTGGTCCAGCCCCAGGGTGTGCGCGATGGAGTCCAGGACCTTCAGCGAGCACACGACCCGGCCCTGCTCCAGCCAGGTGTACCAGGCGAGTCCCACCCCGGACAGCGCGGCGACCTCCTCGCGCCGCAGGCCGGGGGTTCGCCGGCGCGCGGTGTGCGGCAATCCGACGTCTTGCGGCCTGCGGGCCTCGCGGTGGGCCCGCAGGAAGGCCCCCATCTCCTTGAGCTGTGGATTACCGTCCGGAGTATCGGCGCTCAGATCGGTCATCGCAGACAATCCGCAACCTCCCCGATTAAACCTACCTGTACAGTAGGGATATCCACCACAGTACCTTGATTCGGGAAGGGCCGCGATCGCATGAGGCTCAAGTGTCCCGGGGAAGCAGCTCCGCGAGCAAGTCCGGCAACCGGCCCGGCCGTGCCGCGAGCTCGGGCCCCTGGGCCACGTAGAGCAGCACCGTGGTCACCTGCGGACGCACGAACTCGGCGATCTGCTTCCGGCACGACTCCGGGTCGCCGTGCAGCCACAGGAGGTCCACCAGTTCCTCCGGCAGCGCCCGCTCGGCCCCGGCGAAGTCGCCGCGCGCGTAGTGCTCGCGGGAGGCGCGCAGCCGGTCGCCGTGGCCCAGCCAGTCGTAGAGCGCGGCGTACGGACGCTGGTTGAGTATCCAGCCCAGGAACCGGCGGCCCGCGCGGCGCGCGTACCCGGCGTCCGCGGTGGGGCACACGAACACCTTGACCACCGTCTCACGGTCCGCCCGCGGACCGCCCCCCGCCTCGATCACCTTCGGCAGGTCGGCCGCGGTCAGCAGGTTGAGGATCGCCCCGTCGGCCTCCTCGTAGGCCAGGCGCAGCATCTTCGGCCGCAGCGCGCCCACGATCACCTTCGCCCGGTCGCCGGGCAGCGCCCGCTTGAGCACGCGCACCGTCTCACGCACCCGGGTCAGCGGGCTCGCGTCGTACGGCAGGCCGTTGACGCCGGTCACGTGGGCCGGCACCGAGGCGCCCACGCCGAGCAGCACCCCGCCCTCCGCCACCTGCGCCAGCGACAGCGCCGACTGCGCGAGCACCCCCGGCCCCCGGGTCTGCACCGGGACCACGCCGGTGCCGACCCGCAGCGCGGGCTGCCACGCCGCGGCCATGGCCAGCGGGGTCAGCGCGTCCATGTCCCCGCCACCCTCGCCGGTCCACACGTCGTCGTACCCGAGTTCGGGCAGCCGCGCGATGACCGGCGCGTTGTCGCGCATCGTCCCCCCGGGCAGCGGCAGCGTGACCCCCCAGCGCACCCTTCCGTCAGCCACCGACCGGCACCGCCTCGGGCCGCGGCGCGCCGACGCCGCGCAGGCGCCGGGCCGGCCGCTCCAGGACGTAGTGGCTGAGCGCGGCGAGGGCCACCGAGCCGGCCACCGTGACGGCGAACAGCGTCGTGAAGTCGGCGGAGCCGGCGGATCCGCCGGTGAGCCGCAGCACGGCCTCGACCACGATCATGTGCCAGAGGAAGATCCCGTAGGAGATCCTGCCGAGCCACGAGGGGACCGGCCCGGCCAGCGGCCGTGCGGGGCCGCGTCCGTCGGCGAACACCAGCGGCGCGATCAGGGCCACCGCGATGACCAGGTAGAGCGCGTGCTCGGCCAGGGCCTGGACGACGGTGGGGTACTCGGCGGTGGTCCCGGTCAGCGGCGTCGAGACCAGCGCGTACGCCGCCAGCGCGACGCCCCAGCAGGCCCACGGCCTGCGCGCCGCCTGCCGGGCCGCCGCCGGCAGGAGACCGGTGCGCTCGGCGCGCGCCGCGACCACGGCCAGCGCCATCCCGGCGGCGAAGTACCAGAGGTACTCGGGCAGCCACAGCGCGGGCAGCGGGTACGGCCCGGCCGCGGGAAGGTGGGTGGCCACGATGGAGACGACCGTCACCGCGCCCAGCCCGCCGAAGGCGGCCCACGCCGCCGCCGGACGCCTCCGCAGCAGCGGGTGCAGGGCCGGCGCGAGCAGCGGCAGGACGGCGTAGAACGCGACCTCGGTGGCGAGGCTCCAGGTCTGGGGGACCCCGGCGGGGATCGCGTCCTTCTCGTAGATGTGCAGGAGCAGCAGCGTGCGCGCGACCGGCCACGGCTCGCCGAGCCACGGCCGTCCGAACAGCAGCAGCGCCGTCAGGGCCGCGGCCCAGTACGCGGGCAGGATGCGCAGCGCCCGGTGCCACAGGTAGCGGCCCGCGCGGGGCGGCCGCCGGCCGTCCAGCGCCGCGTTGGCGTACGGCCGGTAGAGCAGCAGCCCGGACAGGACGAAGAAGATCGGCACGCCGACGGTGAGCCGGGACAGCACGGGGCCGAGCGGGCCCGGCTCGCCGATGCCGAGCCAGCTCGAGGCGACCTGGCCGGAATAGATGCCGACGTGCAGGCCGATCACGCACAGCGCCGCGATCGCGCGCATCCCGTCGAGCGCGTCGGCGTGCGCCCGGGTGGTGTCGATGGGCACGGGTCAGCTCTCCGCTCGCGCGGCGTCCGCCGGGACCGCCGGAGCGGCGAGCCCGCGGACCCTGGCGACCAGGGGAACCGCGGCCAGCGCGGCCAGCACGGCCAGACCGGCGCCGACGACCGCGGCCCCGGTGCCGGTGTCCGGGAACAGCCCGGCGAGCGCGACGCCCACGGCGGCCCCGGCGTAGAGCATCGCGCTGTTCCACGAGCTGGAGGTCGCGCCGAGCTCGGGGCGCACGCCGAGCAGGAGCGTCTGGACCACGGTGCCGAACCCGCCGCTGGCGACGAACCACACGAACACCGCGGCCCCGCTGACCCACAGGGGCGCGCCGAGCACGGCGAGGCCGGCGGCCACGGCGAGCACCAGGCACCATCCCGCCACCCACGGCAGGTCGTCCCGGCCCCGGCCCCTGGCCCGGTCGCCGATGCGCCCGGCGGCCAGCGCGCCGGCCGCGCCGCCCACGCCGACCAGGATGCCGATGAGGCCGAGCGCGTCCACCGACAGGCCGAAGCGGTCGTGCAGCACGGCGCCGAGGAACGTGTACGCGCCCAGGTTGGCGGCCTGGAGCAGGAAGACGACGATCAGGATGTGCCGGAGCGTGCCGTCCCGCCAGACCGTGAACACCCCGGAGAGGCCGGGCGCCACCCCCGGATGCGTGGCGCGGGCGCCGCGGGTCTGCTGGACGGCGAGCGCGAGCGCGGCGAGCGACAGCGCGGCCAGCGCCCAGAACGGGGCCCGCCAGCCGCCGAGCCCGGCCAGCCCGCTGCCCGCCGGGACGCCGACGACCTGGCCCGCCGAGAACAGCGCCATGCCGAGGGCGACGGCCCGCCCGCGCACCGACTCGGCCGCGGTCTCGGCGAGGTAGGCCCAGATCGACGGCCCGGCCAGCGCCGCGCCGAGCGCGCCGAGCACGCGGGCCGCGATCAGCACCGCGAGCCCGCCCGCGACCGCGGCGAGCACGTTGCCCAGCAGGAACAGCACGGTGCCCGCGACGATCATCGGCCGCCGCCCGTACCGGTCGGACGCCGCGCCGAGGAACGGCGCCGTCACCGCGTAGGCGAGCGTGTAGGCGGTCACGGTGCCGGCCGTGGCGGTCTCCGAGACCCCGATGTCCGCCGCGATGGTCGGCAGCAGCGGGGACACGAGGAACGTCTCGGTGCCGATCAGGAAGAGCAGGAGGTAGACCCCGAGGTACCTGGACACGTGAAGCCTCTCACTCGACGGTCACTTGACGGGCAGGGATGCGAGGCGGGCGTCGCGCACGGCCGGCAGGAACCGGGAGGCGAAGACCTGGTGGCCCGCGGGCGACAGGTGGAGCCGGTCCCTGCCGACCGGCTCCACCAGCAGGTGGGCCTCGTCGGGACCGAACAGCTCCAGGCCGTCGACGTAGGACAGGTGCTCGTCGCCGTGCTCGCGCAGCAGTTCCACGCCCCGCCGGACGCACTCCCGGACCTCGCGCAGGGTGAGCCCCGCGGGTCCCGGCACGGTCTCGCGGTCGGGCGCGACGATGGTCGACAGCACCGTGATCGGCGTCAGCGGGTGCTTCTCGCGGATCGTCGTGACGAACCCCACGAGCGCGGCGACCAGCCCGTCGGCGTTGAAGGTGCCGAGCGCCTGGATGTTGATGCCGACGCAGGCGGTGATGAGGTCGGCGGGCAGGTCGCGTATCAGCCGGCCCATCATGGGCTGCAAATTGCAGGCGGCGCCCAGCGCGAGCAGGGTGAGGTCCCATTCGGCCTCCCGCGCGACCAGCGCCGGCCAGGTCGAGGCGGGGGACGCCGCGCCCTGCCCCTGGGATATCGAGCTGCCGTAGTGCACCCAGCGCGGCCGGGCGCGGTCGTCGCGGGCGACGGCGGCGCCCTCGTCCAGCGTGAGGCCGATCAGCCGGAACTGGTGGTGGGTCGGCAGCCACAGCTCGACCGTGGCCATCCGCCCCGGCCGCCCGGGCAGCCCGGGCAGGTGGGCGACGGCGTCGCGGCCGTCGGCGTCCAGCCGCACGCCGCCGACCGGCTCGCCGTCGCACACCAGGTCGAGCCGGGGCGGCCCGGTGGCGCCGCCGAGCGGCGGCGAGGGGTCGGCCTGGTAGTGGCAGGTCAGGCCGGCGCTGTCGGTGCGCAGCGCGACCCTGACCCCCGCGGGCATCGCGGCGCGCCCGATTCCGCCCTCGGGGAGGTAGAGGGCCGCCTCCGCGTGCGGGATGCGCCACGGCGCCGTCCAGAAGGGACCGTGCTGGAGGGAGACCGCCCCGTCGTAGCGGAGGCGGACGTCGGTGGAGCTCACGAACACCGCACCATGGTGACCGCCGCCGTGCCGGGCAACCAGTCATGGCGGATGGTGTTAGTCACGGTCACAGGCCCGGACCGCCACGGGGGCGACGGGTCAGGCGCCCCCGCGCTCGGCGGCCGCCTGGACGTCCGCCTCGGCCGCGGCCTGGGCGCTCGCCTCGGCGGCGAGCTGCGCCGCCTCCTGGTGGCCGGCGACGATGTGGCGGACGGCCTCGTCGGGGTCGTCGGTGACGTGGATGAGCTTGGGGTCGTCGGCCGAGATCTTGCCGGTGGCCAGGAGCGTCCCGTTGATCCAGTCCATCAGCCCGCCCCAGTACTCCGTGCCCATGAGCACGACGGGGAACTTGGTGATCTTCCTGGTCTGGACGAGCGTGAGGGCCTCGAACAGCTCGTCGAGGGTGCCGAAGCCGCCCGGCAGCACCACGAACGCCTCGGAGTACTTCACGAACATGGTCTTGCGGACGAAGAAGTAGCGGAACTCGATGCCGAGGTCGACGTAGTCGTTCAGCTTCTGCTCGAACGGCAGCTCGATGCCGAGCCCCACCGAGATGCCGCCGGCCTCGCGCGCGCCCTTGTTGGCGGCCTCCATGCAGCCGGGGCCTCCGCCGGTGATGACGGCGTACCCGGCCCTGGCCAGGGTCTTGCCGAGCCGTTCGCCGAGCTCGTAGTCGGGGTCGTCCACAGGGGTGCGGGCCGAGCCGAAGACGGTGACGGCGCGGGGCAGGTCGGCGAGCTGCCCGAAGCCCTCCACGAACTCGGCCTGGATGCGGAGCACACGCCAGGGGTCCATGTGCAGCCACTCGGAGGATCCGCGCCGATCCAGGAGCCGCTCGTCGTAGGTGGTAGGGGGGACCATCTTGCCCCGGACGAGGGAGGGGCCCTGGCGGCGCTCCTCACGTGAAGTACGTTCCATGCGGACACGCTAACCGCCTGGAAGTCCCCGTATGACCTGTCCGATCCGGGCGGGACGCGCCAGGCCCAAAGAATCTTGGAAAATCTGTCCGGAGCAGCGGAACCGTTTCTCCGCGAGGCGCCGTCTAAGAGTCGAGGGTGCTGCTCGGGACTGAAAGTGGCTTTCCCCGCCAAATGGCCGGCGAGGAAAGCCACTTTCTTTTGTGCCGGACGGCCTGCCGGGGGCGCGGTCTCCTCAGGGAGCGCCCAGCCAGGCCAGCATGTTGCGCTCGCACGCGGCGATCGCCCCCAGCGCGACGTGCTCGTCCGCCTGGTGGGCGAGGTTCGGGTCGCCGGGGCCGTAGTTGACGGCGGGCACGCCGAGCCGGGCGAACAGCGAGACGTCGGTCCAGCCGAGCTTGGCGCGCGGCGTGCCGCCGACCGCGCGGGCGAACGCGGCGGCCACCGGGTGCGTGAGCCCGGGGCGCGCGCCGGGAGCCCCGTCGGTGAACCGCACCTCGTACCCGTCGAAGACCTCGCGGACGTGCCGCTGCGCCTCCTCCAGCGACCGGTCCGGCGCGAAGCGGTAGTTGACGGTGACCACGCACTCGTCGGGGATCACGTTGCCCGCGACGCCGCCCGTGATCCCCACGGCGTTCAGGCCCTCGTGGTAGGCGAGGCCGTCCACGACGGGCTCGCGCGCCCGGTAGGAGTTGAGCCGCTCCAGGACGGGCGCCACCGCGTGGATCGCGTTCACGCCGTACCAGGAGCGCGCGCTGTGCGAGCGTTTGCCCCTGGCGGCCACCTCGGCGCGCAGCGTGCCCTGGCAGCCGCCCTCGATCTCGCCGCCGGTGGGCTCCATGAGCACCGCGAAGTCGCCGGCGAGCAGCTCGGGGCGGGTGCGGGCGAGCCTGCCGAGCCCGTTGCGCGCCGCCTCGATCTCCTCGCAGTCGTAGAAGACGTAGGTGACGTCCCTGGCCGGGGACGGCAGCGCGGCGGCGAGCTTGAGCGCCACCGCCACGCCGCTCTTCATGTCCGAGGTGCCGCAGCCGTACAACAGGTCGCCCTCGACGCGCGAGGGCAGGTTGCCCGCGAGCGGCACCGTGTCGATGTGCCCGGCGACGACCACCCGCTCGGCGTGCCCGAGGTCGGTGCGCGCGACGACGGCCTCGCCGTCGCGGACGACGGTGAGGTGGGCCAGCGGCGCCAGGGCGGTCTCGATCGCGTCGGCCAGGGCCTTCTCGCCGCCGCTGACCGACTCGACGTCCACCAGCGCTGCGGTCAGCAGGCCCACGTCGCCGGTGAGGTCCAGCGGCCGGGTCTCGGACATCAGGCGTTGACGCCGTGCTGCCGCAGCACGTCGTTCAGCTCGGCCTTGTCGTGGCGCTGGCCGGGCTCCAGGCGCTTGAGCACGAGCACGCACGGCAGGCCGAAGCTGCCGCCGGGGAACTCCTTGGCGCGGGTGCCGCCCACGGCCACGCACCAGTCGGGGACGCGGCCACGGCTGATCTCCTCGCCGGTCTCGACGTCGATGACCGGCATCGAGGCCGACAGGATGGTGCCCGCGCCGATGACCGAGCCCTGGCCGACCCGCGCGCCCTCGACGATCATCGAGCGGCTGCCGATCAGCGCGTCGTCCTCGATGATCACCGGCACGGCGTTCGGGGGTTCGAGGACCCCGCCGATGCCCACGCCGCCTGACAGGTGGACGTTGCGGCCGATCTGGGCGCAGGACCCGACCGTGGCCCAGGTGTCCACCATGGTGCCGCTGTCGACGTAGGCGCCGATGTTGGTGTAGGAGGGCATCAGCACGACCCCGGAGGCCAGGTAGGCGCCCCAGCGGGCGATGGCGCCGGGGACCACGCGCACACCGTCCAGAGTGGTCTTCAACGGGATGCGGTCGTTGTGGTGGAAGTCGCCGACCTGGCTCTTGACCATGCCGAGCACGCGGAAGCTCAGCAGGATGGCGCGCTTGGCGCGCTCGTCCACGATCACATCACCGGAGGCGGGGTCCACGAAGGCGACACGGGCCTTGCCGGTGTCCAGCATGTCCACCGCGCCGACGATCACGCCGCGCGCCTCGGCGTCGTCGGGCGACAGGCTCGCGCGGTCCTCCCACAACTCGTCGACGGCGGCGGGCAGCGGGCTCTCGAACGTCTCACTCATGCCTCGCGAGCTTAGTGCCGCCCCGGGGACTCGGCGGGACCGGTAGGTTCTTGTCGTGGCACGGCGATTCTCACGGGCGGTCCTGACCATCATCGTCATCGTCGTCGTGCTGATCGCGGCGCTCTTCTACGGCGTCTATCACCTGCTCAACCGGGCCAAGCCGTTCGCGCTCGGCGAGCACTGCCAGGTGAAGGCCGCCTCGGGCACCCTGGACCTCGAGATCGAGCAGGCGCAGATCGCCGCCACGATCGCCGCGGTCGCCACGCGCCGCAAGCTGCCCGAGCGCGCGGTCGAGATCGCCTACGTGACCGCCATCCAGGAGTCCAAGCTGCTGAACCTGCCGTTCGGCGACCGCGACTCGGTGGGGGTGTTCCAGCAGCGGCCCTCGCAGGGCTGGGGCACGGTCAAGCAGCTCCAGGACCCGGTGTACGCGACGCAGAAGTTCTTCGGGGCGCTGGTCAAGGTCAAGCGGTACCAGAAGCTTCCGCTGCACGAGGCGGCGCAGGCGGTGCAGCGGTCGGCCGACGGCTCGGCGTACGCCCAGCACGAGGAGGACGCCAAGATCCTCGCGGCGGCGTTCACCGGGCGGGTGCCCAAGGCCGTCCACTGCTGGTACCCCCTGTCCGAGACCCCGGCGCCGCCCAGGGCCGCCCTGGCCCGCAAGGAGCTGAGCCGGGCGCTCGGCGACCTCGGCGGCGCCGCCGGCGACGGCGGCCGCATCACCGCGCCGTCCACGCGCCGGGGCTGGCAGATCGCCGCCTGGTCGGTGGCCCACGCCCGCGAGTACGGCCTGCGCCAGGTGAGTTACGCCGGGGCCACCTGGCGGTCGGCCTCGGGACACGACGGCTGGCTCGCGGACGGCAAGGCCGCCTCCGGCCGGGTGGAGCTGGCCTGAGCCGGCCTGAGAGGGCTCAGAGCGTGCGCTCGACGGTGAGGGAGCCCGGGGACAGCGGCTGGGCGTAGGCGGCCGTCCAGGACTGTCCCTGGACGCGGCTGAAGCTCAGCAGGCGCCCGTCCTGGGCGCGGTAGTCGGCGAAGTCGACGAGCCCGCGGTCGGGGTAGCCGGTCATGCCCTCGGAGCGGAACGCGGCGGTCCCGCGCTCGATCGGCGAGAACTCCACGCCCTCCATGATCAGCATGCTCTTGGCCGGGACCATGCCCTGCGTGGGCACCGGGGTCCAGAGATAGACCTCCAGATGCGGCGGGTCGTCCGGGGTGGCGCCGTCCCGCTCCTCGACCGAGAGCCACTGGTAGTGGCGCACCCCCTCCTCCAGGAGGTATTCGGTCCACTGGTCGCCCTGCCACGACAGGTGGAGGGCGCCGAGCACGCGGGCGCGCACCCCCTGACGGTCGACCGTGTCCCCCACCTTGATCGTGCGCGGGTCGAGGATCCCGGCGTCCACCACGAAGGATCGGCCGGGCGCGGGGTGCGACGACATGGGCTCGGGAGCCGGCTCAGGGTTCCTGGCGGCCGGGCGAGCCGTCCTTTCGAGCCGCCGCGTCCCGAGGAAGACCCCCACGACGACGACGATCATGATGGCTGCGCTCACGGAGAGCACGACCACAACGGTCATGGCGCGGGATACTACTGGAGCCGAAGCACCGCCGCATTGACCCGTTCATCACTGGCTGTCATGGCGATACGGACATGAGAGGACCCGGCGGCCCCGTAGAAGTCGCCCGGCGCCACCAATATGCCCAGCTCGGCGAGCGATCGGACCTGGTCCCAGCAGTCGCGGCCGTCGGTCGCCCACAGGTAGAGACCCGCCGTCGAATGGTCGACACGCCAGCCCGCCTTCTCCAGCGCCGGGCGCAGCAGCGCGCGCCGCGCGGCGTAGATCCGCCGCTGCTCCTCGGCGTGCCGGTCGTCGTCGAGGACGGCGGCCATGGCGGCCTGGACGGGCGCGGGAACGATCATGCCGGCGTGCTTGCGGAACTCCAGCAGCCGCTTCACCAGCGCCGGGTCACCGGTCACGAACCCGGCCCTGTACCCGGCGAGGTTGGACCTCTTGGACAGGGAGTGGACGGCGAGCAGCCCCTCGTGGGAGCCCTCGCACACGTCGGGACGCAGGATCGAGACCGGCTCCTCCTCCCAGCCGAGCTCGATGTAGCACTCGTCGGAGGCCACGACCGCGCCGCGCTCGCGCGCCCAGGCCACGACCTTGCGCAGGTGCTCGGCGGGCAGCACGCGGCCGGTCGGGTTGGACGGAGAGTTCACCCAGACCAGCGGCACCCGCTCGGGGCCGAGCTCCACCAGGCCGTCGGTGGCGTGCGGCACGGCGCCCGCGATGCGCGCGCCGACGTCGTAGGTGGGGTAGGCCAGCGCCGGGATGACCACGCGCTGTCCGGCGCGCACGCCGAGCAGGGTGGGCAGCCAGGCCACGAGTTCCTTGGACCCGATCGTCGGCAGCACGTCATCGGGCGCGACCGTCACGCCGTGGCGGCGCGCCAGCCAGCCCGCGGCGGCCCGGCGCACGGCCTCGGTGCCGTGGGTGAGGGGGTAGCCGGGACTGTCGGCCGCGCCCGACAACGCCTCCCGCGCCACGGCGGGCACGGAGTCGACGGGCGTGCCGACCGACAGGTCGACGATGCCGCCCTCGTGGGCTAGGGCCTGCTGCTTGTACGGCGCCAGCCGGTCCCACGGAAAATCGGGCAGCACGGTCACCGGATCACCCCCAGGTGTGGTTCGGCGCGATCGACGGAACGGCACGGCGCCGGCTCGGTACCGCGACGGTACGTCACGGTACCCAGCGGCACCTCATGATCGCGGGCGGACCCGGCTCAGTGCTCCTCGGCCTGCGGCGGGAGGGCCGCCACGATCGGGTGGTCCTTGTTGATCTTACCGACCTTGGAGGCGCCGCCCGGCGACCCGAGGTCCTCGAAGAACTCCACGTTCGCCTTGTAGAAGTCCTTCCACTGGTCGGGCGTGTCGTCCTCGTAGAAAATGGCCTCGACCGGGCAGACGGGCTCGCACGCGCCGCAGTCCACACATTCGTCTGGGTGAATGTAGAGCATGCGGTTGCCCTCGTAGATGCAATCGACGGGGCACTCTTCGATGCACGCCTTGTCCAGGACATCCACGCAAGGCTGCGCGATGACGTAGGTCACCTCGGGCTCCTTCTTCTCCGCGCCTTCGCACGACTCGACCGCGGGTTGCTAAACCTAGTATTGCCGTGTCGGGCAGTCGGCTGAAACGGGAGGGGGGCAAACCAGGTGACGTCCGGTTTCGGCGCGCGGCTCGTCGTCGCGATATCCCCCGATGACGTGGGCCGCCGCGTCACCGTGCGCCGCAGAGATCCTGACGGATTCCGCGACGCCGTAGGGGTTCTGGAGTCCTGGCGTGAGGGTGTGCTCCGGGTGCGCAAGCGCGACGGCACGCTCGTCGAGATCGCCGAGGCCTCCGTCGTGGCGGCCAAGGTCGTTCCCGAGCGCCCCGCCCGCTAGGGCCGTTTCACCCCCTCACGCCCAATGCGCGCCCAATGCCGGGCCAAAACACCCGCGTGCCTCCTCGACGCGGGCCGCCGTCACGCGGAGTATGCGTCTCGTGACTCGACGCCGTTTCGCCGCCGTAGCGCTCCTGGCCGCCGCCGTGGCCGGGTGCTCCTCCGCGCCCACCACCGAGAAGAAGCTCCCCCCGGTCAATCCCAGGGCGGCGAGCCTCGCCGAGGGGTTCGGCACCATGGACCGGCTGGTCGAGACGGCCCGGCGCGAGGGCTCGCTCACCCTCGTCGGGGTGCCGCGCGACTGGGTCAACTACGGCGCGGTCATGGACCGGTTCTCCGGCGAGTACGGCGTGCGCGTCAACGTCGTGGAGCCGGGCGCGAGCAGCCAGCGCGAGATCGACATCGCCAGGTCGGCGCCGGCCGGGCAGGCCCCGGACGTCTTCGACCTCGGCATGGACGTCGCCATCGCCAACACCCAGCGGTTCGCCCCGTACAAGGTGGCGGCCTGGCAGGACATCCCCGACGCCGTCAAGGACCTGAAGGGGCACTGGTACGCGGGCTACGGCGGGTACATGTCCATCGGCTACGACCCGCGCAAGGTGCCCGCCCCCAAATCCTTCGCCGACCTGCTGAGGCCCGGGTACGCCGTGGCGCTGCCCGGCGACCCGCTGCGCACGGCGGCGGCGTTCAACGGCGTCATGGCCGCCTCGCTCCAAGGGGGCAGGCCGGAGGCCAAGCGGGGGCTGGAGTTCTTCGGCACGCTGAAGCGGTCCGGGGCCTTCCGCGCGCCGTCCCAGGCCAACACACTGGTCGACTGGGACTACGTCAACGCCCCCAAGGCGGCGGAGAGCGCCGGGGACGACAAGCCTGCCTGGAAGGTCGTCATCCCCTCGGGCGCGGTGCTCGCGTCCTACTACGTCCAGGCGATCAGCAAGAAGGCGCCGCACCCCGCCGCCGCGCGGCTCTGGCAGGAGTTCCTCTACGGCGACGAGGCCCAGAACCTGTTCCTGAAGGGCTTCGCCCGCCCCGCGCGCTGGGAGGCCATGGAGATGAACGGCAAGCTCGACCGCCAGGCCGCGGCCAAGCTGCCGCCCGTGCCCGGCGCGCCGGTCCTCCTCACCGTGCCGCAGACCGACGAGGCCAAGACGTTCCTGAAGGCCAACTGGGCCAAAGTCATGAAGTGAGCGGGCTCCCCCTGCTCCACCGCCGATCGGGAACGCACGGGGACGGGAGGAAGCTTCCGGACACATGTGTCCCCAGCACAGCAAGGCTCTAAAGTGTCTGTACTTACGGACACGGGAGCGATCGCGGTGAATGCGAGCTGATGGCCTTGCGATACGACACACCGAGCTTGATGCGGTGGAACGCTCGCGCCTACGACAGCTCGTTCGGCTACGTCTCGGCGCACGGCGCCCCCCTCATCGACCTGCTCGACCCCCGGCCCGGCGAGCGCATCCTCGACCTCGGGTGCGGCACCGGGGTCCTCACCGCCGACATCGCCGCCCGCGGCACCTACGTCCTCGGCATGGACGGCTCGGCCACCATGATCGAGGCCGCCATCGCCCAGCACCCCGGCCTGGACTTCGTCATCGGTGACGGCGCCAACTTCCGCGTCGGCGAGGCGTACGACGCCGTCTTCTCCAACGCCGCCCTGCACTGGATGTGCCGCGACCCCGACGCCGTGATCCGCTGCGTGCGCATGGCCCTCACGCCCGGCGGGCGGTTCGTCGCCGAGATGGGCGGCGCCGGGAACTGCGCGGCGCTGACCTCCGCCATGCTCACCGCCTGGCGCGAGCACGGCCTGCCCGAGCCCGACCTGCCCTGGTACTTCCCGAGCCCCGCCGAGTACGCGCTGCGCCTGGAGAAGGGCGGGTTCACCGTGCGGCTGCTCGAATACTTCGACCGTCCCACCCCGCTGGACGAGTGCCCCGGCGGGGCCGCCGACTGGGTGCGGATGTTCGCGGGTTCGCTGCTCGACGGCGTGCCCGCCGCGACGGTGGAGCCCTTGCTCCAGAGGGTCAACGAACTGGCCGCCCCCGCCCTGCGTCACGAGTCGGGCTGGATGGCGGACTACGTACGGCTGCGATTCGCCGCCGTCCGGGCCTAAGCGGCGTCCAGGACCGATTGATTTGCCAGACTATGGTCTCGTCAACGGAGTCACCGGAGAGGAAACGGGATGAACTTCTGTCTGAGTGATCTCGTGCCGCCTCTCCGATGGAGCGATGCGACGGAGTTCCCGCCGCTCCGCGACCAGCCCGACCTGCCCGACGCGTGGTGGCGCTCGGTCCCGGTGGGCCGGGTCTTCCCCGTGCTCGGCCCCGACGCGCTCGGCGAGCTGCTCACCGAGCTGGCCCTCACGCACTGGCCGGCCGCCGCGGTGGGGGACGTCCTGCCCGCCCTGCACGTCATGGACCCCGACGAGGCCGACGACCCCCAGGTCTCGATCGCGCTGGACCGTGTCGGCTCCTGGTCGGGCCTGCTCGCCCTGACCGGCCGCGAACTGGCCGACCAGCCCTTCGTCCGGGCCCGCCCCGTCCTGACCGCCCTGTTCACCGCGGTCTTCACCCGGCTCACCACCGGCCGCCCAGGCTCCACCGAGCAGCCCGGTTCCGCACAGGCCGGTTCCGGACAGGTGGGCCACGCACCAGCGGCCTCCTCGCAGGCCGACCCCGCGCGGGCGACCTCCCCGCAGGCCGACCCCGCGCCGGCGGCCTCCCCGCAGGGAGCCTCCGGGCCGGGCGAGGCGCCGCGTGAAGAACGCCAGGCGGCGGCCCAGGCCGCCGAGCCCGCTCCCGCGCCCCTGCCGCGGCTGCCCAAGCGGCAGCCCGCCTCGCGGAAGTCCCACGACCCGCTGGGGCTCGCGGCGGCGCGCATGGCCGAGGCCGCGCTGGAGCAGCACACGCCGGGCGGGCGCGACACGGGGGCCCGGCCCTCGATGTTCACCCCGCCCCCGCGCACGGACCGCCCCGCGCCCCCGCCCCCGCTCCCCGTCCCGGGCTTCGGCGTGGAACCCACGCCTCCCCCGCCCCCCGGCCCGGCGTTCGAGCCGCCCCCGTTCTCCCCCGAGCCATCCCCGTTCGCGCCCGAGCCTCAGCAGTTCACCCCCGAGCCGCCGCCGTACACCTCCGAGCCCGCCTCCTACGGCTACGGCGGCGAGCCCCCGTACCCGCCGGCGCCGCGCCCGTTCGTGCCCGATGCCGAGCCGTTCGACCCCGGCCCCTTCGGCCCGCCCCCGGCGGCCACCTACGACCCCGAACCGCACCTGTCCTCCCCCCAGGCCCCTCCCCCCGCCGCGCAGATCCCGCCCCCCGGACAGGTCCAACTCGCCCAGGTCCCGCCTGTCGACGTGCCGCCCGGGGCCGAGTCCCGGTCCCCGTCCCCCGACTCCATGGCCAATGGCGTACGGGCGGAGCCGTCCCGGGCAGAGGCCCTCGATCCGGCGGAGTCCTCCGCCGAGGACGCGGCACCGCCCGCCGAGAACCTCTCCCCCGGCGCCGAGACCCCCGCCGCCGAGGACCAGCCGGTGGAGTCCGTGGAGGGCATGGAGGGCATGGGAGGCATGGAGGCCGCTGAACCCCCCGACCTCCTCGCGCCCGCCGACCCACTCGGTCCCGCGGAGCCCGGCACGCCCGACGCATCCGACCTGCCCGACGCATCCGCCCTGCCCGGCGCGACCGGCCTGCCCGCGACGCCGGACACGACCGAGGAAGCCGCCGAGGCCCACGGGACGCCGTCCGGCGCGAGCGCCGGCGAGCTCGGCGCCGACCCCGACATCCCCGCGCTCATCGACGCGGCGTTCGCCGGACTGGACGACCAGACCTGGACGGTGGCGCAGATCCAGATCTTCACCGACGCGCCCGCCGCGCCCGAGGAGCTGGCCAAGCTGTTCGCCGTCACCGCCGACGACATCGTGGCCCGCGAGAACGAGCTGCGCGAGCGCCTCGCCGCCTGGCTGGACAGCCCGGAGGCCGCGCCGTACACCCAGTACCTGGAGAAGCTGCCCGGCGTGCTCGGCATCGCCGCGCCGAAGGCCCGCCTGGTCGAGGCCGCGCCGTGGCACACCAGGGAGCTGCGGTCCCTGGACATCCCCGCCTGGCAGTTCGTGATGGCGACCCTGCCCGGCTACACCGTCCAGGACGACTGGCTGGTCGCCGGGGACATCGCCGACCTGCGCGAGCGCACCTGCGGCTTGATCCTGAACGCCGAGCGGCCGCCGACGGTCGCGCGGGCGCTGGAGCTGGTCTCGACGCTCGGCATCCACCCCGAGGTGGCCAAGGAGTGGCTGGAGGACGTCCCGCAGCTCCGCATCCAGAGCTCCAAAAAGCCAGAACAGTCAGGAAATCAGGAGGCCGCGCAGGCCGAGGCGCCCGCCGAGCAGGAGGGGCAGGCGGCCGTCCCCCTCAAGGACGTGTCGATGACCCGCAAGTGCTTCCGGCACCCGGACGGCCTGTGGTGGCTCAGGATCGACATCGGCCCCGAGCAGCTCTCCGGCGCCGAGTGCCCCCTGCCCAGCGGCTTCGCCGCCTACCTCGGCATGTCCCCCGGCGACCGCCACACGGTCATGAGCGCGGCCGGCGAGATCGCCATCACCTGGCAGTCGCGCCCGGTCATCGAGTCCCTCGGCTCCCTGCTCGCCGACCTGGGGGCGGAGCCCGGTTCCGCCCTGTTCGTCACCGTGGCCGAGGAGGACCAGGTCCTGCGGGCCGGCCTCGTCCCGCCGGGGGCACCCGACACCGACAGCCGCACCCAGGCGCTGCGCCTGGCCGGATACACCGTCCCCGGCGGCGCCGAGTCCCTGGAGGAGACGATCCGCGTCCTCGCCACCCGTATCGGCATGACCGGCCCGGTGGGGCTGCCCGACGTGATGAACCGACTGCGCGAACGCGGGGACCGCGACCTGCTGTCCCTGATGGTCTGACAGGAGCCGTGGTGCCCCGGCTGGCGATCGCTCCCGAGGTCCCCCGGGATCTCGACGCCCTGGACCGGCTCCTGCGCCGGGACGCCGTCGTCGCCCTGCGCCGCTTCCTGCTCAACACCACCTCCGCCCCGCACCCCGAACGGGTGCGCAACACCCGCGACGCCCGCGTGGCGACGCTCCGGCTGGCCGACCGGCACCGCGGGGTGGTGGTCCGCCAGCGCGACGTGTACTGGATGCTCGCCGTGCTGCCCGACGCCGACGCCTGGTCGTTCGCCCAGCGGCACCGGTTCTCGGTCAACTCGGCGATCGGCGTGGCGGAGATCTGGGACGCCGACGCCCTGGACCGCGTCGAGCCCGCGCTGCGCCGCGCGGCCGGGAACAGCGAGTGGCGGTTGTTCGCGCACGTCTGCGACACCGACCTGCTCGGCCTCGGCGTGGACGCCGACCTGATCCCGCTGCTCCGGCTGATCACGACGGACGTCGCCCTCGACGCCCTGGAGCCGCTGCTCCCGGAGAGCCAGTACGCCCCCCTGGCCGTCCTCGGCCAGGGCGGCTCGATCGCCGACGCCTGGCGGGCGCTGGACACGCGCGTGGCCGTGCCCGCGCCGTCCGTGGACGTCACCGACCTGGTGTCCGCCCTGGAGCGCACGCCCGACCGTGCCGTCTTCATCCCCGACCCCGGCACGCTGGACCGCGTCCTCGGCGCCCCGCACTGGTGCACGTTCCTGTACCCCACCCAGCACCGCCTGGCCCACCAGGACCTCTACCAGGGCCCGGTGCTCGTCACCGGCGGCGCGGGCACCGGCAAGACCCTGGTGGCCCTGCACCGCGCCGGTCACCTCGCCCACGCGGGCGCCGGGCGCGTGCTGTTCCTGACCTTCTCGCAGAAGGTCGCCGACGACGCCGCCGCCAAGCTCGACCTGCTGGTGGACGACGCGGAGGTGCGCGCGCGCATCGAGGTCGGCAACGTGGACCGGCTGGCCCACCGCGTCGTCGCCGAGGCCGAGGGACGGCCCCCGCTGCTGGCCGGCCGCTCCGACCTCGCCACGCTGTGGCAGGAGGCGTCGGAGATAGCCGGCGACCCGCACGGCCCGGCCTTCCTGCTGCGCGAGTGGGAGCAGGTGATCCTCGCGCAGAACCTGTGCACCGTGCAGGAGTACCTGGTCGCCGACCGTCCCGGGCGCAGCGTGGGCCTGGACGAGGAGCAGCGCACCGCCGTGTGGAAGGCCATCGAGCACGTCACCGAGCGACTGCGCGCCACGGGCAGGCGCACGCTGCTCCAGCTCGCCGCGCAGGCGTCCACGCTGCTCGGCAGGACGACCGGCGACCTGCTCGGCGACGACGGGCCCCGGCGCGAGCCGTACCGCCACATCGTGGTGGACGAGGCGCAGGACCTGCACCCGGCGCAGTGGCGGCTGCTGCGCGCCGCCGTGCCGCCCGCGGCCAACGACCTGTTCATCGTCGGCGACCCCCACCAGCGGGTGTTCGACACCCGCGTGGCGCTCAGCGCGCTGGGCATCAAGGTCGAGACCCACCACCTGACCATCTCGCACCGCCTGTCGCACGAGATCCTGGCCTGGGGCGTCCGGCTGCGCGGCGGCAACGCGGCCGACGGCCTCGTGGACGGCGTCGTCGACCTGGTGGGCTTCCGGTCGATCCACCCGGGCGCCCGCCCGGCCGTCCGCGAGTACGCCTCGCGCGAGGCCGAGCTGACCGGCCTGGTCACCCACGTCCGCGCGTGGCTCGCCGAGGGCGTGCCCGCCGAGGAGATCGCCGTCGGGGCGCGGACCAGCGAGTACGTCCGCGGCGCCAGGACCGCGCTCGGGCAGGCCGGGATCAGCGTCCGGGTGAGCACGCTGCACGGGCTGAAGGGGCTGGAGTTCCGGAGGGTCGCCCTCATCGGCGTCGCCGAGGGCGTCGTCCCGGCCCCCGAGACGCTCACCCCGGCGGACGAGGACCCCACGGCCCGCGCCCACGACCTGCAGCGCGAACGCGGGCTGCTGTACATGGCCTGCATGCGGGCCGCCGAGAGGCTTTACCTGTCTTATTCAGGCCGGGCCAGTCCCTTTCTGCCACCATGACCCAATAACCTGAACCGCGGATAGGACTCCGTCTCGTCCCACTCCCAAGCCATATGCCGGTTGGACCCCCATGAATTTGAGCCTTAGCGACCTCGTGCCTCCCCTGCGCTGGACCGCCCCCGGACAGGTTGAGCCGATCGCGAGCGACCCACGCCTCCCAGAGGCGTGGTGGCAGGCGCTCCCGATCGACCGGGCCTGCCTCATCCTCGGGACCTCCCAGGTGGCGGCCAGGCTCGCCGACCTCGCCACGGCCTGCTGGGGGCACCTGCCGCTCGGCGACATCCTGCCCCTCGTCCGCATGACCGACCCCGCGGCCGGCCTGCGGACACCCGACGACAAGGACTTCGCGCGCACCCTGTTCACCGGCGTCCTGGAGCGCCTGCTGGCCTCCGAGACCCCCTCGGAGTCCGGCGCGGGCGCCGGCGAGCGGCCCATCATCGAGCTGATCGACGAGATCTTCGCCGCGCTCGACGACCGCCAGCGCGCCATCGCCAGAGACCGCGTGTACGCCGAGCGCCGCGCCACGCTGGACGAGCTCGCGCAGCGGTTCTCCGTGACCCGCGAGCGCATCCGGCAGATCGAGCGGGACCTGCGCGACCACGTCCAGGCCCGGCTCGCCACGCCGGAGGCCGCCCCGCTGACCGCCCACCTGGCCTGGGTGCGCGGCAGGCTCGGCTCCGCCGTCCCCGCCGAGGACCTGGCCGCCGCCGCCCCCTGGCACCGCGCGGACCTGACCACGCTCGGCGTGCCCGCCTGGCGGTTCATCCGCAGCCTGCTCACCGGCCACGAACAGGTGGACGGGTGGCTGGTCGCGGGCGGCGCCGACGAGCTCAAGGAGAAGACCCGCCAGCTCTTCACCGACGGCCCCGTCAAGCTGCCCGAGGCCGTCACGATGGTCGCCCAGCTCGGCGTGCGCGAGGACGTCGCGGAGGCGTGGCTCGCCTCGGTGCCGCAGCTCCGCGTCCTCGAAGGTCACGTGGTGCCGTGGCCGCGCAGCGTCAACGAGAAGGCCGAGGCCGTGCTGGCCGTCGCCGAGGCCCCGCTCAGCCCCGAGGAGATCCAGAGCCGCATCGGCGAGGACTACAGCCTGGTCGGCATCCGCAACCAGCTCACCGCCGACGACCGGTTCCTGCGCGTCGACAGGAACCGGTACGGGCTGACCCGCTGGGGCGGCGAGGAGTACATCGGCATCCGCGAGATGATCGTGCGCGAGATCGAGCGCGCGGGCGGCGAGGCGTCGGTGAACAGCGTCGTCGCCAACCTGACCGCGCGGTACGAGGTCAGCGAGAGCTCCGTGCGCGCCTACGCGGGCGGCCCCGGCTTCGAGCGCACCCAGCGCGGATGGATCCGCGTCGCCGCCCCCGAGCAGGCCGAGCCGTACCACCCGCGCCGCGACGTGTCGATGACCCGCCGCTCGTTCCGCAGCAGGGACGGCCGCTGGTGGCACCGCGTGGACGTCAACGCCGAACACCTGCGCGGCTCGGGCTCCCCCCTGCCCACCGGCTTCGCCGCGCACCTCGGCATGGCCCCCGGCGGCCAGCTCACCACCTCCACCCCCTCGGGCGACGTGGTCATCAGCTGGCACAACCAGCCGACGATGGGCTCGATCCGCGCCGTACTGGCCGACTACAACGCCGGCGAGGGCGACTCCATCTTCCTCACCGTCTCCGACGGCGGCGAACTCCTCACCCGCTTCCTCCCCCAGGCCGCCCCCGGCCTCCCCCCCATCAACATGGCCCTCCACCTCATCGGCTACACCGCCCCCGTCGCCTCGGAAGCCGAGGCCCTCCGCCTCATCGGCGCCCGCATCGGCCTCCCCGAAGGCGCCTCCCGCGAAGACGTCCTCACCCGCCTCAGAGACCGCGGCGACCGAGACATCCTCGCCTTCCTCGACCCCGAGGCCCCATGACCCCATCTCCCCGACCCTGCGCGTCACGACTCCGGCCGGGGTAGGTTTCGCCGGGAAGAGAAGAAGTGTTCCGGCCGGGGTTGTGTCGACCCACCCGTGCCGCGCCTTCGTGCTCGCTCACCGCGATCCCACCCGAGAAGCTCGCGGCCTCCGGCCGACGAACGGCACCTCGCCCTAAGGCTCGATGACGATGAAGGAGCCCTTGCCGCACGACGCGAAATTGTCAGGCAAGCGATCGTCACCGGCCTTGGGATGCTTTATAAACCATCCGCCCGTATCGATTGATTCGCCGATCGCGAAGGTGCCGACACCGGCAAGCCTGACACGAGTGCCACCGGACAAAAGGGCGGACCTCTTAGGAGCCACGACCACAGACTCCCCTATCGCGACGCAACCCAAGGGCGAGACACTCAAGCGGCCCGCGAACCCGACCCCCACCCTGACCTCACGATCGCGGTACACGTGAGGATCAATCAGCAAGGTGGACGCCGACAAGGCCGGCGCGGCGCTTGCCGATGACGCCGGTCTGGTGGGCGTCGTTCCGGCCACCGGCGAGCCGCCGTCGCAAGCGGCCAGAACCAGGGAGCCCATCAGGAATGACACGAGGCAAGCCGAAATCCCGGTTATTCCACGCACGATAAACCTCTCTCCGACGACAATCGTTCCATCTATCCAACCTCAAATAGTTTCCAGTCCGCATGAAGATACCTACGTCGCAGACAACGGCGGATGCGTTATGCGCGCCGTCGGTTACAGTGGCTCGCGCCGGGTTCACCCGTCAGGCATGGCCACCGCCGCCACCTCTCCCGACCCGGTACGACAGCCGGAGATCGCGATCTGCGGCTGATGATCTCCGCCGCGAAAAAGGGGATGAACCTATCCCTGTCCAGTGCGAGGCTGGGTTGGTGAGGGACGCGCACACCGTGGTCTTGGTCGAGGGAGTCAGTGACAAGTCGGCCATCGAAGCGCTGGCCGAACGTCGTGGCCGGAACCTGGCGGACGAAGGCGTCTCCCTCGTGGCGATGGGCGGCGCCACGAACATCGGGACGTACATCGGCAGATACGGCCCCGCCGGTCGCGATCTCAGGCTGGCCGGTCTGTGCGACGTCAGAGAGGAAAGCCACTTCCGGAGGGTGCTGGAGCGCGCCGGCTTCGGCTCCGATCTCAGCCGAAGCGATCTGGAGGCGCTCGGTTTCTTCGTCTGCGACGCCGACCTCGAAGACGAGCTGATCCGCGCCCTCGGCACCGCCACGGTCGAGCGCGTCCTGGACGCCGAGGGCGAGCTGGGCTCATTCCGCACACTCCAGAAGCAACCCGCTTGGCGCGAAGGCACCACCCACGACCAGCTACGCCGGTTCATGGGCTCGGGCAGCGGCCGCAAGATCCGCTACTCCGCCCTCCTCGTCGCGGCACTGGACCCCCACCACGTCCCGCGCCCACTGAACATGCTGCTGGCACACCTGTCAGGCAGCCGGAGCCGGTGATCTGGTCGTCGGCACGTGCGGGGATTCGTCGGTAGAACCCGCCAGCACCTGCTCGGTGGCGTCATCGTCAGACATGCCGGCTGCGACCAACCCATCCGCGACACCGCTCACAAACGCACTTCCCCTCAGAGCGCGCGCAGTGGCCCCTCGGCCTGCCGCTGCGAGTCTGGGCATGTAGCGTCCATACGCCCCCAGTCCGGCAGCGTTATCTGAGACGATGACGACTCAGGGGGTGACCATGGCGATCGATCGGTTCACGACACCGCTGTACGGCATCGCCGAAGCGGCGGGCTACCTCGCCGTGCCCTCATCCACGTTCTCCACATGGGCCTTCGGCTACCAGCGCCGCCAACGCGACGGACGCACAATTCATGGCAAACCCGTGATCACCGCCGCACGACCCGGCAGGCCGAACGAGGCCGCAGTACCGTTCATCGGTTTGGCCGAGGGGTATGCGTTGGCCGCCTTCCGGCAAGCAGGGGTGCCCCTGCAGCGCATCAGACCCGCGATCGACGCCCTTCAACGCGAACTCGGACTCGCACACGCCCTGGCCAGCAGGCGCCTGTTCACCGACGGCGCGGAGGTCCTGTACGACTACGCCGAGCACGCCGGCGACGAGTCCACCCGTGAGCTGGTCGTCGTCCGCAACAACCAGCGAGTGTTCTCCGAGGTCGTCGCCAGTTACCTACGCCTGGTTGACTTCGCCCCCGACGGTTACGCCCAGGTCATCACCCTGCCTCAGTATCGGACGGCCACTGTAACCGTCGACGCCGCCCACGCCTTCGGCCGCCCCCGATTCGCCCATGGCGGCGCCAAACTCGAAGACGTCATCGACCTGTTCCAGGCGGGCGAACCTGTGGACGCCGTGGCCGAGGAATATGGGCTCAGCAGAGAAGAGGTCGAGGACGCCCTCCGTGTCGCCACTCGAACAGCCGCGTAAGTTCTTCATCGACCGCAGCCTCGGCCGCGTGGCCGTCCCCCGACTGCTCCGCGCCGCCGGATGGGAATTGATCACTCTGGCGGAACACTACGGCGTCCCCGCCGACGAGCAGGTCGAAGACACCCGCTGGATCGAAGACACTGCCAAGCTCGGCTGGGCCGTGCTGATGAAGGACAAACGCATTCGGTACCGGCGTGCCGAGATCCAAGCCGTCATCGAACACCAGGCTCGCTGTTTCGTCATCACCCGTGGCGACCTGACTTCCACCGACTACGCCCAGCGCTTCGTCATCAACCAGGGAGCCATCTTCGCGGCCTCCCACATGGACGGCCCTTTCATCCACACCGTCCACGCCGACCGGCTGGAACCCCTGTATCCCCCCCGAGGCGAACCCGCTGCAGGACGATAAGCCCCGATATCACCGCCGACTGGATTCACAAGCAAGACTGGTATGTGGTGCCCGATACCGCTGATCGAGATTGCAAACGTGTGGCGGGGCGATCGATCAGCGATGGGCCGTTGCGAGGAGGCGTCGTAGTACGGCGTGGGCGGCTGGGCCCCACGTGGGCTCGCCGCCGCCGATACATTCTACCTCAGGCGGGCGTGTTATTGCTGTCGCCGAAGGCCGCCCGTTTTCTGGGTGGGATCGCGGTGAGCGACCACGGCGGCGCGGTACAGGTGGGCTCACGCGACCTCAGCCGGAGATTTTCTTCTCTTTCGCGCGGGTGAAGGTCGGTGTGGGGGTGGGGTCAGGCGGGGGTGGGGGTTTTGATGCCTTTGGTGCGGAGGTGGGTTAGGAGGAGGTCGAGGATGGCTTCCAGGTGGGAGGTGTCGCCGGTCGAGCGGAGTACGCTCACGCCGCCCTGGATGCCGGCGATGAAGGCCGCGGCCGTGCGGTGGGCGTCGAGGTTCGGGGTCACCTCGCCGTGTTCCTGCATGGTGGTGATGCCCCGCTGGAGGTACTCCTGCCACTGCCGGAGCAGCGTCGTGACCACCTCCGAGGCCCCGGGGACGCTGCCGACCTGGTTCATCAGCGATGCGAGGGGGCACCGGGTCCCCTGGGCGCGGTAGCGGGCGATGACCGCCTCGCGCCACTGCTCCCAGGAGTCCCACGAGTCGAGGGCGCTGAGGTGCGGTTGCTGGTCCTCCAGTACCCGGCCGGACTCGAAGCGAGCCACCTCCAGGAGGAGCTCTTCCTTCCCTCCGGGGAAGTAGTGGAAGAGCTGGCTCTTGCTCGTGCCGGTGGTCGCGCGTACGTCGTCGAGCGTGACGTCGCCCGGGTCGTCGCTGCGCAGATGCGCGGCGGCGCCTTCGATGATGCGTTGACGGGTCGCGAGCCCCTTGGCCGTGAACGCCATGTTCCGCAGCTTACGACCCATTCCGGCCCCACGCCGTGCGAGGCCGGCACGGCCGCGACCTTCACCTCCCCGTCACACGGCGTCGAGGGCTGCGGTGATCTTGCGGGTCATGTCGGCCATGGTGGGGCTGGGCTCGCCGCGGTGGGCCTGGGTGGCCGCGTCGACGGCCACGAGGACGGTGTGGCGGAAGTTGTCCGCCTCGGCCGGGTCCTGCTTCTTTAGCAGGTTCACGGCCGCGGTCAGGGCCGGCAGTACGTGGTCGGCGAGTTCGGCCACGGTCTTGCCGTTCAGGTTCACGCCCGTCGACTTCTCGGCGAGCACGTGCCCGACCGGGCCGGTCGCGGAGGCCAGGGCGATGGAGCCCGCGGTGGCCACCTTGTGGGGCGAGCCGCCGGCGCCGGCGGCCGCCAGCAGCGAGACGGCGCCGTAGGCGGCGGTCCGCAGGGTGAGCTTGTCCCGGTCGGTAAGGGTGATGGACATGGTCGTGTTCTCCTTCATAGGTGTTCTGAACGTCAGATGAACGGACGGATGGTGGAGGGAAGAGCCTTGCGGAACCTCGATGGCCCGGCCGCCGGAGGGCGGTCTATCGGGGCGCGGGCTCGGTGTCAGTCGTCGATCGCCTGGTAGAGCGTGGTCCAGAAGTCGTGCATGACCCGCGCCGCGTCCGGCGTGGACAGCCCGACCTGGGTGAGCAGGATCCCGATGACCTGGTTCTGCGGGTCGGCGTAGGTCGAGGTGCCGCTTCCGCCGTCCCAGCCGAACTGACCGATGGGCGCGTAGTCGCCGCGGTAGGTGCGCACCGCCATCCCGAAGCCCCAGCCGCCGTGCTGTCCTTGGCCGAACGACACATGGACGTTGTCGGTGGCCATGGCGGTGCGCGCGGCCTGCTGCTCGGCCGTGAGGCGGTTGGTGGTCATAAGCTCGACGGCGGGCCTGGACAGGATCCGCTCGCTGCCGTGCGTCCCGCGATCAAGCAGCATCCGGAAGTAGGCGTGGTAGTCATCGGCGGTGGAGACCAGCCCGCCCCCGCCGCCCTGGAACGCCGGAGGCTCGCTGTGGCGTCCCCCTTCGGCCGGGTCCCACACGTGGAACTCTCCGGTCCGCGGGTCGGGGGCGTAGAGGGGCGGCAGCCGGTCGATCTTGTCGGCGGGCACGTGGAAGCCGGTGTCCTTCATCCCCAGCGGTTCGAAGACGCGTTCCCGCAGGAACGTCTCGAACGACCGGCCCGTGACCCGGGCGACGAGCACGCCGAGCAGATCGTTGCCGATGTGGTACTGCCAGCGCTCCCCGGGCTGGTGCATCAACGGAAGCGTGCCGAGGCGGCGCATCCACTCGTCGGGCTCGGGCATCGGCTCCGGCCCCTGGGGCGTGAGCCCCCGCTCGAAGATCGCCCCCATGATCGGAGTGCCCAGCGACGTCATGTCCATGCCGAGCCCGAACGTGGAGGTCAGCACGTCCCGCACGGTGATCGGCCGCCGCGCCGGCACGGTGTCGTCCAGCGGCCCGTCGATCCGCTTCAGCACCCGCCGGTCGGCGAGTTCCGGCAGCCACGGCTCCACCAGGTCGTCCAGCCGCAGCCTGCACTCGTCGAGGAGGACCATCGCCGCCGCCATCGTGACCGGCTTGGACGTGGACGCCATCCGGAAGATCGTGTCCGGGCGCATCGGCGCGCCGCCGTCATGACACATCGTGCCGATCGCCTCGACGTGCGTCTCCTCGCCCCGGCCGACCAGGGCGACGAGCCCTGGGATCTTCCCGGAGTCGACATGCCGTGCCAGCACGTCGCGCATCCTGCGCAGCCCTGCTTCGGAGAAGCCGCCGTCGCCTCGTCCCATCATGAATCTCCTCGCTCAGGGCGTCCGATCACGTGAGAGCCGTCCCGGCTTGGCGCCCGTGGCATCCATCACCGTTCGGGAATCTCTGAACGCATGCGACGCTACATTGCATTCATAAAACAGTCAACACGCAATGAGGACTCCCCGCTCCTGTTCATGCCGGATGCCGCGGCACTGCTTTGCAATGAAAGTGACGCTGAATGCAATGGACGATCAGATTGCTTTGCAATGGGCTCCGACTGAATGCATACTGTGCAGCGGGTGCGCGGACGCCGAGCTCCGCCCAGTACGACCGACAGGAGACGAGCACCGATGCCCGGAGGCAGGCTCACCGATGAGGACCGTCAGCACATCGCCGCGGGGCTGGCGGACGGGCTCGGATACGCGGAGATCGGCCGGCGGCTGGGCCGGCCCGCCTCGACCGTCATGCGGGAGGTCACCCGCAACGGCGGACCCGACGACTACCGCGCGGACCAGGCGCACGAGGCCACACGGCATCGTGCGCGCCGGCACAAGCAGGCCCGGCCACCGGCCGCACCGGTCTCCGACAGCGCCCACGGGCGCGACCCGCGAGCGGTGCAGGACTTCACGGAGTCCTTCACCGCCCTCCTCGTGCAGCAGGGCCTGCCCCGGATGGAGGCCAGGGTGCTGGCCTGCCTGTACACCACCGACTCCGGCGCTCTCACCGCCACCGACCTGGTCCAGCGGCTTCGCGTCAGCCCCGCGTCGATCTCACACGCCGTCGCCTTCCTCGAACAGCAGGGAATGCTCAGACGGGAGCGGACTCCCGGCGCGCGGCGCGAGCGCTACGTCATCGACGACGAGATCTGGCTCCGCTCGCTGCACGCGGCTCTGCGGATGAACGACGCCCTGGTGGTCGCCTCGCAGCGCGGCGCCGAGATCCTCGGGGTCGCGACCCCGGCGGGCGCCCGCTTCGAGTCCTCCGCCGAGTTCCTTCTGATCGTGAGCGATGCCCACCGGCACGCCATGGAGCAGTGGCGGCAGCGCCACGCCACCCGGAGCGCGCCCAGTCCTGAAGCACCCTAGACCTGCCCGCATTTTTTGGACTTGCGAGTCCAAAATCGGCGTCGTACGTTCGCTGCCATGACCAAGCGACTGGACGGCAAGACCGCCCTCATCACCGGCTCGACCAGCAACATCGGGCGTTCAGTGGCCCGTCTCTTCGCGGCGGAAGGCGCGCACGTGATCGTCTCCGGACGCGACGCGGCCAAGGGCGAAGCGGTCGTGGCCGGAATCCGCGCCGGCGGCGGCCGGGCCGACTTCGTGCGCGCCGACCTCGACGGCACCCCGCAGGCGAGCAAGGCGCTCGCCGACGCCGCGCTCGCCGCGCTCGGCGGCCGTATCGACATCCTCGTGAACAACGCCGGCATCTTCCCGGCGGCCACCACGTTGACGACCGACGACGAGACCTTCGACCGGGTCTACGCGGTCAACGTCAAGGCGCCGTTCTTCCTCACCCAGGCCGTGGTGCCCGCGATGGCGGCGAGCGGCGGCGGGACGATCGTCAACCTGGGGAGCTGGGTGGCGCGGATGGGCATCCCGGTCGGGGCTCTCTACAGTTCGACCAAGGGAGCGCTGGAGACCCTGACGCGGGCATGGGACTCGGAGTTCGCGTCCATGGGCATCCGGGTGAACGCGGTGTCTCCCGGGGTCATCCGCACGCCCGACCTCGCGCCGGAGGCGGAGTATCCCGGCGAGGCCCTGATGGTCGGCACCCCGGCCGGTCGAGCCGGCCACCCGGACGCGATCGCCTCCGCCGCCCTCTACCTGGCCTCCGACGAGGCGGAGTTCGTCCACGGGACCGTCGTCGACGTGGACGGCGGACGCATAGCGGTCGCCGTCATCGCCGGCTCCTGACCCTCTCGGATCCAAAAAGGGGAATGAGGCTGTAGCGCGGCAGGAGGTGGCGGCGATCGCGGACCCCGACGGCCCGCGGTCAGTTCACCTGGTCGTCGAGGGCTTGGGTGTAGCGGCGGGCGAGGGTGCGGATGTGGGCGACCAGTTCGGGCGGGCCGTCGACGCGGAAGTCCATCATCAGCATGCTGAGGTAGATGGCGATGGTCTCCAGGGCGTCGGCACCGGTGACGAGGACGCTGGTGTGGGAGTCGACGGCCTCGACGACGCCGACGGCGGGGTTGATGCGGGCGATCACGGTCTCGGCGGGGGCGAGCACGGTGACGCGGGCGTGGACCTTCCAGCCGGTCTGGGCGACTTCGCGGAGGACGAAGGCGACGAGGTCGTCGTCGGGCAGGGAGCGGGCAGCGAAGCGGCGGGACGCGGACCGGACGCGGGTCAGGTCGGCGACGGGCAGCGCCCGCCAGGCGTGCGCGCCGAGGTCGTAGGCGACCAGGAACCAGCGGCGGCGCCAGCTGATCAGGCGGTACGGCTCCACCTCGGTCTCGATGTCGGCGCGGGTCACCGACAGGGTCGCGCCGTCGCGGATCGCGCCCGCGACGACGGTGAGGGTGGCGGCGGGCACCGGGGCGTCCGGCTCGCGGGAGCCGACGGTGGCGGGCCCGACCGCGGTGGCCGACCGCAGGGCCGTCACCTTGCGTTGCAGGCGTTTCGGGAGGATCTGCTGGAGCTTGGCGAGCGCTCGGGTGAGGCTGGCGTCGATGTCCGCGATCCCGGTGGAACCGTCCTCCGCCAGGCCGACGGCCAGCGCCACGGCCACCGCCTCGTCGTCGTCGAGCAGCAGCGGGGGCATGTTCGCGCCCTGTCCGATCCGGTACCCGCCCACCGCGCCGCGCGTGGCGTGCACCGGATAGCCGAGTTCGCGGAGCCGCTGGATGTCTTTCCGCAGTGTGCGTTCGGTGACGCCGAGGCGCTCGGCGAGTTCGCGGCCGGTGTGTGACCGATCCTGCAGCAGGGACAGCAGGCGCAGCACTCGGGTCGTCGTCGGAGCCATCGAATTCTCATCCCGGAGACCTATTAGGAATGAAAGTAGCCTAATGGGCCCTTAGGTTGGTGTCACAGGCAAGGAAGAGATCGAAAGGCGAGATCATGAACACCACCGACAGCGCCACCGTCACCGCCCTGCAGCCGGTCTGGCGTGAGGTGCTGGCCGCCTCGTACCGGGCGCTGGAGAACAGCGTCGCCGGTGTGCGGGACGGCCAGGAAGACAACGCCACCCCGTGCTCGGAATGGACGGTCACCCAGGTGATCCAGCACGCCGCAGCCGACCAGCTCGCCTACGCGAAGATGCTCGGCGTCGGAAACGGTCCGGCCTACGATCCCTTCTCGCCTTCAGGAGCCATCGACGGCACCGCGGCGGAGCTGGTGAAGGACGCCCTCGAGCGGACCACCCTGGCGTGGGCGGCGGTGTCCGACGACACCGAGACCGTTCCGACGCCGCTGCCGCACGGCGACCTGCCCACTCCGGTCGCCGCGGTCATGTGCGCGCTCGACGCCGGCGTCCACGCATGGGACATCGCGATCGCCACGGGCCAGCCGTCCCCGCTCGACGACGAACTCGCAGGCCACCTTCTCGCCGCCGCGCGGGGAATCGTCGAACCCCTGCGCCAGTGGGGCGCCTACGCTCCCGTGGTCGAGGCCGAGGCCGCCGACGGCCCCTCCGCCACCCCGGTCGTCGACGAACTGCTCCGCTACCTCGGCCGCGACCCGCGCTGACGATCACTCAGAAGGGCGCTGTCGGCCGAGGTCGTGGAACCCACCCACAACCTTCCCGGCAGGCCACGACCTACCAGGCAGCGCCGCACCTCGCCGCCATCCTCATCTGGACACGAAGATGATTAAGGAAGCAGAGCTCAGGACGGGATAGGCGGGCACTCGAGGACCTCGATCGAGTTCCCTGGCATCAAAGCGATATGAGGGTGGTCGCTGAAGAGCCGCGCCGCGTCTTCGTGTGTCTCGGCCTCCACGATCGCGTATCCGGTCTTCGAGTCGGTGAAGTCCTCGACGCCTTGGGCCGTCACCAACTTCTTGCGAAAGAGCGGCGCCCCGGGATCGATCAGGGCGTGCTCGTTCTTCTGAGCCCACACCGCCCACGCATTCATGAACTCATTCTGCTGCTGCTCGGTGAACTTCGCCTTGTCAGCGTTGTCGGCCGCGCCGTTCAGGACAGCGAGAAACTTACCCATGACCGGAGGGTAGCCCACGAACAAAGAGACACGGCCGAGGAGAAAAGGGCGTTACCGGTTGAGGTTGTAGCTCCCACCCGTGCCCCGCCGTCGTGCTCGCTCGCCGCGATCCCACCCACAACCTTCCCGGCCTGCGGCAGCGGTGCAAACAGTCCTTCCGGCCTGCGGCTGGGACGGCAGGGGAACTGTCCTCGCGGCCTGCGGCGGCAGGAGGATCTCTCTGAGCCTGCGGTGATGGCGGTGGTCAGTCCTCCCGGCCTGCGGCGACAGGGGAACAGTCCTCCGGCCTGCGGCAGCGGTGCGAACAGTCTTCGCGGCCCGCGGTGCTGGGAGCCGTTGTTCGCGGTTTTTGAGGGGAGAGGGATTTGTCGGCTGAGGTGGTGGATCCCCCACCCGTACCGCGCCGTCGTGGTCGCTCACCGCGATCCCACCCACAACCTTCCCGACCTACGGCAGCAGTGCAAACAGTCCTCCCGGCCTGCGGCAGTGGCGGCGGGGAGCAGTTCTCCTGGCCTGCGGCGGCGTGGGCCACAGGCAGGTGACGAGGGGCTGAGCGGGAGGTCAGGGGGTCGGTGTTGCGGCGCCGACCGAGTTGATGAAGCGCAGGACCCGCTCGTTGACCTCGGTGGCGTACTGGCCCGCGATCGAGTGGGTGGCGTCCGGCCACAGCTCGGCCTGCACATCGGGGATGAGCGCGCGAGCGCGCCGGCACGCCTTCTCCGCGTCGTGGACGACACTACGGCCACCTAAGAGGACCAGGGCCGGAACGGCGATGGAGCGGAGCTGATCGTCGGAGAAGTACGCGGGCGGCGCGAGGGCCGCGCGGTAGTGCCGCAGGTTCGCGCCGATCACGCGTCCCACCGGGTCGTCCTCCGGCACTTCGCCATTGCCGTCCACCCAGCGCAGGAAGCGGGGCATGGCCCAGGACGCGGTGAACGGCAGGGCGATCGGGATGGTGCGCAGGACCAGGCCGAGGGGAATCCGGCCCAAGGTGTTGGCCGGTTCGAGGAGGCTGATCGACGCCACGTGCCGGGGAGCGCGTACGGCCTGGTTGCAGGCGAGCCAGCCTCCGATGGACACGCCCACGAGATGGGCCGCCCCCACGTCCAGCCGTTCCAGCAAGTCGCCGAACCACGCGGCCTGGTCGTCGGCGTTCCTGATGGGCACGGTCTGCACGCTGCGTCCGCCCTCGCCGAGCAGGTCCAGCGCGAAGACGCGGTGCCGTTCGGCGAGGGCGGCGAGGTTCGGCAGCCACATGACGCTGGTCGCGGCCCTGCCGTGCAGCAGAACGATCGGCGGGCCAGGGGCGTCGCCGAAGCGGTAGACGCGCACCTGACCGAAGCGAGTGGAGACATCCTGCACCTCGGCGGGAGGAGGCAGCGCGTCCAACCCCTGGTCATAGATCTTCTCGAACTCCGCCTGCCCGGCCGCTGTCCTGAACCGGCCTACTCGTCCCTTCGTCGGCACCGAGCCCCCTTTCGCAATATATTCGTATGGTAAACCTTGCGCAGGGAGAGTAACAGGTGCCGAAACGAGTCGACCATGATCAGCGCCGCAGGCAGATCACCGAGGCGCTGTGGCGGATCGCCGCCGAGCGGGGCATCGAAGCGGTGAGCATCCGGGAGGTGGCCACGGAGGCGGGGATGTCCATCGGGCTCGTCCAGCACTTCTTCGCGAGCAAGGACGAGATGCTCATGTTCGCCACCAGCCACCTACGAGAGAAACTCGAAGGCCGCATCCGGCGCGGCCTCACGGCGTTGCCCGAGCCCGCCACGCCACTGGAGACCCTGCGCGCCCTCCTGGTGGCCCTCCTCCCGCTGGACCATGACAGCCGAGAGGAAACGCTGGTAGGCATCGCGTTCTTCATCCGGGCGCTCAACGACCCGGTCCTGGCCACCCGCTACCGTCAGGGACGCGACCAACTCACCGCAGCGGTGGCCGACCAGCTTCGTGCGATCAGGCGGGACGCAAAAACGGACCTCGAACCGACCACGGAGACACGTCCCGAACCGACCACGGAGACGGACCTCGAATTGACCGCCGAGACCTTGCTCGCCCTGGTCGAGGGACTGGCCTCGGACCTGCTCCTCGGACGCCATTCGCCCCAGCAGGCACTCCGTATCCTGGACCACCACTTGCAGACGTCAACCCGGGGCCTCACCCGCTGACCTCCTCCTCCGGACTCCCACCCGAAGCTGCTCTCCGTCGCAGGCCGGGAGGACTGTTCTCCGTCGCCGCCGCAGGCCGCGAGGACTGATCACCGCCATCACCGCAGGCTGAGAGATGCTTCTGCCGCCGCCGCAGGCCGCGAAAAAAGTTCCCTGTCACCGCCACCGTAGGCCGGGTTCCCCCGCCGGCCGGGAGGACTGTTTGCACCGCGGCCACAGCGCGAGGACTGTTGCCCTGTCGCCGCCGCAGGCCGGACGAACTGCTCCCCGCCGCCACTGCCGCAGGCCGCGAGGACTGTTGCACTGCTGCCGCAGGCCGGGAAGGTTATGGGTGGGATCGCGGCGAGCGACCACGACGGCGCGGTACGGGTGGGATCCACCACCTCAGCCGACAAATCCCCCTCCCCACAAAAACCGCGAACAACGGCTCCCAGCACCGCGGGCCGCGAAGACTGTTCGCACCGCTGCCGCAGGCCGGAGGACTGTTCCCCTGTCGCCGCAGGCCGGGAGGACTGACCACCGCCATCACCGCAGGCTCAGAGAGATCCTCCTGCCGCCGCAGGCCGCGAGGACAGTTCCCCTGCCGTCCCAGCCGCAGGCCGGAAGGACTGTTGCACCGCTGCCGCAGGCCGGGAAGGTTATGGGTGGGATCGCGGCGAGCGACCACGACGGCGCGGTACGGGTGGGATCCACACACCTCAGCCGGCCCCCCCGAGTGTTCCCCCTCCGCTCTAGGGGCGGAAGGGGAAGGTCGATCGGGTCAGACGTTCAGGGTGCCGTCTGTGATGCCGGTCAGGAACATGGTCCATGCGCTGGAGGAGACGACCAGTGCAGGGCCGGCAGGGTTCTTGCTGTCGCGTACGGCGCGGGTACCGGGGAGATTGGAGGCCACTTCGACGCAGTTGCCTCCCTCGTCCCCGCTGAAGCTACTCCTCCGCCATTGCGCGTTACGAAGATCAAAAGCCACTTGGTTCACCACTTCCTCTATGAGTCATAGAGACTGCAGGAACGGACGCGCGAGCCGGATCAGCCCTTCGCATCGTACGGTCGGCCTCGGCATGCGGGCTCACCTTTCCTCCCGCCGCAGGCCGACACTTCTCGGGTGGGAACGCGGCGAACAACCACGATGGTGCGGTACGGGTGGGGTCTACACACCTCAACCGGACAAGGCTTTATCTGCCCGAGTGTTCCCCTCCCGCTCCTTAGAGCGGGAGAGGTCTATCGGTAGGTCAGACGTCCAAGGTGCCGTCTGTGATGCCGGTCAGGAACATGGTCCATGCACTGGAGGAGAAGACCAGTGCAGGCCCGGTGGGGTTCTTGCTGTCACGGACGGCACGGATACCGGAGAGGTTAGAAGCCACCTCGACACAGTTGTCCTCGGGACCGCTGAAGGTGCTTTTCCGCCACTGCGCGCGCCGAAGATCAAGAGCCACTTTGGTTCACCACTTCCTCTATGAGGCGTAGAGACTGTCTGAACGGTAGGGCTTCGGCTCTGATCCTGTCATACACGCGAGCCAACCGGTTGAGCGTCGGTTGGTCGTCCACGGTGCGCCCGTAGGGTTGTGCTTCCGCGAACCCGGCATAGGCTGTGCCGTTCCGTTCGGCGATGATGAAGCCGCCTGTGAGTCCGGCGTGGACATCGGTTTCGTAAGGCACGATCTGGATGGTCACCTGTGGGTGCTCGGCGATCTCCATCAGAAATCGGAGTTGCCCGGTCATGACCACGGCACCGCCGATAGGGCGACGGATCACGGCCTCGTCCATGAGAATACCGACGGCGGGCGGACAGGGACGGTTGAGTATCGCCCGTCTCTGCATCCGAGCGACGACCCGGCCTTCGATCTCATCCCCCGTGATTCCAAGAGAGGCGCCGAACACTCGGCGGGCATACTCCTCTGTCTGGAGCAGGCCGGGAACGAGCGTCGGCTCCCAGCACCACAGGCCCGTGGCCTCCTGTTCTTCCTCCAGCCATGGGCGGAAGTGTTCTGGGGAGTGCTTCCAGCGGGTGGCCGTGTAGAGGCGGACCATGGTGCCGTCTAGGCCGAGGGCCTGGTCGCAGAGTTCGGCGAAGCGCTGGGACGGGGGGCGCTTGGCCAGTTCGACCAGGTTGACCATGGAGTCGGAGAACCCTATGCGCTCGCCGAGCTGTTTCTGCGTGAGCTCCGCCGATTGCCGGAAGCGGCGCAGCTCGTAGGCGAACAGGGCGCGAGGGGATTCGTGAGGGTCTATCTCTTTACCGATGGACAAATCACACCTACCCATCCAAATGAGGGTGCCGAGTAACCTGACCGCTCTCCTGACAAGAACTGTGGTTCGAGAGTGCCTCAATTCCGCTACCGATCGTAGCCGCGTACCGCCACTCTGGTGACGCGAAGTCGGAAAGACATCCGGTTTTTCTCCGGGGAGCGCAAAGGCAAGCGCATGATGACAGGAAATCTATTAGGCGTCACCGAACTGATCGGAACTCCCGAATCGGCATCCCGCGCGCGAGCGTACGTCAGGGAGAAACTCGGCGCCGATCATCCGGCGCTCGACGACGTGACCCTGCTGGTCTCCGAGGTGGTCACCAACGCGGTCGTCCATTCGGACTCCAGGAACGGCGGCAGGATCACCCTGGCACTCGCCGATTTCCACGGCTTCATCCGCGTGGACGTGGTGGACGCGGGCGGCGGGGCGATCCGGCGCGCCCACGACGACCCGTTCGCCGAGCGCGGCCGCGGACTACTGCTGCTGGAAACGCTCGCGCACCGCTGGAACGTCCACAAAACCAGCACCGAGCGAACCGTCTGGTTCGACGTGACTTATGAATCTGAAAGCACGCCGGCCGACGCTCCGTCAGGGGAAAGCGAGACGGACTCCCCTCTTACGAGGGGCGCCGCCGATATCCCTCCCCTTCCACGCCCACGCGACCCCGCCGATCCCTTATAAGCCGGCGCTCGCCAAGAGGCGCCGAGAGAACACGCCACCCCACAGCCGGGCGGCGGCGCGGAGAATTGTCCCGTATCCCCGACGGGAGTTCTTCCCCCCATTCCGCGCCGCCGCCCCATCCTCCGGCGGATAAGCGCATTCACCGGAACCCCTTGGTCTCGACCCCCCAGGATCTAGGCCCGTCCACGGTGCATGTCCTAGGCTCGGTCGTATGTTGCGGCTGTATGACACCCGGTCCAGGCAGGTCGAGGGCGTCGTCGCGCCCGGTGCGCGGGTTCTGCGCGTGTACACCTGCGGGCCGACCGTCTACAGGTACGCGCATGTGGGCAACCTCCGGTCGTACCTGCTGCCCGATCTGATCCGGCGGGTGCTGGAGCGGCACCGCGTCGGCACGCTCCTGTGCCAGAACATCACCGATGTCGGGCACCTGGTGGACGACGGCGAGGTGGACGCCTCCGGCGAGGACAAGGTGCTGCAACAGGCCCGCAGGGAGGGCCGGTCGGCGCTGGAGATCGCGCGGTTCTACGAGGACGCCTTCCGCCGTGACACCGCGAAGCTCAACATGCGCCCGCCGGAGCACATGCCCCGGGCGACCGAGTCGATCGACCTGATGATCGAGATGATCGAGGGCCTCATCGCGAGAGGCCACGCGTACGTGCTGGACGACGGGTCGGTGTACTTCGACGCGCGCAGCTTCCCGACGTACGGCGAGATCTCCGGGAACCGGCTGGACGCGCTTCAGCCCGCGTACCGGCTGGAGGCCGTGGACGCCCGCAAGCGCTTCCACGCCGACTGGGCCCTGTGGAAGGGCTCGAAGCGGGAGGGCTTCAACCGGGAGGGCTCCGACGAGGAGATGACCTGGGAGACCCCGTGGGGCCGGGGCTTCCCCGGCTGGCACATCGAGTGCTCGGCCATGTCGCTGCGCTTCCTCGGCGAGCACATCGACGTCCACACCGGCGGCAAGGACCTGCGCTTCCCCCACCACGAGGACGAGCGCGCCCAGTCCAACGCCTCGGTCGGGCACGACGTCGTCAAGCACTGGGTGCACGGCGAGCACGTGCTGTTCGACGGCCGCAAGATGGCCAAGTCGACGGGCAACGTCGTGCTGCTGTCCGATGTCGAGGCCGCGGGGCTGGACCCGCTGGCCGTGCGGCTGGCGCTGCTCGAACACCGCTACCGCCAGCAGATGAACCTCACCTGGGACTCCCTGAGGGCCGCCGACCGCACGGTCCGCCGGTGGCGGCAGCGCGTCGCGGAGTGGGCGGAGGCCCCGAGTCGGCCGATCGCGCGCGAGTACGCCGACCGTGCCCAGGCCGCGTTCGACGACGACCTCGACACGCCGGCCGCGCTGCGGGTGGTGCGCGAGCTGGAGCGCGACGAGTCGGTGGCGCCGGGGTCGCGCTTCGAGACGTTCCTCCACCTGGACCACGTGCTGGGCCTGGACCTGTCGGCGGACATCGGCAAGCCGCCGGTCGTCGCCGTGCTGCCGCCGGGCGCGGCCGAGCTGCTGGACGCCCGCGCCCGGGCCCGTGCGGCCAAGGACTGGGGCGCCTCGGACCGGCTGCGCGACGAGCTGGCGGCCCTCGGGGTGAAGGTCGTGGACACCCCTGAGGGCCAGACCTGGTCCTGAGGCCGGGTCAGCGCGTCCCGAGCAGGTCCATGTACCGCTCGGCGGCGTGCAGGAAGACCGGGTCGCCGGTGACGGCGTGCTGGCGCAGCGCCGCCTCGGTCAGCTTGATCGCGTGTTCCTCGCCGGTCTCCGCCGCGCGTCCGGCGAGGTCGGCGGGGGCCGATGGGTCGCGCTCGGGGAGCGGCTCGGCGGTCCCGTTGTAGGCGTACCCGCTGAACAGGGCGGCGGACGCCTGCCACACGGCGTCGTAGGTGGCGCGCCAGGTTTCGGGCGGCAGTTCGGGCAGCACCGAGGAGACGGCGACGGGCGCGGTGACGGCGTGGACGAACGCGATGGGCGCGTGCCTGCCACGGGTGAGGAACACCTGCGTGAACGCCCGCGACAGCCGTACGAGGTCGGCGGGGACGTCGGCGGGCGGGCGCAGCGAGGACACGGCGGTCGCGAACTCCGGCAGGCCGGCGAGGTTGCCCAGGTGGACGGAGATGAGGCTCGTCGGCGCGAGCCGTAGCACCGGCAGCGCGGCGACGGCCTCCTCCAGCGTGCGCGCGCCGGCGGTGAGGGGCCGTCCGGGCAGCTCCAGGTAGGCGGCGGCCCAGTAGGCGAGGGCGTGCGCCAGTTCGGCGCGCCGGGGCGGGGTGTCGGCCTCGGCGAGGGCGCGGACGGCGTGCGAGGTGCGGATCACGCCGTGGGTGGCCCCGGCGGCGAGGCCGGGGACCAGGCGTGGCCACCACTCGGCCAGCACCGCGCGCCATGGCCCCTCGGCCAGCAGGCGTTCGAAGTGGCCGGTCCAGTCGCCCAGCCTGCGCATGTCGCCGAGCGCGGCGCGCGGGTCGGTGACGGGGCCGCCGGCGGGCGGGGGTCCGGCGAGGTTCGGCAGGTAGCCGGTGACCCAGCCGGGCACGGCGTCGGGGGCGCCGAGGCGTACCAGGGCCTCGGCGACCATCGGGCCGTGGTTGGACAGGCCGCCGCCGAACTCCGGACCTGTGGGCGCGAGCCGGGCGAGGGCCTCGTCGAGGTGGTCCATGTGGTCCATATCGCCTCCAAACTATATTGAGATAAGTCTATATAGCCTGCGGTCGATATGATGAAGGCGTGGAGATCGAAATTCTCAAGGCGCTGGCCCATCCGGTGCGGCTCGGCATCGTGCGCAGGCTGGCCGCCGAGCCCGACATCTGCGCCTGCGACTTCACCGACGAGTTCGAGGTGAGCCAGCCCACGATCTCGGCGCACCTCAAGGTGCTGCGCGAGGCGGGGCTGGTCACCACGCGGCGCGAGGGCACGACGATCTGCTACTCCCTCGTGCCCGAGACCCTGGCCGGCCTCGCCGCGACGCTGGACGGCCTGGCCCGGGGCCTGGTCAGGCGATGAGCGACCGCCTGACCGGCGGGGTCAGGCGGTGAGCACCCGGGTCTCGCCCACGGCGAGGTCCCACAGGTCGGCGCGGTCGCGGCCCGAGGCGGTCCACGCGGCCCGCGCCTCCTGGACCGGGGCCATCACCGGCTCCCCCGACAGCACGAACGTCCCCCAGTGCATGGTGGCCATGCGCCGCGCCCCGACGTCCTCGCACGCCTGGACGGCCTCGGCGGGGTCGACGTGCGAGACGTGCATGAACCAGCGCGGCTCGTAGGCGCCCACGGGCATCAGGGCCAGGTCGATGCCGGGGTAGCGCGCGCCGATGAGCTTGAAGCGGTCCCCGTAGGCGGTGTCGCCGGCGAAGTAGATCCGGTGGTCGCCGGAGGTCAGCACCCAGCCGCCCCAGAGGGTCTTACAGGTGTCGAACAGCGACCGGCGGCTCCAGTGGTGGGCGGGCACGAAGTCGAAGCTCACGTCGCCGATGCGGGCGCTCTCCCACCAGTCCAGCTCGGTAACGTTGGTGAACCCCTTCTTCGTGAACCACCCGCCGAGGTTGGCGGGCACGAACATGGGCGTGTGCCGGGGCAGGCGGCGCAGGGTCGGGGCGTCCAGGTGGTCGTAGTGGTTGTGGCTGATCACGACGGCGTCCACGGGTGGCAGGTCGCTCCACGCCACGCCCGGCGGGGTCAGCCGGTTGCGCACACCGGGGATCTTGCGCGACCAGACGGGGTCGGTCAGCACGGTCAGGCCGCCGATGCGCAGCACGTAGGTCGCGTGGCCCACCCAGGTCACCCCGGCGTCCCGCGGGCCCACAGGCGGCAGTCCGGCGCGCAGGACGGGGATCTGGTCGGCGTCCCCGGCGTCCGCGTGGAAGCCGCCGTACCAGGCGACGCTGATGACCTCGCGGAAGTCCGGCAACGGGCAGGTCAGGCGGTCCTTGAAGCTGGAGGGCCAGGTCCGCTCGCGCGGCGGGGTGGCCGGGGTGGTCTCAGGGCGGATGGTTTGCGACATTCGACCCTCCTGTTCATGAGCGAGTGGGAGGTGCGTCAAGTCCCATGAGGTGGCAATGGAAGCTTTGACCACTCTGATGTGATGATCCCCCGTGAGCGCGAAACATGCCTCGGCCCTGGGAGGTATCCTCGCGTCCTCCCGGATGCGTAGCCGGGTCCTACCTCCCGGCGGCGCTCTCCTCCGTCCTGGGCCGCCGCACGCTTCCGCCCGTAAGCGTCTATCGCGCGCGTCCCCGCTCTCCAGATGGAGCCCCGCATACTGGGGCCCCTATTCACAGCCGAATGTGTCGCATGCCTCGATTGTCCCCCGAGACGAGGAAACGGGTGGTCAGGGGGCCATGCGGCGGTAACGGCCCTGCTCGTAGACGAGCGGCGGGACGGCCCTGAACATGCGGGCCGACACCACGCCTCCGACCACGATCGAGTGGTCGCCTCCGTCGTGTACGGCCGTGGTGCGGCACTCCAGCGTGGCCACGGCGGCGTCGAACAGCGCGAGGCCCAGCGTGCCCCGGCGGTGCGACCAGCGGTCGAACTGGCCCTCCAGCGTGCGCCCGCGCCGGGCGAACGCGCGGGACGCCTCCTCGCCGTCCTCGCCCAGGATCGAGACGCCGAAGACGCCCGCGTCCAGCACCGCGTCGTGGAAGCGCGCGATCTTCTCGACGCAGATCAGCACGAGCAGCGGATCCAGCGAGAGCGAGGCGAAGGAGCTCACCGTCATCGCGTGGTCCACGCCGCCGGACAGGGTGGTGACGATGGTCACGCCGGTCGGGAAGCGGCCCACGACCTTGCGGAACGTGACTTCGTCCAGGGGGGACGGCGTGCGGGCGGCGTCGCCCGCGTTTCCCTCGGCGTCCTCGGGGTGTTCGGCGGCTGACTGGTGCACGCGGCCAGCCTATGCGGACATTTCACCCGATATATTCATGCGCCTGGTCTTGCCGTACGGTCTCTCGCGCAGCAGCCACGAGCCCGACGACGGAATGAGCAGCACGGCGGCCACCACCGCGATGGCCCCGCAGGCCAGGTAGGAGTAACCCGGGACGTTGCCCGCGATCAGCAGGTCGCCCTCCCGGCGCGGCAGCGAGAAGACCATCACCACGAACATCCAGCCGAGGCCGGGCACGAACGCGCCCACCCGGGAGCCCATGAGCCGCCCGAAGCCGTACAGCAGCACGAACAGCACCACCGACAGGAGGATCGGGACCGGCGCGAACACGCCGGCGACGGGCCAGGCGTGCTCCAGGCCCGACACGACGCCGAACGCGACGCCGAACAGGAAGAGCAGGCCGTACGCGACGCCGTCCACGACCGCGGACGGCACGCGCGGCCGCCGGGGCGCCTTCGTGACCTGCTCTTCCTCCATGGTTCGCAAGGCTAGCCGATGCCCGCGAACAGGTCGTCCTCACGGTCGTAGGGCTCGCCGATGCCCCCGGCCTCGGCGGGGACGCCCCGTCCGGCGCCGGGTCCGCGCTCGCCCGCGGCCAGGATGTAGTACTCGACGCCCATGGCGTCCTCACCCCTGCGCTCGGCGATCTTGAACCACGGGTCGTCGAGGTTCACCTGCGAGCGGTGGGCGCGCAGGGCGTCCAGCTTGGCCGGGGCGTGCGGCCTGGCGTCGATCTCGGTCGTGACGGCCTGGTCGGGGGCGCCGAACGGCAGGTCCTCGACGTTCTCGGGGAACCCTTCGACGCCCGCCTCCCGCATGACGTCGGCGAGGTGCCGCAGCGAGGACTTCGGCATGGTGGTGAAGTAGAACTTGGCGATCTTCCAGGGCTCGCCCTCGCCGAAGGAGGGGTCGGCGGCGAGCTCGAAGGCCCGCCAGGACACGCGGTACGCCTGGATGTGGTCGGGATGGCCGTAGAAGCCGTTCTCGTCGTAGGTGACCAGCACCTGCGGGCGGACCTCGCGGATGATCTTGACGAGCTCACCCGCCGCCTCGTCCAGGTCGGCGCGCCAGAGGCAGCGCGGGTTCTCGTTGGAGGGGGTGTCCATCATGCCGGAGTCGCGCCAGCGGCCGGGGCCGCCGAGGAAGCGGTGGTCCACCACGCCGAGCGCCTTGCAGGCGGCCTCCAGCTCGCCTATGCGGTGCTCTCCGAGGCGGTCCTCGCGGTCGGCCGCGAGGTGTGCCAGATCGGGCACCACGATCTCGCCTTCTTCCCCCAAAGTGCAGGTCACGAGCGTGACCTGAGCGCCTTCGGCGGCATATTTCGCCATAGTGGCCCCCGTGCCACTGCTCTCATCGTCGGGGTGAGCATGTACGAACAGCAAACGCCGGTCAGTCATGGGTTCGAGGTTATCCACAGCCCCAAGAACGGGTCATCTCGGTTTCCGTCCGGCCTGGCAGGATGAGGGCCATGAGTGAGAGCTTCCCGCGCCTTTTCGCAAGGACCCGCCGGTTCACCCTCGGTGTTCCCCGCGGCTTCACGATCGCCCCTGACGGCGGCCGCGTCGCATTCCTGCGCAGCCGCTCAGGCACCGATCCGGTCACGTGCCTGTGGGAGCTCGACATTCCCTCCGGCGCCGAGCGCCTGGTCGTCGACCCGGCCGGGCTCGGCGCCGCCGACGAAGACCTGCCCGCCGAGGAGCGCGCCCGCCGCGAGCGCGCCCGCGAGCAGGCCGGCGGCGTGGTCGCCTACGCCGCCGACTCCGCGCTCGCCTCCGCCGTCTTCGCGCTCTCCGGCGGCCTCTACCTGGTGGAGCTGGCCACCGGCGCGGTGCGCGCCCTCGACGCCCCCGGCCCGGTGATCGACCCCCGCCTGTCCCCCGACGGCGCCCACGTCGCCTACGTCAGCGGCGGCGCCCTGCGTGTGCAGCAGATCGCCGGCGGCGCCGACCGCGCGCTCGCCTCCCCCGAGGCCCCCGGCGTGACGTACGGCCTGGCCGAGTTCATCGCCGCCGAAGAGCTCGACCGCCACCGCGGCTTCTGGTGGTCGCCCGACGGCACGGCGCTGCTCGTCGAGCGTGCCGACGAGTCCCCCGTCCAGCGGTGGCACATCGCCGACCCGGCCAACCCCGCGCGCCCGCCCGCCTCGGTGGGCTATCCCGCCGCCGGGACGGCCAACGCCGTGGTCTCCCTGGTGATCCTCGGGCTCGACGGCTCGCGCGTCGAGGTGCCGTTCGACGACGAGTACCTGGTCACGGCGAGCTGGGGCCCGCAAGGCCCGGTGATCGTCACGATGCCCCGCGACCAGAAGGCCCAGCGCGTCTACGCCGTCGACCCGGCCACCGGCGAGACCCATCTACTGCGCGAGACCACCGACCCCGCCTGGGTCGAGGTCGTCGGCGGCGTCCCCGCCCGCCTGTCCGACGGCACCCTGGTATCGGTGGCCGATTCCGAGGACGGGCGGCGGCTCGTCATCGGCGACGCGCCCGTCACCCCGCCTCGGCTGCAGGTCCGTGACGTCGTCGGCGTGGAGGGCGACACGGTGCTGTTCCGGGCCGGCGCCGAGCCCACCGAGATCCACCTGTGGTCGTGGTCGGCCGGGGTGCTCTCCCCGCTCACCGAGGAGGCGGGCGTCCATTCCGGGCAGCTCGCCGGCGGCACCCTCCTCATCGCGAGCCAGACCCTCGCCTCGCCGGCCACCACCGTCCAGGTCCGCGCGGGCGCTCGGCGGCTGTCCATCGCCTCCGTGGCCGAACGCCCCAAGCTGGAGCCCCGGGTGTCGCTGCTCAGCGCCGGCGAGCGCGCGCTCCGTACCGCCGTCCTGTTCCCCAGCGACCACGTCCCCGGCTCGCGCCGCCTCCCCGTCCTCATGGACCCCTACGGCGGCCCGCACGCCCAGCGGGTCCTGGCCGCCGGCCGCCTGTTCCTGGAGCCCCAGTGGTTCGCCGACCAGGGCTTCGCCGTGATCATCTCCGACGGCCGCGGCACCCCCGGCCGCGGCCCCGCCTTCGAACGCGAGGTCCTGCACGACCTCGCGACCCCCGCCCTGGACGACCAGGTCGACGCCCTGAAGGCCGTCGCCCAGATCTATCCCGACGACATCGACACCTCCCGGGTGGCCATCAAGGGTTGGTCCTTCGGCGGCTTCCTGGCCGCCCTGGCCGTCCTGCGCCGCCCCGACGTCTTCCACGCCGCCATCGCCGGAGCCCCCGTCACCGACTGGCGCCTCTACGACACCGGCTACACCGAGCGCTACCTGGGCCACCCCCGCGACCTCCCCGAGGTGTACGACCGCTCATCCCTGATGGCCGACGCCGAGAAACTCGAACGCCCCCTACTCCTCATCCACGGCCTCGCCGACGACAACGTGGTAGCCGCCCACACCCTCCGCTTGTCCTCCGCCCTGGTCGCCGCCGGCCGCCCGCACACCGTGCTCCCCCTCTCCGGCGTCACCCACATGACTCCGCAGGAGGTCGTCGCCGAAAACCTCCTCCTTCTGCAAATCGACTTCCTCCGCAAGTCCCTGGCTCCCTGACCCTCTTGATCCCTTAACGACGTCGCGGTCCGGGACGGCGAACACCCCGGACCGCCACCGCCCCACCCTGCCGCGCCTGGCCGGGCGGGGCAGGGTTCCTTCTGCCGGAGGGCGGGACTGTGGTTCCGCCGCAGGCCCGGGGCTGTCGTTCTAGTCGCCGTAGGCCGGGGCCGTGGTTCTTATCGCCGTAAGGCGGGGGCCGTGGTTCTCATCGCCGTAAGGCGGGGGCCGTGGTTCTCATCGCCGTAGGGCAGGGCCTGTGGTTCTCATCGCCACAGGCCGGGGCGGTGGTTCTTATCGCTGCAGGGCGGGGCCTGTGGTTCTCATCGCCGTAGGGCAGGGCCTGTGGTTCTTGTCGCCACAGGCCGGGCGGTGGTTCTTATCGCTGCAGGGCGGGGCCTGTGGTTCTCATCGCCGTAGGGCGGGGGTTGCCGTTCTTGTCGCCGTAGGCCAGCTAGTTCTGGGGTGGGATCGCGGTGAGCCACCACGACGGCGCGGTACGGGTGGGAACACACACCCCAGCCGGCAATCTTCTCTTCCGCGCAGAATGAAGCTGGAAGAGTCGGCCTTACCTCCGCCACAGGCCGCGAGCACAGTTGCCCTTGCCGCAGGCAGAAGTGTCGTTCCTCCCGCCGTAGGCCGGGAGTGTCGTTCCTGCCGCAGGCCGGGGGTGTCGTTCCTGCCGCCGAAGGCCGGCACCTCTGGGGTGGGATCGCGGTGAGCGACCACGACGAGGCCGCACGGGTGGGCTCACACACCCCCAACCGACAAACCCCTCCTTCCTCCCGCGCAGATCAAGCGGAAAGAGTCGGCCTCGGCGCAGGCCAAGAGCACAGTTCCTGCCGCAGGCCGAGCAGCACTGCTCCCGCGAGCCCGCGGGCCGGGGAAGCGCTGTTCCTACCGCCGTAGGCCGCGAATGCCGCTCCTGCCGCCGAAGGCCGGGAGTGTCGTTCCCGCCGCCGTAGGCCCGTACTTCTGGGGTGGGATCGCGGTGAGCCACCACGACGAGGCCGCACGGGTGGGCTCACATAACCCCGACCAGCAAACCTCGCCTCCCTTCCGCGCGGAAAGAAGCGGGAAGGGGCGGCCTTGGCGGCGTGGCACGGGTGGGAGGGAGCGGCCCGAGCCGGCAGGAATCTTTCCTCGGGTCAGGGGTTGTGGGGGGTGCCGTGCCAGGTTTGCCAGAGGGCGGCGTAGGGGCCGGCGGCGGCGACGAGTTCGTCGTGGGAGCCGAGTTCGCTGATGCGGCCGTCCTCGATGACGGCGACGCGGTCGGCGTCGTGGGCGGTGTAGAGACGGTGTGCGATGGCGATCACCGTGCGCCCGTGCAGGACGGCCGCGAGCGAGCGCTCCAGGTGGCGTGCGGCACGCGGGTCGAGCAGCGAGGTGGCCTCGTCGAGCACGAGGGTGTGCGGGTCGGCCAGCACCAGCCGGGCCAGCGCGATCTGCTGGGCCTGCGCGGGTGACAGGGCGACGCCGCCGGAGCCGACGACGGTCTCCAGGCCGTCGGGCAGCGCCTCGGCCCACTCCCAGGCGTCGACGGCCGCGAGCGACTCCTTGACCTCGCTGTCCCCGGCGTCCGGCCGGCCGATCAGCACGTTCTCGCGCAGCGTGCCCCGGAACACGTGGTGCTCCTGGGTGACGAGCGCGACGTGGCCGCGCAGTTCGTCCAGGGGCAGTTCGACGAGCGGGACGTCCCCGACGGTCACGGCGCCGGTCCGCGGGCCGTGGATGCCGGCCAGCAGCCGCCCGAGCGTCGACTTGCCCGCGCCCGAGGGCCCGACCATCGCCAGCCGCTCCCCCGGCGCGACCCGCAGTGACACGCCGTGCAGCACGTCGTGGCCGTCCCGGTAGGCGTAGCGGACCTCGTCGGCGACCATCTCTTCACCCTTCGGGCGCCCGGTGCCCGCGCTGCGGTCGTCGGGCACGTTGGCCACGCCGAGCAGCCGGGCCATGGACGCCGCGCCGACCTGCAACTCGTCCACCCAGGACAGCAGACGGTCGAGCGGGTCGACGAGCTGCTGCGCGTAGAGGGTGGCCGCGGTGACGGCGGCCAGGGAGGCGTGGCCGTTGATGTAGAACAGGCCGCCGATCAGCACGGTCATCGCGACGGGGATGACGTAGCCCATCTCCACGGCCGGGAACCACGCCGTACGCAGGCCCAGCGTGTACCGCTCGGCGGCCCAGGAGCGGGCGATGTCGCCGTCGGTGCGCGTGTGCCGGCGGTGCTGCAGGCCGAACGCCTCGACGGTGCGCGCCCCTTCGACGGTCTCGCCGAGCCCTTCGGTCATCTCGGCGTACGCGGCGTTCTCGCGGAGGTAGCCGTCCCGGGCGCGCTTGAGGTACCACCGGGTGGCGACCCACAGCAGGGGGACGGCGATGAGGGAGGGCAGCACCAGCAACGGGCCGGCCAGAGCCAGCGCGCCCAGCACGAACGCGCCCGCCACCAGGGCGATCAACGTCTCGGGCACGGCGTGGCGGACGGTGCGGGTGAGCGCGTCGACGTCGCGCGAGGTGCGGGTGACGAGGTCGCCGGACCCGGCGCGCTCGACGGTGGACAGGGGCAGGGCGAGCACGCGGTCGACGAAGTCCTCCCGCAGCTCGGCCAGGACCTTCTCGCCGAGGATCGCGGAGGCGTACACGGCGTACCTGATCAGCACGGCCTGCGCGACGACGAACCCGGCGATCGTGAGGGCGACGGTGTCGACCCCGGCGCCCGTGCCGAGCCGCACGCTCTCGACCAGTTCGCCGAGCAGGCGGGGCGCGACCAGGCCGGAGACGGCGGCCAGCGCGTGCAGGCCGAGGGCCAGGGCGAGGCGGCCGGGGTACTTCAGGGTGAGCCGCCGCGCGTAGGCGCGCACCTGTCTGCGGTCGGCGACGGGCAGGATGGTCCGGCCGGCGCTCACGGCCGTTCGCCGTTCATCCGTTTCCTACGGGTTCTTACGGTCAGCACGATGATCACTCCGAGCGGGTCACGGTCGCGGCGTAGTCGCGGCGGGTGGCGAGCAGGTGGCGGTGGGAGCCCTCGGCGCGCGCCACGCCGTCCTCCATGAAGATCACGTGGTCGGCGTGGTCCAGGACCAGGGGGCTGGTGGTGCAGACGAGCGTCGTGCGCCCGGCCCTGGCCTGGCCGAGGCGGTCGGCGATCCGCGCCTCGGTGTGGGCGTCCACGGCGCTGGTGGGCTCGACGAGGATCAGCACCTCGGGGTCGGCGACCAGGGCGCGGGCGAGCCGCAGCCGCTGCTGCTGGCCTCCGGAGAACTCGCGGCCGGCCTCGGCGACGTGGGCGTCGAGGCCGTCGGGCAGGGCCGCGACGATGTCCTCGGCGCCGGCGGTGTGCAGCGCGCGCCGCAGGTCGTCGTCGGAGGCCGTGCCGGTGACGTCGAGCTGGTCGCGCAGCGGCCCGCTGAAGAGCCTGGCGCCGTTGTCGGCGACGAGGATCCGGCGCCGCACCTCCTCCAGCGGAAGGTCGGCCAGCGGGACACCGCCGAAGGTGACGTCGGCGGCGGCGTACAGGCCGAGCCGGTCGGCGACGGCGATGGCGTCCTCGGGCACCGCGCTCACCAGCGCCGTGAACCGGCCGTGCGGCACGGTGACGCCGGAGGACGGGTCGACGAGGTCGCCGCCGGGCGTGCCGGTGGCCGTGGCGTTGCCGGTGATCTCCGGGTTCAGGGAGAGGATGCGCACGACCCTGCGGGCGGCGACGTGGCCCTTGGTGAGCTTGTCGGCCATTTCGGTGAGCGTGCGCAGCGGGCCGACCAGGAACAGCGCGTACCCGTAGAACGCGACGAGCTGGCCGACGGTGATCGTGCCGTCCAGGGCGAGGTGGGCGCCGCGCCAGGTGACGAAGGCGATGAGCAGGCCGGGCAGCAGGACCTGCGCGGCGTCCAGGGTGGCGTTGACGGAGGCCACGCGCACGCCCGCCGTCCGCACCCGCTGGGACTGCGCGCGGTAGCGGTCGGCGAAGACCTGCTCGCCGCCGATGCCCCGCAGCACACGCAGGCCCGCGACGATGTCGGAGGCGCGGGTGGCCAGCTCGCCCTGGAGGTCGCGCTGGGTGTGCTGCCAGCGGTGCAGCGGGCGGAGCAGGGGCACGACGGCCAGCGCCATGAGCGGCACGCCGATGAGCACGGTCAGGCCCAGCTCGGGGCTGGTGACGAGCAGGATCACCGTGACGGTGGCGATGGCGATCAGGCTGCCCGTGCCGCGCAGGAGGATGTCGAGGGCGCTGCCGATGTGCGAGATGTCGGAGTTGCCCACGCTGATCACTTCGCCGGTGGAGAGCAGCTTCGGGAGCGTCGCGCCGAGGCGGGTGGCCTGGCGGGCGGTGACCTGCACGGTGCGGTAGGCGGCGGCCAGGTAGCTGTAGACGGCTCTGCGGTGGCGCATGACGCCGCCGAAGGCCGCGGTCATGCCCAGCACGAGCATGACCGCCGACCAGCGGACCAGCCCTTCGGTGTCCCGCTGCGTCAGGCTGTCGATGGCGCGGCCGAGCGCCGCGGGCACCAGCGCCTGGGCGAGCCACCACAGTACGGCGAAGCCGATGCCGGCGAGCAGCGGCCCCGCCTGGCCGCGCGCCGTCCACCACAGATATCGGAAGGGGCTGCGGGCGTCGGGAACACCGGGATCGGCGTGGGGAAGCGTGCGCATAACCTCCACAGGCTCGCAGCGACCGGCGGCGCCGGGCAATCGATTTTCCGCCCGCCGGCGCGGGTGAGCAGCGAAAACATTCGGGTTCTCGCGCCCCGGCAGAAGACTTTCCTCCAGAGATCGACCGATCACGCTCGTCAACCAATGTTGACACCCATCTGCCTGTCAACCTATATTGACACCCATGAGCGATACGGCACAGCTGGCCTCCGACGCCGGCAGCCGCGACCCCGCCGTCGGCCTGCGCGCCGTACGGGCGCTGCGCGTCCTGGTGGAACGCCTCGAGGCGCTCCAGGTCGACAGCGCCCGCGAACAGGGCTGGTCGTGGCAGGAGATCGCGGTCCTGCTCGGCGTGAGCAGGCAGGCGGTTCACAAGAAGTACGCGGGCGGCCGCGGTCTACTCAGACGGGAGAAATGACGATGTTCGAGAGGTTCCAGGCGAACGCCCGCCAGGTGGTCGTCCAGGCCCAGGAAGAGGCCCGGTCGTTGGACCACGACTACATCGGCACCGAGCACCTGCTCCTGGCCCTGCTACGCCAGCCCGACTCGGTCGGCGGCAGGATCCTGACGCGGCACGGGCTCGACCACGACCGGGCGCGCGACATGATCGCGCGGCTTCTGGACGCCTCCGCGCCGGACCGGCTGGACGCCCAGGCCCTGGAGGCCATCGGCATCGACCTCGACGTGGTCCGCGAGAAGGTCGAGGCCGTGTTCGGCCGCGGCGCCCTCGACCGCGAGCGACGCCCCCGCCGCGGCAAGCCCTGGTTCCTCGGCGGCGATCACATCCCCTTCAGCGGCCGCGCCAAGAAGGTGCTGGAACTCTCCCTGCGCGAGGCCGTCGCCCTCAAGCACAACCACATCAGCGACGGCCACATCCTCCTCGGCCTGCTCCGCGAGGGCGAGGGCCTGGCCGCCCGCGTCCTCGCCGACTCCGGCCTCGCGTTCGACTCCCTGCGCACCGAGATCCGCTCAGAACTCGCGTGAGCCCGCCGAGCGTGCGGCCCTGTCAGAGTTTGAGGCCGATGCCGCCGGCGATGAGGCGGTCGGTCGTGGTCAGGGGACGGCCGGACGGGGTGTCGGGGTGGAAGTCGGGGAGGTAGACGACGCCGGGGGCCAGCAACGTGGTGCCGTCGAAGTAGCCGGTGATCTCTTCCATGGTGCGGAACCTTCCGGTGCCGAGCACGCTCAGGCATGCCTGCTCCAGCGCCGCGGCGTCGGGGGCCGAAGAGCAGAAGTGGGTGATGAGAAGGGGGCTGCCGACAGGGGCGGCGCTCAGGTAGGCGTCCACGATCGCCTTGGGGTTCTCGTCGTCGTGCAGGTGGTGCAGGATGCCCGCCAGCACGATGGCGACGGGCTGCGTGAAGTCGATCACCTCGCGCAGGCCGGGGTCGTCGAGCACGCGTTCCGGATCCCTGAGGTCGGCCACGACGACCGCCGTGCCGCCGTCGCCGGACAACAGCGACCGGCTGTGGGCCCGCACCATCGGGTCGATGTCCACGTACACCACCCGCGCCTCGGAGACCGAACGGCCCGCGACCTGGTGCGTGTTCTCGGCCGTCGGCAGCCCCGAGCCGAGGTCGAGGAACTGCCGGACGCCGAGCGTCCCGGCCAGATAGCCGATCCCCCTCCCGAGGGCCCGCCTGTTCTGCACCGCGACGTCGCTGATCTGTGGGCATACCTCGCGCAGCGCCGCCACGACGGCCCGGTCGGAGGCGAAGTTGTCGGCGCCGCCGAGCAGCGCGTCGTACACGCGGGCGATCGTGGGACGGCCGGCGTCCACGCCCGGCGGCACAGGATTCTCGTAGTCGTTGGCGCTCACGCGCTCTCCCTTCGACACTGCGCGTGCTCCTGCCCGCCACCATAACCGCTACATGACGTGTCCGATGCACTACTGAGAGAGAAGGACCTGCGGCACCACGCCATCGCGGTCGCGCGGCATGCGGTGACGGTGGCGGGCGGGTTGACTTTGTCGCAAAGTATGACTCACCATGTTGCTACAAAGCTTGCGACAAAGTCTGCGACAAGGGAGGCGCCATGACTCGTGAACCCTTACCGGACGCCGGTCCGCCGACGCGTGCGGCCGACCTGCGACTGGCGGGCGAGTGGCTGGCCCGGCACGACCTGGCCGGAGCTCGCCCCACCCCGCTGCTGGCCGGCCGGCTGGCGGTCCGGAGACAGGCCCGCCTCGCCGCCCACGTCATCCTGGCGGTGCTGATCATCGCGAGCGCGCTCGCCAGTGTCGCCTTCCTCGGACCCCAGCCGCGGCGCCCGCTGCAACTGCCGGCCCTGACCGTCGTCGTGGCCGGACTGCTGCTGGCGCAGTTGCTGCTCGACCGGTGGGTGCGACGCGTCGACCAGCGGGCGGGCGCGACGCTGTCCCGCAGGGCCGCCCATCTGATCCAGCCCGGCTGGCGGGCCGTGCTCGGCCTGCCGTACGCCGTCTTCACGGTCGCCACCTTCGCCGGTGCGATGGCGCTGACCGGGAGCGCCCTGGCCGTTCCCGACCCCGCCGTGCGACGGCCGGCCGTCGTCCTGCTGATCGGCCTGCTCGGCGCGACCGCCATCTTCGCCCTGCAGCTACGCCATCTGCTCAGGCACCCGGTCGTGGCGGAGGACGAGGAGTCGCTGACCGCCGATGTCATCATGCGCGTCGAGGACGCCCGCGTCCTCGCCACGCCGAACGTGCAGTGGTCACTGCCGATGGTGCTGCTCTTCGGCACCGCGCCCGGCTGGTGGAGCGCCGCCTCGGTCGCCTACCTGATCCTGGGCCTGGTCGCCTTCATCGCGCTCCAAACCAGAACGCCGTCGAGCGCGACGGTGGCCCGGCAGGCGATGAGCAACCGTTGATCGTCATCGACGCGGCCTCGCCGGTGCCGCCATTCGAGCAGCTACGGGCCCAGCTCGCCCGGCAGATCCAGGACCGCACGCTGGCCGTGGGCGCCCGGCTGCCGACCATCCGCCACCTCGCGGCCGACCTCAACCTGGCCGTCAACACGGTCGGCCGCGCCTACCGGGAACTGGAGGAGGCGGGGTTGATCGAGACACGCGGACGGGCGGGCTCGTTCGTCTCGGCCGCCGGCGAGGAGGCCCGGGAGCGGGTCCGCAGGGCCGCCGCCGACTACGCGGCCGTGGTGGCCGGCGTCGGCCTCGACGCGGCCGAGGCGATCCGCATCGTGCAAGCGGCCCTGACATCCCGCGGCACAGCACCGACCTCATCATGACCGCGAACCCCTCCAACGCCTTCGCCGACCCCTGGCTCTGGTTTTCGCTGGAGCACCGGGCCGCGTTGGAGGTCATCGCCGCCCACGGCCCGCTTCCGGGGCGGCCTGCTGCAGGCAACCGTGCGCCGGTGTTCCTGCCTGTTCAGCGCTCGAAGAGGAATCGAGTGTGGATTTCCCGCATCCACGCCTCATCCAACTCTCGACCCGTCACCCGCCCGACGAGGGTCAGGGCCGACGTGATGCAGGCGGCCAGCGGCGGGCTGTAGCCATTGACCGCGAGCTCCAGCAGATCAGACCACTCCGGCGGCATGTCGTCGTAGGCGTCATCCGGTAGGTCGCCCTCCAACCGCGCCTCCTCCCAGGCGGAGTACTCCCTCCAGCCTGGGGGCAGGTCCGGGTCGTTCTCCCATGACGAGTCCTGGAGATCGAACCGCAACCCCTCCGCGTACGGGTCGAGCGCCTGCGGTTCACGGCCTCGACGCCCGCCCGGCCGGGTCACGCCGAACACGGTGACACACGCGCCATCGACCGCATAGACGAGATCACCGACGCCGTTCACGTGCCAGCCGAAGCGGAGGGCGCGACGATTCCCCTCCGACAACGGCTCCACGTCGAGGGCCTCGACCCCCAGGTGTACGACCTGCGTCCAGTCGCCATTGAGGCGCCCGGCCCAGACCACCCCCGTTCCCTCCCCCACGCCCTTGAGCAGGTCCGCCCAGCCGCACTCCCCGGCCACCGCACCCCCAAGCCGCTCGGCGACTTCCGCGACCTCCAGGCCCTCCACCCACATCCCGTCGAACGACGAGCCCATGCCGTACTTGTACGCCAAGTGCCACAGACGCTCCGAGTGCCTCATCCCGATCTCCTTGGTGGACATTGGCATGGACCGTACATGTCGTTCATCAAGGACGTGGCGGCGTGACCGCCGGACGACAGGCGCCAGCGCGCCCAGACCGTCTTACCGGAGCCGTCAGGTGGGTGCGTGACGCCATGGTCGTGGGCGAGGGCGGCGACGATGGCGAGGCCGCGACCATGGAGGGCTTCCAGGGCCAGACGCGTCGTCCACGACGTCTCCCGTGGGCCGCAGGCCCCTGGAAAAACAGCCTGAGCGAAGCGAAGACCTTGGGCCGGAGGCCGTTACTTGGCGGCCTTCAGGTAGTCGCGGTTCATTTGGGCTATGACGTCGAGGGAGATGCCCTTGGGGCAGACGGCGGTGCATTCGCCGGTGTTGGTGCAGCCGCCGAAGCCTTCCAGGTCCATCTGTTCGACCATGGCGAGGGCGCGGGAGTCGCGTTCCGGCTGGCCCTGCGGGAGCAGGCCGAGGTGGGTGATCTTCGCGCCGGTGAAGAGGGAGGCCGAGCCGTTGGGGCAGGCGGCGACGCAGGCGCCGCAGCCGATGCAGGTGGCGGCGTCGAAGGCGGCGTCGGCGTTCTCCTTCTTGACCGGGACGCTGTGGGCGTCGGGGGCCGAGCCGGCGGGGACGGAGACGAAGCCGCCGGCCTGGATGATGCGGTCGAAGGAGCCGCGGTCGACGACCAGGTCCTTGATGACGGGGAACGGCGCGGCGCGCCACGGCTCGATCGTGACGGTGGCGCCGTCCTCGAAGTGGCGCATGTGGAGCTGGCAGGTCGTGGTGGCCCGCTGCTCGCCGTGCGCGACGCCGTTGATGACCATGCCGCACATGCCGCAGATGCCCTCGCGGCAGTCGTGGTCGAAGGCCACCGGGTCGTCGCCTTCGAGGATGAGCCGCTCGTTGAGGACGTCGAGCATCTCCAGGAAGGACATGTCGGGGGACACGTCCGTGACCTGGTAGGTCACCATGCGCCCCGCGTCGCCGGGGCCGTTCTGCCGCCAGACTTTCAGGGTCAGGTTCACTTGTAGCTCCGCTGGGTCATCTTGACGTACTCGTAGTCGAGCTCTTCCTTGTGCAGGACGGGGGTGCCGTCCTGGCCGTACTCCCAGGCGGCGACGTAGGCGAAGCCGTCGTCGTCGCGCAGCGCCTCGCCGTCCTCGGTCTGGGACTCGGCGCGGAAGTGGCCGCCGCAGGACTCGGTGCGGTGCAGGGCGTCCAGGCACATCAGCTCGGCGAGGTCGAAGAAGTCGGCGACCCGGCCGGCCCGCTCCAGGGCCTGGTTGAGCCCTTCCTCGTCGCCGGGGACCTTGACGTTGTTCCAGAACTCCTCGCGCAGCTCCGGGATGCGCTCCAAGGCCTTGCGCAGGCCCTCCTCGGTGCGCTCCATGCCGCAGTGGTCCCACATGAGCTTGCCGAGCTCGCGGTGGAAGGAGTCGGCGGTGCGGGTGCCGCCGACGGACAGCAGGCGGCCGATCTTGCCGGTGACCTGGCCGAGGGCCTCGTCGACGTCGGCCTTCCCGACCTCGCCGAAGGGTCCGCCGGCGAGGTAGTCGCCGATCGTGGTGGGCAGGACGAAGTAGCCGTCCGCGAGGCCCTGCATGAGGGCGGAGGCGCCGAGGCGGTTGGCGCCGTGGTCGGAGAAGTTGGCCTCGCCGATGACGAACAGGCCGGGGATGGTGGACTGCAGGTCGTAGTCCACCCACAGCCCGCCCATGGTGTAGTGGACGGCGGGGTAGATGCGCATGGGCCGGGTGTAGGGGTCCTCGCCGGTGATGCGCTCGTACATCTCGAAGAGGTTGCCGTACTTCTTCTCGACGGCGTCCCTGCCGAGGCGGGCGATGGCGTCGGCGAAGTCGAGGTACACGCCGAGCCCGCCGGGGCCGACGCCGCGGCCCTCGTCACAGACGTTCTTGGCGGCGCGGGACGCGATGTCCCGCGGGACAAGGTTCCCGAAGGCCGGATAAATCCGCTCAAGGTAGTAATCACGGTCGGATTCCGGGATGTCGCCCGGCGCGCGGGAGTCCCCCGCCGTGACCGGCACCCAGACCCGCCCGTCGTTGCGCAGCGACTCCGACATCAGCGTCAGCTTCGACTGGTACTCGCCGCTGACCGGGATGCACGTCGGGTGGATCTGCGTGTAGCACGGGTTCCCGAAGTAGGCGCCGCGCCGGTGCGCCCGCCAGATCGCCGTGGTGTTGCACCCCTTGGCGTTGGTGGACAGGAAGAACACGTTGCCGTACCCGCCGGTGGCCAGCACGACCGCGTCCGCGAGGTGGGTCTCGATCTCGCCGGTGACCAGGTCGCGGACGATGACGCCGCGCGCCCGCCCGCCGCTGATCACCAGGTCGAGCATCTCGTGCCGGGTGTGCATCTCGACGGTCCCGGCCGCGATCTGGCGCTCCAGGGCCTGGTAGGCGCCGAGCAGGAGCTGCTGGCCCGTCTGCCCGCGCGCGTAGAACGTCCGGGAGACCTGCGCGCCGCCGAAGGAGCGGGTGTCGAGCAGGCCGCCGTACTCGCGGGCGAACGGCACGCCCTGGGCCACGGCCTGGTCGATGATGTTCACGCTGACCTGGGCGAGCCGGTAGACGTTGGACTCGCGGGCGCGGAAGTCGCCGCCCTTGACGGTGTCGTAGAACAGGCGGTGGATCGAGTCGCCGTCGCCGCGGTAGTTCTTGGCCGCGTTGATGCCGCCCTGCGCGGCGATGGAGTGCGCGCGCCGGGGCGAGTCCTGGTAGCAGAACGACTTGACCTTGTAGCCCAGCTCGCCGAGGGTCGCCGCGGCGGAGCCGCCCGCGAGGCCGGTGCCCACGACGATCACGGTGAGCTTGCGCTTGTTGGCGGGGTTGACCAGCTTGGCGGAGAAGCGGCGGGTGTCCCAGCGGTCCTCGATGGGCCCGGCGGGGGCCTTGGTGTCGCGGATCGGCTCCCCGGTCGTGTAGTTCACTTCACAGCTCCGATCATCACGGCGATGGGAACGGACACGAACCCGAGGATCAGCACGGCGGAGCCGGCGGCGGCGACGGCGCTGAGCACGCCGCGGGCCCGGCCGCGGGTGAGCCCGAGCGTCTGGAAGGCGCTCCACAGGCCGTGACGCAGGTGCAGCCCCACCATCACGAGGGCCAGGATGTAGAAGGCCGTCACCCACCACCGGGAGGGGTCGAAGCCGGCGACGATGCGGTCGTACGGGGAGGCGTCGAAGCCCTTGGGGTTGACGGTGCCGAAGGTCAGGTCGAGCAGGTGCCAGACGACGAACAGCAGGATGATCACGCCGCCGTAGCGCATGGTGTGGACGACGTAGCCGCCGGCCTGCGACCTGCGGCGGGCCGCGTACTTGACGGGCCGGGCCTTGGCGGCGCGGCGGGCCAGCGAGACCGCCGACCACATGTGCAGCACCACCGCGGCGACCAGGACGATCTCGGTGAGGGTGAGGATCGTGCGGCCGGGCACGGCGGGCTCGCCGACGGTGCGCAGCCATTCGGCGTAGGAGTTGAACGACTCCGCGCCGAGGAAGATCTTGAGGTTGCCGAGCATGTGACCGATGAGGAAGAGCACCAGCACGGCGCCGCTGACCGCCATGACGGCCTTCCTGCCGTTGGAGGTCCGCATCAGGCTCGGCCGTCGCCGCGCCGGCGTCCTCGGCGGATCGGAGTGGCGGCGGACCTCGGCGGTGGCCATGCCTCGTTCGATGGTGGATGTCACTCATCGACGGTAAGTAAGGCGGAGATAAGGCGTCCAAGTCATCGGCCGCCTCGTCTCGATAGCCGGAGGCTATGCACCGTGGCCCTTCGGGTCATCGGATGTTCGGACCCACGAGGCCGATGCGAGCAATCTCACACCCCGATCTCACACCGCATGCCGCCCGCGAGCGGCGGGAACGCCCGCCGTACGCTGTGGACCGTGCAGCTACAGCAACTGGCCTCGTTCGTGGCTGTGGCCGAGACCGCGCACTTCACGCACGCGGCCGAGCGGATGCGGCTCGCCCAGCCGTCCCTGAGCAAGCAGATCAAGGCGCTGGAGGCCGAGCTCGGCGCGCCGCTGTTCAGCCGCGCCCGGGGCAACGTGACGCTCACCCCCGCGGGCGAGGCGCTGCTCCCCCTGGCGCGGCGCATCCTGGCGGACGCCGAGACCGCGCGCCGCGAGGTGGCGGAGCTGGCCGGGCTGGGCCGGGGCCGGGTGCGGCTGGGCGCGACGCCGTCGCTGTGCGCGGGGCTGCTGGCCGAGGCGCTGGCCCGCTTCCACGACGACTATCCGGGCATCGACCTGCTGGTGGAGGAGGGCGGCTCGCGTGACCTGGTCCGCGACCTGGCGCGCGGCCAGCTCGACCTGGCGCTGATCATCCTGCCCCTGCAGAGCAGCGACCCGTCGCTGGTGACCGAGGAGATCCTGCGCGAGAACCTGGTGGTCGTCTCGCCCGCCGGAACACGGCCGCGCAGGCCGTACGTGCGGATCGAGGAGCTGCGCGGCCGCCCGATGGTGATGTTCCGCCGGGGGTACGACGTGCGCGAGGCCACGCTGAACGCCTGCCGCCAGGCCGGTTTCGAACCGCGCTTCGCCGTCGAGGGCGGCGAGATGGACGCGGTGCTGCGCTTCGTGGAGGCGGGGCTCGGGGTCGCGGTGGTGCCGTCGATGGTGCTGGACGGGCGGCCCGGTCTGGCGGGCACCCCGCTGGCCCCGCCGGGCCTGCGCCGCGTGGTCGCGCTCGCCCATCGCAAGGACGTCGAGCCCATCCGTGCGGCCCAGGCGTTCCGCGCTACTCTGCTCTCCTATCTGTCCGAGGCAGCCGAGGAGGGGTCTCTGCCGCAGGGTGTCGAGCTGAGCACTCCGCCCGCAGAGCTGTGACATGCGCACGACGGCAACTGCGATTTCGAATGCTTCGTGCCTTAAGTCACGGTTTTGCACATTCATGCGTCCAGGCGACTTTCCCTATATGGTGCAGGTCAACAGGCAAGGTCAACCAACACTTCATAAGAGGCACCAGTGACCGCGCTCTCGCCCGGCACGCCGGCGGCGCCGACCGAGATGCATACGATCCTCCTGATCGAGGACGACGCGGGCGACGCGTTCCTGGTCGAGGAGCTGCTGGCGACCACCCCCGCACCCCCCAAGATCATCTGGGCGCGCACCATGGCCGAGAGCCGCGACCGGCTCACCGACCAGGTCCAGTGCGTGGTGGTGGACCTCTCGCTGCCCGACGCCTCTGGCCTGGAGGCGCTGCGCCAGGTCATCGCCATGGCGCCCGACACGGCCGTGCTCGTGCTGACCGGGCTCAACGACGCGCACGTCGGCGTCGAGGCCGTCGCGGCGGGCGCCCAGGACTACCTGGTGAAGCAGGACGTGGACGACCGCCTCCTCGCCCGCGCCATCAGCTACGCCATCGAGCGCAAGCGCGCCGACCTCACCCAGCGCAAGCTCGCCGAGGCCCAGCACTTCAGCCGCGAGAACACCCGCCTGGAGCACGGCCTGCTGCCCGTCCCCCTGCTCGACCACACCCAGGGGCTCCAGCACCACGCGCGCTACCTGCCCGGACGCCGGCAGGCACTGCTCGCGGGCGATTTCTGGGACACCGTGCAGACCCCCGACGGCGCGGTCCACGTCGTGATCGGCGACGTGTGCGGCCACGGCCCCGACGAGGCGGCCCTCGGCGTCGCGCTGCGCATCGCCTGGCGCGCGCTCGTCCTCGCCGGGCACACGGGCAACGACCTGCTGGCCACCCTGGAGACCGTGCTGCGCAACGAGCGCAAGTCCCCCGAGATCTTCACCACCCTGTGCACGGTGACGATCGAGCCCGGCCTGCGCCACGCCGACCTGCACGTCGTCGGGCACCCTCCCCCGCTGTTCCTGCGCGGCGACATCCACCAGGGCATCCTGGACGTCGTGCCCGACGCGCCGTCCGGGCCGCCGCTCGGCATCTTCCGCGACATCGAGTGGACCACGATCCGGCTGCCGCTCGGCGACGACTGGGCGCTGCTCCTCTACACCGACGGGCTGATCGAGGCCACGATCGGCGGCGGCCCCGACCTGCTCGGCACCGAGGGCCTCATCAGCCTCATCCGCGAGCAGGGCGAGATCGACCTCGACCGCCTGATCACGGCCGTCCAGGACATGCACAGGGACGAGCTCAGCGACGATCTCGCGGCCGTGCTGATCGGCAGGAGGCCGACGTGACCCACCTGGCCCCCTTGCCGGCCCCGGCGCCGCCGAAGGGCTTCGGACGCCTGCCGCTCGGGCGGTGGTTCCTCGTCGCCGGGGTGGCGACGATGCTCGCCTTCGTCCTCGGCGCCGCCCTCACCGTCATGACGATCAACATGACGCGCCTGGACCGCGAGTCGCTGGTCGACGTGATCGATCCCGCCGTCCTGCACACGCTGGAGGTCTCCACCGCGCTGTCGGCGGAGGAGAACTCGATCCGCACCTACGGGCGCACGAACGAGGCGCAGTACCTCCAGGACTACCGGACGGCCCTGCAGTCCGAGACGGCGGCGTTCGCCAAGCTGTCCGCCCTGGTCGCCCAGATGCGCGGGGAGGCGCCCCGCGCCGACCTACGGCGCCTGGCCGAGACCGCCGCCGCCTGGCGCCGCGACTACGCCGACGTCGTGATCGCCAAGGTCCCTGAGCTCAAGCTCCAGACCGCCACCACCTACGCCTCGGTCAACACCCAGCGTCTGGCCGCCGTACGGGAGGCGCTCGCCGCCCAGCAGCAGACGCTCGGCCGCATGCACGACCAGGGCAGCGCACGCCTGGAGGACGGCTGGCGCACGGTCTACTTCGTGTTGATCGCGCTCGCGCTGGTCTTCGTGGCCGCCGCCGTGATGTTCACGCTGATCGTCAGGTACGTCGTGCTGCGGCCGATCTCCCAGCTGACCCAGCAGGTGCGCGCCGTCACCCTCGGCGAGTTCGACCGCGAGCTGCACGTCGCCAAGCCCGCCGAGCTGGCGGAGCTGTCCGGCCGCGTCGACGCCATGCGCGGGCGCATCCTGCGGGAGTGGCGCCGTACCGCCGAGGCCCGGCAGCAGCTCGCCGACCAGGCGGTCGAGCTGCGCAGGTCCAACGCCGAGCTGGAGCAGTTCGCCTACGTGGCCAGCCACGACCTGCAGGAGCCGCTGCGGAAGGTCGCGAGCTTCACCCAGATGCTGGAACAGCGGTACGGCGACCAGCTCGACGACCGCGCCAAGCAGTACGTGGCCTTCGCCGTGGACGGCGCCAAGCGGATGCAGCTTCTGATCAACGACCTGCTGGACCTGTCGCGGGTGGGCCGCGTGGGCGGCGAGAAGGCGCCGGTCAAGACGCAGCGGGCGCTGGACGTCGCCCTCGCCAACCTGGCGGCGCAGATCGAGGACACCGGCGCGACCGTCACCCACGACGAGCTGCCGGAGATCCACGGCAACCAGGTGCTGATCACCCAGCTCCTCCAGAACCTCATCGGCAACGCGCTGAAGTTCCGCTCCGAGGAGCCGCCGCGCGTCCACATCTCCGCCGAGCGGCGGGACGACATGTGGGAGTTCGCGTGCTCGGACAACGGCATCGGCGTGGAGAGCAAGTACGCTGACCGAATCTTCCTGATTTTTCAGCGCCTGCACCCACGTGACGTGTATCCCGGAACCGGCATCGGCCTGGCGCTCTGCAGGAAGATCGTCGAGTACCACGGCGGCAAGATCTGGCTCGACGACCCGGCGCCCGGCCGCCCGGGGACCACCTTCCGCTGGACACTGCCCGCTTCTGGAGACACGGATGAATGACATGCGCTGGATCGACGTCCTGCTCGTGGAGGACGACCCCGGAGACGTGCTGCTGACCCGCGAGGCCTTCGAGCACAACAAGGTGCAGAACAAGCTGCACGTCGTCAGCGACGGCGAGCAGGCCATGGCCTTCCTGCGCCGGGAGGGGCAGTACGCCGACGTGCCGCGGCCGGACCTGATCCTGCTCGACCTCAACCTGCCCCGCAAGGACGGCAGGGAGGTGCTGGAGGACATCAAGGCCGACGCCGAGCTGCGCAGCATCCCCGTGGTGGTGCTGACGACCTCCGAGGCCGAGGAGGACATCCTGCGCAGCTACCGCCTCCACGCCAACGCCTACGTGGCCAAGCCGGTGGACTTCGACCAGTTCATCAGGGTGGTACGCCAAATCGATGACTTCTTCGTGACAGTCGTTAAACTGCCTAGGAGTGGGCAACGGCCCTGAGCCTGACAGCGACGTGATGGGAATCACACGAGGTCGGTCGAAAAAGTCAGTGACCCTGTCCACACGTAGGGTTCCAGCCGTCGTAACGTAGCCCCACCCGGCACGCGCGCGGCTGCGACCGGCGCGGAGCATACTGCGCGCGGCACCCAGCCAAACGTGAAAGCCCGGCCCTCCGTCCCACGCGGCGCCCAGGGCCGGGGAAGGTGGAGAGTTCTCCCATGACCCAGACCACTGCCGGTCGGCCGCTCGGCGAACCGGCGCAAAGGAAGCAGCGGGCGCAGATCGCCGCCCGCACCCTGCGCACGGACCGCTGGTGGATCGCCCCGGCCATCACATTCGCGGCGTTGGCGTCGTTCCTCGTCTACGGCTTCTGGGCGATCTTCGACAAGAGCTATTTCGTCGAGCCCTATATCGCCCCCTTCTCGTCGCCGTGTCTCGCGACGTCGTGTCCGGAAGGCGCGAGGTTGTTCGGCCTCGCCCCCTTCGGCGACTGGTGGACGCTGCCGCCCGGCATCATCATCCTCGGCCTTCCCGCCGGATTCCGTCTCACCTGTTACTACTACCGCAAGGGTTACTATCGCGCGTTCTGGCTCTCCCCTCCGGCCTGCGCGGTGGGCGAGCCCCACAAGAAGTACACCGGTGAGACCCGGCTGCCGCTGATCATCCAGAACATCCACCGCTACTTCTTCTACGCCGCGATCCTGGTCGCGCTCGTGCTGACGTGGGACGCGGTGCTGGCGCTGCGCGACGAGCACGGCGCCTGGGGCCACTTCGGGCTGGGCACGGCCATCCTGTGGATCAACGTGGTGCTGATCTGGGCCTACACGCTGAGCTGCCACTCCTGCCGCCACATCACGGCCGGCCGGCTCAACCACTTCTCCAAGCACCCGCTGCGTTACAAGGCGTGGACCTTCGTCTCCAAGCTCAACCGCCGCCACATGCTGCTCGCATGGCTGTCCATGTACTCGGTCATGGGGGCCGACCTGTACGTGCGGCTCGTCGCCAAGGGCATCATCAACTTCCCGCTCGCTTAAGGATCACCAGTGGAAATCGAGCGTCACGAATACGACGTCGTCGTCATCGGAGCGGGCGGCGCCGGGCTCCGTGCGGCGATCGAGGCACGGCAGCAGGGCAAGCGCACGGCCATCGTCTGCAAGTCGCTGTTCGGCAAGGCGCACACCGTCATGGCCGAGGGCGGCGCCGCCGCCGCCATGGGCAACGTCAACCCCGCCGACAACTGGATGGTGCACTTCCGTGACACCATGCGCGGCGGCAAGTTCCTCAACAACTGGCGCATGGCCGAGCTGCACGCCAAGGAGGCCCCGGACCGCGTCTGGGAGCTGGAGGCCTGGGGCGCGCTGTTCGACCGCACCAAGGACGGCAAGATCAGCCAGCGCAACTTCGGCGGGCACGAGTACCCGCGCCTGGCGCACGTCGGCGACCGCACCGGCCTGGAGCTGATCCGCACCCTGCAGCAGCGCGTCGTGGCCCTCCAGCAGGAGGACGAGAAGCTGCACGGCGACGCCGAGGCCTACATCAAGGTCTTCGCCGAGTGCACGATCACCAAGCTGCTGAAGGACGGCCCCGGCGAGGACGCCGCGATCAGCGGCGCGTTCGGCTACTGGCGCGAGACCGGCCGCCTCATCTGCTTCGAGACGCCCGCCGTCGTGCTGGCCACCGGCGGCATCGGCAAGTCCTACGTGGTGACGTCCAACTCCTGGGAGTACACCGGGGACGGCCACGCGCTGGCGCTGCTGGCCGGGGCCAAGCTGATCAACATGGAGTTCATCCAGTTCCACCCGACCGGCATGGTGTGGCCGCCGTCGGTGCGCGGCATCCTCGTCACCGAGTCCGTCCGCGGCGACGGCGGGGTGCTGCGCAACTCCGAGGGCAAGCGGTTCATGTTCGACTACATCCCCGAGGTGTTCAAGGACAAGTACGCCACCACCGAGGAGGAGGCCGACCGCTGGTACGACGACCAGGCCAACAACCGGCGTCCCCCGGAGCTGCTGCCGCGTGACGAGGTCGCGCGCGCGATCAACTCCGAGGTGAAGGCGGGCCGCAACTCCCCGCACGGCGGCGTCTTCCTGGACGTGTCCAGCCGTCTGCCCGCCACCGAGATCATCAGGCGGCTGCCGTCCATGCACCACCAGTTCAAGGAGCTGGCGGACGTCGACATCACCGCCGAGCCCATGGAGGTCGGCCCGACCTGCCACTACATCATGGGCGGCGTCGAGGTGGACGCCGACACCGGCGCGTCCTCAGTCCCCGGCCTGTTCGCGGCCGGCGAGGTGTCCGGCGGCATGCACGGCTCCAACCGCCTCGGCGGCAACTCCCTGTCCGACCTGCTGGTGTTCGGCCGCCGGGCCGGCGCGGGCGCGGCCGAGTACGTCGACGGCCTCGCGGCCCGACCGGTCATCACCGGCGAGACGCTGCAGGAGGCCGAGGCCGAGGCCCTGGCGCCCCTGTCGCGCAGCGGCGGCGAGAACCCCTACGAGGTCCACCACGAGCTCCAGCGCACCATGAACGAACTCGTCGGCATCATCCGCAAGGCCGAGGAGATGAAGGAGGCCCTGGAGGTCGTCGAGAAGCTCAAGGAGCGCGCGGCCAACACGGGCGCGCCGGGCGGGCGCATCTACAACCCCGGCTGGCACCTGGCGATCGACCTGCGCAACATGCTGCTGGTGTCGGAGTGCGTCGCCCGCGCCGCGCTGCTGCGCCAGGAGAGCCGCGGCGGCCACACCCGCGACGACTACCCGGCGATGTCGGCCGACTGGCGCCGCAAGCTGCTGCGGTGCTCGCTGGGCGCCGGCGGCGAGATCTCCGTGGAGGAGCAGGCGCAGTCGTCCATGCGGGACGACCTGATCACGCTGTTCGACCGGGCGGAGCTGAGCAAGTACCTGACCGCCGACGAGATGGCGGCGTTCGACGCCCTGGCGAAGGAGTCCTGATGAGTTACAAGGCCAAGTTCCGCGTCTGGCGCGGCGAGGGCGGCGAGGGCCGGCTGGAGGACTTCACCGTCGAGGTCAACGAGGGCGAGGTCGTCCTCGACATCATCCACCGCCTGCAGGCCACCCAGGCGCCCGACCTGGCGGTCCGGTGGAACTGCAAGGCGGGCAAGTGCGGCTCGTGCTCCATGGAGATCAACGGCAAGCCGCGCCTCGGATGCATGACGCGCATGTCCACCTTCACCGAGGACGAGACGATCACCGTCACGCCGATGCGCACGTTCCCGGTCATCAAGGACCTGGTGACCGACGTGTCGTTCAACTACCAGAAGGCGCGCGAGATCCCGTCCTTCACCCCGCCGGACAGCGTCAAGCCCGGCGAGTACCGCATGCAGCAGATCGACGTCGAGCGGTCCCAGGAGTTCCGCAAGTGCATCGAGTGCTTCATGTGCAACAACGTCTGCCACGTGATCCGCGACCACGAGGAGAACAAGCCGGCGTTCGCCGGGCCGCGCTTCCTCATGCGGATCGCCGAGCTGGACATGCACCCCTACGACGTGGCCGACCGCAAGAACGCCGCGCAGGAGGAGCACGGCCTCGGGTACTGCAACATCACCAAGTGCTGCACCGAGGTGTGCCCCGAGCACATCAAGATCACTGACAACGCGCTGATCCCGATGAAGGAGCGCGTCGTCGACCGCAAGTACGACCCGCTGGTCTGGCTCGGCAACAAGATCTTCAAGCGGCCGGGCTCGCAGAGCTCCTCGGGCTCCAAGACGAGCTAGCGCACGTCCACGACGGGCCGCCCACCAGCCGGTGGGCGGCCCGTAGGCGTTCGGGACCCGGCGCCTCGCGGGCCGGTGGCGGGCTTCAGGAGCGGCGGAACAGGCCGCGACGCTTGGGCTTGGGCAGCGGGCCCTGCAGGGTGGTGGCCTGCTCGCCGTGAACCTGTCCCGGGGTCGCCACGGGCGGCGTCTGCCCGGCGACGGGGAAGGTCGCGGTCACGTCGGCGGCGCGGGGCCACGGGTCGGCCGGGCCCGCGGGCGGCATCGTCTGACCGGGCGTCATCGGCATCCCGGTCGCCGGGTCGTAGAAGCCGGCGTAGGGGTCCTGGTAGGGCGCGGCGGGGTAGCCGTGCACCGGGACGAAGCTGATGATCGGCGCGTACGTCGTGCCCGCGTGGTAGATCGGCTGGCCCGGCATGGGGTAGGCGCCCGGGAAGTCGCCACGGTGCCGGCCGGGCCCGCGCGGCCCCGCCTTCTGGACCGCGGCCGCGTGCGCCATCCGGCGGAGCCGGCCCTCGAAGATCAGAACGCCGAGCATCACCAGCACGGCCAGCAACACTCCGGGAATGGCCAGCTTCCTGCTCAGCGTGAGCTGGTCGTACTCCGGCGAGGCCTTGCGGATCACGATGGGCACCGAGTCGGGCGTCGGATCCTCGAAGGCCATGGTCGCCGGCTCGGAGACGTTCGGCGTCGGCGTCGGCGTGGGCGAGGCCAGCTCCAGCACCACCTGGGGGTCAGGGGTGGAGGCCTCGGGCGTCGGCTCGGGGCTCGTGGCCAGCGGCGGGTTCGTGGGGAGCACCGGCGCGGCCGTGGAAATCGGCTCCTGCGTCGGCGCCGGCGCGATCGGCGTGGTCTTCGTCGCCGACGGCTTAGGAGGCTTCGGGGCCTTGGTGGTCGTCCGCGGCTTGGGAGTGACCGTGCGGGTCTTGGTGACCGTCGGGTCGGGGCTCTCCGTGATCGTCACCGTCACGGTGGGCTCCGGATCGTCCTGAGGATCCTCAGGGATGTCGGTGATGGTCGGGTCGCTGGGCTCGATCACCTGGGTCGGATCGGCCATGGCCGCCTGCGCCGCGTTCGCCCGGGGGGAGGTCAGGGGCGCCGTGGCGAGAAGCACGGCGCCCGTCAGCCCTAACGAGGCGACGACCGCGGACACGGTCGTCACACGCGCGCGTCCATTCACCGTTGCCCTCCGCCTGAACCGACTTCTGCCGAACCAAGGCAATCCTAGATTGGCAAAAGTAACAGTAAAGGGCGTTTAGCAACACTCTTCCTAATCAGCGGCTGATGTTCTGGCCGCCTTACGGTGCCGCAGCCGCAGCCGCACGGCGAGCGCGATCACCAGCAGGGCCACCACGCCGATGGCGGCGGGCAGGGTGCCCGGCATCCGCGAGTCCTCGGGCTCGGACACGGCCATCAGATCCTGGCCGCCGGGACGCGCCTCCTGCGGGAGCGGCGCGCCGAGCGGAGCCGCCGCCTGGGCCTGGCCGGGCGGCGGCGCGTCCGCGAACGGCGCGCCCTGCCCCGCGGCCTGGACGGGCGTGACGGGCCGGGCCGGACCGGCGCCGGGCGCGAGCACGCCCGCGGGCGGCTGGGCCTGGCCGGGCGCGGGAGTGAGCGCGGGCGCGGGCGGCACCATGGGCAGCGCCGGCGGCGGCTGCATCGCGGGCGGCGGCGCCACCGGCGGGAGCGGCGCGGGCGCGGGCACCGGGTTCGGCATGGGCACCGGGTTCGGCATGGGCAGCGCGCCCACGGCGTTCGCGTGCTTACCGGCCTTGGCGGCTTTGGCCGGCTGGACGGGTTTGCCAGGGGCCAGAACCCCGACCGGCTTACCCGGAGCTCCGACCGGCTTGGCGGGAACGCCAGGAGCCGGGTTCGGGACGGCCCCGGCGAGCTTGGCCTTGGCTGCCTTCGCCGCTTTGGTGGCCTTCGCGGCGTTGGCCGCCGCGTTGCCCGCGGCGGTCGCCGGGCTGCCGGTCGGCGCGGCGGTCGCCGGAGTGCGGCCGGACGGAGGCTTCGGTGCCGTCACCGGCGTGGACGGCGGCACGACGGCGACCGCGTGCACGGCCCTGACGTCGTCGCCGTCCTTGACCGCCTTGGCCGTGGTGACGCCGAACTGGTCCGGTCGCGCCTGGAACGGCCCCGTGGAGGTCACGCCGAACGGCGACCACGGCGTGGCCGGGCTCGTGGCGGCGGGGTCATCGGTCACGTCGTCCGACTTCGTGGACGCCTTGTCCCGGCCCGGGGCCACGGGCTTGCCCGTCCCCTTCGTGATGACCTGAGCGAAAGGCCCGGCCGGGGTGCCGCCCGCGACGGGTTCGGCGGGCGTGCCGTCCGCGAGGGGCACCGGCCCTCCCGTCGGCCGTGGAGCCTTGACGGCGCCCCGGGCGTCGCGGCCGACGCCCGATCCGACCGTGTCGAACCAGCCGCCGGCGGACCCGCCGTCGTTGTCGGCCACGTCGTCGTCATCGTCGGCATCTCCGTTGTCGGCGATGCCGACGACACCCCCGAGGCCCGTCCCGATGCCGGTCCCCAGGCCCGTCACGCCGTCGTCCACGGTGTCCCCGACGTCGCCGGTGTCGTCCCCGGTGGTGGCCACCGGTCCAGGGCCCGCCTGGACGCCCGCGCCGGCGTTCGCCGTCGCGCCGTTGGTGGTGTCGTCGCCGTCGTCGCCGTTCCCGTTGCCCGTCCCGCCAGCCGCCCGGGGCCGCACCGTGGCCGTCGCGGTCGCGGTCTTGGCGTCGGCCTCGGGGTCGCCCACGGCGGGCGTGACGCGGAGCCGGACGTCGGCCTCGCGGCGGATCCACTGCACGCCCGTCGGGTCGTTCAGGTCGGCGACGGCGACCACGCCGACCTCGTCGGCCTCCCGGGGCACCCGCAGGGCCACGTCGACGGTCTTGCCGTCCGTGAGCCGGTCGAACTCGCAGACGCGCGGGCGCGCTCCCGGCCTGGCCGATCCGGTGGACTCGAATCTCGTGGACTCGGCCCTGGTGGACTCAGGCCGCGCGGACTGGGCCCTACCGGACTCGGGCCTCGTGGCCTCTGGCCCGACGGACTGCGACCCGACGGACTGGGACTCGGCGGACTGCGGCTTGGCGGGCTGGGGCCTGGCGGACTGCGGCCTGGCGGACTGGGGCCTGGCGGATTCGGGCACACGGTCGTCGCAGCCCACCAGGACCGGCGCGTCGGCCGGGGTGGTGGCCACCGTCAGGCGCGTCCGCCTGGCCGGGCCGTCGAGCCTGACGCGGAAGTGCAGGACATCACCCGCGTGGATCGTGGTCCGCGGCCTGTTCTGGGCCTCCGCCACCAGCCGCACGCTGAGCTTCGCCTCGCTGGAATCCGGCGGACCCGCAGGATCCCGCTCGGCCGCGGCCGCCGTCATGGCGGATCCACCGCCGCCCAGGATCAGCGCTCCGGTGCCCACCACGGACACCACCCGGGCACGTTGCCACCAACCGGCCACTACAGCCCCCCGTTCCCCGATACGGTACGCGACAAACTCGTCACGCTGTGTAGCAGTTATCTCACATCGTGCCGGGACTCAACCCTCGGGGATCAGATCCCGTACGGCTTCGACGATGGGGAGGTCGGCGGGAAGCCAAGGGATGCCGAAGAGCTCGTCACGGCCCAGCCAGCGCAGCGCCAAGTGCTCGTGGGGGTGCGGGACCCCGGAAACCAGCCGGGCGAACCAGGCACGCAGCACGTACCCGGGACTCAACGGCCAGTCCCCGCCGACCCTCTCCCCCACGGAGATGCCGACCCCCAGCTCCTCCCGGCACTCCCGGATCAATGCCTGCTCGTCGCTCTCACCAGGGTCGACCTTGCCGCCGGGGAACTCCCATCCCCCCGCCACCTCCGGCGGCCGGGCCCGCTGGGCCGCGAGCACCCTGCCCTCCTCGACGATGACCGCCGCCACAACAATCTTCTCCATGGCGGTAAAGAGTAGGGAGTCCGCGGCCAGGCCCGCCCCCGGCATCACGCCTGCAACCGGAATGCACCGATCTACGTAAGCCCGAGCCGCTTGAGCTGTTCTAGGACGGTTGGGTTTTCGAGGGGACGCGTGTAGCCGACGATGTTGGGACGGTCGCGGTAGGTCGTCACCTTGATGGGGCCGCAGAGCGTGCAGCGAGCCTCGATCATCTTGCCCGGCGAGACGATCATGCCGACGTGGCCGGGGTTGTCGGAGGACGTGCCCGGACCCGCGTTGAAGAACACCAGGTCGCCCGCCTGCTCCTTGCCCTTGGAGATCTTCGCGCCGAAGGGCCACTGGCCGAAGGTCGTCCGCGGGATCGACAGCCCGGCCGCGCGGTAGGCCATGTAGATGATCCCGGAGCAGTCGTACCCGTGCGGGCCCGTGCCGCCCCAGACGTACGGCTTGCCGCGCTGGGCCAGGGCGTACTCCATGATCTTCTTGACGACCTCCGTCGGCGCCGCGTCCACCAGGGGCGGGTCGCACGCGGGGTCGGCCTCCGGCGGGACCTCCAGCGTGCCGTCCACGGCGTAGCGCCGGGCGATCTGCAGGACCTGCTCGACGTACCACATCGCGTGGTTGTAGACGAACAGGGCGCGGGTCAGGTCGCCGGGGGCGCCGTTGCGCTTGAGCATCTTCGCCGCGCCCAGGATGGCGTCCGCCGGGTTGTAGACGTCGGCCCAGCCGTCCTCGTCGCCGTCGGAGGCGTAGCCGTTGAACTTCGACGGGATCTTGATCTTGGCCTTGCCGCCCCACGTGCTGACCAGGAACTGCATCGGGCCCGCGGCGCCCGCGTAGTTCGTCCCGCCCTTCACGCCGGGCAGGTTCGAGCGCCCGTGATCGGTCTCGCGCTTGCCGACGGCCGCCAGGACGGTCCACTGCACGCCGGTCTTCTTGCCCCACTTCTTGTAGAGCTCCAGGTAGTCGCGTGGGATGTCCGACTGCGCGGTGTCGGAGACGTTCGTCACCTTGAACGTGTCGTCCACGCAGTCGGCGGCCCCGCCGCCCGCGCCGAGGAAGGCGGGGAACGTGCTCATCAGCATCGGCGCCATCACCAGCGTGACCAGCACGACCCCGGCGAGGCCGATGAGCAGGGCGATGCGTACGCGCGACGTCACTCCGCCGTCCCCCCGCCCGGGTCTCCGTCCTGGCCGGCCTCCGCGGGCTGCATGTCGTACACCTGCCACTGGCTGCCCACCTGGGTGAGCGTGACGGCGTAGTCGGTGCCACGTTCCTGCGGGCCGCTCTTGGCCGTGATGCGCTGGACGGCGGTCACCACGAACACGATCGACCCGCCCGCGATGTCGCGGATCTCCTTCAACCGGGCGGAGCCCTCCGAGACGACCTGGTCGGCGCGGTTGCGCTCCACGGTCGCCGGGGAGGTCACGTCCCTGGCGAGCACGGTGCCGAGGTCGGCGGTCGTGAACGCCTTCAGCCGCTCGGCGTAGGACGCCGGGTCCTCGTCCCACCGGTAGGTCGCGTACGCGACGGCGAAGCGCTGCGCCGCGTCCGCCGCCTGGGCGATCTGGTCCTTGGACAGCGGCAGGTAGGCGTAGATGTCGAACGCGCCCGACCTGACCGGCGACGGGACGCGTACGCCGGAGGAGGGGGCGGCCGGGGCCGTGGACACCACGGCCCCGGTGGTCGGGCGGGGCTCGTCCGGATCATCGGAGGCCGACCGCACGGACAGGTAGATGCCGACCGCCGCGATGGCGACGACCACTCCGGCGAAGACGAGCCCCCGCCGGTCGCCGATACGCGCCACCGTCAGTCCTTGTCGCCGTCTGCGGGGAGCAGCCAGAAGGGCGCGTCCTCGGAGCGTCCGCCGTCCTGGCGCGGGGGCAGCCACAGCGGGGGCGCCTCGTCAGAGCCCGAACGCCCGCCGAACCACCCGGCCCCGCGGTCGCGGGAGCCGCCGCCGTTGCCGTTCGAGCCGCCGAAGATGCCGCTGCCGGACCGCGAGGACCCTCCGGAGGACCCGCGCGACGACCCGCCGCCCGAACTCCGCGAGGAGCCGCCGGAACCGCGGGAGGAGCCGCCCGAGCCCCGCGAGGAGGACCCGCCACCGCCGCCACCGCCGAGCAGGCCGCGGGGACCGCCGGCCGTCGAGCGCGGGGCCCGCGGCGCCGAACCGCCCGAGGCGCCACCCGACGACCCGCCCGACGACCCGCCCGAGGAGCCACCGGAGGAGCCCGACGAGGGCCGGGGGCCGCGGCCGGGGCCGCCGCCGAACCAGCCGCCCGTTCCCGAGCCGCCCGTCCCTGAGCCGCCCGTGCCCGTCCGCGCGCCCGTGCGGGGAGCCGCCCCGCCCCCGGGACGCCCGGCCGGGCCCGTGGCGCCGTTGGGACGCCCGTTGAGGTTGAGCGGCGGGGCCGCGCCGGGCCGCGGGACGGCGGCGCCGCGCCCGGTCGCCTTGCGGCGCACGCCCGCCTGGCCGTCGGGGTCGAGCGGAGTCGGCTGCGCGCCCGCGGACACCCGGGTGCCGGTCTGCTGCGCGGCGCCCGGGGTGACGTCCTCGCCCCGCACGCGGCCCTGCGCCACCGCCCCGGCCGCCGCGGCCGCCGCCGAGGCGCCCGTGGCCATCGCGGCCGCGTTGATGACCGGTTCGGCCTTGCGCAGGCCCCAGCGGCCCATGCGGGCCGCCGCCACCGGGGGCAGCACGTTCGCGGCCCGCTGCAACGTGGGCGCCGAGGCGGCCTCGCCGAGCATGCGCGTGGTGAGCGTGTGCCCGTCCATGGAGGCGAAGAGGTGCTGGAAGGGACGCCGGTAGAAGAACACCGCGATCGTCAGCAACGCGATGAACATGATCTGCATGCCCCACGGCAGCTCGGTCGCGATGATCAGCGAATAGCCGTACACGAGCACGCCTAGGACGAGGGCCAGCACGGCCTGCCGGAGCAGGGTGCCGACGAGCATCTCGACCCAGCGCATCGCGATGATCCGCCCTGAGCCGGGATGGACGCCGATCAGCAGGAACACCGGGCCGAGGATCAGCAGCAACAGGAAGCCGATCTTGAGCGCGATGAGCGAGACCGCCACCAGGAAGATCAGCACGCCGGCGACCAGGGCGGCCAGCAGCGCGCCGATCGCGATGCCCAGCCTGCTCGTCCAGTCCTTGCCCTGGAAGAGGAAGAACATGGGCGTGCTCTTCAAGGGCTTGGCGATCTCCTCCTCGTAGCGCGCCTGGTGGGCGGTGGAGGTGGACTTCTCCCCGGAGTTCTGCTCCTGCAGGTCGGTGGCCTGGATGTCGAGCAGCTTCGGCCCCATGGTCGCCACGACCGGCGCCTTGACGTCGGCGGTGCCGAACTCGCCCATCAGCCACGGCTTGCAGACCAGCGTGGACCACAACGCGTCGGCGTTCTGCGCGACGCCGGGCGTGCCGCTCTGGCCGTACCCGCCGGGCGTGGCCTTGGCGCCGGTCTGCCCCTTGACCGGCAGGCACGACGCGCCGCCCGCCCCGGGCAGCCCGCTGAACGCCGAGTTGACCACCTCGGCCGTCTTGTCGGTGACGACCTTGCCGAGCCCGGTGAAGTCGCCGGGACGGCTGAAGAACCACACGGCCGCCACGACGGCGAGGATCATCCAGATGACGCCCTCGGCCGTGGTGCTGGCCCGCTTCCTGATGAGCCCGTACCACGCCAGCCAGACCGCGGCCAGCAGGATGATCACCCGCAGGTACGGCCAGTACATGGCGTTGGCCAGGTTGGTGATGATGTCGTCGACGACGTCCTTGATGGACTGGAGCGGTCCCTCGGTGGCCGCCGCCTCGTACGTCGTGATCGTCATCCGGTCGATGGCCTTGGCCCACAGGAACACCGTGTTGGCCCACGCGTTGCCGAGCACGGCGGCCACGTCGGTGCAGCCGAGCTCGTAGGTGTGCCAGAACTGGCCGGCCATGCCGTACCGCTCGTAGTTCGTCGTCGGGTTCACGACGCCCTGCGAGGTGGTGCCGGACACCGCGCCCGGAGGCAGCGGCTTCGGGGCCGTGGTCGGCGTCACGGAGGGGGTCTCCGCGGGGGGCGGCTTCACGAGGCCGTCCACGCTGCCGCCGACCATCTCCGGCGCCAGGTCCGGGGACAGGTCGCACGGCCCCGCCGCGCCCGCGACGTTCGGCGAGAAGGCGATCGGGACGACCACCACGCCGAGCAGCAGCGCGAACACCACCAGGACCCTGCGCCGCAGCCTGGACCCGCGCGTGCGCGTGGCACGCTTCGGCGTCTTCACCGGTTCCGCCAGCCCGGACGTCGCCCGCACCGGCGTGGCGGCCCGCACCACCCCTTCGCACACCGCCCGGAACACCCGGGCGATTCCACCGGCCCCACGGGGCCACCGCCGTCCCTCGCCTCGCCCGCCCGGCTCATGAAGTCTCATGACCGCACCTCCTGCGCAGCCGCCGACCTACTCGCTCGCCCACGAGGATCATGCATGCTCTCGTCGGGTTTGTCGTGGGTCGGATTGGTATCCAGCCAACGCAGCAACTCCTCCGAGATGAGATCGACGCCGATGCGCCCCGCACGTCCGTCGAGGTCGCGGAAGATGCACTCGCCGTTCCCGAGCGACCGCAGCGCGCCCTTGTGCTCCTCGGACGGCTCGACGCCGAGCAGCGCCATGACGCTGTCGACCTCGACCCGCTCGGTCGAGCGGAAGGCGAACACCGAGGACAGACAGTTGGTCACCTGCTCGTTGAGCAGGTCACCCGCGTTCTGCGAGACCAGCACGAGCGCGGTGTTGCGCGACCGGCCCATGCGGGACACCTCCGGCACGAGCTTGGCGCCCTCGGGCGTCGAGGTGATCGCCCACGCCTCGTCCAGGAAGATCGCCTTCGGGGCGCGGCGGTCCAGCCCGTTCATCAGACGCCGCGCGAACTGCGACACCAGGTACAGCAGGGCCACCGACAGCCGCTGCTCGTAGGAGTAGTCGTCGCGGGTGGTCGCGACGTCGGGCAGCGTCAGACCGCCGAGGGTGAACACGGTGGTCCAGCCCTCGCTGTCGATCTGGTCCCCGCCGGAGGGGTCGAAGCACAGCCGGGCCAGGTGCATCTCGGCCATCGACCGCAGCACCGCGCCCAGGTTCTTCGACGCCGGGTCCTCGGACTGCTCCAGATGGTCGACGACCTTCCCCAGCGACGGGTCGTCCCCGTTGGACACCGTCGAGACGGCCTGGATCATCGCCGACTCGCGTTCCTCCGACATGCGGGGCAGCAGCAGCCGCAGCGTCTCGGTGGCCATCGTCTTCTTCGCGGCGATGTCGTCGCCGAAGGAGAACGGGTCCAGCAGGCCGGGGGCGGCCGAGCCCAGCGGGATGATCCGCGCCTTCCGCCCTCGCCTCTGCAACAGTTGCACCAGCGACTCGGCGTCGCCCTTGGGGTCGATCACCGCGACCGTCACCCCGCGCAGCGCCATCTGGTAGATCAGCAGCAGCGCGAGCGTCGTCTTGCCGCCGCCCGGCTCGCCGGTGATCGCGATCGCGGTCGGCCGGTTGCGCGTCGCGGCGACCAGAGGGTCGAAGTGGACGATCGACCGGGCGCGGCCCAGCGTCTCCCCGATGTACGGCCCGGCCCAGCCCGCGCCGCTCTCGTCGATGCGGTCGCCGAGGTCCACGGTGGCCGTCGCCATGCCGCCCGCGATCGTGCGCAGCGGCTGGCGCTGGGCGTAGGCGTTCACCCGCACCTTCTCGCCGGGCAGGGCCTCGCAGAACAGCGAGAACTGGTCGCCGGTCGAGTTGACGATGTCGATGCCCATGTCGCGGTAGTGCTCCACCACCGCCTCGACCCGCTGCACGCACATCTCCTCGGTCGGCGCGGCCACGACCAGCCGGTGCCAGCCGTACACGAACGGCAGGCGCTCCTTGGTGATGCCGTGCTCCAGCATGCGGGCCGCGTCGATCTGCTCGGCCAGCGCGATCGGCGCCTCCGCCCCCGCCTCGCGGATGTGGATGTCCATGTCCCGCGCGTGGGCCAGCTTGCGCGCGACGTCCTTGCTCGCCTTGACCGGCGGGATGAGACGCATCCGCGAGCTGACCTCGACCGGGAACGGTAACTGGTCGACGAAGTGCAGCCACGGCTCGCCGTCCGGGAACGGCATCAGGTCGGGGAACCGGGCGAACGACAGGTGCGCCACGTAGGAGTCGCCGGTCGGCTGCTCGATGCGCAGGAACGACCTGCCGTTGTGGATCTGCCCCTCGACCAGCGACTCGACCTCGCCCTTGCCCCACCGCCGGGACGGGGTGGCCGACGACGGCGGGTCGCCGAGCGAGCCGGAGGCGGCGTGCCGGAACAGCCAGGCCAGCTCGCCGGAGGTGGCGTGCCGGGCGTACAGGGCGCTGGAGCCGAGCGCGCGGCCGAGGCGCTCGGCCTGGTCGGTCCACTTGGTGATCTCGCCGGCCGGGACCTGGTCGTCCTCCAGGCCGAGCGACGACTCACCGCGCTGGTAGAGGCCGAAGAGCTGGGCCAGCACGCCGGTGCCGAGCTGGGCGCCGCGCGGGCCGAGGCGGACCCCGAGATAGACCTCCTTGGTCCAGAAGTCCTTCGCCCAGACGTGGCGGTACATGTCCTCCAGGTACTCGCGCCAGCCGTCCCCCTCGTCGGAGGTCGCGTTCAGCGCCATCGCCCACTCGGCCGCCGGGTATGCCCGGTGCGCGACCCGCAGGTGGACCTCCGCGTCCGGCATGCGGATCGCGGCCAGCGCGATGGTGATGTTGGTGGCGAGGGCCTCGCGCTCCTCCGGGGTGACGAACTCGTAGCTCACCGTCGGAAGCCGGAAGTACGCCCATGCGGAGGAGTCCGTGAGAAGGATCCGATCGTCGAAGTAGCGCACGGCCAGCCTGCTCCTCGACCGCGACGACCTGCCCATCAGGCCGCCCGCTCCCCGGCTCCCGGCGTGGTCACTGAGCCACCTCTTCGGCTCGCTGCGTGGTCACTGAGCCACTTCCTCCTCGCTCGGGCGGCTCGCCGCCGCCAGCCCGCTTGCCACAACTCCCGCGAGGGCGACGTACGCCCTGCGCGCTCCCGCCCGCAGCCGTTCCGGCTGCGCGGGGCCGGGCCGCCCGGGGGCGAGCTCGTCCTCCCAGGGGATGCGCACGATCGCGCGGCACCGGCCGCGGGCCACCGCCTCCGCCTGCTCGACGCCCGCCATGCTGCGGCGGCTGACCCCGTTGATCACCATGATCGAACGCCGCCTCAGCTCGGCCGTGGTCTGCCCGTCGAGCCAGTCGAAGGTCATCGCCACCGCGTCCGGGGCGTCCTCGCTGGCCGGGGCCACCAGGATGAGCTGGTCGGCGTACGCCAGCATGCGCGCGGCCACCGCCGCGGCGGGGTCCACCAGGATCAGCCGGTAGTGCCGGTCGAGCACGCGCATGGCGCGGGCGATGCGCTCGTCGGAGAACAGGCGGCGGTCGGCGAGCCTGCGCGCGGCGCCCGCGTCCGCGTCCGCGCCGACGACCTCCAGGCCGGAGTCGCAGCGGGTGGTGTAGGCGCGCATGCTCAGATAGCCGCTCACGCCGTCCAGCCCCGCCATCAGGGAGGTCAGCGTCTCGGGGGAGTCGCCCGCGATACGGCCGGTGAGGGTGTTCTCGCCGGTGTTGGCGTCCACGGCGAGCACGCGGTCCTCGCGGTAGCGGGCGAGGATGTGGCCGAGCATCAGCGTGGTCGTGGTCTGTCCCGCCCCGCCGGTGCAGCCGAGCACGACGACGCGGCGGCTGCCGGTGAGCACGGTCCTGGCGCGGGCCTCGTCCGCCTCGATGCCGTCGTTACGGCTCGGGGCCCCGCCGCCCACGACGACCTGGGCCAGGCGGCGCCAGCCGCCCGTCTGGTCACGTCCGACGACGGACTCGACGCGCCGCACGCGAGGCTCGCCGCCCGCGCGGGGGCCGGGCACGGGCACGGACGGCACCGCCGGGTCCACCCCGGCGCCCGCCGCCGGAACCGCGCGGATCGACAGCGGCGGCGCCTCGCGCTCCGGAGAGACGGAGCGGGCGAACACCTCGCGGCCTCGCTCGCGCGGCGTCGCGGCGCGCGGCGGCTGCCCCTTACGGTGCTGCTCGCGTCCCTCCACCGCCAGCCCGCCACTCCGGCGCGGCGCCCGCTCCTCCGCGGGAACGTCTCCCAGGGTCTCGGCGGACCCGCCGCCGAGGGTCTCGGCGCCGGACCGGCCCGCGCCGTCCCCGGCACGCGCCTCGTCCGCCCGAGACGACACCTCTGCCACCGGCTCCAACGCCCGCACGACCGGCTCCCGCGCCGGCTCGGGCACCTGGGAGGGCGTGACGGCCGGCTCAGGCGCGCGAGGAGGAGTGGCGGCCGGCTCCGACGCGCGGGCGTGCGTGACGGTCCGCTCGGGCACGGGGGTGGGCGTGGATGCCGGCTCCGGAGCCTCTGCGGGGACAGGGGGGACCGGGCCGAGCCGCGGGAGCGGCAGGGCGCGGTCGGGGGACGGCGTCGGAAGCGCGCGGCCGGGCTCGGGCCACTCGTGGGAGGCCAGGCGCTCGGACTCGCTGGGGACCGCGCGCGGGCCCGGCGTCTCCCGGCTCTCCGCGGAGGCCGCGAGCCTGCGCAGCCGGCGGAGCGCCTCCGTCCCGATCGGCGCGGGGGCGCCCGCCTCGCGCACCGGCCCCGCCTCCGGCGTGGTCTCGGAGGTCGACGGCTCGACGACCGGCCCGGATTCCGCCGATCGCGCCGTCTCGGACGCCGTGACCTGTGGTGCGGCGGGAAGGGCCGTCTCGGTGGGCTTCGTGGGCGACGGGGACGATTCCGTCACCGGCGGTTCCTCAGCCGGCGGCCGGGCCCCGGCGGCGGACGTCGACGTGACGGGGTGGGCGGGGGGTTCGGCGGTGTGCGCCGGGGATTCGGTGGCGGGCTCGGGGAGGGCGGGCAGGGAGGCCACCGGACGGTCCCCGCGAAGGAGATCGGGGAGCCGCTCCGGCGCGGGCCCTTCCACCGGCCGTCCCGGCACACGCTCCGGCGGGGACACGGGGCCGGGCGACGAAGGCAGGTTCGGGATCAGGGCGCCAGGCGGCAGAGCCGTCCCGCCCAGAGTGACCCGGGCCCCCTCCCCGGCACGCGACCGGCTTCCCTGCGACGGACGTCCTTGGGCCCCCTCCGGCCCGCGCCTGCGCGCCCCTTCGGGCACACGCTCGCGGGCACCTTCGAACGCGCGCTCCCGAACGGCCTCGGGCCTACGCTCCCGAGCCTTTTCGGGCACGCGCTCGCGGGCGCCCTCGGACACGCGCTCGCGAGTGCCTTCGAAGGCGTGCTCGTGGGCGGCCTCGGAGGCGTGTTCCCTGACGGGCTCGGGGGTGCGGGTGCCGGGGACGAGGGCGGGGGGTTCGGAGACCGGGAGCGTGGTCACCGCGGCGGCGGCCGCGGCCACGACCGGGCGGACCTCACCGGGCGCCGCGGACGCGCCCCGCTTCAGGGCGGGGGCCTGACGGGCGGCGGAACTCCACGCCTCCAGGGGCCGGCGCCGGGGAGCGGTGTGCTTGGGCTTGGCGCGCGTGCCGCGCCGGGACTTGGCGGCCCCCGACGCGGCCGTGGCGGCGGACGGCTTGACGCTGACCGGGGCGGCGCGGCGCACCGTGTCCGGGGCCGCGCGCCACACCTTGGCCGTGAACGCGATCTCGTCGGGCTCCTCGGCCGGCGCCAGGCGGCACCAGGTCTTCGGCTCGCCGATATAGCGGATCTGCGACTGGAGCAGCTCGTTGAGCCGCTTGCTCTCGATCACCGGACGGGTGGACAGCCAGGTGACGATGCCCGGAGGCACGATGAAGAGAACGTGCCAGGGCGACTCGAAGGGGACCCCGACGAGCGCCAGGAGGACCGACCACGGGACCAGCACTCCCAGGAACACACCGACCCAGACGATCGGAAGCGGCATCGGCAGCCGAAGGTCGTACAGCTTGTAGAGCCGCTTCTCAATTCGCCAGATATTGGTATAGGTAGGCAGGTCCATCCGATCCTCCTCTCCCAGTCACAGCCACGCGATCACGCTCACTTGATGCCGAGCGCCCCCGCGATGGCCTTGGCCGTCACCTCGATGACGTTGGGCACGTAGAAGATCACACCGATGGCCACGGCCAGAATGATGAACTGGACGAATCTGGTGATCTCTCTCGTGAAGAGGAAGAAAATCGCCACGACCGACACCACGACCAGGAACAGCGGGGCGAAGAACTTCCGCAGGAAGTCCGCGAGGCCCGCGGTGTTCACCCCGGCGGGCGGCGGCGTGGCCGGCGCCGTGGGCGCCAGGGCCTCGACCGCGTTCTCAACGATGGCCTTAAGAATCAACTTCCGTCCTCCTGCTTGTGGTCGCGCCGACGGGCCGCTCCAGGGTCCCGCGTCGTCGCGTTACCTTCTCGGCTCCCTCGCTCGTCATGGCGGCTCCCGGCCTCATCCGGCAGACCGGGTCGCGCCGCGGATGTCCTTGATGTACCAGTTGTCGCCCTGCTTCTCGACCGTGAGACGGTAAGCCTGCTCCAGGCCCGCCGACTGCGCGGCGGGATCGGTCGGCGCCGGTGACGGCGTGGCCGTCGCGGGAAGGCCCCACACGACGACGGCGGTGACCTCGCGCCTGGTCCCGCCGGGCGGGGCGCTGACGCTCTTCAGCTCCTGAAGGGTGAGCTTGTTGCCGAAGCCCTCCAGCGTGACGCCCGTGACGACGTACCGCTGCAGTTGCGTGGCGTCTCCCTGCGCGTACGCCTTGAAGAAGCTCTCGAGCTGCGGGCGCAGCTCGGCCTCCGCCGTCTCGTCGTGCTCGGGCTCGGCGATGGCGGGCAGCCCCGCCGGGCCGCCGGCCGGCAGCAGGGCCGGCTGACCGGAAACCACGAATTTCCCATCCGTGGTATAAACCGGGACGGAAAGCTTCCAGCGCTGCGCTCCCGATTGCGCGAATACCGTTACGACGGCATTTTGCGCGTCCTGCACCTCGATGTCCGATAGCTGGAAAGTTCCGGCGGAGAACCTGCCGAAACCATTCCATCCCAATTGACGGTCCGCGCCCTCGGGAAGGAACGGCTTCAGCCGATCGGCCCGCTCGTCCGGCTTCGCGCCGTCGAAGTTCAGGTACGCCGCCGCGAACTGCGCGGCGAACGCCGAGGCCGTCGCCTCGGGGAAGCCGGAACCCGTCGGGGTCGCCGTCGTGCCCGTGGGCGTGTCACTCTCGGTGAGCCGCTCGATCGGCGCCCGCACGCCGTTGACCACGATGACGACGATCAGGGCCCACAAGACGACCCTGCCCGTCCAGACCAGCCAACGCCCGCCCCCACCGGACCAACCGCCGCGGCGAACCGCGCCCCTGCGCGCCGGCACGCGCTCAGGGTCGGGGTCGTACGGCGAGGGAGGGTACGTCGAATGCTCGGGTTCGCCAGCGGTCCGCGGACCGTGCTGGACGTTTGACCTGCGAGCCATCACGCCTCCGCTCGCGCCGATCCCCCCGGCTGGCGCGCTGTCGTCTTACTATCGATCCTGTTATCCATGGTGAAGTATTCACTTTAGCCGTCTCACCAATTGTTCCAGGAAAGCCACGCCCATGCTGCAGGCATCGCCGTAGCAGACCAAGTCGGTCTTCCTCCGCTTTCCGGCAGGTGACCGCCTGTTCGCCCAGCACACAGGGGCTGCCGTCCGTTCCGCGAGCCAACTTCCGACCTCCGCGACAAAGTTCGCATTAGGGACAAAGCTCGCACCAGACGCAAAAACGCCATAAAAGCGGCGTACTACAGGGGCGGGGAACGAAGGGGGAAGGATCGGTCGCGAGACTGCGACACGTCCGCACGCACAGACCTCCCTTCCAGCGGGCCGCCCGCGCGCGACGACGCCCAGGCGGCCATACCAACGGCCGCCGACCCTCGCAGGGGCGCACAACCGACCCAAATAGAGGAGAGTACGCGCCCAGCCCGTCGGATCTGGATTACCTGACGGCCACGCCTTACTACCCGTCCACTTCCCTTGGTCGGGATGTCCGGATCACCACCGTCGTCCCACCTGGGACGCCTCACCGGGTGTCACCGAAGTGACACGTGTGCCGAATGTGCCCGGGCGCCCTGGGAGAAGGGCGCCCGGGGCGCCGGAACGGCCCTCAGCCGTCCTCGCCGCGAGGGTTCTCCTGGACGCCGCGGCCCGGCCCGTTCTTCCTGTCGGGCTTGTCGCGCTTACCGGGCTTGTCACGCTTATCCGGTTTGCCGTCGTTCCTGGTGTTCCTGGGGTCCGGGCCGTTCTGCTCGCCACGGCCGTCATCACGGCCCCTCGGGTGCTCCTCGCCCCGCTCCTCGTCCGCGGGGGGCTCCGGACGGCAGCTCTGGCCGCAGCCGCCGAACCGGCTGGAGTCGATCGGCGTGAACGACGTCGGCTCGACGTTCTTGAGCGCGGCGAGCATCGTCTGCTTCCAGATGGGGCCGGGGATGCTCGCGCCGAACACCGACCCGTAGTAGCGCCCGCCGATCGTGACGCCGATCAGCTTGTGCCGCTGGGAGCCCCGGGGGTCCCCGATGCTGACCGCGGCCGCGAGGTCGGGGGTGAACCCGGCGAACCACGCGCTCGCGTAGTCGTCCGTCGTGCCGGTCTTGCCCGCCGCGTCCCGGCCGATGCCGCCCACGGCCCGCATCGTGCCCTTGGTGAACACGCCGGACAGCACCTCGGCCGCGGCGTCGGCGACCTCGGGCTCCATCACCTGGCGGCACTTGGGGTCGTAGGCGGTCGTCTCGCCGTTCCTGTCGGTGATCTGGGTGATGGCCGTGGGCGCGCAGTACCGGCCGCGCGCGGCGATCGTGGCGTAGGCGTTGGCCACGGTCACCGGGTCCATCTCGTTGATGCCGAGCGTGAACGTCTCGTACTCCTGCAGCTTGTTGCCGTCGGAGCGGTGGATGCCCAGCGACTCGGCGGTCTTGACCACGTCGCAGAGCCCGACGCGCTGCTCCAGCTCCATGAAGAACGTGTTGACCGACTGCCAGGTGCCGGTCTGGAGGGTCTTCCAGCCCGGCGAGCCCTCGTCGTTGGTGACGGTGTGGGCGGGATCGCCGACGTTCTGGCCCTTGCAGTTCTTGAACGCCGAGTAGCCGGAGGCGCGGAACCCGGCGCCCGCGCTGATGCCGTCGTCGATCTTGTAGCCCTGCTTCAGCGCGGTGAGCAGCGTGAACGTCTTGAAGGTGGAACCGGCCTGGAAGCCGACGCCGCCGCCGTGCGCCGCGTCCGCGACGACGTTGTAGGAGATCTCGTTACGGGCCTTGCTGCGACCGTACTCGCGGCTGGCGGCCATGGCCTTGATCTCCCCGGTGCCCGGCCGGACCAGGGCCTCGGCCGCGACGGGGTTGTCCGAGGGACGGACCCAGTTCTTGATCGCCTTCTCGGCCGCGGCCTGCATGGCGGGGTCGATCGTCGTCTTGATCGTGAGGCCGCCGCGGTTGAGGAGGGTCACCCGATCCTTGGTGGTCGCGCCGAAGTCGGGGTTGCTCAGGATCTCGTTACGAACGTAGATGCAGAAGTACGGATATTTGCTGCTCTCGCAGCCGCCGGGGAGCTTCGTCCCCTTGTAGCCGAGCTTGGTGGCCTTCGCCTCCGCCGCCTCGGCCTGCGTGATCTTGCCCAGCTCCGCCATGCGGGCCAGCACGACGTTCCTGCGGTCCAGCAGGCGCTGGCGCTGCTTCTTGCCGAGGTTGGGGTCGGTGGCGTTCGGGTCCTGCACGGCGCCGGCGAGCGTGGCCGCCTGCGCCAGCGTCAGTTCCTTCGCGCTGACGCCGAAGAACCGCTTGGCCGCGGCCTCCACCCCGTACGCGCCCGCCCCGAAATAGGCGATGTTCAGGTACTTGGTAAGGATCTCGTCCTTGGTGTACTTCTGCTCGACGCCCATCGCGTACCGCAGCTCCTTGAGCTTGCGGGCGTAGCTGGCCTCCAGCGCCTGGTTCTTCTCCTTGTCGGTGGTGGCCGCGTTCAGCAGGACCTGCTTGACGTACTGCTGCGTGATGCTCGACCCGCCCTGGCTCACCCCGCCGGACTTCAGGTTCGTGGCGAGCGCGCGGGCCGTGCCCTCGATGTCGATCGCGCCGTGCTCGTAGAACCGGTAGTCCTCGATCGAGATGATCGCCGTCCGCATGACCGGCGCGATGTCGTCGAGGTTCACGACCTCGCGGTACTGCTCGTAGAACCGGGCCATCTCGTGGCCCTTGGCGTCCTGCACGACCGTGACCTCGGCCGGCGGCGGCTCGGAGAGCTCCTCGGGCGTGAGGTTCACCTCGTCCACCGCCGAGACCAGCCCGAACCCCGCACCTCCCACCGCGGGCAACGCGACCCCCGCGACGAGCACGCCGCCCGCCACCCCCATGGCCAGAAGCCGACCGATCTTCGATGCGGCCCCCTGCCGCTCACCACCCCGCACTGCGCCCTTCCTTGCCACTCGCCCGCCAGAAAAAGAGAGCAAAGCAGAACATATCCACCGATGTCTAATACTCATATAAGGACGAGATCGATATCGGTTCCCACATGATCCCAGGTCCGGCGAGGCTTCGCGCCCGGATCCGAACCTCCGGAGGGCTCCCCCGGACACGCGAACGGCTTGCCCTCGCCGTGAACCGGACCCTGGCAGAATTCGGATCAGGCCGACGAAAACGATCGGCGCCGCCGCACCCGCGGACCGGACGGCGGAGCACCGGGGGCGCGCATGGACTTCGCGGCAGTGGTCGAGAACACGGGGAAGGCCATCGACCTCGCCGGTGTGGCGGTGATCGTCATCGGCGCGCTGGCCGCGACGGTGACGTACGTCTCGCGGATACTGCGCCGCTCCCCCGCGCCCGACCTCTACCGCGAGTACCGCCTGCGCCTCGGCAAGGCGATCCTCCTCGGCCTGGAGTTCCTCGTCGCCGGGGACATCATCCGCACCGTCGCCGTCTCGCCCACCTTCCAGAGCGTGGGCGTCCTCGCCGTCATCGTGGCCGTCAGGACCTTCCTCAGCTTCTCCCTCGGCGTCGAACTGGAAGGACGCCTGCCGTGGCAGCGCGCACGGCCGGACCACCGCCCCGCCGGCCCTCCCGTATAGCCCGGGAACGGCTCACGCGTCGGGACGGAACAACCGGCGCAGTTCCAAGGACGGGGCCGGTGGCAGGGGGCCGGTGCGCTCGGCGGGGCCGGCGCCGAACGCCTGGAGGAAGTAGGCCACGAATCGGCGGCAGGCGGCCTCCGCGGCCTCCGGCGACCCGGCGGTGACGCCGTTGTTGGCCATGAGCAGCAGGGTGAGATCGTCCATGACGAAGTCGGCGCGCAACCGGCCGGCGTCCTTGGCCCGCCGCACCAGCTCGGCCAGCCCCTGCTCGGCGCGGGCGCGTTCCCCATCGACGGGCACCGCGTCCGGGAACGCGGTGAGGAACGCCGCCGTGAAGCCCCGGTCGGCGGCCTGCATGACGCACACCCGCTCGATCACCGTGCGGAAGCCGCGCCAGGGGTCCGGGTCGGCGAGCGCGTCGTCCACGACGGAGACGCACGTGGCGAACTGCTCGGCGAACGCCTCGGTGACCAGGGCCTCCTTGGTGGGGAAACGGCGGTAGAGGGTGGCGACCCCGACGCCGGCCCGCCGGGCGATCTCGGCCATCGGCACGTCGAGGCCGTGCGCGGCGAAGGTGTCGCGGGCCGCGGCGAGGATGCGCTCGCGGTTGTGGCGGGCGTCCGCGCGCAGGCCCCCGGCGGTCCCCTTGGCGTGCGGGATCCGAGACGGCGGGGCGGTCATGCCTCTCACTTTAGCGTAAGTGGACGGGGCCATCCGGTTAGCGTGTTAGCGTGACGGAAAGTGGATGGGGTCGTCCACTTACGGCGGCCCCGTCTCCCCGGCCGCTCCCCGGCACGGGCACACCGACGCCGGCGCCGGCCGGCGGAAACGGATGAGGCTCACCATGACCGACATGCGCGCGGCGCTCTTCGACAGGTACGGCCCCCCTGAGGTGCTCTACGAAGGCAGGGCGCCGAAGCCGGAACCCGGCCCCGGCCAAGCGCTGGTACGCGTGCACGCCGTCAGCGTCAACGGCGGCGAGTCCCTGGGCCGCGCGGGCAGGCTGCGGCTGATCACCGGCCTCATGGACCGCGGCTTCCCCAAGCGGGTCGGGCTCGACTTCACCGGGGAGGTCGCCGCCCTGGGTCCCGCCCGCCCGGCGCGCGGCCCCGTGCCGGACGTCAAACCCGGCGACCGGGTGTGGGGAGTCCTGCCGAGGACGTTCGGCAGCGCCGCCGAGTTCGTGGCCGTCTCCCTGGACCGGCTGGCCCACACGCCGGCCGGGCTCGACCTCGTCCGCGCCGCGGCCCTCCCCGTGGGCACGACGGTGATCACCGCGCTGCGCGACAAGGCCCGGCTGCGCGCGGGCGAGCGGCTTCTGGTCCGCGGCGGCAGCGGCGGCGTCGGCAGCCTCGCCGTCCAGCTCGGCCGCGCCTACGGCGCCCGGGTCGTCGCGCTCGCCGGGGCCCGCAACCTCGATCTCGTGCGCGACCTCGGCGCCGACGAGGTGTACGACTACGCCACCACCGGACCGTCCGACCTCGGCCGGTTCGACGTCGTGCTCGACACGGCCGGCACACGGCTGCGCGAGTTCCGGCGCCTGCTCGCGCCGGGAGGACGCATGGTCACGATCGCCTTCGACCCCGACCGCATCGCCACCTCGATCGCGTACATCGTCGCCTCCGCCGTGCACGGTTCGCGCCGGGTCCGGTTCTTCAGCGGCGACCCGCGTCACGCCTTGCTGGCCGACCTGACCCGCCTCGTCGAGTCCGGCGCGCTCCGCCCGGTCGTCGACACGATCCGCCCCCTGTCCGAGATCGCCGCGGCGCACCGCGCCCTGGAATCCGGCGGCACCCGCGGCAAGCACATCATCCAGGTGATCTGACGCGCCGACGTCCCTCGCCCTCGAAGCGGGCCGCACCAGGGGGGACGCGACCTGACGCGGTGTGAACTTGAATCATTCGTTCTCTTGGATAGCTCGTGTTTAGCGCGATAGGTTTGGCGCCATGAGCGCACCCAAGAATCCGACCACGGCCGACGAGCTGCGCGGAGCGGGCCTGCGAGTCACCGCCGCCCGCGTCGCGCTGCTCGAAACCGTGCGGGAGGGCGACCACCTCGGCGTCGAGGCGCTCGCCTCAGGGGTGCGCGCACGCGTCGGCCACATCTCGCTCCAAGCCGTGTACGAGGCCCTCCAGGCGCTCGCCACGGCCGGGCTCGTCCGCCGCATCGAACCGCCCGGCAGCCCCGCCCTCTTCGAGGGACGGGTCGGGGACAACCACCACCACATCGTCTGCCGGTCGTGCGGCGTCATCGCCGACGTCGACTGCGCGGTCGGCCATGCCCCCTGTCTGACCGCCTCGGACGACCACGGCTTCTCGATCGACGAGGCCGAGGTCATCTACTGGGGGCTGTGCCCCGCCTGTTCCACCACCTCCAGTTCCTGAGCACGCAATTTTGTCCGGAAGGATTCCCATGTCCGAGAACAATGACGCGATCGTCGTAGACGCGAAGACGGAAGGTGAAGGAGGCTGTCCGGTCGCGCACACGCGGGCCCCGCACCCGACGCAGGGCGGCGGAAACCACCAGTGGTGGCCCGAGCGGCTCAACCTGAAGATCCTCGCCAAGAACCCCGCCGTGGCCAACCCCCTCGGCGAGGACTTCGACTACGCCGCCGCGTTCAAGACCCTTGACCTCCCGGCCGTGAAGCGGGACATCGCCGAGGTGCTCACGACCTCGCAGGACTGGTGGCCGGCCGACTTCGGCCACTATGGCCCGTTCATCATCCGGATGGCGTGGCACAGCGCGGGCACCTACCGGATCAGCGACGGCCGTGGCGGCGCCGGCAGCGGCCAGCAGCGCTTCGCCCCCCTCAACAGCTGGCCGGACAACGGGAACCTGGACAAGGCCCGCCGCCTGCTGTGGCCGGTCAAGAAGAAGTACGGCAAGAGCCTATCGTGGGCCGACCTGCTGATCCTCGCCGGAAACGTCGCCCTGGAGTCGATGGGCTTCGAGACCTTCGGCTACGCCGGCGGCCGCGTGGACGCCTGGGAGGCCGAGGAGGACGTCTACTGGGGCCCGGAGACCACCTGGCTCGGCGACGAGCGCTACACCGGCGACCGCCAGCTGGAGAGCCCCCTCGGCGCGGTCCAGATGGGCCTCATCTACGTCAACCCCGAGGGCCCGAACGGCAATCCCGACCCGCTCGCCGCGGCCCGGGACATCCGTGAGACCTTCCGCCGGATGGCGATGAACGACGAGGAGACGGTCGCCCTGATCGCGGGCGGTCACACCTTCGGCAAGACCCACGGCGCGGGCCCCGCGGACAACGTCGGCCCCGCTCCCGAGGCCGCCCCCATCGAGCAGCAGGGCTTCGGCTGGAAGAACGCCTTCGGCACCGGCAAGGGCGGCGACGCCATCACCAGCGGCCTCGAGGGCATCTGGACGAACACCCCGATCACCTGGGACAACAGCTTCTTCGAGATCCTCTTCGGCTACGAGTGGGAGCTGTTCAAGAGCCCCGCGGGCGCCAACCAGTGGCGGCCGGCCGGCGGCGCCGGGGCGGGCACCGTCCCCGACCCGCACGACCCGTCCAAGAGCCACGCCCCGACGATGCTCACGACCGACCTCTCGCTCCGGTTCGACCCGATCTACGAGCCGATCTCGCGGCGCTTCCTGGCCAACCCCGGCGAGTTCGCGGACGCCTTCGCCCGTGCGTGGTTCAAGCTGACCCACCGCGACATGGGCCCGGTCGCGCGCTACCTCGGCCCCGAGGTCCCGTCCGAGGTGCTGCTCTGGCAGGACCCCGTCCCGGCGGTCACCCACGAGCTCGTCGACGCGGCGGACGTCGCCCGTCTCAAGGAGCAGGTCCTCGCCTCCGGCCTGACGGTGTCCCAGCTCGTGTCCACCGCGTGGGCGTCCGCGGCGTCCTTCCGCGGCGGCGACAAGCGCGGCGGCGCCAACGGCGGGCGCGTCCGCCTGGAGCCGCAGAACGGGTGGGAGGTCAACGACCCCGACCAGCTCGCGATCGTGCTGCGCACCCTGGAAGGGATCCAGGAGTCCTTCAACGCCGCCCAGACCGGCAAGGCGATCTCCCTCGCGGACCTCATCGTGCTCGCCGGCGGCGCCGCCGTCGAGAAGGCCGCCAAGGACGCCGGCGTCGACGTCGACGTGCCGTTCACGCCGGGCCGCACGGACGCCTCCCAGGAGGAGACGGACGTCGAGTCGTTCGCCGCGATGGAGCCCACCTCCGACGGGTTCCGCAACTACCTCGGGAAGGGCAACCGGCTCCCGGCCGAGTACCTGCTGATCGACCGGGCCAACCTGCTGACCCTGAGCGCCCCGCAGATGACGGTCCTCGTCGGCGGCCTCCGCGTCCTCGGCGCGAACCACCGGCAGACGTCCCACGGCGTCCTGACCGCGACCCCCGGCGTCCTGACCAACGACTTCTTCGTCAACCTGCTCGACCTCGGCACGACGTGGACGGCGACGTCCGGGGACGCGAACCTCTTCGAGGCCCGCGACGCCGCCACCGGCGAGGTCAGGTGGACCGGCACCCGCGTCGACCTGCTCTTCGGCGCCAACTCCGAACTCCGCGCCGTCGCCGAGGTCTACGCCAGCGACGACGCGAAGCAGAAGTTCGTCACCGACTTCGTCGCCGCCTGGACCAAGGTCATGAACCTGGACCGCTTCGACCTCGCCTAACCCTCCCCAACCGTCCAGGCCGGCCCCCGCGGACCGGCCTGGACGTTTTTACGCGGCGCACCGGCCCAACCCTGTGTAAGGGCCCGATGTCTTGATCCGCCGCACACCCCACCCCGGCGACGAAGCCAGATCTGCGCGATGAGTAGTCATCCAGCGACGCAGCGCTGTTGCGATTATTGCGATTACATCGGATACTGCAGATGGGAGGTGTCGAGGATGAATCTCGCTTTTATCCAACCGAACGCACGAGACGCCGTCGCCGCTCGCGATGCTCTTTCTCAGGTTCGCGGCTACCTGCGTCACCATCGTGAGAGTCCCGCGCAGATCGACATCGTCGTGGCGGAAACGCGAGAGGAGCTGGTGCTGCCGCGTGCGGCGGTGGAACTGCTGGCGACGATCCTCGCTCACATGGCCGCGGGTCGCGGGGTGTCGGTGGTGCCGGCCCATGCGGAACTGACGACCCAGGAGGCGGCGGATCTGCTCAATGTGTCACGCCCCTACCTCATAGGACTTCTCGACGCGGGTGAGATCGAATACCGCCTGGTGGGAACTCACAGGCGAGTGAGAGCGGAATCGCTCCTCGACTACAAGCGCAAGGACGACCAGCGACGCCGTGAGTCCGCGGACGCCCTTTCGGCCATGACACAAGAGTTGGGCTTCGACTGAGGTGGCCTTCGTCGTCGTTTACGACGCTTGCGTGCTGTATCCAAGTACGCTGCGTGATCTCCTCATCAGGGTCGCACAGGCCGGCCTGGTGCAGGCGAAGTGGACGGACCGAATCTTGGACGAGGTGTTCGGCGCGATCAGCGAGAATCGGCCGGACATCAAGCCGCAGATCCTTGAGCGCACTCGCACCTTGATGATCAAGGCGGTACGGGACTGTCTGGTGACGGGATACGAGCCGCTGATCGAAAGCATCGACCTGCCGGACGTTCATGATCGCCATGTCGTCGCCGCGGCGATTCGGGCGCGGGCCCAGGTGATCGTCACGAACAACTTGAGGGACTTTCCCTCGGACTCTCTCGTGAACTGGGACGTGGAGGCCAAGAGCGCGGATGACTTCGTCCTCGACCAGGTCCACCTGAACCAGAAGGTCGTGTGGGCATGCGTTCAGCAGATCGCCGATTCGTGGAAGAACCCGCCGGGCACGACCGAAGACGTCCTCGTCAGCTTGGAGCGATGTGGACTGGTCCAGTCGGTGGCAGAGCTCAGAGCCGCCTGAGAAGGCGCTGAGTCTACTCGCGATGGCGAGAACAGACTCTCCGGGTAGTCAGTCCTGCTGCTCGTCGGTGTGCCGGAGCAGCGTCAGCAGGGTTTCCGCGAGTTCGGTGCTGCGGGTCGTCATCGCTCCTCCGAGGGGTGCCAGTCGTCGTTCCTCCAGTTCCAGCACCACCCTTCGCCCTTCGGCGACGGCGTGTGCGCCCTGGGCGGTCACGGTGAGCTGTACGGCGCGCGGGTCTGACGGGTTGGCCGCCCGTGTGACCAGGCCCGCCTTTTCCAGGCCGCGGACGAGCTTGGAGACGTGCATGGGCTCCAGGCCGCTGAAGTCGGCCAGTTCGCGCTGGCTGGGCACCTTTCCCTCCGCCGAGATCCCCGACAACGTGGCCAGCACCGCGTACTGCGACGAGGTGAGGCCGACCGGGCCCAGCGCCCTGTCCATGGCGGCGCGCCAGCGCAGCGACAGGTGCCAGATGAGGAACCCCATCGAGGGAATGTGAGCGGGTGTTGGCACAGTGTCACGGTATCCGCTTCCCTTGACCGGCCCTTCACGAAGATCACGACCATCGGCTCGACCGGCCTCATGCGGAAAAGGTCGAACCTCCGGTCTCGGTGCGGCCCGCCCTGTCCAGGAACCCGCGAGCGGTCGCGGAGCGCGACACGTCTGGGGCGGGTACGTGTCACCCATCGGGACGCGCCGGACTTCTATCTGACGGCGGCGGATCGCGAAGATCAGCGAGATCGGACGCTCGTGACGGCGTCCCGTCTGTTCCTCGCCCTTCTCAACCACGATCCCACGGCCAGGACGCTGGCCATCGCGATGCCCGAGGTCTTCCCCTGGGTTCGCCACCTCACCGCTGACGAACTGCGAGACTTCACCTACGAACTGGTGGAGGCGCTGTCCGACGCCGCGGAACTGGACCTGGACGACAGAGCCGAGGAAGTGATCGCGGGCTGGCGGGCGACGGCTCGCGTCGAGGCGAACCCGTCGGAGTACGCGGAGGCCCGTAGACCTACGAGCGGAGACTTCGGTCCTGTCGAGGTCTCCGCGTGAGCCCCAGGCGCGGAGATCGCGTCACGAGGTCCGGGGTGCCCGATGCGATGGGGACAAGGCATCGGGCACCGCGTACTCACGGCCCCTGTGGTGGTGAGCGTGCCCTGGCTAGCTGGTGCCGCTTCCGTGGCCGAGGTGGCGGGTGAAGAAGCGTAGGGTGCTGTCCAGTTCGAATGCCGGGAGTTCGGCGTGCTTGCCGGGGTTGGCGTGCAGGGTCTTCTCCGGGGAGGCGAAGGCGTCGAACAGGGCCAGGGCCTGGGCTCGCGGTACCCGTTCGTCGTCCCACTGCAGCAGGAACTCCACCGGGACGGTGATTCTCGCGGCGGCCTCCGCCGAGGCCGACGCTCCGCCGAGGCCGAGAACCGCCGCGCGGACGCGGGGCTCGGCGGCGACGAACGGAACGCCGAGCCCGCACCCCAGCGACACGCCCCAGTAGCCCACGGGACCGGGCCCGACGTGCTCCAGCTCCTGGACCGCGTCCAGGACGGCCTGCCATTCGGGGACGGTCTGGCGGGCCACGAGCGCCTGGAAGTTCGCGATCAGGGGAGCCAGGTCCTCTCCGGCGTCGGCACGGGCCTGGTTCTCGGTCGCGATCCGGTGGTACTCCTCCTCCTTCGGCCGGTCCCCATGGCCGGGCACGTCGACCGCCACGACCGCGAACGCGCACTCGGTCACGAAGCGGGACGCATGGGCGACGATGTCAGGCGCCTTCTTGTGCCGGCCGCCCCCATGACACATCAGGACAAGGGGACGAGCACCGGCGGCGCCTACCGGCGTCCACAGGACGCCGGGGATCTCACCGAGGGTGAAGAGCCGTTCGGAGACGCCGTCAAGCGAGGTCTCGGAGGTGAAGCGCACAGCGTTTCAAGCCTTTCGGGATGCCTTGCGCGGGCGCTCCCTAGGCCATGCGCGGGAGGGAGCCCCGACCTGTCACAGCGTTGATCGGTCTCACCTCCTCGGTTCGCGGCACTGCACGGCGCCGCGAAGGTATCACGAACGTTTCACCTGTGTCCGGGCAGGTTCGCCGGAGGGGTGCGTCTTCTGGCCGGTCACACGTTGAAGCGGAACTCCACGACGTCGCCGTCGCGCATGACGTAGTCCTTGCCTTCGATGCGGGCCTTGCCGGCGGAGCGGGCCGCCGTCATGGAGCCGGCGGCGAGGAGTTCGTCGAAGGAGATGACCTCGGCCTTGATGAAGCCGCGCTGGAAGTCGGTGTGGATCACGCCGGCGGCCTCGGGGGCGGTGGCGCCCTTGCGGATCGTCCAGGCGCGGGTCTCCTTGGGGCCGGCCGTCAGGTAGGTCTGCAGGCCGAGGGTGTCGAAGCCGACGCGGGCGAGCTGGCTCAGGCCGGACTCCTGCTGGCCGACCGACTGCAGCAGCTCAAGAGCCTCCTCGTCGGGCAGCTCCACCAGCTCGGACTCGATCTTGGCGTCCAGGAAGACGGCCTCGGCCGGGGCGACCAGGGCCGACAGGCGGGCGCGCAGGTCCTCGTCGACGAGCTCGTCGGCGTCGAGGTTGAACACGTACAGGAACGGCTTGGCCGTGAGCAGGTGCAGTTCGCGCAGGTCGGCGAGGTCGAGGCCGGAGGCGTACAGCGTGGTGCCGCCGTCGAGGATCTTGGACGCGGCCTCGGCGGCCTCCAGCAGGCCCTTGCGGTCCTTGTTGGTCTTGGCCTCCTTGGTGAGGCGCGGCAGGGCCTTCTCCAAGGTCTGCAGGTCGGCCAGGATCAGCTCGGTGTTGATCGTCTCGATGTCGCGCTGCGGCGAGATGTCGCCGTCGACGTGCGTGACGTCGGGGTCGCCGAAGACGCGGATGACCTGGCAGATGGCGTCGGTCTCGCGGATGTTCGCGAGGAACTGGTTGCCGCGCCCCTGGCCCTCGGACGCGCCCTTGACCAGGCCGGCGATGTCGACGAACTCGACCTTGGCCGGGATGACGCGCGCGGAACCGTACAGCTCGGCCAGCTTGGGCAGCCGGGCGTCGGGCACGCCGACGATGCCCACGTTGGGTTCGATCGTGGCGAAGGGGTAGTTCGCCGCGAGCGCGTTGCCGCTCTTGGTCAGCGCGTTGAAAAGCGTGGACTTGCCGACATTGGGCAGGCCGACGATGCCGATGCTCAGGCTCACGTTCGCCGAGTTTACGGTGCTCCGGCTCCACACCGGACACGGGCTGAGGCGCGGACTGGAATCATGCGGGAGATGGACGTGATGGCACTGGCCTTCCAACTGGCCGTCGGACTGGCCGCCGGGCTGGTCATCGGCCTCGTGCTCGGCCGGGCGCGCGCGGGCGCGGCCCAGCGCGAGGCCGAGGCGAAGGTCGCGCTGGCCGAGGCGCGGGCGGTGGCCGCGGAGGAGAAGGTGACCTACGTCGAGGAGCAGATGGCCCAGCGCTTCCAGACGCTGTCGAACCGCGCCCTGGACGTCAACAATCTGCGCTTCCTGGAACTGGCCGAGAGCCGTTTCGCCGCCTCGCGCGCCGACGCGGCCGGAGACCTGGAGCAGCGCAGGCAGGCCGTCGAGAACCTGGTGGCCCCGCTGCGCGAGACCCTGGCCAAGGTGCAGGAGCAGCTTCGCGAGAGCGAGACCGGGCACCGCGTCGCGCGGGCCGAGCTGGGCAAGCAGATGGAGTTCGTACGGCAGAGCTCCGAGCAGCTCAAGGCGCAGACGACGGCGCTGGTGCGGGCGCTGCGGCGTCCGGAGGCCCGAGGACGGTGGGGGGAGCTCCAGCTCCGCAGGGTCGCGGAGATCGCCGGGATGTCCCGGTTCTGCGACTTCGACGAGCAGGCGAGCGCCTCGACCGCGGACGGCGTCGTACGGCCCGACATGGTGGTGCGGCTGGCGGGCGGCAAGAACATCGTCGTGGACTCCAAGGTGTCGCTGGCGGCCTACCTGGAGGCGGCGGAGGCGGGCGAGAGCGAGATGCAGGACGCGCGGCTGGACGCCCACGCCCGCCACCTGCGCGACCACGTCGACCGGCTGGCGTCCAAGGCGTACTGGCAGGCGTTCAGCCCCGCGCCGGAGTTCGTGGTGCTGTTCGTCCCGGGAGAGGCGTTCCTGTCGCCCGCGCTGGAGCGCGACCCCGGCCTGCTGGAGCACGCCATGACCAGGCGTGTCCACATCGCCACCCCGACCACGCTGATCACCATGCTCAGGACGGCGCAGTACGCCTGGCAGCAGCAGGCGCTGAGCGAGAACGCCCGCGCGGTGTTCGACCTGGGCAAGGAGCTGTACGAGCGGCTGGGCGTGCTCGGGCGCAACGTGGACGCGGTGGGCAAGGCGCTGAGCCGGGCGGTGATCGCGTACAACAAGAGCGTCGGGTCGCTGGAGGGGCGGGTGCTGGTGAGCGCGCGCAAGCTCAACGACCTCGGCGTGGTGGACGGGCCGCTCCCCGCGCCCGAGCCGGTCGAGGAGATGCCGAGACCGCCCTCGATGCCGGAACTGGACGGCGAGCCGGCCACGGACGGCGATCCGGACGGCTACGGGGAGCGTGGGGACGGTGGCGGGGAGGCAGCGTACCCGCAAGCCGACGGTGAAGAGACGGCAAGCCCGTTCCAGGGGCTTCGTGCGAACGGTAAGTTGGCGCGAGACTCGTCGTAGGGCCGACCCGCCGGCCGTGATGCCGCCGACCAGGCCGGGAGGGGCGACAGTGGTGACACAGGAACGCGGGCGACGACCGGGACTCCGGCTGACCGCCCGGGGCGCGATCGCGCTCGTCTTCGTGTGCACGCTCCTCGCCCAGGCCGCGGCGTCCTCGACGGTCGTGGGGCTGGTCTTCTGCGTGGCGTGCCTGGCGGGGGTCCTGCTGGTGCAGCCGCGCGAGCTGCTGTCCCTGGTGGTCACCCCGCCGCTGGTGTTCTTCGTCGCCACGCTGATCAGCGCCCTGATCGGCGCGTTCGGGGCGCCGTCGCTGGTGCAGGCGCTCGGTGTCGGGCTCTTCACCGACCTTTCCGCGGGGGCGCCGTGGCTGTTCGCCGGGTCGGCGCTGGTGCTCGGGGTGGCGTGGTTCCGGGGGCTGACCGAGAGCGTGAGCGAACTGCGGGCCGAGCTGCGGGCGAACCGTGCCGCGGCGGCGGCCGCCGGGGGGCGGGGCCGCCGGTCCGGCGCCGAGGCGCCCGTGTACGCGCCGGAGCCGGAGGGGTACTTCGAGCCGCGCGTGTACGGCTCGACGCGGGAGCAGGAGAAGGACTGACGTCCTCGGCCATGCCCGATGATCTTTCCGCCGACGCGGCTCGCGTGCTGGCCGTGCGGTTGCGGGCCGAGCGGGCACGGGTGGTGGCGATCGAGGGGCCGTCCGGGTCCGGGAAGACCACGCTGGGGCGCGCGCTGGCCGCGGAGCTGGATGCCGGGCTCGTCCACATGGAGGACTTCTATCCGGGCTGGGAGGGGTTGCGGGCGGGCGCGGAGCGGCTCGTGGAGTGGGTGCTGCGTCCCCTGGCGGCCGGGGAGTCCCCGCGCTGGCGGTGCTACGACTGGACGCTCGGCTCGTACGCCGGGTGGCGCGCGCTGCCGCCGTCCGAGGTGGTGGTGGTCGAGGGCGCCGGAGCGGGGTCGCTGGCCGCGGGGCCGTACCTGTCCGCGCTGATCTGGCTGGACGCGCCGCCGCCCGTGCGCAGACGCCGCGCCCTCGGCCGCCCGGAGGACGGCGAGGCGTACCGCCCGCACTGGGAGCGGTGGGCCCGGCAGGAGGCGGAGTACTTCACCGCCGACCGCGTCCCGGAGCGCGCGGACGTGACCCTCGACACCGGCTGAGCCGATGGCTTCGACGCCCGAGGCGCCGGGTCAGGCGGTGGTGGTGCGGAGGTCGCGGCGTAGCTCGTGGGGGAGGGCGAAGCGGACGCTCTCCGGGACGGACTCGACCTCGTGGACGTCGGCGAAGCCGTGGGACGCCAGGCGGGCGAGCACGCCTTCGACGAGTTCCTCGGGGACGGAGGCCCCGCTGGTCACGCCGACCGTGGTGACGCCGTCCAGCCACTCGTCACGGACGAAGGACGCGTCGTCCACCAGGTAGGAGGCGTCGGCTCCGGCGTCCTTGGCGACCTCGACCAGGCGCTTGGAGTTCGAGGAGTTGGTCGAGCCGACGACGATGACGAGCTGCGCCTCGCGGGCGATCTCCTTGACGGCCGTCTGGCGGTTCTGCGTGGCGTAGCAGATGTCGTCGCTGGGCGGGTCGATCAGGTTCGGGAAGCGCTCGCGGAGCCGGGAGACGGTCTCGGTGGTCTCGTCCACGGAAAGCGTGGTCTGGGAGAGCCAGACGACGCGCTCGGGGTCGCGCACCTGGACGCCGGCGACGCCGCCGATGCCGTCGACGAGCTGGATGTGCGCGGGGGCCTCCCCTGCCGTGCCCTCGACCTCCTCGTGGCCCTCGTGGCCGATCAGCAGGATGTCGTAGTCGGCGGCGGCGAAGCGCTTGGCCTCGTTGTGGACCTTGGTGACCAGCGGGCACGTGGCGTCGATGGTCTTGAGCGCCCGCCGGGACGCCTGCTCGTGGACGGCCGGGGCGACGCCGTGGGCGGAGAAGACGACGATCGCGCCCTCGGGGACCTCTTCGGTCTCGTCGACGAAGATCGCGCCACGCTTCTCCAGGGTTTGGACCACGTGGGTGTTGTGGACGATCTGCTTGCGGACGTAGACGGGCGCGCCGTAGAGGTCCAGGGCCTTCTCGACGGTCTGGACGGCGCGGTCGACCCCCGCGCAGTAACCGCGCGGCTTGGCCACCAGGACACGACGGGTCTCAGACGTCTCCGAAGTCATGTGCTCATGCTATGTGCTCGCCGATTGGTGGGGGTCCATGGGCGGGAGTTACGGAGGCACGCGTGAATTATCTGGTTTCCTATGCTTGAGGGAGTGTGCGACGGCAGTGTCCGATCACCCCGTCCGACCACCTCTCGCGCTCAATCGGCTCAGTTCAGGACAGAGACTGGCCGTCCATTAATCAGATCTCCAAGGAGCCGGCATGTCACTGAGCGACATCGTCCGCACCATGGCCAAGAACGTCCGACAAACCGTCTCCAACCCCGGCGAGCTCAAGGAGAAGGCCAAGGACCTTCCCCTCAACGTGCTGCAGACCGCGATCACCGGAGTGGGGCAGGCGCTGATGTTCAGCGACCGCGTCCGTTCCGGCCTCAAGAGGCTGCTGACCTCGGAGGAAGAGGAGCGGAAGACCTCCGGGACCACCGCCGCCGACACCGCGGCGCGGGACGAGTGGGCCGCCGCCGCCGCCGCCGTCGGCGTGCGGGAGGAGGCCGAGGAGGACGAGGAGGACGAGGAGGCCGCGCCGCCGAAGCCCGCCCGGCGCGAGCCGGTCATCTTCGCGCCGCGCCCGGCGTCGGCGCCGGAGGGCGCCAACGGGTCCGCGCCGAGGACCGAGCCGGCCGCCGCGCCGCCCGTCCCGCCCGCGCCTCCGATGAAGCCGGCCCCCGAGCCCACCGCCGAGCCCGCCGTCGAGGACGTGGCCGAGGAAGCCGTGACGCCGCAGGAGCAGGCCGAGGCGCCGGTGGCCGAGGTGGCGGAGACGGCGCAGGCCAAGCCCGTCACTCGGGCCCGTAAGCCGCGGGCCGCCACCGCCAAGCCCGCCACGAAGCCCACCGCCAAGCCGGCCGGGACCAGGTCCACCACGCGCAGGGCCGCCAAGCCCGCCGAGACCGTCCCGGACACCGAGGCCGCCCAGGACACCCAGGCCGCCGAGGCCGAGGCGAAGGCCGCGCAGGCCGAGGCGCCGAAGCCGGGCGCCGGCACGCCGAAGGCCGAGACGGGCAAGCTGGCCGAGGCCGCCAGGCCCGCCGCGGAGCAGGCGGCCGCGGCCGAGGAGGTCACCTCCCCGGCGGGCACCACGCCGACGCTGGCCGAGCCGCTGCCCGGCTACTCCACGCTGACCATGGCGTCGCTGCGCGCGCGGCTGCGGGGCAAGTCGGCCGACCAGATCCGCGAGCTGCTGGAGTACGAGCGGAAGACCTCCGCCAGGGACGACATCGTCCAGATGTACGCCAAGCGCCTGGCGAAGCTGGAAGCCGGTGAGTAGGCGGGATCGTTTGTAGGCTGCCCGCATGGCCGCGAAGACTTCACCGGAGCAGCCGCTGCCGATCCGCTCGGTGCTGCAGATGGTGGCGCAGTGGATCGGCAAGCTCGGCACCGTCTGGGCCGAGGGGCAGATCACCGACCTGTCCTCCCGGGGCGGCACGGTGTTCCTGACGCTGCGCGATCCCGTGGCGAACGTCTCGGCCCGGGTGACCTGCCCGCGCGGCGTGTACGAGGCCGCCGTCCCCCGGCCCGTGGACGGCGCCCGCGTCGTCGTGCTGGTCAAGCCGGACTTCTGGGTGAACAGGGGCTCGTTCGCCTTCACCGCGCTGGAGATCCGCCCGGTGGGCATCGGCGAGCTCCTGGCCAGGCTGGAGCGGCTGCGGCAGATCATCGTCGCCGAGGGCCTGGCCAACGCCGACCGCAAGCGGCGCCTGCCGTTCCTGCCCGGCACGATCGGCCTGATCTGCGGGCGCGACTCGGCGGCCGAGCGCGACGTGCTGGAGAACTCCCGGCGGCGCTGGCCCGCGGTGCGGTTCAAGGTGGAGGCGGTCGCGGTGCAGGGGCCGTACGCGGTGGCCGAGGTCACCGACGCCCTGCACCGGCTGGACGCCGACCGCGACGTCGATGTGATCATCATCGCCCGGGGCGGCGGGTCGCTGGAGGACCTCCTGCCGTTCTCGGACGAGTCGCTGGTCCGCGCGGTCGCGGCCTGCCGTACGCCCGTCGTCAGCGCGATCGGCCACGAGCAGGACAGCCCCCTGCTGGACCTGGTGGCCGACCTGCGGGCCTCCACGCCGACCGACGCGGCCAAGAAGGTCGTCCCGGACGTCGGCGAGCAGCTCGCCCTCGTGCGGCAGCTCCGCGACCGGGGACGGCGCGTGGTGACGGGCGGGCTGGACCGTGAGGCGTCGTGGCTGGCGGCGGTGCGCTCGCGGCCGTCGCTGGCCGACCCGGTGCGCGAGGTCGAGCGCCGGGCCGAGCAGGTGGACGCCCTGCGCGACCGGGCGCGCCGCTGCCTCGGCTCGTCGCTGGAGCGCGCGGGCGACTCGCTGGAGCACCTGCGGGCCCGGCTGGTCGCCCTGTCCCCCGCCGCGACGCTCGAACGCGGCTACGCGATCGTGCAGTTCCCGTCGGGCGAGGTCGTGCGGCGGGCGCAGGACGTGGGCGGCGGCGAGGAGCTCAGCGTGCGGTTCTCGGACGGCAGGGTGGGCGTCACGGTGTCCAAGCCGGCCCCGTGACCCCCCGTGACGCCGTCTCCGGGCCCGCGCTGCCCGTAGGGTGGGAGCGTGGCTGAGCAGAAAGCGGAGACGCCGTCGTACGAACGGGCCCGCGAGGAGCTGACCGAGGTCGTGCGCCGCCTGGAGGCCGGCGGTCTCACGCTGGAGCAGTCGATCGAGCTGTGGGAGCGCGGCGAGCGGCTGGCCGCGATCTGCGAGGAGTGGCTGCAGGGGGCGCGTGTGCGGCTCGCGGCGGCGATGGCCCGCCGCGAGGAGGGGCCGGACGGCCCCGAGGAGGCCCCCTTCTGACAGCCGCGGTTCAGGACGGGATCGGGGACGGCACCGCCCCTGTGGTCTGTGCGGGGGCGGTCTTGGGCTGGGCCTTCAGCGAAGCGGCGAGCTGGGACAGCTCGTCCCAGCCGGCCAGCCCGGTGACGACGAGCGTGACGCCCGGCTGGAGGCTGACGAGCGTGCGCTGCTTCTTGTCCTCGCGGTAGCGCTCCTGCCAGGTGAGCCCGTTGATCTGGCGGCTGCCGACCACCTTGTCGCTGTTGGCGATCCGGTTGGCGAACTGCGCGGCGGGCTCGTCGCTCTGGGCGAGCATGGCGTGCGACTTGCCGGCCGTCGCGAAGCCGAGCCGCCAGGTGACGTGGGCGTTCTTGTCGACCTCTGAGCTGTTCGGCGTCCAGCCCGCCGGGACGGGCTCGGGGGCGCGCACCTCGTAGGGGGCGTCGCGCCGCAGGTTGCTCAAGGTGATCGAGTAATCGACCCTCGGGATGTGCTGGGTGCGGCTCTGCGGCGTGATCAGCAGAAACACGCCGACGATCCCCAGGCACACCAGCATGGCGAACACGTACCCGTAGAAGCCTTGTGTGAATTGCCGCACGACCAGCCAGGTTACCGGCCGGGGAGGGCGGTCCGGGACGCGCGTCGCCCGGGGAGCCGTGCCCGCGGGCCTACGGGCCGTGGATACGGCTGATGATCTTCAGGACGTTCTCGGCCAGCGTGCGCGAGGCCGTGACGTCCTGCGACAGGGCGACCTCGGAGACGGCCGCGGCCAGGGCGCCTGTCACCACGACCACCAGCGCGCCCTCGTCGTCCTCGAAGAGGGCGGCGTTGCGGCGGGCCCACTGGCGCATACGGTCGCGCATGATGACCTCGAAGCCGGGAGGGCCGTCCCCGCGCAGGAACAGGGCCGCGAGCTCGCGCTCGTCGAAGCACCCCTCGAGGTAGGCGCGCGCGCCGGCGATGAACAGCCGCATCGGGTCGGACTCGCCCTCGGCGCGGGCGGCCTGGACGGCCTGCCGGGTGCGCTGGGTCTGGCGGCCCTGGAACTCCTCGAAGAGGGTGAGGTACAGGTCCGCCTTGCCGGAGAAGTGGTGGTAGAGCGAGCCCACGCTGGCGCCCGCACGGGAGACGACGTCGGTGACCCCGGCGTCGGCGAAGCCGCGTGTGACGAAAATCTCCCTGGCGGCGTCCAGGAGGGCGCCGCGCGTGGCGGCGCCGCGTTCCGAGGTGCGCGCAGCCACCGGTCGTTCCGTGTCACTGCTCATGGAGGCGACAGTATCCCCCCGTCGGCCACGGAAGTGAGACAACTAGCATCGTTGCCGTCGCCTGGATTAGAAAGCGGCCAACCTGGTAGGTCTGCTACAGGGCGTCTTGGTCGCCTTTGGTATGCATCAGAGGGGTTTGTCACCATGTCTGAACAGACGTCCGTACCTCCCGCGCTGGCCACCGGCGAGCGCGCCCCCGACCGCAACCTGGCGATGGAGCTCGTCCGCGTCACGGAGGCGGCGGCGATGGCGGCGGCGCGCTGGGTGGGCCGCGGGGACAAGAACGGCGCCGACGGCGCGGCCGTCAACGCCATGCGCCAGCTGATCAACACGGTGTCCATGGACGGCTACGTGGTGATCGGCGAGGGTGAGAAGGACAACGCGCCGATGCTCTACAACGGCGAGCGCGTCGGCGACGGCAGCGGCGCGGAGTGCGACGTCGCCGTGGACCCGATCGACGGAACCCGGCTGACCGCCCTCGGCATGCCCAACGCCATCTCGGTGATCGCCGTCAGCGCGCGCGGCTCCATGTACGACCCGTCCGCGGTGTTCTACATGGACAAGCTGGTCACCGGCCCGGAGGCCGCGGACGCGGTGGACATCAACGCCTCGGTGTCCGCCAACATCCACGCGGTCGCCCGCGCCAAGGACTGCTCCGCGTCCGACGTCATGGTCGTGCTGCTGGACCGCCCGCGCCACGAGCGCCTGGTGAAGGAGATCCGCGAGACCGGCGCGCGGATCAAGTTCATCACCGACGGCGACGTGGCCGGGGCGATCATGGCGGCGCGCCGGGACACCGGCATCGACCTGATGATGGGCATCGGCGGCACGCCCGAGGGCATCATCGCGGCCTGCGCGCTGAAGTGCCTGGGCGGGGTGATCCAGGGCAAGCTGTGGCCGAGGGACGACGAGGAGCGCAGGCGGGCGCTGGACGCCGGGCACGACCTCGACCGCGTGCTCACCACCGACGACCTGGTGGCCTCCGAGGACGTCTTCTTCGCCGCCTCGGGCATCACCGACGGCGAGCTGATGGCCGGGGTCCGCTACCGCTCCGGCGTCGCGGTCACCAACTCGCTGGTGATGCGCGGGCGTTCGGGAACGGTCCGCAAGGTCGAGAGCGAGCACCAGCTCTGGAAGCTGCGCGCCTACAGCGCCATCAACTTCGACACGGCCGGCTGAGCGTCACGGGCTGCGGCGGCGGCCCCAGCCGCGCTTGGGGGGCTTGGGGTACTTGGTGACGACGCTGCCCATCATGATCATTCCGGTGACCTCGATGACGGGGGCGTCCGGGGGGACCGCGCGCGGGGCCTGGTTCTTCTTGCCGCCGAGCATCGACTGCGCCGGGATGATCACGTGGACGCCCTCGGGCACGACCAGCGTGAGCGTCGCCCCGACCACGGTGGCCTGCACGGTGATGTGGGAGCTCTGCAGCAGCGCCTCGCGCAGGTCGAGCGTGACGCCGGTGCCGATCGCGGTCACCGGGTAGTGGGACGGCACCACCCACCGGCCGTCCCGCTGCTCGGAGCGGAACAGGGCCATCACCGGCCGCCCGTCCGCGCGCAGGGGCTGGAGCTCCTCGGGGAGCAGGTCGGCGGTGAGGCCCACCAGCTCGCCGAGCGTGCGGGCGGTGTAGAGGCGCTCGACGCGCTCCTCGTGTTCGAGCGCGGTCAGCCGGCCGTCCGCGACGGCCTCGCGCAGGACCTCGGCCACGCGCTCGCGGTCGTCGTCGGAGGCGCGCAGCTCATGCGTGGCCGGGCCGTCCGCGCCCTGCTGCCGCCCGCTCAGGATGCCCGTGAGGAACTGGCGCAGCGCCGGGGCGCCCTGCTCGTTCCATCGGGTGCTCCACCGTTCGTGACGCGCTCCGCGCTCGGCTTCCACACGAACGACACTAACCCCTCCGCCGGGGTGTTCCAGAGGGTCGTTCGCGACGGAAACCCGATGGCGAAGCGCCGGTCGCCTTTCCTAGGGTGATCGCATGGCCACCCTGCACGCGCGGTCCCACGACGGCCTCGTTCCCGGCCCGGACGCGTCCGCCATCTCCCTGCGCGGGGTGGTGAAGCGCTACGGCTCGATCACCGCGGTCGACGGCCTCGACCTCCAGGTCCCGCACGGCGTCTGCCTGGGCCTCCTCGGCCCGAACGGCGCCGGCAAGAGCACCACGATGCGCCTGCTCACGGCGCAGTCGCGCGCCGACGAGGGCACGATCACCGTGCTCGGCCACGCGCTGCCGGGCGAGTCCAAGAAGGCGCGGGCGCTCATGGGCGTCGTGCCCCAGCAGGACAACCTCGACGAAGAGCTGACCGTCCGCCAGAACCTGGAGGTCTTCGCCCACCTGTACCGCGTGCCGAAGGCCGGGCGCGCGGCGGCGGTGGACCGCGCCCTGGAGATCGCCCAGCTCACCGACCGCGCCGGGGCCAAGACCGGCGACCTCTCCGGCGGCATGCGACGCCGGCTGCTCATCGCGCGCGGCCTGGTGCACCGTCCTCGCCTGGTGCTGCTCGACGAGCCGACCGTCGGGCTGGACCCCCAGGTCAGGCAGGAGTTGTGGTCCCTGGTCGCCGGCCTGCGCGCCGACGGCGTGACCACCCTCATGTCCACGCACTACATCGAGGAGGCCGAGCGCCTGGCCGACGAGTGCGCCCTGATGTCGCACGGCCGGGTCGTGGCGCGCGGCGCTCCCGCGGCGCTGATCGCCGAGCACGCCGGGGAGCGGGTCGACGAGCACTACGGGCCGCCCGAGCGGCTGGCCGAGGTCGAGGCCGTCGCGAAGGCCGCCGGGTTCGCCACGCGCCGCACCGGCCCGTCGGTCTCGATCCTCGCCGCCGAACGCCTGCCGGAATCCCTCCGGCACGACCTCGGCCCCGCCACGATCGGGCGCGCGGCCACCCTGGAGGACGTCTTCGTGCTCCTGACCGGCGAGAACGTCGAATGACCAGGTCATGGGCGCGCACGGGACGACCGCGCGGCGCCGTGAGACGTCAGGGAGGCACCGCATGAGCGCGGACGTCCGATCGGATTCGCCCGCCGAAGCGGGGAGCGCCGTGGCGGGGGCGCCGCGGGTGTTCGAGTGGGCCCCGGTGCGCGGGGTCTGGCGGCGCGAGCTGGCGCTGTACCGCCGCTACTGGGCCTCGACGTCGTTCGCCTCGCTCGTGGAGCCCACGATCTACCTGCTGGCGTTCGGCTTCGGGTTCGGCTCGGTGATCGGCGCGGCGTACGGCTACGACTACCGCGACTTCGTCTCGACCGGCGTGGTCGCGACGTCGGTGCTGTTCATCAGCGCCTTCGGGGCCATGTTCGGCACGTTCATCCGCCGCACCTACCAGCACACCTACGACGCCGTCCTGGCCGCGCCCGTGGACGTCCACGAGCTGGTGACCGCCGAGGCGTCGTGGCTGGCCGCCAAGGCCGCGGTGTACGGTTGCGCGCCCGTGCTGGTCGGCGTCGGCTTCGGCCTGCGCCCGAGCCCCGGCGTGCTCCTGGTGCCGTTCGTCGCCTTCCTCACCGGGCTGGGGTTCGGCCTGTTCGGCATCTGGGTGTCGTCGATCGTCCCCTCGATCAACACCTTCGACTACGTCATCAGCGGCGTGCTCGCGCCGATGTTCCTGGTCGCGGGCACGTTCTTCCCGGTGGACCAGCTTCCGTCCTGGGCGGCGGCCGTGGCGCGGGTCAACCCGCTGTACCACTGCGTCGAGCTCGTCCGCGACGCGGTCTTCGGCCGCCTCGGCGCCGGCGATCTCGCCCATGCCGGGGTGCTGCTGCTCTTCGCCGCGCTGATGTGGGGCCTGGCGGTGTGGAAGATGAGGGCCCGGCTGATCGACTGAGCCCACGGGTGGTGGATAGCAACGATCAATCCACCATAATCCGGATTTCACGGACATTTGTGTATACGTAGGTTGCGGCACCCAAAGACGGACTGTCGCAATGTGAATACGATGAGTTACCTTCGGAGTATGCTACCCATCTGGGCCGCAGCGCTCTGGGGTCTGGCGGGCGGGCTCTGCGTCGAAGGGCTGGAGCTGTACGCCCGCATCCGGCGCGACCGGAAATGGTCCTGGAAGCGTCCCATTCCGCAGGGGCGGGCCGCGTACCTGACCTCGGTGGCGATCCGCGCGGGGGTCGGGGCGGTGCTGGCCGCGGCGGCCACGGAAGGCCGGCAGATATCGGGCGCGTTCGCGGCCCTCGCCCTCGGCCTCGCCGCCCCGCTCGTCGTCGAGAAGGTCACGCGCCTCGTCGTCCACAGCCTCGCCGGCTCCGGCACCCTCCTGAACGCCCCCGCCCCCACGACGCCCCCGGCCGCCTCCCCTGCCTCCGCGCGCCGGTCCTCGGGAGGCTCCACCGCGCCGGCGGCGCCCCGCCCCGCCGTGCCCGCGCCGGGCGTCCCGGAGCCGTCCCGGCCCGCCGACGGGAACGCCGGCGTCTCCCCCCGCGCGGGCTCCACCCCGCCACGGGACGGAACCGGGGCGGCCGATGCCTGATCGGACCCGCGCCTCGCGGATCTTACTTGCCCTCGCGCGCCCGGACGATCTGCACTGCGCCGAGACCGCGCCTCCCTCCGCCCCCGGGGGCGGACCTCGGTACGCCTCGTTCGGCGTCCGCCTGCTCATGGCGCTGGCCCGCCCGGACGGCGGCGGATCCCTGCTCGGCCGCCACGCGGCCGGCAACGAACCCGACGACGAGCGCGACAACGAACCCGGCGGCGGTACCGGTCCTGAGGCCGTCCTGCTCCCGCGGACGACCCGGCGCGGGACGGCCTGGCGCCTGCCGCTGGCGATCGCCACCCTGGCCACCCTGGTGGTCGCGGGCGGCCCCGGCATCGGCCGATCGTTCGGATTCTGGCCCGGCGACAGGCCGACCGGCGACCCCGCCTCTCCGTACGCGGCGCCGCTCGCGCTGAGCTGGGACGGCAGCTACCTGATCTCCGACAACGGGCGCATGGTCAAGCGCTGGAACCTCGCGGTCCCGCGCGCCCCCCGGGTGCTGCGCGCGGGCCAGGAGCATCGGTCCTCGATCTTCCTCTTCCCCGCCGGGGTCGCGACCGCGAGCGTCGTGAGCCCGGACGGCGCCGTCCTGGCCGCGGCGAGCCCGGACCGCAGGGTGCTGCTGTGGAACCTGAGGACGCACCGGCCCATGGGCGCCCCCCTGTCCGGACGCACCGGAACGATCCGCATGCTCGCCTTCAGCCCGGACGGCGGGATCCTCGCCGGAGCCGACGACGAGGGCGCGGTGAGCCTGTGGAAGGTGCACACCCGGGCCCTGCTCGCCGCCGTGCGAACCGGGCACACGGGGCGTATCCGCTCGCTGGTCGTCGCCCCGGACGGCACGAGCTTCGCCATGGCCGGCGAGGACATGGCCGTCCGCTTCTGGAGCACCCGGCAGCCCGGACATGTCGGCCAGCCGCTGCCCGGGTCCGCCGGCACGACCCGTTCCCTGGCGTTCAGCCCGGACGGCAGCATCCTGGCCGCCGGGGACGACACGACGGTGCGCCTGTGGGACACGCTGCTGCGGCGGCCCCGCGGCAGACCCCTGACCGGGCACGCGAGCGCGGTCCTGTCCATCGCCTTCAGCCCGGACGGCGGCCTTCTGGCCAGCGCCGACGACAAGAAGATCATGCTCTGGGACATGAGGTCCCCGTCCCCGCTCGCCCTGTCCACGCTGACCCGCTGACGCCCCGCCGATCCGTCCACTCGCGGGATTCCCGCGATTTCGGACGGTCCGCGGGTGGATCATTGACCGGCCGGAGGTGTGACCGTACCCTGGCGAAACCTGATTCAGCCTCATGTTTCTGCTGGAGGCCGCAGTGCCCACCCCCCGTGACCGGCGCGCGCGCCTCGCCATCTTCGCCGTCTTCTTCGTGCAGGGCCTGACCTTCGCCACCCTGCTCACCCAGGTGGCCGCGCTCCAGAAGAAGCACGGGCTCAGCGACGGCGAGCTGTCCGTCCTGCTGCTGGTCGTCCCCGTGATCGCCGGAGCGGGTAGCGTGCTGGCCGGGGAGGTGGCCAGGCGGCGGGGCAGCCGGCTGGTGCTCCGGGTGGCGCAGCCGCTGGCGGGGGCGGCCGTGGTGCTCGCGGGGCTCGCGGCGAGCGTGCCGCAGCTCGTGGCCGCCAACGTGCTGTTCGGGCTGTGCCTCGGCGCGGTGGACGCGGGCATGAACATGCAGGCCGTCGCGGTGGAGCGCAGGTACGGCCGTCCGGTGCTCACCGGGTTCCACGCCCTGTGGAGCGCCGCCGCCGTCCTCGGCGCGGCGTGGGCGTCCGCGGCGGGCGGGCTCGGGCTGGGGCTCGCCGCGACGTTCGCCGTCGCGATGGCGGCCGGGGTGGCCGTGGCCGTCGCCGCGGGGCCCACCCTGTGCGCGCCCGAGGAGGAACACGTGGCCGCCGCGCGCAACCACGTGACGCCGGAAAACCAGAGCGGGACGCTCCCCGTGGACGGCACGACGGACCCGGCGTCCGGCCGGGAGGGCGCGCGGTTCCCGTGGCGGCCGATCCTGCCGCTGTGCCTGGCGATGGCGTTCCTCTACGTGGGGGACGCCTCGATCTCGAACTTCGGGTCCGTCTACATGGACAAGATCATGCACGCCGGCGCGGCCGTGATCCCGCTGGCGCTCGGGGCCTACCAGGCCACGACGTTCGTGGTCAGGGCCGGCGGAGACCTGGCCGTGCGCAGGTACGGCGCCGCGGCGATCGTCCGGATCGGCGGCGCCCTGGCCGCGCTGGGCTTCGCCGGGATCGTGGCCGCGCCCAGCGAGCCCCTGGCGATCATCTCGTTCGGCGTCGCCGGCGTCGGGCTGTCGGTGGTGGCCCCGCAGTCGTTCTCGGCCGCCGGCCGGCTCGACCCCGCCGGCACGGGCGTCGCCATCGCCCGCGTCAACATGTTCAACTACGTCGGCTTCATCGTCGGCGCCGCCCTGGTCGGCGGCATCGCCGACGCGGCGAACTACCAGATCGCCTTCGCCGCCCCGCTGGTGCTCGCCGCCGCGATCATCGCCCTGGCCCCCGGTTTCCAGGCCGCGCCGTCCCTGCGGCGGCCCCGTCCCGCCGAAGCCTGACCGCGGACCTGATCACAGATTTGGTCAGAGGTACGGCCGCTGGGCGCGCTTGGCCTCCTCGTAGCCGGCGCGCGGGCCGGGATCCGCGGCGACCTCGGCCACGGGGACGTCCCACCAGGCCGTGGTCTCGGGGGCGGGGCCGGGGACGGTCTCGACGTGGACGACCGTCGTGGTGCGGGCCTCGCGGGCCTTGAGGAGGGCGTCGCGGAAGGACGCGGGGTCGGTGGCGCGCAGGACGTCGGCGCCGAGGCTCGCGGCGTTGGCGGCGAGGTCCACGGGCAGGTGGGGGCCGTCCAGCCGGCCGCCGGAGGAGCGCATGCGGTAGGAGGTGCCGAGCCGCCGCGCGCCCACCGACTCCGACAGGCCGCCGATCGAGGCGAAGCCGTGGTTGTCGACGATCACGATGACGAGCTTCACGCCCTCCTGCACGGCGGTGGCGATCTCCTGGGCCATCATCAGGTACGAGCCATCGCCGACCAGGACGAACACCTCGCGTTCCGGCGCGGCCAGCTTGACCCCGAGGCCGCCCGCGATCTCGTACCCCATGCACGAGTAGCCGTACTCGACGTGGTAGCCCTCAGGACCGGAGGCCCGCCACAGTTTGTGCAGGTCGCCGGGCATGGACCCCGCCGCGTTCACGACGACCCCGTCCGTGCCCGCGACCTCGTTGAGCACCCCCAGCAGGACGGGCTGGGTGAGCGACTCCCCCGCCTGCAGGGCGGAGACCGCGGAGCGCCACGCGCGGACCAGCCCGGCGGCGCGCGTGGTCCACGACGGGTCGGCCCGCCAGCCGGCCAGGTCGAGCAGCGCGAGCGTCTCGCGGGCGTCGCCGACGAGCGTCATCCCGGCGTGCTTGGCCGCGTCGAACGCGGCGACGTTGACGTTGACGAACCGGGCGTCGCCGAAGAGCGTGCGCGAGGCGGTGGTGAAGTCGGTGTAGCGGGTGCCGACGCCGATGACCAGGTCGGCCTCGCGGGCGACGGCGTTGGCGGCGGCGGTGCCGGTGTGGCCGATGGCGCCGAGCGCGCACGGGTGCCCGTCGGGCAGCACGCCCTTGCCCGCCTGCGTCTCGCCGACCGGCACGCCGTGCTCCTCGGCGAACGCGGTCAGCTCCGGCCACGCCTCGCTGTAGACCACGCCGCCTCCGGCGACGATCAGCGGGCGGCGGGACGACCTGATCACCTCGGCGGCCCGCTCCACGGACGCGGCGTCGGGGATCGGGCGGGCGACGTGCCAGACGCGCCGCCCGAACAGCTCCACCGGCCAGTCGTGCGCCTCGGCCTGCACGTCCTGCGGCAGCGCCAGCGTCACCGCGCCGGTCTCGGCCGGGTCGGTGAGCACGCGCATCGCGGCCATCAGCGCGGACGGCAGTTGCTCGGGCCGGTTGATCCGGTCGAAGAAGCGCGAGACCGGGCGCAGGCAGTCGTTGACGGTCACGTCGTAGGACCGGGGATCCTCCAGCTCCTGGAGGACGGCTCCGGCGGCCCGGGTGGCGAAGACGTCGCCGGGGAGCAGCAGCACCGGGATCCGGTTGATCGTCGCGAGCGCGGCGCCGGTGACCATGTTGGTGGCGCCGGGGCCGATGGAGGTGGTGCAGGCGAAGGTGGACAGCCGGTTCAGCGTCCTGGCGTAGCCGACGGCGGTGTGCACCATGGCCTGCTCGTTCCTGGCCAGGTAGTACGGCAGCGGGTCGCCGAGCCCCGCGCCGCTCTCGGCGAGCGCCTGGCCGACGCCGGCGACGTTGCCGTGGCCGAAGATGCCGAAGCAGCCCGCGACGAGCCGCTGCTCGATGCCGTCGCGCTCGCTCCACTGCGCGGCGAGGAACCGCACGAGCGCCTGGGCCACGGTCAGCCTGATCGTGTTCACGACGTCGCCTCCCCGGCCGCGGAGGTCATCGGGACGCGCGGGTCCGGCGGCTGCCCGGCCCAGCTCGACCGGATCCAGGCGTGCCGGGGGTCGTCGCGGAACGCCATGGACCGCTTCTCCTCCGGGCCCGCGAGCACGTTGAGGTAGTACAGGTCGTAGCCCGGCGCGGCCATGGACGGGCCGTGGTAGCCGTGCGGCACGAGCACGACGTCGCCGCAGCCGACCTCGGCCAGCACGTCGATCGGACGGCCGGGCGCGCCGTACACCCGCTGGTAGCCGGGTCCGCCCTCGAAGTAGTAGATCTCCTCCAGCACGGCCTCGCCCTCGCCGGGCGTGTCGTGCTTGTGCGGCGGGTAGGACGACCAGTTGCCGCCGGGGGTGAGCACCTCGACGGCCATGAGCCGGTCGCACTCGAAGACCTCGGGGGCGCAGAAGTTGTTGACCTGCCGGGTGGACCGCCCGGCGCCGCGCACCTCGACCGGCACGTCCGCCGCCGCTCCGTACCGCACGGGGAGGCGGCGCGCGGCGACCGCCGAGGGCAGCGCGAACCTGCCCCTGCCGGTGATGCGCGCCGTGGCGCGGACGGGCAGGTAGGCGAAGTCGGTGACGCCGGCGAAGACCGACTCGCGTCCCCGCAGCTCCAGCCGCTCGCCGTCGCACTCGACGACGCAGGACCCCGACAGCGGCACGACGAGCATCTCTTCGTCGCCGGTGGCGAACTCGGCGGTCTCGCCGGACAGGTTGAGCGCGCGCAGCCCGGCGTACGTCCAGCCGGCGCGGGCGGGCGTGACGCACAGCGCCCAGGGGGCCTGGGCCGTGGAGCCGGCGGGGATGTACGCCATCAGGAGACCTCCAATAGACCGGCGGCGGTGTCGACGGCCGCGGCCACGTCGTCGTCTGGAGGGTAGAGCAGCGCGCGCCCCACCACGAGCCCCCGCACGCCGGGCAGCCGCAGGGCCTTGCTCCAGGAGGAGTACACCTGGTCGGGGGCCGCCGTCGGGTCGCCGCCGAGCAGCAGGGTGGGCAGGGTGGTGGCCTCCATGACCCGCTCCATCTCCTCGATCACCGGGAGCTTCAGCCAGGTGTGCGCGGAGGTGGCGCCGAGCCCCTGTCCGACGTGCACGGCGTGGATCATGCCCGCCGCGGACAGGTCGTGGCGGACGCCGTGCTCGTCGCGGCCCGACCAGAACGGCTCCACCATGGCGACCAGCCCTTCGCGGGCCAGGCCGGTGACCGCGTGCGCGCAGGACTCCAGGGTCGCGGCCGTCTCGGGAGAGCCGAGGCCGACGCGGCAGAGCATCTTGCCGCCGTCGAGCCGCATCCGGGCGATCGACTCGACGTCGTAGGCGGTGAAGCGGTCGTCGAACTCGAACGCGCTGCCGTGGACGCCGCCGCGGTTCATCGAGCCGATGACGACCTTGTCGTGCAGGGCGCCGAGCAGCAGCAGGTCCTCGACGACGTCGGGGGTGGCGAGCACGCCGTCCACGCCGGGCCTGGCCAGCGCCGCGCACAGCCGGTCGAGCAGGTCCACGCGGCTCCCCATCGCCAGGGGCCGCCCGCGCACGCCGAGCGCGCCGCGGGCGGCGTGGTCGGCGGCGATGATCAGGATCTGGTCGCGGTCGGCGAGCACGGGCCTTCTGCGGCGCTCGGCGGCGGCCTGCGCGATCTTCTCGGGGTACCGTGCCCGGTACTCCGCGATCTTCCTGCGGTCCTCGTCACGCATCGCTCTCCCCCGGGAGCTCCGAGATCACGGCCTCGATCTCCGCGGCCGTCGGCATGGCGGGAGCGCAGGCCAGGCGTCCCGCGACGATCGCGCCCGCGGCGTTGGCGCGCCGCAGCGTGTCCTCGAGCCCGCGCCCCGCGAGCAGGCCGTCGCACAGCGCGCCGCCGAACGCGTCCCCCGCGCCGAGCCCGTTGACCACCTCGACCGGCACGGGCGGCACCGTCACGGTCTCGCCGGCCGTCATGCCGAGCACCCCCGCCGGCCCCTGCTTGACGACCACCAGCTCGACGCCCATGTCCAGCAGCGCCTTGGCGGCCTCGTGCGGGTCGCGCGCGCCGGTCGCGACCTCGCACTCGTCCACGTTGCCCACGGCCACGGTGACGTGCGCCAGCGCCGCGCGCACCTGTGCGGCGGCCTCCTCGGGCGACGGCCAGAACATGGGGCGGTAGTCGAGGTCCAGCACGGTCAGCGGCGCGCGCCCGCGGGCCCGCCAGGCGGCGGCGTGGGCGGCGCGGGACGGCTCCTGCGACAGGCCGGTGACCGTCGCCCAGAACAGGTCCGCCTCCCTGATCGCGGCCAGGTCCAGCTCGCCGGGGTGTATCTCCAGGTCGGGGGCCTTGGGATAGCGGTAGAAGTACAGGGGGAAGTCGTCGGGCGGACGGATCTCGCAGAACGTCAGCGGCGTCGGAAGCCCCGCGACCGGGGTCACGTACCGGTCGTCCACGCCGTACGAGCGCAGCGCGTCGTGCACGAACTCCCCGAACGGGTCGGCCCCGGTGCGGCTGATCAGCGCGGACCGCCGTCCCAGCCGGGCCGCGGCGACCGCGACGTTGGCCGGGCTGCCGCCGAGGTACTTGCCGAACGTCTCCACCTCGCGCAGCGAGACGCCGATCTGGAGGGGGTAGACGTCGACGCCGACCCTGCCGATCGTGAGCACCTCGGTCATGCGCGGCCTTCCGTGCCTACCGTGCCTACCGTGCCTTCCGTGCCTTCCGTGCCTTCTGTGCCCGCCGTGAGCGCGGCGAGGTGGTCCAGGCAGGCGCGGACCTCGTCGATCGGCCCCGCGCCGTCCGGCGGCTCGGCGTCCAGGATCAGGTCCTGTTCCATGACGTACCACCCCTGGTAGCCGGCGGCGGTGAGGCGGGACACGATGCCCGCCACGTCCACGTCGCCGCGGCCGAGCGGCCGGTAGATCGCGGCGCGCACGGCCTCGGTGTAGGTCAGCTCGCCCGCGCGGACCCGCGCGGCGAGCGTGGCGTCCACGTCTTTGAGGTGCACGTGTGCGACCCTGTCCGGAGCCCTGGACACCAGGTCGAGCGGGTCGGTGCCCCCGATGAGTAGGTGGCCGGTGTCCAGGCAGAGCGGCATCTCACCGCCCTCCAGCACGCGCTCCACCTCCTCGCGGGTCTCGACCATCGTGCCGACGTGCGGGTGCAGGGTGACGGCGCGGCCGGACTCCGCGGCCACGGCAAGCAGGCGGCCGAGGTTGCCGAGCAGCGTCTTCCAGCCGTCGGCGTCCAGCACCGGGCGCCCGTCGTAGCCGTCCGCGCCGGTCGCCGCCGCGAGCACGACCGTCTCGACGCCGCCCTCGGCGAACGCGCGCATCGTGGCGCGGGCCCCGGGCACCGGATCGTGGCCGGGCTCGTGCAGGACGACGGGGACGAACCCGCCGACGGCGCGCAGCCCGTACGAGGCCAGCAGCGCGGCGCGCTCGGCGGGGGACGGCGGCAGGAAGCCGTCGGGGCCCAGCTCGGTGGCCGTGAGCCCGAGCGCGCGCATCTCGGCGAGCACGCGGTCGCGGCCGAGCTGGTGTCCCCAGCCGGGCACCTCGCACACCCCCCACGAGATCGGGGCGGCGGCGATCCTCGGCGGCGCCGCGGGGGCGTTCACGCCGTCACCTCGTCCACGCGCGCGGGCCCGCCGGTGCGCCGGGACAGCTCGGCGGCCTCGGCGATCCTCAGGGCGGCCAGGGCGTCGCCGGCCGTGCAGGGGCTCGGGCCGCCGTCGCGGACGGCGGCGAGGAAGGCGCCGATCTCGGCGACGTAGGCGGGCTCGAAGCGCTCGCCGAAGTCCGGCCAGGGGTCGCCCTTGGGGAAGGCGGCGTCGGGCTCGGCGGAGGCGAGCGGCACGCGGTCGTCCAGCCCGGCCACGATCGTGCGGCGGGTGCCGGCCAGTTCCATGCGCACGTCGTAGCCGTTGCCGTTGTACCGGGAGCCCTGCAGGGTGACCAGGGTGCCGTCGTCGAGGGTGAGCAGCGCGGCGCTGGTGTCCACGTCGCCGGCCTCGGCGAAGAACGCGGCGCCGCGGTTGGCGCCCGTGGCGTACACCGAGACGACCTCGCGGCCGGTCACCCAGCGCAGGATGTCGAAGTCGTGGATGTGGCAGTCGCGGAAGATGCCGCCGGAGCGCGGGACGTACTCGGGGGCCGGGGGGCAGGGGTCGGCGGTCAGCATGTGGACGCGGTGCAGGTCGCCGAGCTCGCCGCCGCGCAGCGCCGCGCGGGCGGCGGCGTACCCGGCGTCGAAGCGCCGCTGGAAGCCGATGTGGACGAGCGTGCCGCCGTCGCGCGCGGCCTCGGCCACGCGCGTGGTCTCCTCCAAGGTCGGGGCCACCGGCTTCTCGCAGAAGACGGGGAGGCCCGCGGCGCACGCCCGGAGGATCAGCTCGGCGTGCGTGGCGGTCGGGGTGGCCACCACGACGGCGTCGGCGTCGAAGGCGTCCCCGACGCGCGCGCCCACGCGGGCGGCGATCCGCCCGGCCCGCGCCGCGTCGGCGTCGGACACCACCAGCTCGCCCACTTCGGGGTGGGCGGCGAGCGTCGCGGCGTGGAACGCCCCGATCCTGCCGAGACCCAACAGACCCACACGCATGCTGCCTCCGCGGCTCGAACGGCACTGGGGACCCGTCACCAGTTCTATGGACCATCCTGCCCGGAGTCAATACTTTGTCCTGACATGCGGATGAACGGTGGTCCTGCCCACGACCAGGGGCCTTCGCGGCCCTGGACCGCTGAAGAGCCCGGATGTCCGGTGCGGGACATCCGGGCTCACGCGTCTCGTCGCCGCCTACCACCACCGGGCCCGCCCGGGGGCGGCCCGCTTCTCCTCGTGGGTGCCGACGGGACGGAGGTCGTCGCCCGCGAGGTCGCGCCCCGTCCATTCCGGATGCTCGCCGCCCGGCTCGCGCCCGATCGCGGCGAGGCCGGTCTCGTCCGGCGACTTGCCGCGCTCGGGGCGCACCGGCCACTGGGCGTGCTCGCCTCTGATGCCGGAAAGGACGATGGTGATGAGCGCGACCCCGAGGACCGCGGCCACCACGAGCACCCCGAAGATCACCACGACGATGTAGCCCGGATCCATGATTCCCCCGATCTTGGATATCGCGCCTACTTCCAGTATCGAACCCGCATATCTGGAACTTCGCCCCCGGTACCTCCCGAAGACGCAAGCCCCGGCCCACGATCGTTCCAAGTCCGGCCGCCCCCGGGTAAGGAAGACCCCTGCGGTGGCCGTAATCTGCACAGGGGCGGCGGCGATCGCGGCCGGAAAGACCATGGGCGTCCACGAGTCCAGGACGAAGGAGTACAGGCGAATGCCCGGATTCGACTACACCGACCTGCTTCCGCTGGGGCCCGACGCGACGGAGTACCGTCTCGTCACGGCCGAGGGCGTGCGCCGGGTCGAGGCGGCCGGCCGCACGTTCCTCGAAGTCGATCCGGAGGCGCTCCGGCTGCTCACCGAGACCGCGATCCACGACATCTCGCACTACCTGCGGTCGTCCCACCTCGCCCAGCTCCGCAAGATCATCGACGATCCGGAGGCGAGCGGCAACGACCGGTTCGTCGCCCTCGACCTGCTCAAGAACGCGAGCATCTCGGCCGGCGGCGTGCTGCCCATGTGCCAGGACACCGGCACCGCGATCGTCATGGGCAAGCGCGGGCGGCACGTCCTCACCGACGGCGCCGACGCCGAGCACGTCTCGCGCGGCGTGTACGACGCCTACACCAAGCTGAACCTGCGCTACTCCCAGATGGCCCCGCTGACCATGTGGGACGAGAAGAACACCGGCAGCAACCTGCCCGCCCAGGTCGAGCTGTACGCCGAGGACCCGCACGGGCACCCCGACGAGTACAAGCTGCTGTTCATGGCCAAGGGCGGCGGCAGCGCCAACAAGTCGTTCCTCTACCAGGAGACCAAGGCCGTCCTGAACGAGAAGCGCATGCTGGCCTTCCTGGAGGAGAAGATCCGCTCGCTCGGCACCGCGGCCTGCCCGCCGTACCACCTGGCCGTGGTCGTCGGGGGCACCAGCGCCGAGTTCGCGCTCAAGACCGCCAAGTACGCCTCCGCCCGCTACCTGGACACGATCCCGACCGAGGGCTCGCCGTCCGGGCACGGCTTCCGCGACCTGGAGCTGGAGAAGAAGGTCTTCGAGCTGACGCAGAGGCTCGGCATCGGCGCCCAGTTCGGCGGCAAGTACTTCTGCCACGACGTGCGGGTGATCCGCCTGCCCCGGCACGGCGCGTCCTGCCCGGTGGCGATCGCCGTCTCGTGCAGCGCCGACCGGCAGGCCCTCGCCAAGATCACGCCCGAGGGCGTCTTCCTGGAGAAGCTGGAGACCGACCCGGCGCGGTTCCTGCCCGAGACCACCGACGAGCACCTGTCGGACGACGTGGTCGCCGTCGACCTCAACCGGCCGATGGCCGAGATCCTCGCCGAGCTGACCCGGTACCCGGTCAAGACACGGCTGTCGCTGACCGGTCCGCTGGTCGTCGCCCGCGACATCGCGCACGCGAAGATCGCCGAGCGGCTGGACGCGGGCGAGCCGATGCCCGACTACCTCAAGGACCACGCCGTCTACTACGCCGGGCCCGCCAAGACGCCCGAGGGGTACGCCTCGGGGTCCTTCGGCCCGACGACCGCCGGGCGCATGGACTCCTACGTCGAGCGCTTCCAGGCCGCGGGCGGCTCGCTCGTGATGCTCGCCAAGGGAAACCGCTCCAAGCAGGTGACAGACGCCTGTCAGAAGTACGGCGGCTTCTACCTCGGCTCGATCGGCGGTCCGGCGGCGCGTCTCGCGCAGGATTGCATCAAGAAGGTGGAAGTCCTGGAATATCCGGAACTCGGGATGGAAGCCGTCTGGAAGATCGAGGTAGAGGACTTCCCGGCCTTCATCGTCGTGGACGACAAGGGCGAGGACTTCTTCCGTGACACCACTGGTCCCGCCCTCACCATCGGTCGCAGAATCTGACCGTCTCTGACCCGGCTCTGACAGAAGATCTCAACAGAGAATCGGCATGGCCTCTACAGGCGGCGATAAACAAATCGGTAAGCTGCCACCCATGCGCGCCCCGTCCGGATACGAGCTTGCCTCGCGATACCGGCTCCTCGAACCGGTCGGGCGCGGCGGCATGGGCACCGTCTGGCGCGCGCACGACGAACTGCTCGGCCGGGACGTCGCGGTCAAGGAGGTCCGGCTCCCGCTCGTCCTGGACGAGGATCTGCGCGCGGAGCTCTGCGCCAGGACCGAGCGCGAGGGCCGCGCCACCGCCATGGTCGCCCACCCGTCGGTCATCACGGTCTTCGACGTCATCACCGAGGACGACCGGCCCTGGATCGTCATGGAGCTGCTGCGCGCCCGCTCGCTGGAGGAGCTCGTCAAGCAGGAAGGGGCGCTCGCGCCGCGCAAGGTCGCCGAGATCGGGCGTCAGGTCCTCGGCGCGCTGCGTGCCGTCCACGCCAAGGGCATCCTGCACCGCGACGTGAAGCCGAGCAACGTGCTCGTCGCCGACGACCGGGTGGTGCTCACCGATTTCGGTCTCGCCGCGCTGGAGGGCGACGCGTCCATCACCCAGGCCGGCATCGTGCTCGGCTCGGCGGGCTACATCGCGCCCGAGCGCGTCCTCGGCGACCGCGCCAGCCCCGCCGCCGACCTGTGGTCCCTCGGCGCCACGCTGTACACGGCCGTCGAGGGCCGCGGCCTGCACGGGCGCCGTACGGCCGCGGCGGCGCTGGCCGCGCTGACCAGCGGGGAGCCCATCCCCATGCAGAACGCGGGCCCGCTCGCGCCGATCCTGCAAGGGCTGCTGCAGATCGACCCCGAGATCCGGCTGGACGGCATGCGCGCCTCGCTGATGCTGGCGCGCGTGGCCGCGGGCGGCTCGGCGGAGGAGCCCCTCGGCGGTCCGGCCCACCGCGCGTCGGCGCGCCGGCCCTCGCCCTCCGGCGGGGCGCAGACGCCGTCCGCGCGGGCCAAGCAGGTGTCCCGGCCGGCGCTCGGCAGCCTGGCGCCGTCCCCGCGCAAGACCTCCCACCGCGGTCAGCATCGCGCCGACCGTCTGGACCGTCCCGAGCGTGCCGATCCGCACGCGACGCCCCCCGATCCCGTGCCGCCGCGCCGGCCGTCCGAGGGAGTGCACCGCAAGCCCGCCGAACCCGCGCCGGGCCGCCGCCGGGCTCCGGCGAACCCCGAGATGAGCCCCATGGCGCGGCAATTGTCCGAGATTGTGAAGTTGCTTCTGCCGCGTCGCTTCTGGCCAAAAAACATGCGTTAGTGCGGCGAAAGCAATTCTCAAGATGGAATCGCTATCTTCTTACACATGCCGGAACAGCAGAAGCGGCTGCTCGCCGCCAGGTACGAGCTGGTCGCTCCCCTCGGCCGGGGGACGATGGGCACCGTCTGGCGGGCCCACGACCGCCTCCTCGGGCGCGACGTCGCCGTCAAGGAGATCCGCCACGACCCCGGTCTGAACAAGGAACAGCGCGAAGAGCTGCGGGAACGCATGATCCGCGAGGGGCGTGCCGCCGCGAAGATCGCGCACCCCTCCGTGGCCACCGTCCACGACGCCATCCTCGTCGACGGCAGCCCCTGGATCATCATGGAGCTCGTCGAGGCCAGGTCCCTGGACCAGGTGATCGAGGAGGAGGGCCCGCTGCCGCCCCGGCTCGTCGCCGAGATCGGCCTCGACCTGCTCGGCGCCCTCGCCGCCGCCCACGAGCAGGGCATCCTGCACCGCGACGTCAAACCGGCGAACGTCCTGCTCACCGAGACCGGACGCGTGGTGCTCACCGACTTCGGCATCGCCAAGGTCGAGGGCGACAGCAGCATCACCAGGACCGGCATGGTGATCGGCTCCCCCGGCTACACCGCCCCCGAGCGGGCCCGCGGCGACCACACCGGCCCCGAGTCCGACCTGTGGTCGCTCGGCGCCACGCTGTACTTCGCGGTCGAGGGACGGCCCGCGTACGAGCGGCGCACGGTCAGCGAGACGCTGTCGGCGCTCATGTCCGAACAGGCGGACCCGGCGACCCAGGCCGGCCCGCTGCGTCCCGTCCTCGAAGGAATGCTGGAGAAGGACTACACCAAGCGCCTCTCCTTCGACCGCACGGTGGCCATGCTCCGCACCGTGGCCCGCACCCCCACCTCAGACGCTTCACCCCGCACCCCCGCCACCCCCTCGACCTCGGCGAACTCATCCCGGAACACCCCTTCGGCCGCCGCGAAGCCCGCCCCCTCCGGGAGCACTCCTGCGGCCTCCCCGAAGCCCGCCGCCCCGCCGAAGCCCTCCTCCCCCGGCACTCCCTCGACCTCCCCGAAGCCGTCCGCTCAGAAAGCCTCCTCCCCCTCCTCTGGCGCTCCTTCGGCCTCCCCGAAGCCCGCGGCCTCCTCCACCGCGTCCCCCGCCGCCACCCGGCCCCCCGGACGGGACACGGCCGCCGCCGACGCCGGGAAGCGCCCGCCGGTCACCGCCGAGGACGACGCGCCGGACGAGCCGGACCCGAACCAGACGATGGTGGTCATCCGCCCGAAGTCGGGCCTGCGCATCCCGCCCGGCCCCGGCACGGCCCGACGCGAGGACGCCCCCGCGTCCGAGGGCCCCGCTCCTCACGCGAGAGGGGTGGAGGACGACGAGGACGACCAGGTGACCATGGTCGGGCTGGTCCCGCCCGTCCTGGGGGAGCCGCGGCCGGCCGGGCCGGAAGCATCGCGAGATGTGCGGGACATGGCGGCGTCGCCCCCGTCGGCGCCCACCCGGCCGCCGAAACCCGCGCCGAACACCGGCCCTTCCCGGCGGCTGCCGCCTCCGGGCCCGTCCGACGTCACCCCGCCGACCGGCTTCGCCGCAGCGCCCCCTGGCCCCGTCCCCGGAGCTCCTCACCCGGCCCCCGGCCCCCTCTCCGGCGGCGCTCGTCCGTCCGCCGCCGGACCCGTGCCGCACCCCCGGCCCGTGCCGGGACCCGCGTCGCCGCCCGGCCCCCGGTCCATGGCCGGCCCCGCGTCCGGCCCCGCGTCCAACGCCGACCAGGGGGCCGCGGACAACGGGCTCGGCACCGACCTGTTCGCCTTCCAGGGGCCGGCCACGCCTCGCGGCAACAGCCCCATCGGGATGATCATCCTGGTGGCCGTCGCGCTGCTCGGCCTGGCGGCGATCGTCATGCTGGCCGCCGCCGCGCTCTCCGACACCCGCGGCCCCGGCGCCGCCCGGACACCGTCGGTCGAGGGGCCGTCCACCGCGGAGGCCGCCGTCTCCTCCGTCATCACGGCCGGCACCGCGCCGGGCCCCGCCCCAGCGCCGGGCCTGCGCCGCTACGTGGACGCGACCGGCTACGTCATCGACCTGCCCGAACGGCTCCACGGCACCGCCAAGGGCCGCACGATCACGTTCACCGCGGACGGCGACCCCCGGACGGCGCGGATCAGCCGCTCCCCGGACAGCAGCTCCGACATCCTCAACACGACGCGCGCCGCGGAGGCGCGCGCGCTGGCGGCGGGCACCTACCCCGGATACACGTTGGTCCGGCTGGCGGTGACGCGCCCGACGCCGTACCCGGGCGCCGACGTCGCCGACTGGGAGTTCACCTACACCGGCACGGCGGGGCCGACGCGTGTGCTGTCGCGGTGGGTCGCCGTGCCGGGCGGCCCGACGTACGCCATCTACTGGACCACCCCGGTCTCGCGCTGGAAAGGTGACCGGGCGCAGCTCACGACCGTGCTCGCCTCGTTCCGGCCCGCCCGCGCCGACGCGCCGCCGGGTTCTTAGGGCAAGACTGGGGGCATGGAGGATTTTCGCACCGAACACGATTCGATGGGCGACGTGCGCGTCCCGGCGGCGGCCAAGTGGCGCGCGCAGACGCAGCGGGCCGTCGAGAACTTCCCGATATCAGGGCGCGGGCTCGAGCCCGCCCACATCGCGGCGCTCGGCCTGATCAAGGCCGTGGCCGCCGAGGTCAACGGCGAGCTGGGCGTCCTGCCCGCCGACCTGGCGGAGGCCATCTCCGAGGCCGCCACGGACGTCGCCGAGGGCGAGTGGAACGGCGAGTTCCCGATCGACGTCTTCCAGACCGGTTCCGGCACCTCGTCCAACATGAACGCCAACGAGGTGATCGCCTCGCTCGCCGAGAAGCGCCTCGGCCGGCCGGTCCATCCGAACGACCACGTCAACGCCTCCCAGTCCTCCAACGACGTGTTCCCCACCTCGATCCACGTGGCCGCGATGGTGGACGTGGTGTACGAGCTGATGCCGTCGCTGGAGCACCTGGCGATCGCGCTGCGCCAGAAGGCGGAGGAGTTCCGCGAGACCGTCAAGGCGGGGCGCACGCACCTGATGGACGCCACGCCCGTGACGCTCGGCCAGGAGTTCGGCGGGTACGCCACCCAGGTCGAGAACGGCGTCGCGCGGCTGCGCGCGGCCCTGCCGCGGCTGGCCGAGCTCCCCCTCGGCGGGACGGCGGTCGGGACGGGCATCAACACCCCGCCCGGCTTCGCCCAGCAGGTGATCGCGAAGCTGCGCGAGGCGACCGAGCTGCCGTTCACCGAGGCCAGGGACCACTTCGAGGCCCAGGGGTCCCGTGACGCGCTGGTCGAGCTGTCGGGCCAGCTCCGGGTGGTCGCGGTGTCCCTGAACAAGATCGCCAACGACCTGCGCTGGATGGGGTCGGGCCCGCGCACCGGGCTCGGCGAGCTGAACCTGCCGGACCTGCAGCCGGGCTCGTCGATCATGCCGGGCAAGGTCAACCCGGTGATCCCCGAGGCGGTGTGCATGGTCGCCGCCCAGGTCATCGGCAACGACGCGGCGGTGACGTTCGCGGGCGCGTCCGGCGCGTTCGAGCTGAACGTGATGATGCCGGTCATCGCACGGAACGTGCTGGAGTCCACGCGGCTGCTCGCGAGCGTGTCCCGCCTGCTGGCCGACCGGTGCGTCCACGGGCTCACCGCCAACGCCGACCGGCTGCGCGAGTACGCCGAGTCGTCCCCGTCCATCGTGACCCCGCTCAACCGCCACCTCGGCTACGAGGAGGCCGCCGCGATCGCCAAGCAGTCCCTGAAGGAGCGCAAGACCATCAAGGAGGTCGTCATCGAACGCGGGCACGTCGAGGCCGGCACCCTGACCGAGCCACAGCTCGACGCCCTCCTCGACGTCCTGTCCATGACCTCCCCGCCCGACGCGGCCCCCGAGGAGTGACCGCGGCCCTCAGGCCACGACCGTGGACTCAGGTCGTGGCCGCCGTCCTGGCGGGGACGGGGGCGCCGAGCGCCGGCGTGCGGCCGGTGAGTTCCGCGTACAGCGGGGATGAGGCCACCAGCTCGTCGTGGGTGCCCAGTGCCGCCTTCGTGCCGTCCAGCACCAGCACCCGGTCCGCACGCAGCGCGGAGGTCATCCGGTGGGCGATGACGATCAGCGTGGTGCCGGGGCGCGTGGCGAACGCGGATTCGGCGCGGGCTTCGGCGACGGGGTCGAGATGGCAGGTGGCCTCGTCCAGGATCACCAGCCGGGCGGGCGACAGATGAACCCGGGCCAGGCTGACGAGCTGCCGCTCCCCCGCCGACAGCGCCGCGGGGTCGAGGTGCCCGTCCGGGCCGCCCAGCCGCGCGGCCAGGGCCTCCATGCCCACGGCCTTCACGGCCGCGCGCAGGTCGTCGTCGCTCGCCCCGGGGCGCAGGTAGCGCAGGTTGTCACCGAGCGTCCCGGTGAACACGTACGCCTCCTGCGGGATCAGGGCGACGTCCGTGGTCAGGCGGACGCGCCCGGCGAGCGGGGAGCGCAGTCCGGCGATCAGGTCGGCCAGCGTCGACTTGCCGATACCGCTCGGGCCGACCACGGCCAGGCGGCTCCCCGCCTCCACGCGCAGGCTCAGCCCGTCGATCACCGGCTCGGCGCCGGGCCCGTAGGCGAACGTCACGTCCCGGAGCTCCACGACCGCACCGGCCGGCCGCTCGGACCTCCGCCACGACCCCGGGGAAACGGCCGGCCCGGGCGTCTCCAGGACGGGCGGCGAGGAGTTTTCGGGGAGAGACGGCTCCGGGGGGGCCATGGTCGCGCCCAGACGGTCGAGCAGGGCGGCGAACTGCACGCCCCATGAGCCGATCAGGCCGACCGCCGAGCGCAGGGCCGGGAGAAGGACGGTGACCAGGTACGTCACCGCTCCGGCGACCTCGCCCGCGGTGAGCCGGCCCTCGCGGATCCATTCGGGCGCGGCCAGCAGGGCCAGCACGACGGGCACGTGGCCGCCGACCGCGATCACGATGGTGCGGACGGCGCCCGCCCACGCCAGCGCCCGGGTGGCCCTGGCCTGCCGGTCGATGAGCGTGGCGGCGTGCGCGGCGGCGCGGCTCTCGGCGCCGCACGCGGTGACGTCCCGCAGGCCGGCGAAGTAGGCGCCGCAGGCGCCGGCGATCTCCTCGTCGGCGCTCAGCAGCGCCTGCTGGCGGCGGGCCAGCGCGGGCAGGGACCAGGCGAACAGACCGAGGGCGAACAGGATGGGCGGCGCGGCGAGCATGCCGAGGCGGCCGTTGAGCACGGTGAGCCCGGCCAGGGCCATGACGAGCTGGACGGCCAGGGGGCGCACGGTGCGCAGCAGGCCGGAGGTGAGGCCGCGCAGTTGCTCGGTCTGCTTGGTGAGCTGGGCGATCGCGGTGGTGTCCGGGTGGTGGGCGGCGTGGACGGCGCGGCCGAGCGCGCCGGTCAGCACGGCGGCGACGGTGGTGTCGCGCAGCGGCTCGACGAAGTCTCCCAGGTGAGGGATGACCTGCCGGGTGGCCGCCGCCTGGGCCAGCAGGCACACCGCGAGCAACCCCACGTACCCGAGCCCGGCCACGACGTCGCCCGCCAGGAACCCGGCGTCCAGGGCCCGGGCGACCAGCAGTCCGGTGAGCAGCGCGGGGAGCGCCTCCGCCACCGACCAGGCGGCCATCCGCAGCAGCGCGCCACGGTGCGCGCGGGCATGGCGGGTCAGCAGGCGCACGCCGGTCATGCCGCCTCCTCGATCTGGAAGAGAGAGCGGTAGGCGGGGATCGCCATCAGCTCGTGGTGGGGGCCCGAGGCGCGGACGTGGCCGTCCTCCAGCCACAGGACCAGGTCGGCGCGGGCGGCGGTGGCGGCGCGGTGGGCCACCACGATCTGGGTGCGGCCGGTGAAGGCGCTCGCGAGCGCGGCGCTCACCTGGGCCTCGGTGGCGGTGTCCAGGCTGGAGGTGGCGTCGTCCAGGATGACCAGCGGCGCGTCCTGGGCGACGGCCCTGGCGAGGCCGAGGCGTTGTGTCTCGCCGCCGGACAGCATCGCCCGCATGGGCGGGGTGGCGTAGCCGCCGGGCAGGCGGCGGACGAACGCGTCCGCGGCGGCGACCCGCGCCGCGCCCGCCGCGACGGCCTCGGCGTCTGTCGTGGTGGCGGGCGCGGGGGCCTGCGGGGCGGCGTAGGTGATCAGGTCGGTGATGGTGGCGCCGAGGAGGGCGGGGCGGGCGAAGGCGTAGGCGACGTGGCGGCGGAGGTGGCCGGGGTCGATGTCCTGGACGGGGACCCCGTCCAGGAGGACGCGGCCGGAGGCGGGCTCCGCGAGGCCGCCCGCGAGGGCCGCGAGCAGGCTCTTGCCCTCGCCGGAACGTCCGACCACGGCGCAGACGGACCCGGCGGGCACGACGGCGCTCACCCCGTCGAGCACGGTGCGCTCGCCGGCCGTGACCGTGACGTCCTCGAAGGTGACGGCGGGCGGGCCCGGCGCCAGGGGCAGTCCGCCGGGGGCGGGAGCGGGTTCGGCGAGCACGTCGGCGACCCTGCGCGCCGCCGCCCGGGCCTTGGCCACTCCCAGCAGGGAGTCCACCTCGTCGAGGACGGACATCACGAGCGCGGTGTAGCCGGTGGCGGCGAGCAGCGCGCCGGCCGTCAGGCGGCCCGACGCCACGCCGAGGCCGGCGACGGTGAGCACGGCCAGTTCCACGACGGCGAGCAGCAGCCCGGCCTGCCAGGCGGTGTCGCGCTGGAAGCGCCAGGTGGCGCGGCCGGTGGCGGCGAGCTCGGGCAGGGGCGCGAGGATGCGCTCGGCCTCGCGGGGCAGGGTGGCGGAGGCCCGGATGGTGCGGACGCCGCCGATGGCCTCGGCGAAGCCGGCGGCGATCCTGCCCTGGAGCTCCTGGTAGCGGGTGAAGAGGTCGGACGCCCGGGTCATGAACCGGCGGACGATGATCAGCCCCACCGGGACCGTGACCAGCAGCGTGAGCGCGAGGCGCCAGTCCAGCAGGGTCAGGGCGACGAGGGCGCAGACGGCGGAGACCACCTTGAGCGCGGTCTCGGTGACGGCCAGGGGCGCCTGGGCGGCCTCGGCGGCGCCGGCGGTCAGCCGGCTGGTGAGGTCTCCGGGGGCGAAGCGGGCGGCGCGGGCGGGCCCGAGGGCCAGCACGTGGCCGAGCAGGCGGACGCGCAGGTGGGAGACCGCGGCGGCGCCGCACGCCGCTCCCGCGACCGTGCTCGCCACGGCGCACAGGGCGGCCGCGGTGAGCAGCGCCGCGAGGTTCCAGGCCGCCGCCGTGGTGCCGGCGAGCACGCCGTCGAGGGCGGCGGACAGGGCGGCGGGCAGCAGCAGGGCGCAGACGACGCCGCCCACCGCGGCCACGACCAGGGTGATCCCCCAGCCGGGGGCGCGCAGGGCGGCGGCGACCAGCAACCGGTCGGCGGCCCGGGCGGTGCCGTGCGGGCCGGGGGATGAAGGCATAGTGTTGCCCCTTAAGGCGGCTCGTGTCCGTTTCAGTAAGGTGCGATGACGCCGAGGGGTTCAGATGGGCATGCGCCGCCCATCTGAACCCCGGTCCGTGAGAGCGATCAGCCGGCGGCGGCCGTGACGGTGATCACGCCGTGGTGATCAATCGCGACCGGGCGACGGTGATCACGCGACGGTGGTCGCGCGGTCGGGTCAGCTGCCCGTGACCGTGCAGGTGGACGAGCAGGTCTTGCTGAACCCACAGGTGATCCAGCAGTCGCGCAGGCCCACGGGGTCGGTCTCGGGCATCTCCTGCAGGGCGGCGATGTCGATGGTCATGGCGTTCCTCCTATGTGTTCGGATTGATCGTGGTCTTCTAGCCGCGGCCACGTGCCGCGGCGGGCGTCAGCCGGTGATCCAGCAGCTGGAGCCGCAGTCGGTCTGGATGCAGGTCCACAGGCAGGTCTGCTCGCAGCGCATCAGGCCCTCGTGGGCCTCCGCGCGCAGCGTCTGCAGGACGTCGACGTCGATGGTCATGGTCGGTCACCTCCTCCCCCTTCGGTGGCCGTTGTGGTCCGAGGCCGGCCGCTCGGCTCAGTCCTCGGTCCAGAAGCAGGTGAACCAGCAGGTGTAGTCACACCTCGCGAGTCCCTGGAAGTCCTCGGCGCGCAGCGTCTGCAGGGCGTCCACGTCGACGGTCATGGTGTCGTCACCCCCTCTCCTCGGGGTCGGCGGTCAGGAAACCGGTGAGCCGGTCGATGACCCGCTCCCGGCCGGTCTCGCCCGGCGGGAAATGCCCCCCGCCGGAAATCTCCAGATACGTCACGCGGGCCGCGTCCAGGCGCTCGCACAGCCGCCGCGACTGGCCGACCGGGATGACGGGATCGCGGTCGCCGTGGACGACCAGCACGGGCGCGGTGACGCGCGGCGCGAGCCGGTGCAGGTCGCGCGGGCCGAGGTCGTCGTGGTGCTCGACCTGCCCGCCGAGCCGCTCGATCAGCGCGCGGACCTGCTCCGCCGCCTCGGCGTGCAGGCGCGGCCCGGACAGGAACGGCGCGATCACCGCGCAGCGCGACCACAGCCCGGGATCGGCAGCGGCGGCCAGCAGCGCCAGGTACGCGCCGTAGCTCACGCCGTACAGCATCGGCGCGGGCGCGCCGGCCGGCCTGCGCCGGGCCAGCAGGCGCACCAGGTGCCTGATGTCGGCGAGGTCGGGCACGCCCCACGCGCCGCGCAGGGCGTCGCGGTGCGCGTCGCCGTAGCCGACGCTGCCCCGCTGGTTGGGGGCCACGATCGTGATCCCGGTCGCGGCGATGGCCTGGCACACCGGGTCGAACGACAGGTCCCACGCCGACTCGGGGCCGCCGTGCAGGGCGAGGAGCAGCGGCGCGTCCGAGCGCCAGTCGCCGTAGACGACGGCCTCGATCGCGCCCTCGGGTCCCGGGAAGGTCTCCAGGTGGGCGGTCTCGGCCGCGGGTCCGGCCTCGCCGCCGGAGACCCGGATCGCGTCCGGCCGGTCGGCGTCGACGGTGATCACGCCGCTCGGCAGCGAGGGCGTGCTGCACGCCACGCGCAGCCCGTCGCGGGACCAGCTCGCCGCGGGGTGCAGGACGCCCGGTGGCGTCGGCACCTCGCGGACCCGGTCGGCGGCGGGGGTGTAGATCGCCAGGGTGCTGCGGGCGCCCCGGTGCACCCGGAGGGCGAGCCGCCGTCCCTCCGGGTCCACGGCCACGGGCAGCACGGCGCCGTCCAGCGCCTCCAGCCGCCCCGGACGCGGCAGCGGCAGCGTCTCGCCCGGCCGCCCCCAGGCCAGCCAGGGGGCGCCGTCCTCGAGGCAGGTCACCAGGGCGTGCCCGGCGCGGGCCAGCACGAGCTGGGCGCCCTCGCCGGCGATCGGCGTCCAGGTCCGCCGGGCCAGGTCGGCGACGACGGGGGTGACGGCGCCGTCCACGGCCAGGTTCCCCGCGAGCAGCGTGCCGGACTCGTCCAGCCACGAGCAGGTGGTGAACCGGCCCGGCAGGTCCATGACCGGGACCAGCCCGAGCGGCCTGTCGGCGACGCGCAGCAGCGTGGTCAGGCCGGACGCGGTCGTGCGCACCGCGAGGCCCAGCGGGTGGACGTCCCCGCCCGCGGACGGCAGCAGCCGCAGGCCCGCCGCGGGGATCGGGTCGAGCGTGCGCTCGGCCCATCGCCCGCCGTCCCGTGCCGCCAGCCCGAGGACGTGGTGGCCGTCCATGGCGCGCAGCAGCAGCACGCGCCCGTCCCCGGTCGCCGTGGGCTGGGTGCGCACGGTCTCGGCCGAGGGCAGCGTCTCCTGCCGGTCGCGGGCGCCGAAGGTCCACAGCTCGGGCACGAGGTCGCCGCCCGGCCCGTGGGTGAGGCACGCCGCGTGGCGGCCGGAGCCGGAGAACCGGAAGCTGATCCGCATCCGCGCGGGCGCCGCCGTCGCGGCCGCGGCGCTCACCACGCCTCCCCGGGCACCCACATCCGCCCGCCGCCGTGCCGCAGGCGCAGCAGCAGGTCGAGCGTGCCGGCCAGGCCGGTGTTGTACCCGGGGGTGACCTCCACGTGGTGCTCGTCGGGCGTGACCACCCGGCCGTCCCTGACCGCGTGCCGGGCGTGTATGGCCGTGGCCAGTTCCTCGGCCCAGGCCCGGTAGGCGGGATCGCCCGTGGCGTCGGCCATGTCCAGCAGGAACTGGGCGTCGCCGGCCAGGCCGTGGCAGGCGGCCGGTGAGGCGTGCCAGCGGGCCAGCCGTACGGCGGTCGCGGCCCGCCGGGCCAGGTCCAGGCGGTGGCGTTCGCCGGTCAGCGCGCCGAGCCGGGCCAGGAACGTGCCGACCCCGGACGAGCCGCTGCACCAGTGGGTCAGGCGCTCCTTCGGGGAGCCCTCGCCGCTCGGCCACCAGGCGCTGTCGCCGTCCTCGATCGCCACGCGGGCCAGGGTGTCCCCGGCCTCCCGTGCCAGGTCCACGTAGGCGGGGCGGTCCAGCGCGGTCCCCGTCAGCAGCAGGAACGTGCCGATCCCCGCGACGCCGTGGGCGTAGCCGTAGTGGAGCAGCCCGGCCAGGCCGGAGTCGAAGTCCCGCGGGATCTGCCACATCACCCCCTCCGGCCGCCGCTGGGCCGCCATGGCGAGCGCGTCGGCGTAGCCGGCCGCCTGCTTGGCGAAGCCTTCGTCGCCGGTGGCCCGCCACAGGGCGAGCGCGGCCAGCCCGGCCCCGGCCGCGCCGTGGCAGACGTCCGGGTTGGGCCAGGTGGCGGGCAGGTCCCGGGCGAGCTGGAGGGCACGCGCGGCCATCGGCTCGTCGCCCAGGTGGCGCGCGGCCTCGTGCAGCGCCCAGGCGGTGCCCGAGCGGCCGAAGTACAGGCCGGGCAGGAGCTGGGGGACGTCGCGCAGGCGGGCGTCGATCCAGGCGGCGAGCCTGCCGATGGCGTCGTCCAGGCCGCGGGCCACCGGTTCCGGGCGGCCCCGCGCCGCGCGGACGAGCACGGCGAGCACGCCGGCCGCGCCGTACTGGACGTTCAGCGGGTCGGTGGTGTCGCCGAACGCCCCCGCGGGCCATAACCGTCCGGCCTCGGGCCCGGCCTGGGTGGCGATGATGTGCGCCAGGCCGTCCCGCAGCATGAGGTCCCGCGCGGCGGCGGGCAGCCTGTCGCCGGGCGGCTCCGCGGCGGCGTGGCGGGGCGGCGGCGCGGCCAGGAACGCGCGGGCGCGGTCCAGGCTCCAGCGGTCGGCGGGGTCGTGGGCGACAAGGCCCAGGATCAGCGGGGCCAGCGCCGCGACCGCGGGGTGGGCGTGTCCGGCCGCGTCCACCAGGACCGCGAACCGTTCGTGGGCGGGGCGGGCCTCGGCGGCGGGCAGGTCGGCGGGCAGCACGGGGTCCACCCCGCTGCCGATGTGGAAAAGGGTGGCGCCGAGGGAGAACAGGTCGGCGGTGCGTTCGGGCGCGGGCCCGGTGTCCTGGCCGTCCACCACCTCGGGCGGCCCGTACCCGGGCGTGTAGGCGCGTCCGGTCGGCGTGCCCGGCTCGGTGACCATCTCCAGGTCGATGAGGCGCAGGTCGCCGTCCGGCGTCACGATCACGTTGTTGGGGTTGAGGTCGCGCAGCACGTAGCCGCGGTCGTGGACGGCGGCGACGAGCGCGACCAGCTTGCGTGCCATGGCGGCGGCCGTGCCGGGGTCGAGTCCGCGGGCGTGCGCGTCGCTCTCGCGGGTGAGCGCGGCGGCCTGCCCGGCGACCCAGTGCCGCAGCTGGTCCCCGGGGACGACCTCCTCGGCCAGGAACAGGTTGCCGCCCTGCTCGAACAGGTCGACCTTGCGCGGGGCGAGGCCGAGCGGCGCGAGGACGTCCAGCATGGCGGCCTCGTGCCGCAGCAGGTCGCGGGCGTCGGTGCCGTCCAGCGCCGCCGCGGCGTGGGCGCGCGCCTCCTTGACGATGACCTCGCCGCCGGTGACCCGGTCCTCGGCCCGGTACACGCCGCCCTTGTTGCCGTGCCGGATCGCGCCGCGCACCACGAACCGGTCGTTGAGGAGCACCACGGCGCTCCCCTTCCGGCCGGCGGGGTCCGCCGCGGGTTCGGGGACCGGGGAGGTCGCCCAGGGCGGCGGGGTGAACCACGCCTGGCGCTGGTCGGCGACGAGCGTGCCGTCCGGGGCGCGCAGCGCGACGTCGTAGGAGCCGTCGTTGGTGAGCCTGCGCACGCCGCTGAAGACCCCGTACCGGTAGTGGACCGGGCTGCCGGTCCGCCACGGCCGGTCGGAGAGGATCCGCGGGCCCGGCAGACCGGCCACCGCGTCGTGCAGCTCCGCCGCCAGCGTGAGGAACAGGTCGTCGTCGGCCGGGTAGACCGTGATGAACTTGCCGGAGCCGCCGCGCTCGTAGTTCCTGCCGACCAGCATGGCGGTCGTCTTCAGCGTGGCGGCGAACTTGAAGGCGCTGCCATGGCGGATCAGCACGTCGGCGGCCCTGCTCAGCACCACGGGGGCCGAGAGCGGCGTCGCCGAGACGTGCAGCTTCCAGCCCTGCTCGCGGCGGGCCGCGCCGGCCGGGGCGACGTGCGTCCACGGCGTGCCGGGGCGCACCTCCCACGCGGCGCCGCCGCCCGCGGCGCGGGCCAGCGCCGCCCTGGCGATGTCCTCCAGAAGGTGGCGGTCGGCCTCCTGGCCGTGTTCCGCCACCGCACGCGTTCCGTCCACCCCGCGTCGCCCCCGTCCGTCAGTGGTACGTCCGGTTCGGGCGTCGTCGCCGTCCGGACACCCGCTACGGTGCCGCCACGGTCTTGTGACGATCTTGGACTGTCCTTGAACGCGACTTGCGCGCCCGGAGTACACCGGGCGTACGCAGGGCGAACGGCTTTCCCGCCGCGGCGGGAAATGCGGGTCAGGAGGCGGGCGGGGTGGGCAGGTAGCGCTCCTGGATGGCGTGGGCGGCGCGCACGGCGTACCTGCCGCCGGGCAGTCGGGCCAGCAGCCTGCCCAGGGTCGAGCGGCGTACGGCGAGCGCGCCGGGCTCGCCCGCGGCCTGGATCCTGGCCCGGCCCCTGTTCATCTCCAGCGTGAAGCGCAGCGCGGTCTCGCGGCCGTCCACGCGCAGGTGGGGCGCCCACAGGCCGTTGCCGAGGTGGCCCTCGCCGGGGAGGCGCCGCACGGGCACGTGGGCGACGAGCTGGCCGGGGAAGCGTCCGGGGACGCCGGGCTCGACCAGGGCGGGCACGGTGATCACCCGGCCGCGCCCGGCGAGCTGCCGCAGCACCAGTTCGGCGGGCGGGCCGCCGCTCGGCGGGACGTACGGGACGGGGAGGACGACGAAGACGTGCCCTTCACGGTGGGTGACCGAGGCGCCGGGCGAGACCAGGAGGATCGAGTCGGCGAACGAGCGGGGCTCCACGCAGACGCTGAGCTCGCGCCGTTCGGACCAGCAGGGGATGACGAGCCTGGGCGGCCGCCCGGCCAGGACGCCGACACAGCTCAGCGGCGCGCCGCGGCGGCCGGCGACGCGGGTGCGCGCCTGCTGCGCCCCGGTGTACATGCGGACGTGGACCTCCCACTCCCCCGGGCGCAGCGGGCGGCCGAGCGCGACCGTGGCGACGTCGAGGCGTGCCCGCCCCACGGCCCACACGCGGACCCGGTCGCCCTCCTGGGACCGGCAGACCTCGCCGTGGACCGGGATGAAGAAGATCAGCCCGTGGTCCTGGTGGCGGATGTAGACCTCCATGCGGGCGCGCTCGACGGCGTCGGTGACGTCGGCGAGCGGCGCGGGCAGGTCGAAGCCCGCCACGGGCGGGGTCCAGTGCAGGCGGTCTCCCTCGGCCTTGAAGGTGACGGGCGCGCCGTCGGGGCCGACCAGCTCGACCGCGAGGTCCATGATGAGGGTGTCCTCGTCCCAGCCGACCTCGCGCAGCTCCGCGCGGACGGAGGTGCCCCTGGCCGCGTCGCTGAGGGCCACCAGACGCCCGAGGTCACCGGACCTGAGCAGAACGGCCCGGGCGCGGAGATGGACCGGCAGATGGCGGTCCAGCTCGTCGGGAAAGCGTTCCGCGGTGAGGGCGCGCAGCTCGATGAACAGCGCGCCCCTCTGGTCGGTGCGCAGGTGACGGCCGCCGAGCAGGCGCAGCACGCCGGCGCGGAACCAGTGCGCGTACAGCCGTTCCCTGGCGTCGCCCGGCTCGCTGTGGGCGTCGACGATGTCGAGGATCGCCCGCAGCCCGGCGGCGTAGGCGCGCGGGTCGGGGGCCTCCTGCGACGGCGGGGCGATGTGGCAGCAGATCTGGTCGGCGAGCACCGCGATCACCTTGGCGGTCAGGTACGCGCGCAGGACGAACGCCTGCTCCGACAGGCCGGGCTCGATCTCGGGGAAGCGGATCTCCCGGGCGTCGAGGAAGGCGCGGCGGAACAGCTTGTGCGCCGTGGGCAGGCCGAGCAGCCGGTCGCGCAGCACGTCGGCGCGCTCGCGGTTGCGGCTGAAGGCCCGCTGGGGCGGGTTGTCGCCGCGGACGACGCGGCCGATGAGGATGTCGGCGTCGGTCTCGACGGCCGTGCGGTACATGTTCTCCAGCGCCACGCGCTCCAGGCGGTCGCGCTGGCCGAGCAGGTAGACGTACTCGCCGCGGGCCACGGCGAGGCCCACGTTGCGCCCGCGCGCCGGGGTCCCGGTGTGCTCCAGGTGCAGGACGCGCACGTTGGGCCGCACGGCGGCGACGGCGTCGAGGCGCTCGCGCGTGCCGTCGCCCGAGCGGTCGTCGGCGAAGATCACCTCGTACTCGTCCGACGGCATGGACTGCTCCAGGAGCGAACGCACGCACGCGTCGAACGCGTCGTCGTCCGGGCCGGGCTCCGATACCGGCACAACCACGCTGACCTTCACACTCATGTGGGCAAGCGTGCGCCGGGCGCCGCCGGATGACGGCCAGGCTTGCCGAAACGTCGAACAACCCTGACCAAGAGTTCGCGCGGATCAGGACGCGCGCGCGACGATCAGTACCAGCCCACCGACTGCGAGTGGCCCCAGGCGCCGCACGGCGACTTGTAGCGGGCCGCGATGTAGCCGAGGCCCCAGGAGATCTGGGTGGCGGGGTTGACCTGCCAGTCACCGCCCGCGCTGGCCATCTTGCTGCCGGGGAGGGCCTGCGGGATGCCGTAGGCGCCGCTGCTGCGGTTCATGGCCCGCTCGTTCCAGCCGCTCTCCTTGTCCCAGAGCTTCTCCAGGCAGCCCCATTCGCCGCCCCAGCCGCGGGCGGCGGCCATCTTCTGGCCGATGGCCTTGTTGCTGCCGGGGTCGGGCTTGGAGCCGGGCGGGAACGCCTGCGGGTTGAACCCGCCGCCGCCGGGAGCCTCCTTGACGATCTTCACGGAGTCCCAGTCGGGGCCGTCCTTCTCGCGCGCGCTCTTGAGGTTGCGCGCGCGGGCGGCCTGCGCGGCGGACGCCTTGAGCGCGTCGGCCTCGGCGTCGGGCGCGAAGGGGTCGTCGGCCATGCGGGTCAGATCGTCCAGGGACAGCGGCTGGCTCGGGGCCGCCTCGTTCTCCTTCATGGTCTTGACCGTGAACACGCCGAGCGCGGCGACGACGGCGACCGACAGGCCGATCACCGCGATGCGCTTGGGGGTGAGCCACGACCCGTCCCGCTTGGGGCGGGCACGGCCGCGCGGGGGCCGGGGCGGCTGCTCCTCCCGCCTGCCCTGTCTGTCGCGAACCTGCTGACCTGAGCTCACGGCGATGAGCTTGCCGTGACCCGGGGGGTACTCCGCAACCGGAACGTGGAAGTTTTTTGCCCGTTAGATGACCTAACCAGCCGGTAACGTGCGCTTTTCAACGGCGGTGTGATTTTCGTCACACGAGGCCCCCGGCGGCCCGCCCTCCGGATCCCCGCACCGGAGGGCGGTGGAGCGCGGTGCGCCCCGGGGTGACGTCCGCGCGGTCCGGGCCCGGGACGGCAGGGGACGGCGGGCGTGCGATCCCCTGCCCCAGGACACCGGTCCGGGCACGTCGAACGCCGGCGCGCACCGATGCGGACGGTCCCCAGCGTGCAGGGCCAGTGTCGGGGTCCCGTGGGCGCCACGTCACAGTTCCGTGACATAGAAGGGGATAAAGGACTTTCAGCAATAATGTGCGGGTGGCCGGCATCCTCCTCGTAGAAGACGACCCCTCCGTACGGACGGGCCTGGAGCTGGCGCTCACGCGACAGGGACACTCGGTCACCGCCTACGCGACCGGGGAGGAGGCCCTGGACCACGTGCGCGCCCGCCGTCCGGAGATCGTGATCCTCGACGTCATGCTCCCCGGCATCGACGGCGTGGAGGTGTGCCGCAGGATCCGCAGGCTCGACTCGCTGCCCATCATCCTGCTCACCGCCCGGGGCGACGACCTCGACATCGTGGTCGGGCTCGAGGCCGGCGCCGACGACTACGTGGTCAAGCCGGTCGAGCCGCGCGTGCTGGACGCCCGCATCCGCGCCGTGCTGCGCCGCCTGGAGTCCGCCTCCGCCGACCGGATCAGCTTCGGCGACCTGGTCGTGGACCGGGGCGCGCTGAAGGTCACGCTGGCCAACCGCGAGATCCACCTCACGCCCACCGAGCTGCGCCTGCTGCTCGAACTCGTCCGCCACCCCGGCCAGGTGCTCAACCGCCGCTACCTGCTGCGCGCGGTCTGGGACCACAACCACGTGGCGGACTCCCGGCTCGTGGACGCCTGCGTCCAGCGCATCCGCGCCAAGATCGAGCCCGTACCCGCGGAGCCCGTGTACATCCACACCGTGCGCGGCTTCGGATACCGCTTCAGCCCGCCGTGAGGCTCGGCCGCCGGCGCCCGACGGGACTGCGCGTCCGGCTGGTCATCACCTTCATCCTGGTGGCGGTGACCGCCTCCGCGCTGGTCGCGGGCATCGGATACCAGCTCGTCCGCCGCGCGCTGCTGGAGCGGGCCGAGAACGGCGCCACCGTGGACGTCCGCGACGTGCTGCAGCGCATCTCCCTCCCCATCGGCACCAGCGACCTGTTGTGGCCGACCGACTCGGCGGTGTCGGAGAACGACCTCAACGCGCTGGCCGAGTCGCTGGACGGCCCCGACCGGCAGGTCATCCTGCGGTACGGCGACCGCGAGCGGCTGAGCAGCGGCACCATCCTCGGCCTCGCCGACGTGCCGGCCGAGCTGCGCCAGAAGGCGGCCACCCGCATGGTCCGCCAGCGGCTGATGATCAAGAACGAGCCGTGGCTGCTGATCGGCACGCAGGTCCACCGGCTGACCAGGACGGGCGCGGTCCGCCCCACCGGCATGACCGTCTTCGTCTTCGTCTCCCTCAAGGAGGAGGAGGGCGTCCTCGTCCGCCTCCGCACCGCGCTCGCCCAGTCGTCCGGGATCACGCTGGCCATCGCGCTGACGGTCGCGCTCGTGTCCGCGCGCAGCGTGCTGCTGCCCGTGCGCAGGCTCGGCGAGGCCGCGCGGGCGCTCGGCGCCGGACGGCTGGACACGCGCCTGCCCGTGCACGGCCGCGACGAGCTGGCCGACCTCACCGCGACCTTCAACGACACGGCCTCGGCGCTCGAGCAGACCGTCTCGGAGCTGCGCGCCCTGGAGGCCATGTCGCGGCGGTTCGTGGCCGACGTCTCCCACGAGCTGCGCACCCCGCTCACCGCGATGACCGCCGTCACCGACATGCTCACCGAGGAGGCCCAGCACCTTCCCCCCGACGCCGGCAAGGCCGTCGACATCGTGGTCCGCGAGATCGACCGGCTGCGCGTCCTGGTCGAGCACCTCATCGAGGCGAGCAGGCTGGACTCGGGCACCGCCCTGCTCATCAGGGAGAACGTCGACGTCGGCGTGGCGCTCGCCGACTGCCTGGAGATCCGCGGGTGGACGGGGCGGGTGCGGGTGGACGACGCGCGGGGACTGTCGTTCTCGCTGGACCCGCGCCGGTTCGACGTCATCGTGGCCAACCTGGTCGGCAACGCCCTGCGCCACGGCGCGCCGCCCGTGACCGTCGCCGCGCGGCGGCTGCGCAGCGGGCTGGAGGTCAAGGTGCGCGACCGCGGCAAGGGCATCCCGCGCGAGGACCTTCCGCACGTCTTCGAGCGGTTCTACAAGGTGGGCGCGGGCCGCGCGCGCAGCGAGGGCAGCGGGCTCGGCCTCGCCATCGCCAAGGCCAACGCCGAACTGCACGGCGGCACCATCCGCGTGGAGCTGTGCGACCCTGGGACGCAGTTCACCGTCTGGATACCCCACCCGTGAGACCCGCGAGCCCCATGAGATCCCTCCGCCTGGCCGGGCCCGTCCTGGCGCTGGCGTGCGCCCTCGCGGCGGCGGCGTGCGGGGTGGAGCCGACCCGGGTGGCGGACGCGGGCCCCGCCCCGGTGATCAGCGCGCGCGGCGCGGCCGGCACGATCTACCTGCTGCGGGGCGGGCGGCTCGCGCCCAAGAACGTCACCACCGCGTCGCCGGCCGTCGAGGACCTGATCACGGCCCTGTTCGAGGTGGGCAGGCAGCCGGGGGACGGGCTCGGCACCGCGCTGCGCGGGTTCCGGCTGGAGCAGAGCGTGCTCGGGCGGTACGGCGTGGACAGCGGCGTGCGCAACGACCCGGAGAACCCCGTGGGCCTGCGCCTGCACGTGATCGTCAACGGTCCCGGCACGCTGGGGAGGACGGCGATGGCCCAGATCACCTGCACCGCGCGGCTGCGCGAGGAGATCTGGGCCGTGAAGATCACTCAGACGACGCCCAAGGGGCCGCTGGCCCTCGGTGAGCACACCTGCAAGGAGTACCACCGGCTGGCGGCCCCGAGCGTGAACCTTCCGCCGTGACGAGGGCCGCCGCTCAGATCGTGATGTCCTCCAGCATCTCGGTCACCAGGGCGGCGATGGGCGAGCGCTCCGAGCGGGTGAGCGTGACGTGCGCGAACAAGGGGTGGCCCTTGAGCTTCTCGACGACGGCCACGACGCCGTCGTGGCGGCCCACCCTGAGGTTGTCGCGCTGGGCGATGTCGTGGGTGAGCACGACGCGGGAGTTCGCGCCGATGCGCGACAGCACGGTCAGCAGGACGCCGCGCTCCAGCGACTGCGCCTCGTCCACGATGACGAACGCGTCGTGCAGCGACCGGCCGCGGATGTGCGTGAGGGGAAGGACCTCCAGCATGCCGCGGTCGAGGACCTCCTCGATCACCTCGGGCGTGGTGACCGCGCCGAGCGTGTCGTACACCGCCTGCGCCCAGGGCCCCATCTTCTCGTTCTCGGTGCCCGGCAGGTAGCCGAGCTCCTGGCCGCCGACGGCGTACAGGGGACGGAAGACGACGACCTTGCGGTGCTGGCGGCGCTCCAGGACGGCCTCGAGGCCGGCGCACAGCGCGAGCGCGGACTTGCCGGTGCCCGCGCGCCCGCCGAGCGAGACGATGCCGACCTCGGGGTCCATGAGCAGGTCCAGGGCGATGCGCTGCTCGGCGGAGCGGCCGTGCAGGCCGAAGACCTCGCGGTCGCCGCGCACCAGCCGCACGGACTTGTCGGGCAGCACGCGCCCGAGGGCGGAGCCGCGCGCCGACAGCATGCGCAGGCCGGTGTGGGTGGGCAGCTCGCGAGCCTCTTCGTGGTCCAGCGTGCCGTGCTCGAAGAGGTTCTCGATGTCGTCGGTGGTGACCTGCAGCTCGTGCATGCCGGTCCAGCCGGACTCCACGACCAGGTCGGCGCGGTACTCCTCCGCGGTCAGGCCGATCGAGGCGGCCTTGACCCGCATCGGGAGGTCCTTGGAGACGAGGACGACGTCGCAGCCCTCGGCGGCGAGGGTGCGGGCGACGGTGAGGATGCGGGTGTCGTTGTCGCCGAGCCGGAACCCGGCGGGGAGGATCGCGGGGTCACTGTGGTTGAGCTCGACCCTGATGGTGCCGCCCTCGCCTATCGGCATGGGCTCGTCCAGCCTGCCGTGCCGTACCCGCAGATCGTCGAGGAAGCGGAGGGCCTTGCGGGCGAAGTACCCCAGCTCCGGGTGATGGCGCTTGGCCTCAAGCTCGGTGATGACGACGATCGGTAGGACGACTTCGTGCTCGGCGAAGCGGCTCATCGCCGCCGGGTCGGACAGGAGGACAGAGGTGTCCACAATGTAGGTACGCCTGGACGGCGTCGGGCTACCGGATTCAGTGGACGGGTTGGTCGAGGACACTGCCACGCGTTCTCCCCCGGGCGCCAGAGTGCAGCGCCCTGCCAGATGAGGTGGTGAACGGACCGGGCCCGGCTGCGCGCTCCCGCGAGGCGACGCCGGATACCGGCCCTCCTCGTCGAACGGCGACGCAAGGCGGACCCTCTCCCGAAGTAGGCCGTATGGACTGCCTACTGTTTACGGTACGTCGTGAATCCGCCCGGCCCAACGGCGTGAAGGGCGGGGATAGATGGATTTCACCGGGCGTTTCAGTTGCCGTACCGTCGGTGGCGCGCGGCGTACGAGCGGAGGGCCCGCAGGAAGTCCACTCTGCGGAAGTCGGGCCAGTAGGCCTCGCAGAAGTAGAACTCCGAGTGGGCGCTCTGCCAGAGCAGGAAGCCGGAGAGCCGCTGCTCTCCCGACGTGCGGATGAGGAGGTCCGGGTCGGGGAGGCCGCGCGTGTAGAGATGCTCCGCGATGTGCTCCACATCGAGGGCCTCGACGAGTTCCTCGATGCTCGCGCCCTTGCTGGCGTGCTCCTGGAGGAGGGAGCGCACCGCATCAGCGATCTCACGCCTTCCTCCATACCCAACGGCCACGTTCACAATCAGCCCAGGACGGTGCGATGTTACTTCTTTCGCATCTTTAAGGACTCTGGCCGTGCTGTCCGGCAGGAGGTCTAACGCGCCCACCGGGTTGACGTGCCAGCCGCCGGCGACCAGCCCTTGCACCGTGCCCTCGATGATCTCCACGAGCGGGTCGAGCTCTTCCTTGGGACGGGAGAGGTTGTCGCTCGACAGCAGCCACACCGTGACGATCTCGACCCCGGCCTCGCGGCACCACACCAGCAGCTCGGAGATCTTGTCCGCGCCCTTCTGGTGGCCGTGGCGGACGTCGCGCAACCCCATGGCCCTGGCCCAGCGGCGGTTGCCGTCGACGATGACGCCCACGTGGCGCGGTATCTGGCTCCCGGACAGCTTCGATTCGAGCCGGCGCTCGTACAGCCGGTACACGAGATCGCGCGCGCCCATGGAGACCTCCCCTTCGCCGCCCGTCCGCTTCCGGACGTTGACAACACGCAATTATCACGTGCCCGGGCACTCGCCCGCCCCCAGCTTGTGTCACGGGCCAGCGCCGGGAAGGCGTCTTCTCGGTGTCCGCACAACATCCGCACAACATCCGCGCGGTCTCTGCGCGGTCTCTGCGCAGTCTCCGGGCTGTCCCTGAGCAGTCTCTGGGCACTCTCTGGGCACTCTCCGGGCATGGTGCGACCGGCTCGCGGGCGCGGGCGCCGGCGAGCACGGTCAACCATGATCTACGCGACGAGGCGAAACCTTTACCTGGCCGCGCCGACTCGGACATGACCCGCCTGACCCCGTCGGGGTCGCGGGGTCAGCCGAGCCGCCGTACCAGGGCCTCGTACTCCTCACGCAGTTCGGCGGGCAGGTGCGAGCCGAACGTCTCGAAGAAGCCCGGGATCAGCGCCGCCTCCTGCCGCCACACCTCGCGGTCCACCGACAGCAGCGTGCCGAGGTCCTCCTCGGTCAGGTCCAGGCCGTCGAGGTCGAGGGCGCCGTCGGCGGGGAGCAGGCCGATCGGCGTCTCGACCGCGTCGGCGCGGCCGTTCAGCCGCTCGACGATCCACTTCAGCACGCGGATGTTCTCGCCGAACCCCGGCCACACGAAGCGCCCGGAGGCGTCCTTGCGGAACCAGTTGACGTAGTAGAGCCGCGGCAGCTTGGCGGGGTCGGCCTTCTTCCCGATCTCGATCCAGTGGCCGAAGTAGTCACCCATGTTGTAGCCGCAGAACGGCAGCATCGCGAACGGGTCGCGGCGCAGCTCGCCCACGGTGCCCTCGGCGGCGGCGGTCTTCTCCGAGGCGACGTTCGCGCCGAGGAACACCCCGTGCTGCCAGCCGAACGACTCGGTCACCAGCGGGACGGCGCTCGCGCGGCGGCCGCCGAACAGGATCGCCGAGATCGGCACGCCCTTCGGGTCGCGCCACTCGGGGGCGATCGTCGGGGCCTGGGCGGCCGGCGTGGTGAAGCGGGCGTTCGGGTGCGCGGCGGGCTCGGACGAGGCCGGCGTCCAGTCGCGCCCGCGCCAGTCGGTCAGGTGCGCCGGCGGCTCGTCGGTGAGTCCCTCCCACCACACGTCGCCGTCGTCGGTCAGCGCGACGTTGGTGAAGATGCTGTTGCCCCACAGCGCCTCGACCGCGTTGGCGTTGGTGGACATGCCGGTGCCGGGCGCGACGCCGAAGAACCCGGCCTCCGGGTTGATCGCGTACAGGCGGCCGTCCGCGCCGAAGCGCATCCAGGCGATGTCGTCGCCGACCGTCTCGACCTTCCAGCCCGGGATCGTGGGCTTCAGCATCGCGAGGTTGGTCTTGCCGCACGCCGACGGGAACGCCGCGGCGATGTAGCGCGTCTCCCCGGCGGGCGGGGTGAGCTTGAGGATCAGCATGTGCTCGGCGAGCCAGCCCTCGTCGCGCGCCATCGCGCTGGCGATGCGCAGGGCGTAGCACTTCTTGCCGAGCAGCGCGTTGCCGCCGTACCCCGAGCCGTACGACCAGATCTCCCGGGACTCGGGGAAATGGCTGATGTACTTGGTCGGGTTGCACGGCCACGGGACGTCCTGCTGGCCGGGCAGCAGCGGCGCGCCCACCGAGTGGACGCACTTCACGTAGTCACCGCGCTCCTCGATCAGCCGCAGCGCCGCCTCGCCCATGCGCGTCATGATCCGCATGGAGACGGCGACGTACGGGGAGTCGGTGATCTCGACGCCGAGCTGCGAGATCTCGCCGCCCAGCGGGCCCATGCAGAAGGGCACGACGTACATCGTGCGGCCCCGCATCGACCCGCTGAAGAGGTGGTCGAAGGTGCCGCGCATCTCCGCGGGCGCGATCCAGTTGTTCGTCGGCCCGGCGTCCTCCGGGTCCTCCGAGCAGATGAACGTGCGGTCCTCGACACGCGCGACGTCGGAAGGGTCCGAGGCCGCGTGGAAACTGTTCGGGCGCTTGGCGAGGCGAGTGAAGGTCCCCTGCTCGACCAGCAGGTTCGTCAGTCGCGTCCATTCGGCCTCCGAGCCGTCGCACCACTCGACGCGGTCCGGACGGGTCAGTTCGGCGATCTCCTGCACCCACGCGACGAGCTCGGAATGGGTCGTCGGGGCGGTCATTTCAATGGAAACTGACACTGGGCCGGCTCCTTACTCTCAGGCCAAACATCATTGACGACGAACGCCCGCGAATCCAAGTTGGCGTAGACCAGTCGGTGAAACGCAGGTGCAAGAGCACCCCAAATCGGGGAGATCGTCGCACGCATTTCACTTTCGTTTCCGCCGGATAAATTCGGAGCGTCGCCGTGGCTCCGGCCTGCCGCGACGGCACGCACGTCGCAGCAGGCAGGGGCCTCGATGATGCGGGGCAGTTTACCCGCCGCTGACCGAGATAAAAGTGCGCGCCCCGGCCGACCCTCGTACTGTCCCGAGGGGGCCGGGGCAAACATTGGTATAGGCCAATTGCAATGGTCTATGCCTGTCGGCGCAGTGGTTCAGTCCAATTCAGCCATTGAGATCGGGGCCCGAGGAACGCACCCGGTCCACGTGCTGGAGGGCATCGCGCAGGTCAGCGAGCCACGTGTCGGTCTTGCTCCCCACCAGACGCACGCACCACGCCAGGGCGTCGCTGCGGCTGCGCGCGACCCCCGCCGCGACCAGCGTGTCCAGCACACGTCGTTCCTGCTGGCGCAGCCGGGTCATGACGGGGACGGAAAGGGTGGTGAACATCACTGTCTCGTCGCCGCAGGAGACGCCCCAGGAGACCTTGCGGCGGAACCGGTGCTCGGCCTCGCGGGCGATCTCGATGCGCCGCTCGCGGGTCTCCTCGCGGAAGCGCTGGATGTGGCCGTCCAGCAGCGCGGCCCGCTCGGCGTCCTGGACGCCCTCCGCGGCCGAGGGCACCGGCAGCGTGCCGACGACCGCGACCTCCTCACGGTCGATGACGAACTCGTGGCGTCCGCCGAACCACTGCTCGGGCAGCCGGCCGGTGAACCAGGACGTGATCACAGACTCATCTGTATCCATGTAATCCAAATTACACCGCTACGGGCGTACGGCAAGGGGTGGTCGTCCCGGTGGAGCGCTACCGTGCGCCGTGCGCGCGAAACCGGTGGCGGGCGCCCGATCCGGCCACAATGAGGGGATGAGTTCACCTCCGCGCGCCGACCGGCCCGCCGGTCTTCGCGAACGCAAGAAGGCCAAGACCCGGCAGGCCATCCAGGAACACGCCCTGCGGCTGTTCACCGAGCAGGGCTACGACGCCACGACCGTCGAGCAGATCGCCGAGGCCGCGGAGGTCTCCCCGAGCACGTTCTTCCGCTACTTCCCCACCAAGGAAGACGTCGTCATGCGGGACGACTACGACCCCATGATCGCCGCCGCCTACCTGCGGCAGCCCGCGTCCCTCGGCCCGCTGGCCGCGATGCGGGCCGCGATGGGCGAGGTCTTCACCGAGGTCTTCGAGGCCGACGAGCGGACGATCCGGCGCCGGATCGAGCTGATCTGGTCCATCCCGGCCCTGCGCGCCCGCCAGGTCGAGGGACAGCTCGCGACCATGGCCGCGCTGGCCTCGATGCTGGCCGAGCGCACCGGCCGCTCCGCCGACGACCTTCGCGTGCGCGCCGCCGCCGGCGCGGTCATCGGGGCCTGGATCGCCGCCATGGAACGCTGGGTCGTCTCCGGGCGGGACGTCTCGCTGCCCGCCCTGATGGACGAGGTGCTGGCCTTCCTGGAGGAGGGCATGCCCCTGTAGTGCCTCAGCGCACCCGCGCGGCCACCACGGGGCTCACCCGCACCACCCCGGCCAGGTTCCTGGTGGAGACGGGCGAGAACTTCACGACGTCGCCGGTGCGCGGCGCCTGGAGCATCTTGCCGTCTCCCCAGTAGATCGCGACGTGCGAGATGTAGCCGGGGTTGGTCGGGTCGGAGCGCCAGAACAGCAGGTCGCCCGGCTGGGCCTGCGACAGCGGGATCTGCGGGCCCGTCACCCACTGCTGGTGGGTGACGCGCGGCATGCGCACCCCGGCCTGCGCGAAGGCCCACTGGACGAGGCCCGAGCAGTCGAAGGTGTCCGGTCCCTCGGCGCCCCAGACGTACGGGCGGCCGACCTTGCCCGCGGCGGCGGTGAGCGCCACGCGGAGCTGCTCCGCCGTCATGAACGAGCCCGAGGGCCAGGTGCGACGGGCCTCGGCGGGCCGTTCGAGCACCGGGTTGATGAGCGCGACCTGGGTGCCCTTGGGCAGGGCCTTCAGGATGGCCTCCCTGAGCCGGTTCAGGTTCACGCCGGGGGCGCTGACGACCATCGCGTTGCGCTCGGGGATGCCGAGCGAGCGTGCCACCTGCGTCGACACCACGGCGTTGATCAGGCCCATGCCCATGGTCGCGTACGCCCCGACGCGCAGCTTGAGGCCGCCGCCGTTGACCGTGGAGCCGAGCTTCACGCCGCCGTCGCTGCCGAGCACGAACGACACCGCGACGTCGCCCGCCGCCACGCTGTTCCAGAGGGCGTCCGACCGGGCCGTGGGGCGCGGGGTGAAGGCGCGGAACGTGGAGGGGTTCACGCCCATGGTCTGCACGCGCTTGCCGTCCATCATCACGTCGGCGGCGTCGGTGACCTCGACGGCCTCGACGCCCTTGTAGGCGTTGACCGCCTGGACGGCCGCGGCGGGCAGCGTGCGGCGCGAGACCACGAACAGGTGGGGGGCGTGCGCCCGGGTCAGCGGCGCGACCTCGGCCCGCGTGGGCGTGACCGGCAGCTCGCCGGTCGCCGCGACGTACCCGTCGCGCCTCGGGACGGCGTCGCGGGGGGCGCGGGCCGCGACGGCCTGGGGCTCGCCTTTGACCAGCTCGCCGTAGACCATGAGGTCGGCGGCGAGGACGGCGGCCAGTAAGAGCCCGACGACCGGCACGATCCTGCGCGCCAGGCGCGGGGGCCTCGGGGGGCGGCGGACCGGCTGGAGGTTGGGATGGAAACGAAGATCTTCGCGCACCTCGCCGAGCACTCCGCCGACGCGCTCACGGAACCCGGCGCGGCTCTCTCGGGCGACGGACGAGCCCCGCGGTCGCCGATCGAGCACGATTCCCCCATTCGACGTGATCTACCGCTAACCGGTCAGTGTTTGATTCTTGCCGACTCAGCCGCCGATGTCCGTAGTTCACCCTAAACAGTCTTGATCCGCCGGAGCGGCGCTCCGGCGGATCAAGACCCCGGCCTGGCCGGGAAGTCGGGGGGAATTCCTGGAAAACGGGCGGGAGCCGGCGGTCGCGCCGCTCAGCCGCCGATGTAGGGAACGGCCTCCAGGATCTCGACCGTGTTCGTCCTGCCGTTGGGCATGGTGTAGGTGGCCTTCTCGCCGATCTTCTTGCCGTTGATCGCCGAACCGAGCGGCGACTTCGGCGAGTAGACGTCGATCGGCGCGCCGCTCTCCTCACGGGAGGCGAGCAGGAAGGTGACCTCGTCGTCGTCGCCCGCGAAGCGGATCGTCACCGTCATGCCGGGGCCGACCACGCCCTCGGTGCGGGGGGCCTCGCCCACCCTGGCGTTGTCGAGAAGCTGGCGGAGCTGGAGGATGCGGCCCTCCATCTTGCCCTGCTCCTCCTTGGCGGCGTGGTAACCGCCGTTCTCCTTGAGGTCGCCCTCTTCGCGGGCGGCCTCGATCTTCTTGGCGATGTCGACACGCCCGGGCCCCGAGAGATACTCAAACTCCGCCTTCAGACGGTCGTACGCCTCCTGCGTCAACCAGGTGACGTTCTCTTCGCGGGAGTCGACCACGGGTTCTCCTTGCGTACTCGTGAGAGTTGCGAGCGTTCGAATCGGGGGAGACTAACAAATTAACCCGATCGAACGCTTTCCCAAAAGTCTCATTGTACGAGATAGCAGTACTGCACGTGGCCCGATGTCGCGCGGGCGCTCGTCGTGACCCGCTCGGTGAACCGCCCATCCGCCTGCCCGGCGGGGATGGAGACGTCCCTGGCGCCCACCTCGACGTGCTCGGTGTCGGTGGCCCGCAGGCGGCACACCGCCGCGCGATCGGCCGCCTTGTGCGTCTGGAAGGTGATCGTCACCGCGTCGGACCCCTGGACCTCGAACGCGATCACCTCGCTCTGCACGTCCGGGTCCCCCTTGGCGGTCATCATGACATAACCCCAGCCGCCCATCGCCGCCGCCACGACGACAGCGATGATCACGAGGACCACGGACCGCCCCGCGCGCCCGTTTCGTCCCGTACGGTCGGGAAACGCGTCAGGGGTGCCCAGGACCGGCGCGTCCGCGCCCGAGCCGACACCTCTTTCAGCCATGACGGAATCTCCCAGCGGTCCGGCGACGTTGCACGAGACAATTGTCCCCCGCGAGGGCGACGCCCCCCGCGTCGCCCCAAGAGAAACTAACCTCTCTTGAGAGCTGTCCTGGACACTTGAGGAGACCGAGCCGTGGTTGCACCCCTGAGGTTGCTGGCCGTACACGCGCATCCCGACGACGAGTCGAGCAAGGGGGCCGCCACCATGGCCCGCTACGCCTCCGAGGGCATCGACGTGCTGGTCTGTACCTGCACCGGCGGGGAACGCGGCTCCATCCTCAACCCCAAGATGGACCGTCCCGACGTCCTGGAGAACCTCACCGAGATCCGCCGCCAGGAGATGGACAAGGCCCGCGAGATCCTCGGGGTGCGGCAGAGCTTCCTTGGCTTCGTGGACTCCGGGCTTCCTGAGGACGAGAGCGAGCCCCTGCCCGAGGGGTGCTTCGCGGTGCAGCCCCTGGAGACCGCCGCGGCCCCGCTGGTCGCGGCCGTCCGCGCGTTCAGGCCGCACGTGATCATCACCTACGACGACGACGGCGGCTACCCCCACCCCGACCACATCATGACCAACAAGGTGTCGGTGGAGGCCTTCGAGGCCGCGGGCGACCCGGACCGCTACCCGGGCCTCGGCGAGCCGTGGCAGCCGCTGAAGCTCTACTACCACATGGGCTTCACCCGCGCCCGGTTCGAGGCGCTGCACGAGGCCATGAACGACCGCGGCATCGGCTCCCCCTACGCCGACTGGATCTCCCGCTGGGAGGACCGCCCGCAGAAGTGGGAGGTCACCACGCGCGTCCACTGCGGCGACTTCTTCGAGGCCCGCGACCTCGCGCTGCTGGCCCACGCCACCCAGGTGGACCCGGACGGCTCCTGGTTCGTCTGCCCGCGCGAGCTCCAGCAGGAGGTCTGGCCCACCGAGGACTACCACCTGGCCCGCTCGCTGGTCGACACCGAGATCCCCGAGAAGGACCTGTTCGCCGGCATCCAGGCCGACGACGCCTCACCGGCCCGCCGCTGAGAGGGGCCAGGCCCCCGGGTGGCAGACTTGACGGGTGACTGAATTCGCCGTGCTCGCGGCCGTCGCCCAGCCGACCTCCCCGGTCGGGCCCGGGCTCCTCGGCTTTCTGGTGGTCGCCGCCATCGGCGTCGCGCTGTATCTGCTCGTGAAGTCGATGAACCGTCAGATCTCCAAGATCGAGGTGCCCCGCGAGGAGGACCTCGTCAAGCACGAGGCGTCCGAGCGGAAGTCCGAGCCGAAGTCCGAGCCGAAGTCCGAGCCGGGTGAGGGCCCCGGTTCCGGGCAGGCCGGCGAGGGCACCCGCTGAGCTCGACCCGTCACCCCGACCCACCGACCCACCGTCAAGGAGAGCCGTCCATGGAGCATGCGGTCGACGTCGCCGACAACCCCGAGGCCAGGCGGTACGAGATCCGGGTCGACGGCAAGCAGGCCGGGTTCGCCGACTACCGCCTGCGCGGGGACCGGATGGTCTTCACGCACACCGAGATCGACGAGGAGTACGAGGGCCAGGGCCTCGGCGGCGCCCTGATCCGCGTGGCGCTGGACGCGGCCCGCGACACCGGGCTGCGGGTCGTGCCGCTCTGCCCCTTCGTGGCGGCCTACATCGAGAAGCACCAGGAGTACGCCGACCTGGTGGCCGAGGCCCCGCCGGAGTCCGAGCCCGCCCGCTGACGGGCCCTCGCGCGCCCGGCCCGCCGTCGAGGCGTCAGCCGGGCGACCAGGCCAGCTCCAGCGCCTTCGGCAGCCCCCACCAGCCGAGCGGGGTGAGGATCGCCCGCTCGTCCACGATGCCGAGCCCCATCCACAGCGGCATGACCGAGGTGAACAGCTCCTCGGTGGTCCGCAGGTCCTCGGGGTCGTCCATGTCGACGTCGATGTCCTCGGACTCGGCGACGAACCGGGCGATGCGTTCCGGCGAGGCCAGCACGCCGGGGCCCCGCCGGGCCAGCGCCGTCACGGCGGCGAGCCAGTCGGCGTGGTGGATCGTGCACAGGGCGGCGAGCGCGGCGTCCTCCTCGCTCAGCTCGGCCTCCAGGTTCCAGAACTGATGGGCCTCCTCGTCCTGCAGGTCGGAGACCGGGGAGGCGATGCCCGCCGCGACCGTCAGCCACAGGTCGGCGTCGCCCTCGGGCAGCGGCCCGTCGTCGATGCCGGCGCAGGCCCGCAGCACCGAGCCCGGATAGCCGGGTTCGGCGAGCACCGCGCGCAGCCGCCGCGCGGCGGCCTCCAGCTCGGCGAAGGGCAGCGACGGCTCGGGCAGGTCGGCGAGCACCCGCCGCAGCTCGCTGAGCGCGAACGCCTCCTCCTCGTCCCAGGTGGCGAAGAGACCTTCCTCCAGCTCGTCGTTGACGGCCGAGCCCGGCACCCGGCCGTCGGGCAGGGGCGAGGCCAGCCAGCGGTCCTGGATGTCCTCGTACGCCTCGCGGGCCTCGGCGTCGCCGGACGCGAGGCGGTCGGGGTCGATCCGGCCGTCGGCCACCTGGTCCTCCAGGTGGGCCACGAGGAGGCCGTACAGCTCCGAGGCCACGGGGCCGCGTTCGTCCTCCTCCGGCCAGACGAAGTACGCGCGGGTGATGAGGATCGGCTCGGTGCCGGTCGCCTCCAGCCACCTCTGCACGTCTCCGACCGTGGCCGCGCCCGCCTCGATGGAGGCGAGGGTGGCCTTGGCCGAGTCCCAGAACGGCGCGGACAGGGGGTTGCCCGCGGCGAACATGGCCCTGCGGATGTCGGGAAGCGCCACGAGCGCCTGCCCACTCGGGACCGCCAGCAGAGCTCTGGCGATGTCTCGCCTGGTCAGGCGGGCCGGAGACCGTCCGGCGTGCGCGCTGACGAAGTCCAGATCCAGCCTCACGCCCTCTGAGATTACGCCCATGGGGGCGAACGCGACAGCACCGCAGTCCGCCCGGTCGGGGCTGCTAAGGGCTCGTCCGGATATGTCAAAGGATCGGAAAGGACGGCGGGTTTGGCGCTGGTCATCCCTCTTGAGCTGGGCAAAAGGTGAATTGAAGCGATTGTTGAGCACCTGAGGAGGGGCTATGACCGTGACTCCGACGTCACGAACCGGACGTACAGCGACGCCATCGGCATCCGGGGCCAACGGCGACCTGTTCAGCATGGACACGCCTGTCGTCAGCTTCCACGTCCACCGGCCCCACATGCCTCGCATGCCCAGGATGCCTCGTATGCCGCGCCTGACCGGCGCGACGACGGGCGAGACGGGGCGCCGCGGCCAGGAGATGAGCCGGGCCGTCGAGACGGCCCGCACGTTCCTGCCGCCGACCGAACGCGTCGCCTATTACGGCGGCCTCGGCCTGCTCGCGGTGCTCGGGCTGCTGGAGTGGCCCGTGGCCGCCGCGATCGGGGCCGGAACCGTGATCGCCCAGCGCGCCTGCGCCGCCGCCGGTCGCAGGGCCGGCGGGGAGCCGTCCGAGGAGCGGCCGGCGCGCCCGGCCGCGCGCGCCACGACCCGGACGACCAGGACGACCACGCCGGGCACGCGCGCCGGCCGGACCACCGCGCGCGGCGCCACGACCCGCACGCCCGCGCGCACCACGACCTCGCGGACGACCGGCACCACCTCCCGGACGGCCCGGACGGCCGGAACGGCCGCGCGGACCGCCGGGACGCGGTCCCGGACCACGGGGACCACCACGGGGACCACCGGCGCCACCTCGCGCTCACGGACCACCGGGACGACCCCGCGGGCCGGCGCCTCGCGGACGACGGGCACGTCCAGGACGACCCGCGCCACGGGCACGACCGGCGGAACACGGTCGCGGACGACCGGCACGTCCAGGACGACCGGCGCCGCCTCGCGGAGCACCCGCGCGACGGGCGGCGCCACGACGCCGGCCGCCACGACCTCCGGGACCGCCGCCACGCCGAGGACCACTCCGCAGACAGAGGGGCGTACAACGCCCTGACCTGGGCAGACTCATCAACGAACGATCAGGCCGCGCATGGTTCGCGCGGCCTGATCCGCTTGTACCACCGGGGTTCGTGGAGGCGTCGTGTTCCTGCTGCGTGGACTCGGGGGTGGCCTCGGGGGTGGACTCGGCCGTGGACTCAAGGTTCCGGCCGCCGCCCTGGCCTCCCTGCTGCCCGATCAGGTCCGGGGGCTGCTGCCCTGCCCGCGGCGGGTCCACGCGTGCGCGGGGGGCCTGCGCGTCGAGCTGCGCCACGTCGGCGGCGGGGCGGCGGCGGCCCGCGCGCTGGAGAAGCGCCTCCTCCGGATCGACGGCGTCACGCGCGCGGAGGTCAACGGGGCGCTCGGCTTCGTGTTCGCCGGCTGCGACCCGCGGCGGGCCGACGTCGCCGCGCTGGTGTCGGCCGTGGACGAGCTGGACGTGCCCGGCGGGGACGACGGCGGGCGCACGGCGCGGCACGCGGCGGACCGGCAGGCCCGCGCGCTGGTGGAGCTCGGCGCGGGGCTCGCGGGCATGGGCCTGACGCTGGCGGGCCAGGTCGTCCGCGTCGCCAGGGTCCCGGCCGCGTTGCCCGCGCTGCTGCAGCTCGCCGAGGCCGCGCCACGCGTCCGGCACGAGGTGGAGCGCCGGGTCGGCCGTCCTACCGCGAACGTGGTGTTCGCCACGGCGCGCTTCACCGCGCAGACGCTGGCGCTGCGTCCCCTCGGCATGCTCATCGAGTCCCTGGCCGCCACGGGCCGCCTGGCCGAGGCGCGCGCGGGCCTGCGCGCCTGGCACGACGCCGAGGAGCGGCTCGCCGCCGCCAAAGGCTCCTACCGCCACCTCAGGACCGCCTGCGCCGCACGCCCCGTCCCCCTGCCCTACGGCCCCATCGAGCGCTACGCCGACTCCCTGAGCGTCGGCGCGCTGGCCTCCTACGGGGTGACGTCGCTCCTCAGCGCCCACCAGGAACGCGCGCTCGCGATGCTGGTCTCCGCCACGCCGCGGGCGGCCAGGCTCGGCAGGGACGCGTTCGTGAGCACGCTGAGCCGCGCCGCGGCGCACCGTGGCGGGCTCGTGCTCGACCGGGACGCGCTGCGCGGCATGGACCGCGTGGACACGGTCGTGTTCGACGCCGACGCGCTGACACGGAACACCTGGACCGTCCACGAAGTGATCATCATGGACTCGGGCGTGGACGTCGACGAGCTGCACGCCCGCATCTACACCATGCTCGAAGGCGCGGACGCGACCCGGCGGCACGAACGCGACGACTGGGCCGCCGAGCCGCTGGCGGCCGTTCCCGCGACGGCGCCGCACTGGAGCGACAAGGGCGTGCGGCCGGTCGCGGTGACCCTGAACGGCGAGACGGCCGCGTTCGTCGGCGTGGTGCCCGATACGCCGCCCTGGGCCGAGGCGCTGGTCGGCGCGGCGCGGGGCACGTGCGCGGTGGTGCTGGCCGGCGGCCATCCGAGCCTGTCGTGGCGGCTCGGCGCGGAGACCTCCGTGCCCGGCGGCGACCGGCTCGCCCGGTCCGTGCGGGCCCTGCAGAAGGACGGCCACGGCGTCGCGGTGGTGGCCGCCCGCCCGCGCCGCGGCCTGCGCGAGGCCGATCTCGGCATCGGCCTGCTCGCCGGACGGGACCGCACGCCGTGGGACGCCGATGTGATCGGCGGGCCCGAGGTCGCGCACATGCTGCTCACCGCCTTCGCCCCGGCGAGAGTCGCGAGCCGCCGCGGGCTGAAGGTCTCCGCGGCGGGGTCCGCGGTCGGCGCCGGGCTCACCGTGCTCGGCCCGGCCGCAGGGGCGGTGCGCCGGGTGCAGCTCGCCGGGGACTGCGCGTCCCTGGCCGCCCTCGCCACCGGCGCCTGGTCGGGACGCGATCTCGGCCGCGGGCGGCTGCCCGAGCGGGCCGACCGCACCCCCTGGCACGCGCTGCCCGCCTCGGACGTGCTGGAACGCCTGTCCACCAGCCTGTCGGGGCTGACCGAGGAGGAGGCCGCGCGCCGCGGGGACGGCCGGCGTCCCCGGCCGCGCGCCGTCCGCCTGCCCCTGCTCCGGGCGACCGCCGAGGAGCTCGCCAATCCTCTGACCCCGGTGCTCGCCACCGCGGCGGGCGTGTCGGCGTCGGTGGGCTCGGCCCTGGACGCGGTGCTCATCGCGGGCGTGCTGGCCGTCAACGGGCTGATCGGCGGCGCCCAGCGCCACAACGCCGACCGGGCGCTCCACCGCCTCACCGGCGCCACCGCCATCTCCGTACGGGTGCGCCGCCCCTCGGGGACCGTGTCCGCCACCGCCGGCGACCTCGTCCCCGGGGACGTGATCGAGCTGCGCGCCGGCGACGCCGTCCCGGCCGACTGCCGCGTGCTCAAGGCCAGGGGCGTGGAGGTGGACGAGGCGCCGCTCACCGGCGAGTCGCGGCTCGCGGCCAAGTCCGTCCTGCCCACGGCGGCGCTCGCGGTGGCCGAGCGCAGCTCCATGGTCTACCAGGGCACCACCGTGGCCGCCGGCGAGTGCCTGGCCGTGGTCGTCGCGACCGGCCCGGCCACCGAGGCGCGGCGCACGGCCGAGTTCGAGCGCGGGCAGGTGCCGCCGACCGGCGTGGAGCTGCGGCTGCGCGCGCTGAGCAGGCAGATCATGCCGGTCGCCGTCGGGTCGGGCGCGCTGCTCATGGCCACCAACCTGCTGCGCCGCTCCCCGCTGGCGGGCGCGCTCGCCCCCGCCGTGAACCTGGCCGTGGCCGCCGTCCCGGAAGGGCTGCCGTTCATCGCCACCGTGGCCGAGCTGGCCGCGGCCAAACGGCTGTCCACCCGCGAGACCCTGGTGCGCAACCCTTCGACGATCGAGGCGCTCGGACGCGTGGACGTCCTGTGCTTCGACAAGACCGGCACCCTCACCCAGGGGAGCATCAGCCTGCGCGGCATCTCCGACGGGCGCGTGGAGCTTCCCGCCGACGCCCTGCCCGCCGACTACCGGCGCATCCTGGCGGCGGCGCTGCGAGCCGGGCCGAAGTTCGACGGCGAGGGGGTCGTCCCCCACCCCACCGACCGGGCGGTGATGGAGGGCGCGGCACGGCTCGGCGTGGACCCCACCGAGGGGCTGCCCGGGTGGCGGCGCGTCGCGGAGCTGCCGTTCGAGTCGGCGCGGGGCTACCACGCCGTGCTCGGCACCGCGCCGGCGTCCCGGCACGGCACGCGGGCGCGCGGCGGGCGTCCGCACGTGCTCAACGTGAAGGGCGCGCCGGAGGTCGTGCTCACCCGCTGCGTCACGATGCTCAGCGACGGCCAGGTGGCGCCCCTGGACGACGAGGCCGCCACCACGCTGGCCAAGGAGGTCGACCGGCTCGCCCAGCAGGGGCTCCGCGTGCTCGCCGTCGCCGAACGCGCCGCCTCCCGCCGCCTGGACCTGGACGAGTCGCGCATCGACGGGTTGTGCTTCCTGGGGTTCCTCGGCCTCGCCGACCCGGTCAGGCCCACGGCGGCGCGCAGCGTCGCGCGGCTGGCGCGGGCCGGCGTCCGCATCGTCATGATCACCGGGGACCACCCGAGCACGGCCGAGGCCATCGCCGCGGAGCTGAACGTCGTCAACGGGCCGCGGATCATGACGGGGCCGCAGCTCGACCGGCTGGACGACGCCGCGCTGGCGAAGGTGCTGCCGGAGGTGTCGGTCTTCGCCCGGGTCACGCCCGCCCACAAGGCCCGCATCGTCGAGGGCCTCCAGCGGGCGGGCAGGGTGGTCGCCGTGACCGGCGACGGCGCCAACGACGCCCCGGCGATCCGGCTCGCCGACGTCGGGGTGGCGCTCGGGTCGCGCGCCACGCCCGCCGCGCGGGCCGCCGCGGACGTCGTGGTGACCGACGACCGCATCGAGACGATCGTGGAGGCCATCGTCGAGGGGCGGGCGATGTGGAGCTCGGTCCGCGACGCGCTCGGCATCCTGCTCGGCGGCAACCTCGGCGAGATCGTCTTCACGGTCGGGTCCAACCTGCTGGCCGGGCGCAACACGCTGAACGCCCGCCAGCTCCTGCTGGTGAACCTGCTCACCGACATGCTGCCCGCGCTCGCCGTCGCCGTGCGCCCGCCGAGCGCGACGAGCCCCGAGACGCTGCTGTCGGAGGGGCCGGAGGCGTCGCTGGGCGAGGCGCTCAACCGGGACATCTACGCGCGGGCCGCCACCACGGCCGCAGCCGCCTCGCTGGCCTGGACGTTCGCCCGCTACACCGGGACGGCGTCGCGCGCGGACACGGTCGGGCTGATCGGCCTCGTGGTGGCCCAGCTCGCCCAGACGGTGGCGGCCGGGGGCAGGGACCGCACGGTGCTGCTCGCGGCGTCGGTGTCGCTGGCGTCGCTGTTCGTGGTGATCTCCGTGCCGGGGCTGAGCCACGTGTTCGGCTGCCGTCCCGTGGGCCCGGTGGCCTGGGGCATCGGGCTGGCGGGCGGCACGGCGGCGGGCCTGGCGACGCGGGTGCTCGGCCGGCCGTCCGGGGGGTGACGGCCCGGTCACCAATCGTTCACCGAACGGTCACCTCGATACGGACAAAGCACTACAGACATCCCTCATCATGGATGAAGCAACCCAAATGTCCTGTGAGGTTCCCATGTACAACTTCCTTGCTTCTGTGCTGGCCAAGGCCGCGGTCCTGCTCGCCGAGGCCATCGTCATCCGCCTCGTCCAGACCTGGATCGACAGGGCCACCGCCCCGCAGCACGCCTGATCCGCCCGGGGCTGGCGCCACCGGCGTCCGTCCAGAACCCGGACGACTCTCCACCCCGCGATCCCGCGTCGTCTTCCGTCCCCCGGACGGGGGCGCGTGGATGCCACCGGGCGGCCGGGTCCATGATGGAGGGCATCCGTCGTGGAGGTCCCCGGTGACGAGCCGTCCGTACGTCCTGCTGTCGGTCGCGATGTCGATCGACGGCCACATCGACGACACCTCGGGCACGCCGCTCGCCCTGTCCAACGACGCCGACTTCGACCGCGTCGACGAGGTGCGCGCGGGCTGCGACGCCATCCTGGTGGGACCCGGCACCATCCGCGCCGACGACCCCCGGCTGCTCGTGCGCTCCGCCGCCCGGCGCGCGGACCGTGTCCGCCGGGGGCTCGCCGAGACGCCGCTCAAGGTCACCCTGACCCGCGACGGCGACCTCGACCCCGGCCGCCGCTTCTTCACCCTCGGCGACGTCGAGAAGATCGTCTACGCCGAGAGCCCGTGCGCCGACAAGGCCCGCGCCCGGCTGGGCGGCGTGGCCACCGTCGTGGACGCCGGCGACCCGCTGGACCCGGCCGGCCTCCTCGCCGACCTGTCGTCCCGCGGCGTGCGCCGGCTCATGGTCGAAGGCGGCCAGGCCGTCCACACCCTCTTCCTCACCGCCGGCCTGGTCGACGAGCTGCACGTGGTCGTCGCCCCGTTCTTCGTCGGCGACCCCTCGGCGCCCCGCTTCGTCGCCGGGGGCGTCTTCCCGTACGATCCCGCCCACCCCCTGCGCCTGGCCGAGGCCCGCCCCATCGGCGACGTGGTCCTCCTGCGCTACCACCCGACGGAGCCCCCCTCATGACCACCTCCCCCACCCCCTCCGGCTCCGGCGCGGCCGGGGCGACGGGCGAGGACGCGCGGTGGCTGCGCGCGTGCGTCGAGCTCGCGCGCAGCTGCCCGACCTCCTTCACCGCGTTCGCCGTGGGATGCGTCATCGTCGGCGACGACGGCGCGGCGCTCGCCACCGGCTACTCGCGCGAGGCCGACCCCCACGACCACGCGGAGGAGGCCGCGCTCGCCAAGCTGGCCCCGGACGACCCCCGCCTGGCGACCGCCACCCTCTACACCTCGCTCGAACCCTGCACCACCCGGGCCTCCCGCCCGCGCGGCTGCACCGCCCTGATCCTCGCCACGCCCATCCCCCGCGTCGTCTTCGCCTGGCGCGAACCCGACCTCTTCGCCGACTGCACCGGCGCCGAAACCCTCCGCCGGTCCGGCCGCCAGGTGACAGAGGTCCCCTCCCTCGCCGCCGAGGCCCGCCAGGTGAACGCCCACCTCTTCGAGAAGTGATCGGCCAGGACCGGCACGAACTTCCGGCGCGCCGGCTCCGTCCAACAAGCCATGATCAGTTCACGTGAGGGGGACCCCGGCGGGTTACCGCGCCTGCTCTCGGGCGTCCGCTCGGTCGTGTTCGCCGGGAGAGGGGGCGGGCGGCCCGCCCCGCTCGTGGAAGCCGCCGGCCTGCTGCTGGTGATCCTGCTGTTCACGCGGATCCACGCCGCCCTAGGGACGGACGCCGCGGTCGCGACCGCCAACGCCCTGACCCTGCAGTCCATGGAGCGCGCCCTCCACCTGGACATCGCGCTCGCGGCGAACCGATGGCTGACCGGACATCCGTTCCTGATCCCGCCGGCGGTGTACTACTACCGCCTCTACTACCTCGTGCTCCTCGGTGTGCTGGTGTGGGTCTTCGTCCGGCACGCCGACGTCTACGTCAAGGTCCGCCGGACCCTCGTGGCGATGACCGTCCTCGTGCTGCCGGTCTACTGGGCGGTGCCCATGTCGCCCCCGCGGTTCGCGCTCCCGGGCGTCGTCGACATCATCGCCGCGCACGACATCTTCGGCGGCCCTGCCACCCGGGACGCCGCCGCCGGCGCGACGTCGTTCTCCGCGATGCCCAGCATGCACGTGGGATGGTCGCTGTGGTGCGCGTACGCCGCGTGGTGCGCGCTGCGGGACTCCCACCCGCGAGCGGCGTTGCTGCCGTGGCTCTTCCCGCTGGGCATGGTGGCGGTCGTCCTCGTCACGGGGAACCACTACGTGCTCGACATCGCCGGAAGCTTCGCACTGCTCGCCGTCTCCCTCGCCGCCGCGGCGGCCTGGGGCCGCCTCGCCGAGCGCCGCGGAGACGGCGGCGGGGGCTCTCGTTCGGTGGGGTGGGCCGGTTAAGCTGCATCGGAGCCATTCGCGGCGCTACAGATCATCGTAAGGAGCAGGACGTGTACAAGGAGTTCGCAGTAGAGGCCGTGATGTGGCTGATCCCCATTATCGTGCTGATCGGCATCGCCCTCATGGTCACCAACCCCTGAGCGCGCATCGGGACAGCGCCCGGGCCGAGGGCCCAGGCTTCGGAAGACGGCGCGCCGCCGGACGAGCGGGCGCCGTCTTCTTCATGTTCGGCACCTTTGCCGGGAGATCTGGTATTTCTCCCCTTCGCGGAGAGCCGCCCGCATCACGGCCCCGCTTGCGTGGCGGGCCTTTCGCTTTTCAGACCAGAGACCATATTGCCCGAGTATTCGGGTCCGATGAGTACGCGACATCCTGATATATGCCCTCATATCGGCAGGACTGAAAAAACACGCCGAAGTAGGAATATTCCGAAGATTCCCTACAGGCGACACACGCGGCCACGGACGCGCCACCACGTCACGATCATGGCGATGAGCAGCTAGATCACCGCAGGCGTCACCGGACGGGAAACCCGGCCCGGCTTCCTCTGTTTCGGCCGCCAGCGTACGGCACATTACAGCCCGCCGACCTGGCCCACCGTTTTCCAAATCGATGCGAATTCCATGCCCTGACCGAGATCCACCGACCGTTCCCGAGCATTTACATTCGGTGAAGTCGATCGGTCAACAGAAAGGGATTACGCACGTGAGACTTTCACGCGTACGCGGTCTGCGCGGTCGCGCGCCGGGCACGCGGCGCGGCGCCCCCGCCGCGTTCGCCGCGCTCGTCCTGTCGGCCACAACGATCGTCCTCCTCCCGCCCGGCGCCGCCCAGGCGCACTCCCCGGCGCGGGCGCTCGCCGCGCCCAAGGCCCCGAGGGTCGTCTTCGCCGAGAACTTCGAGAACGGGCAGGACGGCACGCCGACCCTCGTCACCGGCTACACGGGCCCCGCGCCCGTCGCGCAGGCCTACACCGCCGACCCGGTCTTCCTGGCGAACTGCAACGGCTGGATCGTCTCGCGCCGCGCCCCGGACGCCGTGCCGCCCGCCACCGGCTGCGGCGGCTGGTGGGGCTCGGTCAAGCAGCTCGCCGGCACGCTCGGCAAGTGGGCGGGCGGCGACCCGGAGACCAACCACGCCGTGACCGCCTACACGCACGCCGACCCGGGCGCGGGCAAGACCCAGCTCCAGGCGGCCAAGCCCGTCGCGATCGGCGCGCCGAACCGCTTCCTGACCTTCTCGGTCGACGTGGCGGAGGTGAACTGCTACGCCAACCACGCCAAGCTGGGGTTCTACCTGCTCGACGGCGCCCGGGCGGTGCCCACCTTCACGACACCGATCGAGCCGTGCGTGGACGCGTCCACGGTCGTCGACGGCATCGCGGTCGGCACCTACACCGGCAACGGCCCGGTGCTGTTCGACGGGTCCACGGTCGGGCTCCGGCTGGTCAACTTCCAGGGCAGCGGGTACGGCAACGACCACGCCTACGACAACGTCCGCGTCCTGGACGTCACCCCGCAGCTCGACGTGGACTACTCCCCCGCCTCCGCCGAGGTCGGCAAGCCCGTCACGCTCACCTTCACGGTCACCAACACCAGCGAGCTCGCAGTGAAGAAGGGCTGGTCGTTCACCGAGCGGCTCCCGGCGGGGCTCGTGCCCACGGGGACGAAGCCGGTCACCACCTGCGCGGACGCGACCGTCACCCCCTCGGCGGGGCAGATCAAGGTGACGGGCACGCTTCCCAAGGGCACGGCGTCCTGCACGGCGAAGGTGGAGGTCACCGCGGCCCGCGCGGGCACCTACGAGACGTGTGCGGCCGATCTCACCGCCCACGCGGGCGTGCTGCTCCCCGAGTGCGCGCGCGTGCGCTTCGTGCCGCCGGTCCTGGTCTTCGACGCCCACGCGTACGGCGTCAAGGCGTCCACACCGCCGGTGGGCATCCCGCCGCTGGCGCCGTCCGACATCTCCTGCACCATCAAGCCCGGCGAGGACAAGAACACGCTCGCCGGCGCGCCGATCCCCGGCGTGGGCTCGCTGGCGGTGCTCTCGACCCGCGCCTCGGGAGTGGTCGACGCCGCGGGGCTGCGCACGGCCTCGGCCTCGGCCACGACGGCCCGCCTCGACCTGCTGCGCGGCGTGATCACCGCCGATGAGATCGTCGCCACGGCGAAGGCCGCCGACGACGACACGGGGAAGGTCACCGCCACGGGCGAGGTGCGGCTGACCAACCTCAGGATCAACGGGAGGCAGGTCGTGGACCCGCAGGTCAACCTGACGATCGACGTGCCGCGGGTCGCCAAGGTGATCGTCAACGAGCAGGTGCCCGGGCCCGGCGGCCGGGGCGTGACGGTCAACGCGATCCACGTCCGCACGCTGGCGGGCGTGGAGGTCATCGTGAGCCACGCGCGGGCGTCGCTCACCGTTCCCGGGCAGACCTGCCCGATCATCTGATCGGCTGAGGTGGCCGGGCGCCCGCCCCCCGCGTGCGCCCGGCCACCTGGTCTCACCTGGCCGACGCGCCCGCGTGGTCCGCGTGGGCGGCCGGCGCCGCGGCGCGGGCCGCCGTGGCGGGACGGGTGTCCGGTCCCGGCAGGTCGCGGCCGAAGCCGTAGACCAGGGCCGCGGTGGCGATGGCCCCGGTGTTCAGCGCGAGCGCCTTGCTGTTGATGTTCTTGATGTCGTCACACGCCTGGTGGTAGCAGGAGTCGTAGGCGACGCCCGCCGTGCCGCCGAACAGCGCCTGCTCCGCGGGGGTCTTGACCCCCTCGGCGCCGGTGAACAGGCCGCCCGCCGGGATCCCGGCCTCGATGAACGGCCCGTAGTCGGAGCGGCCGTCGAAGTCGGTGCCGACGTGGCCCTGGCGCAGGGTGTCGAAGTACTTCTCGAAGAGCTTCTCGATCTCGTCGGATCCGGCCGGTCCTGCGGGCGAACCGGTGGCGTCGGAGTCGTCACCGTCGTAGATCTTGAGCGCGTAGTTCGGCGAGCCGACCATGTCGAAGTTCAGGTACAGCTTCGTCTTGGCCTTGTCCGCGGCGGAGAGGTTGGCCACGTAGTACTCCGAGCCGAGCAGGCCGAGCTCCTCGGCGCTCCAGAAGGAGAACCGCAGCTTGTTGCGGAACGGCACCTTGGCGAGCTTCTCCGCGACCTCCAGGATCGCCGCGCTGCCCGACCCGTTGTCGTTGATGCCGGGCCCGGCGAGAACGCTGTCCAGGTGCGCGCCGAGCTGGACCACCTTGTTCGGGTCGCCCCACTTGGAGTCGGCGATCACGTTGTGCGTGGTGCGGGCCTCGCTGACGGTCTCGGTCCTGAGCCGCACGACGGAGGAGGCGGGGCGGGCCAGTTCCTCTCCGGCGGCGAAGCTGGCGGCGACGACCGGGATGGTCACGCCCACGCCGAGCAGGGTGCCGCGGTTGGTCTCGGTGCGGCCGGGCTGCCCCTCGTTGAAGATGATCGCGCCACGCGCGCCCGCGGCCTGGGCGTTCAGCGCCTTGACCCGGAAGTCGCAGGAGCCGCGCTGGAGCAGGGCGATGTTGCCGGGGGTGAAGCCGGCGAAGTCGGCGGCCTCGCAGCCGGAGGTGGAGGTGCTGGGCGTGGGCCCGGGCGGAAGGACCAGGTCGACCTTCTGCAGGGGCGCGGTGACGTCGCCCGAGCCGGAGTAGGTCATGGTCGCGAACTCGCCCAGCGAGCCGTTGTCGGGCGGGGACGGCGTGAAGGTCCGCGGGTCGGGCGAGACCCGCTGGAGCGTGGCGGTGGACAGCTCCGTGAAGAAGTCAAAGGGGAACGCCTGGAGCGTCACCTTGTATCCGGCCTTCCTGAGCACCCCGGCGACGTAGTCGCGGGAGGCGATCTGGCCGGGAGTGCCCGCGGCGCGGGTCCCATTGTTGGCGGTGGCTATCTGCTGCAGTTTCTGCAGGTGCTTCTCCACTCCCGGCGCGGTGACCGTGCGGGCGAGGCCCGCGAGGTCGGGGTCCGCGGCGGCCGGTCCGGCCACGGCCAACGGGAGGACGAGGGCGACGGCCGCGGTCGCGGCGCCTAACCCTCTGCGGAGGGTGTTTCGCATACAGCTTCTCCTAGAAACCGGCGATATGAGGTCCCCCGAGCAATTACTCCCTGGAAACTAAACCCTGATCGCCGATCGGGGAAGCATGACGGCCTCGTCCGGCCATTCACACCGGCCCCGCGAATATCCGCACTCCCCGGGAAACGGCCCGGGATCACCACCGCGAGCTGCGGCTAAGGTGGGGAACGAGGCGCGAGACGCGCGCGGGCGGGGGAGGTCCCATGAACCGGTTGAAGGACGCGACGAGCCCGTACCTGCTGCAACACGCGGATAATCCGGTCAACTGGTTTCCCTGGGGCGAGGAGGCCTTCGCCGAGGCCCGCCGCCGCGACGTGCCGCTGCTCGTGTCGATCGGCTACTCGGCCTGCCACTGGTGCCATGTCATGGCGCACGAGTCGTTCGAGGACGCCGAGACGGCCCGCATGATGAACGAGCACTTCGTCAACGTGAAGGTGGACCGCGAGGAGCGCCCCGACGTGGACGCGGTCTACATGAGCGCCACCACGGCCATGACCGGCCAGGGCGGCTGGCCGATGACCGTGTTCGCCGCCCCCGGCGGAGAGCCGTTCTACGCGGGCACCTATTTCCCCCGGCCGCACTTCCAGCGGCTGCTCGCGGGCGTGTCCGAGGCGTGGGCGCGCGAGCGGGACGCCGTGCTCGCCCAGGGGGCCAAGGTGGTCGAGGCCCTGTCCGGGGGCGGCGGCGTGCCGTCCGGGCCCGCGCCCGGGCGCGAGGTCACCCAGGCGGCCGTCCGCGACCTCGCGCGGACCTTCGACCAGGCCAGGGGCGGCTTCGGCGGGGCGCCCAAGTTCCCGCCGTCCATGGTGCTGGAGTTCCTGCTGCGCCACGGCGGCCCCGAGGCCGGGCGCATGGCGGCGCAGACCCTGGAGGCCATGGCCAGGGGCGGCATCTACGACCAGCTCGGCGGCGGCTTCGCCCGCTACAGCGTCGACGCCGCCTGGATCGTCCCGCACTTCGAGAAGATGCTGTACGACAACGCGCTGCTGCTGCGGGTGTACGCCCACTGGTGGCGCGCGGACGGCTCTCCCCTGGCGCGGCGCGTGGCGCTGGAGACCGCGGACTGGCTCCTGCGCGAGATGCGCACCCCCGAGGGCGGCTTCGCCTCCGCGCTGGACGCCGACAGCGAGGGCGTGGAGGGCAGGTTCTACGTCTGGACGCCCGGTCAGCTGCGCGAGGCCCTCGGCGAGGAGCGCGGCGCGTGGGCCGCGTCGGTGTTCGACGTGACGCCCGAGGGCACCTTCGAGCACGGCAGCTCGGTGCTGCGCCTGCTGTCCGACCCCGGCGACCAGGCCCTTCTCGACGAGGTGCGCGCCGAGCTGCTGACGGCGCGCGCCGGCCGCGTGCGCCCGGGGCGGGACGACAAGGTGGTGGCGGCCTGGAACGGGCTGGCCGTCGCCGCGCTCGCCGAGGCCGGCGCGCTGTTCGGCCGTCCGGACCTCGTGGACGCCGCCCGCGAGGCCGCCGAGCTGATCGACCGCGTGCACATCGACGGCTCCCGCCTGACCCGCACCTCGCGGGACGGCCGCGCGGGACCCAACGCGGGCGTGCTGGAGGACTACGCGAACGTCGCGGAGGGTTTCCTCACGCTCTACGGGATCACGGGCGAGTCGCGGTGGTTCGAGCGGGCGGGCGCGCTGCTGGACACCGTCCTGGACCACTTCCCCGACGGCGAGGGCGGGTTCTTCGACACCCCCGACGACGGCGAACGGCTGTTCCAGCGTCCCGCGGACCCGACCGACAACGCGACACCGTCCGGCCGGTCCGCCGCCGCCGGCGCCCTGCTGTCCTATGGCGCGCTCACCGGCTCCGCCCGCCACCGGGAGGCGGCCCTGGCCGCGCTCGGCGCGGTCTCGGCGCTGGCCGAGCGGCACGCCCGGTTCGCCGGGTGGGGCCTGGCCGTGGCCGAGGCCGCGCTGGCCGGCCCGCCCGAGGTCGCGATCAGCGGACCGGTGGGCGACCGGCGGACGGCCGCGCTGCACCGGGCGGCGCTCATGGCCGGCGTGCCCGGCACGGTGATCGCCCTGGGCGACGGCGACGTGCCGCTGATGCGCGGGCGCGGCCTGGTGGGCGGCGAGCCCGCGGCGTACGTCTGCCGCGACTTCACCTGCCGCCTGCCGGTCACCTCGCCCGGCGATCTCTCCCGTGAGCTGCGCGAACTCCGGGGCCTGCCGAGGCCGTCCTAGCCTGATCCAGGCCCCGGCCGCGCTCGGCCGGGCGGGGCCGCGCTCAGGCGGGTGGGAGCGGGGTCTGGAGCAGCTGCTGGTCGTCGGCCGGCGGCGTGATCTGGCCGTCCGGGTCGTCGGGGCCGGGCGTCTGGGGCGGCGGGGTCTGGTCCTCCGGCGGGGAGGTCGGGCCCTGATCCCTCGGACGCCCGTCGGGGCCGGTGGTGGGCGGTGTGGTCCGCGGGTCGCGGTCCCGCGGCTCGCGGTCGTCGCCCCAGCGGTCGTCCTGGGGCTGGTCGGGCCTGCCCCAGCCGTTGTCGCGCCAGCCGCCGTACCAGTCGTTCCCCTCCTCGTAGGACGAGGCGGGGAACTCCTTGACCGGCTTGCCGGACATGGCCTCGGACATGAACGCCCGCCACACCTGCGTCGGCAGCGAGCCGCCGAACAGCGCGCCGTACCCCGGCACGCTGACGGTCTTGTTGTCGTCGCGGAACATGTTCACCGCCGCGGAAAGCTGCGGCGTGTAGCCGACGAACCAGACGGAGCTCGACGAATCGCTCGTCCCGGTCTTCCCGGCGGCGGGACGGTCGTACAGCCGGGCGGCGGTGCCCGTGCCGCCCTCGACCACCTGCCGCATGGCGTACGTCGCGTCGGCCGCCGTCTGCTCGGCGTAGGCGCGCACGGGTTTGGCGGTGAACTTGCGGGTCTGCCCCTTGGCGTCCACGATCGCGCGGACCACGTGCGCCTCGCGGTGCAGGCCGTCCGCCGCGAACGTGGCGAACCCGGACGCCTGCTGGACGGCGCTGACCGAGGAGGTGCCGAGCGGGAAGGTCGGGAAGTCCTTCTGCTTGGCGAGCTGGGTGGCGGGGATGCCCGCGGCCTCGGCCGCCTCGGCGACCTTCTCCAGGCCCACCTTCTGGGCGAGGTCCACGAAGGCGGTGTTCACCGAGTTGCGGGTGGCCTCGACCAGGTCGATGGCCGCGCCGTAGGAGGCGCCGCCGGAGTTCGGGATCGGGTCCTTGGCGGAGGCGACGCGGATCGGCGAGTTGCCCTCCACCCGGGTGTCGAGCCCGAGGCCGTCGTCCAGCGCGGCGGCGAGGGTGTACGGCTTGAAGGTGGACCCGGCCTGCACCTTCGCCGAGAAGGCGTTGTCGTACTGGTTGTCGGGGTCCTTGCCGCCGTAGAAGGCGACGACCTCGCCGGTGGCCGGGTCCACGGCGGCCAGGCCGGTGCGCACCTTGCCGGAGGTGTCCTCGGGCAGGGTGTCGGTGACGGCGCGCCGGGCGGCGGCCATGAGCTTCTTGTCGAAGGTGGTCGTGATCTTGAGCCCGCCCTGCTGGATGTCCTCGTCGGAGTAGCCGCGCCGGTTCAGCTCCGCCTCGACCTGGGCGAGGATGTACGCCTTCTGGCCGGTGACCGAGGACGGGCGCTTCTGCTTGGCGAACTCCGGGAACGTCATGCCGGCGGCCTGCTCGGGCGTGATCGCCCTGGTCGTCACCATGGCGTCGACCACCGTGCGCCAGCGCGCCTTCGCGGCCTCCAGGTCGGCGCCCTTGGGATAGGCGAACCGGGACGGCTGCTGGATCACCGCGGCGAGGTAGGCGCCCTGGGAGGCGGTGAGCTTGTCGACGTCCTTGCCGAAGTACGCCTGGGCCGCGGCCTGGACGCCGTAGGCGCCCCGGCCGAAGTAGATGGTGTTGAGGTACGACTCCAGCACCCAGGACTTGGACTTCGACTGGTCCACCTTCAGCGAGATCATGATCTCTTTGAGCTTGCGCACGGCGGAGCGCTCCTGGCTCAGGCCGCTGTAGTAGTTGCGCACGAGCTGCTGGGTGATGGTCGAGCCGCCCTGCACCTGGTTGCCGGTGAAGGTGGACCACATCGCGCGGGCCGTGCCCTGGAGGGACACGCCGCGGTCCTGGTAAAAAGTCCGGTTTTCTATGGCGATGACCGCGTCGCGCACCACCGACGGCACCTTGTCGAGCGGGACGCTCTTCCGGTTGACGCCCTGCCGCGTGAGGACGGTCTTGCCGTCCCGGTAGTAGTAGACCGACCCCTGCGCGGTCGCGAGCTTCTGGGTCGTGTCCGGGATCGGCGTCAGGAACCACGCGATCGCGAGGATTCCGGCGATCCCGAAGATCACGATGCCACCGGCGACGAGGAATCGGTGGAGAAGACGGCGCCTCGGCCGGCGCTTCTTCTCTGCGTCCCGCACGGCGTACCCCCGATCTACCGCCCGGGAACCCCCGTCACCTGGGCGGATCGTCCACGATAAACCATAGAGGCGGGTTTCGCGCGCGTCGAGTGACCGGCCGATCCGCGTATGAACAGGTTCACCGGCTCCCAGCCCGGCGCATACGGACACACGCGCGCCTACCCGTCGCGGGTACGCGGCGCGCCTGCCCGACGTCAGGGTTTCGCCAGAAAGACGGCTACGGCACGTGGTGCCGGGGCGTGTCGGCGACCAGGGGCAGCACGCGGTAGGGCACCGGCGTGTCGAGCGCGATCACCGAGGAGGTGCGCATCACCCCGTCGACGTCCACGATCAGGTCGATGACGCGCTGCAGGTCGGCGTTGCTGCGCGCGACCACCCGGCACAGCAGGTCGTCGCCGCCGGTGATCGTGTGGACCTCCAGCACCTCGGGGATCCGGGCGAGCGGGCCGGTCACGGGGTCGTGCCCGGCGATCTGCCGGATCTGCAGGGTGACGAAGGCGGTCACGTGGTAGCCGAGCGCGGCCGGGTCCACGTCCGGCCCGAACCCCTTGATCACGCCGTTCTCGACCATGCGGTCGAGCCGCGCCTGGACGGTGCCCCTGGCGACGCCGAGCCGGCGCGACGCCTCCAGGATGCCGACGCGTGGTTCCGCGGCGAACAGGGAGATCAGGCGCACGTCCAGAGGGTCGATCGTCATGCTGTACAGGATTACCGATCCGGACCATGCATGACTAGGCAACTTGTCTACCAAAATTAGTAACACTTGCACATAAAGGCCATCACATCTGAAAGTTGGCCACATGAGCGATGTCTTTCCCGTACATGGCATGGATTCGGTCGTCTTCGCGGTGGGCAACGCCAAGCAGGCCGCCCACTACTACTCCACGGCGTTCGGCATGCGTCTGGTGGCCTACAAGGGGCCGGAGACGGGAAGCCGCGACGAGGCGGCGTACGTGCTCACCTCGGGCAGCGCCCGCTTCGTCCTGAAGGGTTCCCTGCGGCCGGGAACCGAGCTCGCCGACCACGTGGCGCGGCACAGCGACGGCGTCATCGACCTCGCCCTGGACGTCCCCGACGTCGAGGCGGCCTACGCGCACACGGTGGCGGCCGGGGCGCGCGGCCTCGTCGAGCCGCACACGATCGAGGACGAGCACGGCAAGGTCGTGGTGGCGGCCATCGCGACCTACGGCGAGACCCGGCACACCCTGGTCGACCGGTCCAACTACAGCGGCCCCTACCTGCCCGGCTACGTCGCGGCCGAGCCGATCGTGGCCCCGCCGGAGAAGCGGTTCTTCCAGGCCATCGACCACTGCGTGGGCAACGTCGAGCTCGGCAAGATGGACGAGTGGGTGGAGTTCTACAAGCGGGTCATGGGCTTCACCAACATGGCCGAGTTCGTCGGCGACGACATCGCGACCGAGTACTCGGCGCTGATGTCCAAGGTCGTCGCCAACGGCACCCGCAAGGTCAAGTTCCCGCTCAACGAGCCGGCGATCAGCCGGAAGAAGTCCCAGATCGACGAGTACCTGGACTTCTACTACGGCCCCGGCGTCCAGCACATCGCGCTCGCCACCAACGACATCATCGGCACGGTCGAGCGGATGCGCGCCGCGGGCGTCCAGTTCCTCGACACGCCCGACTCCTACTACGAGGACCCCGAGCTGCGCGCCCGCATCGGCGAGGTCCGCGCCCCCGTGGAGGAGCTGCAGAAGCACCGCATCCTGGTGGACCGCGACGAGGACGGCTACCTGCTGCAGATCTTCACCAAGCCCGTCCAGGACCGTCCGACCGTGTTCTTCGAGCTCATCGAGCGGCACGGCTCCCTGGGCTTCGGCAAGGGCAACTTCAAGGCGCTGTTCGAGGCCATCGAGCGCGAGCAGGAGCGCCGCGGCAACCTGTGATCGAACTTTGCACGGCCCCGGCTTTGCGGTGAGCGCCCACTGGTGATCACCGCCTCATGGAGGCAGCCGGGACCGGGCCGCCGTACGGGGAATCGGATGATCCACCGTACGGCGGCCACACCCCGCCGTACGGTTACGGCAGGGACGACCCGCCGTACGGCCGCAGGGCGGCGCCGCTCGGCGGCCGGGGGCGGCGCCTGGTGGCCGGGGTGCTCGATCTGGTCATCGTCGGCCTGCTGACCTCGCCGTTCTCCACCACCGCGATCGAACGCACCCCCCGCGGCGCCCTGGCCGCCGTGCACACCAGGAACGGGCTGCTGATCGCGCTGATCTGGTTCCTCTACTTCTGGCTGCTGACCGCGTTCTGGCGCGGGCAGACCCTCGGCAAGAGGCTCATGCGCCTGCGGGTCGTCCAGGACCCGACACAGGAGCCGGTCACCCCCGGACAGGCCGCCGTCCGCGAGGCGGTGTACGGCATCTTCAGCGCGGTGTGTTGCCTCGGTCTACTGGACCTTTTGTGGATTCTCTTCGATGGAAAGAAGCATGCTTTGCATGACAAAGCAGCCTCTACCATCGTCGTAGATGCCTGATGACCTGCGCTTTCTCGCGTAGGCTGCGGGACATGCAGCTCAAGCGGCCCATGAGGCTCACCACGGCCGTGCTGTCCGCCGCCGTGATCGGAGCGGGCGCCTGTGCCCCTTCCGACGGCGCCACGATGCCCTCGGCGGCCCCTGCCGCGAGCGGCACGCGGGCCGCCACCGGCGCCGGCGACACGATCGGCGCGGCGGGCATCGGCGACCCCGACTTCCCCAAGGACGGCAACGGCGGCTACGACGTCGCCCACTACGGGCTCAAGCTGGCCTACGACCCGCCCACCAAGAACCTCTCCGGCGTGGCGAACGTCACGGCCAAGGCCGTCCAGGACCTCACGCGGTTCAACCTCGACCTGCACGGCTTCACCGTGCGCCGCGTGACCGTCGACGGCAGGCAGGCCGCCTTCGCCCGCGACGGCGACGAGCTGTCCGTCAGCCCCGCCACGGCGATCAAGAACGGTGCGGCGTTCCAGGTCGCGGTGGACTACGGCGGCAGGCCCGACCCGGTGCGCAACTCCTCCAACCTCGGGACGTACGGGTTCATCCCCACCCGGGACGGCGCGTTCGTCACCAGCGAGCCGAACGGCGCCAAGACCTGGTTCCCGTGCAACGACCACCCGGCCGACAAGGCGACGTTCGACTTCGACGTCACCGTCCCCACGGGGCTCACGGTCATCGCCAACGGCGAGCTGCGCGCCGCCCCGGTCAACGGCGGGCCCACCACCACCTTCTCGTGGCGCGAGTCCCACCCCATGGCCACCTACCTCGCGACGATCACCCTCGGCAGGTTCGACGTCAAGACCGGCAGGACCGCTGGGGGCATCCCGGTGTACGCCGCGACCGACCCCGCCTTCCGCAGGCAGCTCGACTTCCTCTACACCACCTCGGCCAGGGTCACCGACCACTGGTCCACGGTCTTCGGGCCGTACCCGTTCTCCTCCACCGGCGGCGTCATCGACGACTTCTCCTCCGGCTACGCCCTGGAGAACCAGACCAAGCCCATGTACGGCGGCTTCGACCCCGACCAGAGCATCATCGCCCACGAGCTGGCCCACCAGTGGTTCGGCGACAGCCTCAGCATCGCCCGCTGGAAGGACCTCTGGCTCAACGAGGGCTTCGCCACCTACGCCGAGTGGCTCTGGACCGAGCAGAACGGCGGCCCCGCCGCCGCCAAGACCTTCGAGGACTACTACGCCGCCAGGAACGCCCCGATGTGGCGTTACCCGCCCGGCATCGCCCAACGGGACGACCTCTTCAACACCTCGGTCTACACCCGCGGCGCCATGACCCTCCAGGTCCTCCGCGACCGCATCGGCGACAAGACCTTCTTCGACCTCATCCGCACCTGGACGTCCCAGCACAAATACGGCACCGTCACCACCGACGACTTCATCAAGCTCGCCGAGTCGAAGTCCGGCCAGAACCTCCACGACCTCTTCAACGCCTGGCTCTACAAGCCCGAACGCCCGACGCTGCGGTGAGGCCGGGGGGTGACGTTTCCCAGGCCGGTCAGCAGTACGGGGGCCCCACCTCGAAGCGCCGCGGGTCCTTCACCGGCTCGATGCTCCGGAACCCCTTCATCGCCCAGACCCGCTCGTACCTGGCGTGACCCATCACGTCACCACGCGTGCGGTCCAGGCAGCTCACCGGAGAGAGCGCGAAGGGACGGCCCCTGTCGTCGATCACGAGATGCTCCACAGGGCCGTCCCCGACGCGGTAGTCGATCCGCACCCGGAAGGTGACGGCGTCCCGCGTGGTGACCGACTTGAGCGACAGCACCTCCTCGGCGCCGCCGTCGATCGTCAACGTCTTCTCCGCGAAGAACGGCCCGCCGGGCTCGTACGCGGTGTCGGCGTCGACCGGCCGCGCCAGCCGGGCCCGCGGGTCCACGTCGTCGAAGTCGAACATCATCTTGACCGTCTCCCCGGGCCCCTGCGGGGGGACGAACAGGAACGTGCCCGCGTACGGGGCCGCGCGCCGGACGTCCACCGGCCGCACGTCGTCCACGTGGATGACCTGGTCCCGCCGGCTCTTCAGGGTCAGCACCAGGTTGAGCGCCACCGGGGTCGCCGCGCCGCCCGCGCGCAGCCCGTCGACCAGCGGCCCGAGGCCGATCCGATCCCGGCCGAGATCCTCCTGCGTCCAGCGCCGCAAGACGCTCTCCTGCTCGGCGGTGAACCGCGCCCCCGACGGCAGGAGCAGCTCGAACCCCGGGTCCTCGTAGCGCAGGGTGGGCTGAATGTCGGCGCTCTCCCCTAATCGCTCCCGCACCTGATCCCTCAGACCGGCCCTGTCCACCGCGTCCGGAACCACCAGCCACACGACCCCGGCCGCCAGCACCACGACGACGGCGACAGCGATCGGAAGAACCTTCCTGAAACGCCTGGCGACCCGGGGCGCAGCGGACGACTCCGCCACGAGCACCGAGCGCGCCTCGGTCGCAGGCATCGGCGTCGCCTCGGACGCGGACGCCGGCGATGGCTCGGGCGCGGCCGTCCCCGGAGCGGCCGGGGCGACCGGCAACGTCACGGTCACCGGCTGAGGACGTTCCCCAGAGGCCGACACGACCGACCGGGCTGAGGGTGACGTCGCCGGGCCGTCCTCACCCGAGGATCCAGAGGAGCGCTTCGCGGCAGCGGAAGCACGAGCGCTCTGCCCGGCCAGCTCCCACTTCCTGAGGTACAGCTCCCTCTGCCGGGGTGGGACCTCCGCCACCCGGAGCAGCGTCTCGAACGGCTGCCGCTGCGGACGCCTCGCCCCCTTGCGCCACCGGTACACCGTGGCGACGTCGACGCCGAGCCTGGCCGCCTGCTCCGCGGGCTCCCCGCCGACCTGGTCGAGCAGATCCGCGATGATCGCGGCGAGCTCCGCCATCGCCGGCCGCCGCTCCGCCTCGCCCCGCCGGTCACGCATCGCTTGGCATCTCCCCTCGCATCATCGCTGGTGAGAAGCCTGCGATTCGCATTCTTGGGCATTGTCCCGCCACCGCTGGCCCACCAGACGCATCGGGCAACAAGATTCTTCCGTCCGAACCGCCCACCCCGGGCGAAGTCCACGAGAAAGGTTCTCTCCATGTCCGTGCGAATGGCTGTGCGCAAGACCGTCGCGCGTGCCGGCCTCGGCATCGCCGTCACCGCCGCCGTCCTGGCGGGCACCGCCGTCGCGGCCCACGCGGGCGGCCCCCTGCTGTACGCCAACGGCGACGACCAGGGCAAGCGCTGGACCGTGTGCGCCGAGACCCTCACCGTCCGGGACGCTCCCGGCGGCCGGGTGATCGGAACCTTGTACGGCCCGCAGTCCGGCCCCGCCCAGTCGTTCACCATCTACGACTCCGGCCACGACCTCCTCGGCCCGGAATGGGTCCGCGGCCACGCCTACGGCTACGTGAACGCCGACGGCTGGGTCCAGAACGGCTGGTTCTGCCTGAGCAACGGCGGCTGAGCCGTGTCCTAGGGTGTCGCGGACGCCGTACCGGATCGAGGTGCCTCACCGGGCGGGGATCGTGCGAGCGGACCACCCGGGGGCCTGACCATCGTGCGGGTCAGGCCCCTGACCCGTTCTCCTCGCCCTGTTCAGTGAGAACAACAGCGCGTCAGACATTGTCCGCAGACGGCGCCTCGACCGTACGCGTGGCCGGGGCCGCGTGGGACTCGCCCACGGTTCGTGTGATCTGCCGCCATCGAGCCCAGACGCTCTTGCCGGGACCATCCGCCAGCGGGGTGACACCATGCTCGTCGGCCACGGCGGCGACGATGATCAGCCCACGGCCGTGCACGGCATCGACCCCGAGATCAAGGTGACGGGGCAGATCAGAACCGTGATCGGTGACACGGACGCACAGCTCCGCCGAGGTGCCCCAGAGAGAGAGCCTGATCGGCGGCTCGCCGTGGGTCACGGCATTCGCCAAGATCTCGTCGACGACGAGGATCACGTCGTCCGTGAGGTGCCCGAGTCGCCAGGCCGCCAGGGTGCGCCCCACGAGTCGGCGAGCCTCGCCGATCACTGAAAGATCGTCGGGAAGATCCCAGCAGACGGTACGCAAGCCGTCCGGCGTAGCGGGCATAGGTGCTCCTGGAAGGGATGGCGGGGTACGCCGCGCCGTGACAGACGTCTGAGAAGGTACGAAGGACGGCACCACCGGCGGGGAAGCCGCGGCCCGCTCGGCCTCCCGCATCAGCGTGCGCAGTTCCTCGACGGCACGCGCCTGAACGATGAGCGGTCGCAGCACGTGCCACGTGGCGATGGCGTAGAACCGTCTACTGCCCACGCCGTACATGACGCACCACGCGGGCTCCATCTGGTCGAACCGCCGAGCAGCGGCCCGCTCGGCAGCGTCCCATCGTCGCGGGACGACCCTCTCCGCAGCCTTTCCCCGGCGATGACGCCCTTCCGTTCGTGTCCCGTGGCCAGGCCTGCTCATACGGCTGCCGTCTGCCGGTGTGGTCTCCGGCCGTGCGGCCAAGGGCGCCGGTCGGCGCGCCGGCACGTTCGGATGATCCCTCGGGCGCTACTAGAGTCGCGCATGGATTCGGACCTCCGTTGTCCGATTCAAGGGGCTCGCCCGGCCTGCACCGCCGTGGCGAGCCCCGTCTCTTGCCACCCCTTTGTCGTTACTGTGGGCGACGATCCGTGTGACTATAGTGATGGCCCAGGACTCAAGTTGCAAGACGTAAGTTGACTTACGCACTTTGAGTCGTTTGGCGCGGATCTGTTAATACGTGTCGATACAGGGAGAGCGATGACAAGCAGCCCGACCGTCAAGCGACGACGCCTATCCGCCGCCCTCCGCCAACTGCGCCTCGAAGCAGGACTGACCGCGGCAGAAGCAGCCAAGAGATTGGACTGGGATCCGTCCAAGATCACGAGGATGGAGCGTGACGAGTGGAAGCGCCCGGCCCCGCACGACATCCGAGGGTTGCTCGACCTCTACGGAGTAACGGACGAGCGCCGACGGGAAGCCCTGATAACGCTGGCGAGAGAATCGCGGCAGCGCGGCTGGTGGGCCGACTACCAAGACGTCTTCCGGAGTTCGCTGCCCGACTTCGAGGCGGGCGCCTCAATGATCCGAACCTACGAGGCCGTAGTCGTACCGGGTCTGCTGCAGACCGCCGCCTACATGGTCGCCGTGTTCCGTGGCGGACAGGTGCTCAACGAGTCCCTGTTCGAGCGGCACGTCGAAGCCAGGCTCGCGCGCCAGGAGATCCTCAGCCGCCGGAACCCGCCCACACTTGTCGCGGTGATCGACGAAGCGGCTCTCCTGAAAAACATCGGCGGCCCGGCTGTCATGCGAGACCAGATGAAACACCTGGTGGAGATGGCCGGTCAGCCGCACATCACTGTCCAGGTTCTCCCGAACTCCGTGGGCGCACATCCGGCCTTGGACGGACCATTCGTTATTCTGGACTTTCCGTCCCCCGACGACCCGAGCCTTGTCCACCTGTCAACGCTCACCGACAGTCTCTGGCTGGAGACTCCCGAGGAGATCCGGCGCTTCACCCTCACCTACAGCCAGGCGCAGGCGTCGGCGATGTCTCCCGATGAATCGGTGCGGCACCTGTTGGAACTTCATGGAAAACTCCAGCACGAATAGAGGCCTGTAACGTGGATCGCAGCGCCCCACTCACCTGGCGTAAGAGTATTCGCAGCACCTCAAACGACAACTGCGTGGAAGTCGCCATCCTCCCCGACAGGGGCAGAGCCATTCGCGACTCGAAGAAGCCTGGCGCAGCGTTCCTGCGTTCGTCCGGCGAGGCGTGGCAGCACTTCATCAGGGGCCTGAAAACCGACGGGTTCAGATGACGGGGTGCACCACCTGGGCGGCGGGCCGAGCGTTGATGGGTGGGCTCACGGCGAACGACCACGACGGAGCGGCACGGGTGGGGCAACTCACCCCAGCCACTAGTTGCCGAAGATCATTCGGGACTCGAAGAAGCCTGGCGCAGCGTTCCTGCGTTCGTCCGGCGAGGCGTGGCAGCACTTCATCAGGGGCCTGAAAACCGACGGGTTCAGATGACGGGGTGCACCACCTGGGCGGCGGGCCGAGCGTTGATGGGTGGGCTCACGGTGGGCGACCACGACGGTGCGGCACGGGTGGGGGAAACTCACCCCAGCCACTGCTTGTCGGTGATCAATGCGAGTTCCGCGGGTCGCTCTTGGTATCCCGGCGTTCGCCCGGTCTGCCGCGTGTTCTCTCCGAAGGACGCGAGGCTGTGAAGGACCGCCAGGCCCCTGGGAAACACAGTCCGAGCCCGAAGGCGAGGCCCATCGGGCCGGAGGCCCCAGAAAACAGCCCCGAGCAGAGCGAGGGACCATTACCGGGCGGAGCCGCCCCGATTCTCGGGCTCTCCGTGTGCCTATCCGAGCGGGTTTTGGGGGCTGTCCAGCCAAATGTGCTGGCCTTGGGGGGTGACGGTCATTCCGAAGCGTTCCTTGGAGGGGGTGCCCCAGGAGACCCACCGCAGATAGGCGGCCTCGACCTCGTCCCAGAGATCGCGAGGTCCTCTCTGGAGGACTGCGACGCGCTTGTGGTCGGGCGCGTAGTGAACCTGGGCGTCAGACCGGTCCGACCATAAGGAGAGGTGGAATCCGCCGTCCTCCTGGTCCGCGTGCGTGACGTACACATCCGGCAGCAGGCCCGCCACGGCGATGTCGGCTCCGGTCGAGGACCTCACCACCCGGCGCGGATCGAGGGAGGTCGATGATCTGCGATGGTCGCCTTCAAGCTGGGGACGGGCCCACCTCTGCGACCGTAGCGGCATGAAGCCGACGCCCCCGTGGAACCTGCCCACCGCCGTACCGTCTCCGACCACGGTGAGCACGGTCAGGTATCCGCCTTGCCGGCGAGGCGTCCAAGGCAGCACGATCGCCCCGCCGGGACGAGCCTGCTCAATCCACGGGTAGGGCACTTCGGAAACACCACAGGTCACGTGTACCCGGTCGTAGGGCGCACCGTCGGCGTACCCGACGGCTCCGTCCCCCAGCACCAGCCTGGGCGAGTGCCCGGACCTTCGCAGGTTCTCGGCGGCCACGGCGTGCACGGCCGGGTCGATTTCGATGCTCGTCACGTGCTCGTCCCCGAGACGATGCGCCAGCAGTCCCGCCGTCCAGCCCGTGCCCGTGCCGATCTCCAGTACCTCGTCGCCGTCGTACGGGTCGAGCGGTCGCAAGGTCGCCGCGACGGCACTGGGCATGGACGATGACGAGGTGAAGGCACCTTTGCCTTCCGCTATATCGGTCGCACCGTCGTCGAGTTGCGTGACGATCGGCGCGTCGGAATAGACGGCGTCCATCCACGCGTCAGGATCGACACTCCTGTCGATGAGATGGTCAGGGCCGTCAGGTGAGTGATACCAGGCCCTTTCGGGAATGAACAGGTGACGCGGCACAGCGTGAAACGCAGCGCGCCACCTGTCGTCCAGGCCACTCAGTCGACCGGAAAGGCCGGTAATGCGCTGATCAATACTCACGTGGCCTCTGGCTTCTCATGCCGGTAGGTCAGGCTGCTCTCACAGGGTAACTTCATCGCGACCTGACGGCCATGCGGTCGAGCGATACGCCAGGACGGCAATGGAATATCAGTAAGGGCCACCTGACCGGCATTCACTCCATATCGCCCTGTATATCGACTCCGGAGCGGCTTTGTTCAGGTGAAGATGAGTTTGTAGCCGAAGCGGCGGAGGCCGGTGAGGACCTCGTCGCAGTGGATGGGGCCGCGGGTTTCCAGGTGGAGGAGGACTTCGGCCTCGTCGAGGTGGAGGCGGGGGTTGACGCGTTCGTGGCCGACGTCCAGGACGTTGGCCCCCAGGTCGGCGAGGCGGGCGAGCAGGGTGGCCAGGGCGCCGGGGTGGTCGGGGAGGCGGATCCTGAAGGCCAGGTAACGGCCGGCGACCGAAAGGCCGTGGCGCAGCACCCGCGACAGCAGGAGCGGGTCGATGTTGCCGCCGGAGAGGATGGCGACCACGGGAGGCTCGAAGGCCCGGGGCAGCTCCAGCAGCGCCGCCACCCCGGCCACGCCCGCGGGCTCGACCACGAGCTTCGTGCGCTCCAGGCAGAGCAGCAGCGCCCGGGACAGCGTCTCCTCCGAGACCGTGACCACGCTGTCGACCAGGTAGTGGATCATTTCGAAGGTGATGTCGCCGGGGCGGCCGACCGCGATGCCGTCCGCCATCGTGGACGCGGGGTCCACCGCGACGGGGTGCCCGGCGGCGAGCGAGGCCGGGTAGGCGGCGGCGCGCTCGGCCTGCACCCCGACGATCTTGACGCCGGGGCGCATCGACTTGACCGCGAGCGCGACCCCCGCCGCGAGCCCGCCGCCGCCCACGGCCGCGGTGATCGTCCCGACCTCGGGAAGCTGTTCGACGATCTCCAGGCCGACCGTGCCCTGACCCGCGACGATGTCGGGATGGTCGAAGGGGTGGATGAAGACGGCCCCGGTCTCTTCGGCGTACTCGCGCGCGGCGGCCAGCGCCTCGTCCACGACGGTGCCCGCGAAGATCACATCCGCGCCGTAGGAGCGCGTGGCCTCGACCTTCGGCAGCGGCGCGCCGTGCGGCATGAACACCGTCGCCTTGCAGCCGAGCAGCCCCGACGCCAGCGCGACCCCCTGGGCGTGGTTGCCCGCGCTCGCGGCCACCACGCCCCGCGCCCGCTCCTCCTCGGACAGCCGGGCGATGCGGACATAGGCCCCGCGCACCTTGAACGAGCCCGCCCGTTGCAGGTTCTCGCACTTGAGGTACACCGGCCCGCCGACCATCTCCGAGAGGACCCGGGAATGCAGCAGCGGCGTCGGGACGATCACACCGTCCAGCAGTTCGCGGGCGGCGACCACGTCGTCGTAGGTCACCTCAGGGCGTGCCATGCCCGCAGTCTCCCACTCATCCCGGTACGCGCACGCTACCGGCCCACCATCGAGAATCATGTCCGCCAATGGGGTGTCCAAGCACGCGGAAAGGACGGCGTTACGGCTCTCGTCTAGGACGTCGTCACGAGGCGGCGGGAATCCGCGTCAGGAGCGGAAGACGGGCTCAGTCACAGACAGGAGACGGGCGGTGTCACTCGCCGGGAGGGGGTGTGGCGTCGCCGACCTCGAAGGCGTCAACGTCGTCGACCAGCCGACACGGCTGGACGGGCCCCTCGGTGAGGCCGCCTCTGAGTTTCATGATGACGCCCGGCTCATCGGCGGCCCGCCTGTCGTTCTCGGCGATGTCGATCACCAGTGTCTGGCCTGGCCGGATGTACCGCGGATAGATCGTGATGCCGTACTTCAGCCGCATCGCCTTCTTCGATGGGGAGTTCTCCATCCTCTTGCGGAGTCGTGGCCCGATCTGTGGGTCGTCGCTCTTCGCCTCCTCCTCGGTCGGGATGGCCGCCACGTCCTCCGGCAGGGGCCGGTAACGGTTGCGGTCACACCACTTGCCGAGCGGCATGTACGCGATGTCGGCGGGCACGCCCACGGCCGCCAGGCTTCTCTCCACGGCGTCCGGGTCGCGGAACTCGCGGATGGTCAGCGTCACCGAGCCGTCGGGGTTCTTGGTCACGGCGTAGGCGGGCGTCGCCGAGCCGGTGACCATGGGGATGGTCACCGCCGCCGCGGCGGCGACTCCGACGGCGCCCACGGCCATCACCAGCCTGCGGCCCGTCCTGCGGGGAGCGCGTCCCGCGGCCTGGCGCTCCGCCATGTACGCCTTGAGCTCGCCGAGCAGCTTTTCGTCGAATGTGCCGTTCATGGCTGTCCTTCCATCAAGAGGGGCGGCACGACGCCGGGGACCCGCCGCAGCGAGCGCCTGGCCCGGTGGAGCCGTACGCGGGCGGTGCCCTGCCGGATGCCGAGCGCGGCGGCGGCCTCGGGGAGGGTGAGCTGGTCGGCCACGACGAGCTCCAGCACCGCGCGCTCGCCGTCCGGCAGCTCGCGCATGGCCAGGAGCGCCTCGCGCGCGGAGCTCTCGGCGTCGATCCGCTCCTCCAGGCGCGCGACGTCGTCGGCGTCGAGCAGCCTGCGGCCGGCGATACGGCTTCCGGCGCGCAGTTCCCGCGCGGCACGGCGCCGCTCGGCCAGCAGGATGTTGCGCGCCACGCCGTACAACCAGGCGGTCTCGCTGCCGAGGGCGGGACGGTAGGTGTGCGCCGAATCGATCACGGCCATGAAGACCTCCGCGACGAGGTCCGCGACCATGTGGGGGTCGTCGACGCGGCGGGCCAGGAATCGGGTCACCTCGTCGAGGTGGCGCCGGTAGAAGGCTTCGAACGCCTCCGGATCACCGGGTAACCCCGCCGGCCCCGGTCGTTTCAGGCGCACCGGCCTCGCTCCCTTCGTCGTCCGTCTGTACATCCCTGCTTGGACGAAGGGCCGCGAACCGTTACGAACGCCGCCGGGCCGTCCTGGACGGCGAGGGGCGTGGGATCAGGAGCGGGCGGTGGCGATGCGGTCGAGAAGGGCGGGCTCGTGGGGTGGGACGGTGCAGAGGGTGAGGCTCAGGCCGTCGGGGGCGGCGGTGGCCATGACGTCCAGGAAGACGGCGAACTGCTCGGGCGGCTCGGCGGCGAGGAGGCTCTCGGCGTGCTCGACGACGAGGGTGACCTTGCCCGCGGCGGTGGCGTCGCGCAGGCAGTCGGTGAGGGCGTCCCAGTTGTGGCCGAAATGGCCGGGAAGGCGGAGGACCCGCGCCACCTCCGTGAAGAAGGCGGCGCGGGTCTCGCAGGCGCGCCCGTCGGCGACCACGGGGACGGGGTCGGTGGAGACCGTCAGCCAGTGCGGCAGCGGGCGCGAGGGCATACGCGATTCCTTCGGGGTCCTGAGGCGGCGACGTCCCCGCGGGCTTCCGTCGCGGGGAGCCGTCCCCTAGAGGCGGTAGAAGTCGGTGTAGTGGTTCGGCGAGAACCAGGTGGCGCCGGTGCTGCGGTTGACGACGATGCGGTACGCGTCACGGGAGGCGCCGCGCGCCCGAGAGTACACGTCGTACTCGTTGTAGGTGGCTCCGCTGGGAAGCTGGCCCTCCCGGTTGTAGAACTGCCCGCCGGTGTAGTTGTACTTGCCGTCCGGCCAGGAGTACCAGCCGGCCGAGGTGGGGAAGCCCTTGCCCGCCCAGACGGAACGGGCGTAACGGGCGTCGTCGCACCGGGCGATGGTGCAGGAGCCGTACACGGACGCGCCGGCGGGCGTGACACCGACCAGGGCGACCATGGAGATGAGCGCGGCGAGCACGACGAGGAGCCGTACGGGCCAGTACGGGCGGGCGTTTCGCGGGGTGTGCACGAGGCCTCCATGCGGGGATCCGTGGGTTGTCAGCCCGAGAGTGACCGACACCCGTCAGGATCGCCGCGGAAAAGGGTCAAACCAAGGCAAAGATCGCTAAAGCTCCGGTGAACTCTTCCCAGCCCCAAAGGGACAGCTTGTCGGTCCATACCGAATGACCTGCCCCGCTGCACCGAACGGCTCGCCGTCCTGTACCGAAGCGGTACCGAACGACCCCGGGAACCTGAACCGCCGGGAGGATGCCGTCTCTCTCCGGCCCGGACGGCTCGCCCCCCGCCGTGCACGAGAACCTGGCCGGCCGCCGGCGATCCGAGAACGCCGGGGCGTCGGCGGAGGTCAGCCCAGGTTCGGGGCGGTCCAGTAGTGGTCTTCGGCCAGGATCAGGGCGGCGGCGCCGATCAGGCCGGCGTCCTGGCCGAGGGCGGCGGGGACGACGCGGACGCGGGCGGCGAAGGCCAGGCGCGCGTGCTCGCGCAGGGCGCGCTCCAGAGGGTCGAAGAGCAGCGGGCCCGCCTGGGAGAGGCCGCCGCCGATGGTGACCACGTCCAGGTCGCACAGGTGAGTCGCCGAGGCGATGGCGATGCCCAGCGCCCGGCCGGCGCGGGCGAAGGCGGCCCGTGCGACCGGGTCCCCCGCCGCCGCGTCCTCGGCCAGCCTGCGCCCGCTCGCCCGCTCGGCCTCCACGTACAGCACCTCGGATCCCCGGTCGCCCTCTGGGCGCGAGGAGACCACCCCGGCCCCCTCGACGTCCTCCCCCGGCACCCCGGACCGCAGAACGTCCTCATCCAGCGCCCCGGACCGCAGAACGTCCTCACCAGGCATTCCGGAGCGCAGAACGTCCTCACCTGGCACCCCGGACCGCAGAAGGTCCTCGCCAGGCGCTTCCGGCCGTTGGACACCGGCGCCGCCCGGGACAGCGGCGGCCGGGCCGTGGGGCTGGGTGTGGCCGGGGAGCCAGCCCTGGGCGAGGGCCCAGGCGGCGAGGCCGGGGCCGCGGGCGATGGCCTCCAGGCAGCCGCGGCCGCCGCACTCGCAGGCGGGGCCCTCCGGGTCCACCACGACATGGCCGATGTGGCCGGCGTTGCCCGTGCCGCCGTCGATCAGGCGGCCGCCCAGGACCAGGCCGCCGCCGACGCCGGTGGAGACCACCATGCCGAGCATGTCGGCGCTGCCCCGCCCGGCCCCGCGCCAGTGTTCCGCGACCGCCACGCACACCGCGTCGTTGTGGACGCGCACCGGCACCCCCGGAAAGCGCCCGGCGAGCCGTTCGCGCAGCGGGAAGCCGCGCCACCCGGGCATGTTGAGGGGGGACACCTCGCCGTCCGGCCAGGTCATCGGCCCGCCGCAGCCGACGCCCACACCGGTCACCGGCTCGTCCGCCTCGCGCACGACCGTGTCCACCAGCCCGGTCAGGGCCGTCCACAGCGTCTCGGCGTCGCCGCCCGGCGGGGTCGCGACGCGGCGGGCCACGATGATCTCGCCGTCCGCGCCGACCAGGCCCGCGGCGAACTTGGTGCCGCCGATGTCGATCGCCAGCACCGCACCGGATTCACGCGACGCCACGCCGCCCACCGCCTTCGTCCACCACGACCGCCCCTGGGCCGGGATGTACCAGGATCACACGCCGCCGTGGTCGCGGTCACCGGGCCCGCCGCCCAGCGCGTGCCCGACCGGCGACCGCGCGGGACACCGGCCCCTGCCGGCCACGCGCGTCAGGTCAGACCCTGCGCGCGGCGCGTTCGCCGCCGGCGGGGCGGCCGGAGGCGCTGGAGAACACCAGGATCGAGGCCGAGAAGCCGTGCACGTGGTTGTGGCCGGCGACCGGGCCGACCTCGCCGGCGGCGAAGAACCCGGCCATGCCGATCGGCCCGAGCGTGTCGTGCAGGGCGAGCGCGTCGTGGTCGGGGCTGCCGAACATCGCCGAGCCTCTGCCGTTGCACGAGAACAGCAGCGCGCCGTCGATGCGCCCGCGCTCCTCGGCGTGCGCGTCGAGCAGCTCGTACAGGTCCTCGTCGGCCGCGGCGGCGTCGCGGACCTGGAAGCGGACGCTCTGGCCGACGTCGAGGACGTCCCCGACGGCCACGGCCTCGCGCTCGGGGTCGATGCCGAGGATGCCGCGGATGAGGAAGTCGCCCCGCTCGTGGCTCTCGGCGTACTCGTCCATCGCGATGCCGATCTGCAGGCCGGAGGCCACCAGCTCGCGGTCGTCCTCGTCGAGGCCGCTGACGATGTCCTCCAGCCGGGCGAGCGCGGGCTGGCCCGCGAGCTCCAGCAGCAGGTTGTCCTCGGAGCGCGTGACGACCATGGTGGGGCCGATGGGGCGGCAGCCCTGGCTGACCACGGTGCTCACGTTGACGGGGCCGCTCAGCATGACGCCGATCGCCCCTTCGCTGTACATCTCGCCGCGGGCGAACAGGCGGACGGACCCCTGGCCGCGCATGCCGTTGGCCAGGCCGCCGACCAGCGGAAGGTCGCCGAGCACGTCGGAGGAGTGCTCGACGAAGGCGTCGGTGGGGAAGCTGTACGGGTCGGCGAGCAGGACGGCCACCTGGTCGTCGGGGTCGCGGTCGGGGAGGCCGATGATCACGAACCGGTCCTCCATGCGGAGCGTCTCCAGCACGAAGGTGGTCGCGCGGCCGCCGTCCAGGCTGGCGGCCCAGGCGCTGACGGCGGACGTGTGCTCGACGCCCTGGCTGTCGCCGATGACGCCGGTCGCGCTGCAGCCGATGACCTCGGCTCCGGGCGCCATGCGCATGGCGCGCAGGCCCGCGCGGGTGACCTCCTCGGGGTCCTCCCCGCAGATGAAGAAGCACACCAGGTCGGGGGGACCCGACAGGCCGGAGAGCGCCTGGCGCACGGCGCGTTCCGCCGCCACCACCAGGTCGGAGTCCACGGCGAGACCGTCCGCGAACCGGCTCGTCAGCACTGCCACACGCCTCGCCTCCCCTTCTGTGCGAGTCGTAGTGTGTCGCTACGAGTTTGACCCTCTTGGCCGGATTCTCCCCACTACGGGAGTAACAACGCGCGCGTAGCGTCACACAATGGTCAAGATCCGAAATGTGTATAAGCTGCCACAAGCTTCCCCCGCGACGTAGTCTCGTTCCCGTGCATGAATCGCCCACACCGCGAAGTGAAACCCCACAGGCCCGCACTCTCCGTGAGCTGCGCGAGAGTGGACACACCTATCGCACGGTCAAGGCGGAGATCCGCGAGAACCTGCTCGCCAGACTACGCGCGGGCGAGCCGAGATTCCCGGGCATCGTCGGATTCGACGAGACCGTGCTGCCCCACCTGGAGCGGGCGCTGCTGGCGGGACACGACCTGGTGCTGCTCGGCGAGCGCGGCCAGGGCAAGACGCGCCTGATCCGCACGATCACCGGCCTGCTCGACACGTGGACCCCGGTCGTCGAGGGATGCGAGATCAACGACCATCCGTACGCCCCCGCCTGCGTGCGCTGCCGCCGGCTCGCGGGTGAACTGGGCGACGACCTCCCGATCGCCTGGAAGCACCGCGAGGACCGTTACGGCGAGAAGCTGGCCACGCCCGACACCTCGGTCGGCGACCTGATCGGCGACGTCGACCCCATCAAGATCGCGGAAGGCCGCACGCTCGGGGACCCCGAGACCGTGCACTACGGCCTCGTGCCGCGCACCAACCGCGGCGTGTTCTCGGTCAACGAGCTGCCCGACCTCGCCGAGCGCATCCAGGTCTCCCTGCTCAACGTGCTGGAGGAGCGGGACGTCCAGGTCCGCGGCTACAACCTGCGCCTTCCCCTGGACCTGCTGCTGATCGCCAGCGCCAACCCCGAGGACTACACCAACCGCGGCCGCATCATCACGCCGCTGAAGGACCGCTTCGGCGCCGAGATCCGCACCCACTACCCGCTGTCGCTGGAGGACGAGCTCGCGCTCATCCGCCAGGAGGCGGAGCTCAACTGGAAGATCCAGGACGCGAACGGCGCGGACGGCACGGGGCTGAGCGCGGAGCTGCCCGACCACGTCGTCGAGATCCTCGCCCGGTTCACCCGCCTGGTCCGCGAGTCGACCGCGGTGGACTCGCGCTCGGGCGTCTCGGCCCGTTTCGCCATCGCCGCGGCCGAGACCGCCGCCGCCTCGGCGGTGCGGCGCGCCGCGATCACCGGCGAGGAGCGGCCGGTGACCCGGGTGTGCGACCTTCCCGGGGTCGTGCCCACGCTGCGCGGCAAGGTCGAGTTCGAGGTGAGCGAGGAGGGCCGCGAGGTCGAGGTGCTCGCCCACCTGCTGCGCCGCGCGACCGCCGAGACCTTCCGCGGCACGCTCGGCGGCATGGACCTGTCGGCGCTGCTGGACAAGTTCAGCGAGGGCGCGCAGATCGAGTCCGGCGAGCTGACCACCGCGACCGACCTGCTCCAGCGCATCGGTCCCGTCAACGGCCTGGCGAAGATCATGTCGGCCGTGGGCATGGGCGAGGGCGACGAGTCCCCCGGGCACGCGGCCGCGGCGCTGGAGTTCGCGCTGGAGGGCCTGTACCTCCTGCGGCGCCTGTCCAAGGACGAGGTGGACGGCGGAGCCGTCTATCGCACCTGAGACCACGCGCCCGCGCGGGCGGCCGGACGGCCGTCCGCGCGGGGCGTCCATGATCCGGCCGTCCGCCGCACCTCGGACCCGTCACGATTAGGCTGCCAAAAGATGAGTGGATACCGATACGGCGAGTACCACGACGGTCCCGATCCACTGGCCCCGCCGTACGACGTGCGCGCCGCGCTCGACGAGATGGGCGACGCGATCCTGCAGGGCTCCACCCCCGCCGACTCGCTACGCGACCTGCTGCGCCGCGGCCTGCCCGGCGCCCCGGACCGGCGCGGGCTGGACGAACTGCTGCGCGAGGTGCGCAGGCGCCGGCGTGAGCTGAGCGAGCGCGGCAACCTCTCCGGCACGCTGGACCGGGCCCGCGCGCTGCTGGACAAGGCGATCGGGCAGGAGCGCGCCGAGCTGTTCCCCGACCCCTCCGACGAGGCGCGGATGCGCGAGGCCGAGCTGGACTCGGTGCCGTCCGACGCCGCGAGCGCCGTGCAGCGGCTCGGTTCGTACGAGTGGCGCTCGGCGGCGGCGCGGCGGACGTTCGAGGAACTGCGCGACCTGCTGCGCAGGGAGGTGCTGGACAGCCGGTTCCGCGGCATGCGGGAGGCGCTGGCCGATCCGGACCCGGAGGCGATGAACCGCGTCCGGGAGATGATGTCGGATCTGAACGACATGCTGGACCGGGACGCCCGCGGCGAGCACACCCAGGAGGCCTTTGAGCAGTTCATGGAGAAATATCGGGATTTCTTTCCGGAAAACCCCCGTAATCTCGATGAGCTGGTCGACGTCCTCGCCCGCCGGGCCGCCGCCGCCCAGCGCATGCTCGCCTCCATGAGCCCCGAGCAGCGCGCCGAGCTCCAGTCGCTGATCGACCAGACCCTCCAGGACGCCGGCCTCGCCGACCAGATGGCCCGCCTGAGCCGCTCGCTCTACGCCCGCCGCCCCGACCTGGCCTGGGACACGCCCGATCGGGTGGACGGCGAGCAGGGCCTCGGCATGGGCGACGCGGTGACCGTGCTGGAGGAGCTCGCCGACCTCAACGAGCTGGAGTCCGCCCTGCAGCAGGACTACCCCGGCGCGCGCCTGGACGACGTGGACGAGGCCGCCATCCGCCGGGCGCTCGGCCGCTCCGCCGTGGACGACCTGGAGGCCCTGCGGCAGATCGAGCGCGAGCTGGAGCGCCAGGGCTACCTGCGCCGGCAGCGCGGCAAGCTGGAGCTCACGCCCAAGGCCGTCCGCAGGCTGGGCGAGACCGCCCTGCGGCGCGTCTTCGACTCGCTGGACGGCGGGCGGCGCGGCGACCACGACCAGCGGGACGCCGGCGCCGCGGGCGAGCTCACCGGCTCCTCACGGCCGTGGCGCTTCGGCGACGAGCAGCCCATCGACGTGGTGCGCACGCTCGTCAACGGCGTGCGGCGCGGCGGCGCGGGCGGCCGGGTGTCGCTGTCCGTGGACGACTTCGAGGTGGCGGAGACCGAGCGCCGCAGCGCGGCGGCGGTGTGCCTGCTCGTGGACCTGTCGTACTCGATGGCGCTGCGCCAGACCTGGGCGCCGGCCAAGCAGACCGCGCTGGCCCTGCAGGCGCTGGTCTCCTCGAAGTTCCCCGGGGACGCCGTGCAGATCATCGGCTTCTCCAACTACGCCCGGGTGCTCCAGCCGGAGGAGCTGGCGAGCCTGGAGTGGGACATGGTCCAGGGCACCAACCTGCACCACGCCCTGCTGATCGCCGGACGCCACCTGGACCGGCACCCGGACTTCGAGCCCGTGGTGATCGTCGTCACCGACGGCGAGCCGACGGCCCACCTCACGCGCAACGGCCGTTACTGGTTCGAGTGGCCGCCCTCGCGCGAGACGCTGGAGCTGACGCTCGCCGAGGTGGACAAGATGACCCGCCGCCGGGCGACGATCAACGTGTTCATGCTGGCCACCGACGAGCGCCTCAAGGACTTCGTGGACGAGGTCGCGCGGCGCAACGGCGGCCGGGTCTTCTCCCCCAGCGCCGACAGCCTCGGCGAGTACGTCGTCAGCGACTTCCTGCGGTCCCGCCGCGCCCGCTGACCCGTCCTGGATTTGCCGACAAATGGCCTTATCGTGGCCAAGATGTGGGCACGCTTGAAATGTCGCCATTCCGCGTGCCCGCGTTAATCGCTTGCCGATCGAATTGCAAGCGCGGAGGATATTGATGGGTAAGTGCCCGCGACGGCCCCAGAGACGGGAGGCCCGCTTCCGTCCGTCGTGAAAGGAGGGTGCCATGCTCGCGGCGGTCGCTCTCCTCTTCGTGATGATCCTCACCATCACGATGTTCGAGCTCACCGTGAACAACCGGCCGCATCCCCCGAAGCCGCCGGTCACCGGCGACGACGTCGCCGGCGAGTCCGCCACCAGCGGCTCCTCGGGCGCGCCCGGCCGCTGAGCCGGACCGCTTCGGTCCGTGTCCACGGCCGGCGGCGTTCCCCCGCTGATCGGCGAGACGATAATGTCAACGCATGTCGTTTGCGGACAAGGTCCTGCTCTGGCTGCACATCGGTTTCGCGATCTTCGCGATCGGCCCGGTGACCGCCGCCACCAGTTTCACCCCGCGGTACATCCGGGCGCGTGACGTCGGTGTGCTGCGGCATTTGCACCGCACCACGCGGATCTTCGGAATTCTGACGCTCGGGGTGTTCCTGTTCGGCATCGCCCTCGGGCGTGTCAACCTCGGCAAGCCGTATCTGTCGGTCTCGATGACGTTGTTCATCGTCGCGGCGGTGCTGCTGGTCATGATCGACCGCGACCAGCGCACCGCCATCCGCGTGCTGTCGAACGAGAGTCAGGAGGACGACGCCAAGGTGCAGACCGGCCGCATCGCCATGCTCTCCGGCATCACGGCGCTGATCTGGCTGGTCGTCCTCGTGCTCATGGTCTGGTTCAACCCGTGAGCCGCTAGGAGCCGAGGGCCTGGCTCAGGTCGGCCAGCAGGTCGTCCACGGTCTCGATGCCCACCGACAGGCGCACCAGGTCCGCGGGGACCTCCAGGGCCGAGCCCGCCACCGACGCGTGGGTCATGCGCCCGGGGTGCTCGATCAGCGACTCGACGCCGCCGAGCGACTCGCCGAGCGTGAAGATCCTGGTGCGGTCGCACAGCCGCACGGCCTCCTCCTCGCCGCCCGCCACGCGGAACGACACCATGCCGCCGAACCGGCGCATCTGCTTGGCGGCCACCTCGTGCCCCGGGTGCCCCGGCAGGCCCGGGTACAGGACCTCGGTGACCCGGGGGTGGGAGCGCAGCAGCTCGACGACCCGCTCGGCGTTGTCGCAGTGGCGCTCCATGCGCAGGGCCAGCGTCTTGATCCCGCGCAGCGTCAGCCACGCGTCGAACGGCCCGGCCACGGCGCCCATGGCGTTCTGGTGGAAGGCCAGCAGCTCGCCGAGCTCGCGGTCGCGGGCCACCAGCGCGCCGCCGACCACGTCGGAGTGCCCGCCCACGTACTTGGTGGTCGAGTGGACGACCACGTCCGCGCCGAGCGCCAGAGGCTGCTGCAGGTACGGCGAGGCGAAGGTGTTGTCCACGACCAGCAGCGCGCCCGCCTGGTGGGCGACGGCGGCCAGCGCCTCGATGTCGGCGACGCCGAGCAGCGGGTTGGTCGGGGTCTCGACCCAGATGACCTTGGTCTCCGGGCGCACCGCCGCGCGCACCGCGTCCAGGTCCCCGAGCGGGACCGGGTCGAACAGCAGCCCCCAGCGCGCGAGCACCTTGGCGAACAGGCGGTAGGTGCCGCCGTAGGCGTCACCCGGAATGATCACGTGGTCGCCGGGCCCGCAGACCGCGCGCAGCACCGCGTCCTCGGCCGCCAGGCCGGAGGCGAACGCCAGGCCCCGCGTCCCTCCTTCGAGCGCGGCCAGGCACTCCTCCAGCGCGGTCCTGGTGGGGTTGGCCGAGCGGCTGTACTCGTACCCGGCCCGGAGACCGCCGACGCCGTCCTGCTTGTAGGTGGAAACGGCGTAGATAGGGGGGACCACCGCGCCGGTGTGGGGGTCGGCCTCCTGGCCCGCGTGGATCGCCAAAGTCTCGAAGCCATCTGTCATGGCCCCACGCTATATCCCCTCCCCTGGGACGAGCCCCTGCTCAGGCCCCTACGGCGGAAGGACGAGCCCTGGATCGGCCGATGGTCCGATGGCAGGGGCGGTGAACGCGCCTATCGTCAGGGGGATCGTGGTAGATCGCACGGGCGTCGCACGTGGCCATCGCGGACGGCGCGATCACGCGGAGGCGGCTTCCGGCCGCGACGGCTGACGGGACCCCCGACCATGCTGGACGTCATCGGCAGGCTCACCACCCGCCATGTCCTGTGGCTGCTCCCGGCCTGGCTCGCGCTGCTGGCCGCGGTCGCCGCCGGCCGGCCCGGGACGCTGCCGGACGGGTACGGCCCGCTGCCGGCCGGCGTCCCCGGAGCGGTGGGCGCCGTCCTGGTGACGCTCGCGCTGGCGGTGGCGCTGCGGTCCCCCGGCGCGGCGCTGACGGCCGCGGCCGCCGCCGTCGCCGTGGACCTCCTGTCCACCGCCCTGGTCTCCGGCCTCGGCCTCCCCGAGGCGCCCGCGGTCTTCGCCTACGGCACGACGCTCGCGTCCACGGCGATGCTGCTCCACCGCTTCCGGGAGCGCAGGAACGCCGGGGAGCCCGCCGCGCAGGCGGTCGTCACCGCCCTGGAGCAGGTGGGCGGGGTCGTCGCGACCTCGGGCGCGGCGTGGATGGCCGCCTGCGCCGCGCTGCCGCTCGGCGCGTTCCCCGCGGGCCTCGGCCCCGCTCTGGCCCTCACCTCCGCGGTGGAGATGCTGGTCGTCCTCGCCTTCGTGCCGTCCCTGACGGCCGCGCTGCCCGGCCTGATCGGGTGGCCCCGGCGGCGCCGCGTGGGACGGCGAACGGTCCTCGACCGTCTGGGCCGGGCCGTCGCCGCCCGCCCGCGCGCCTGGACCGCCGCGGCGGCGGTGCTCGTCACCGCGTTGGGGGCGGCCGGGCCCCTGCAGTCGCGGGAACCGCCGGCGTTCACGGTGATGGCGGTGGCCGCGGTGCTGGTCGCGCTGGTGCTCGCGCTCGCCCTGCGCAGTTTGATCGCCCCGGTCTACCTCACGGCGGGCGGCGTGCTCACCGCGTGGGCGTCGGGGACGGCGGCCACGCGGCCCGGCGAGCAGATCACCGTGTTCCTGTTCACGCTGGTCGCGACCGTGTCGGCCGCGCTGCTCGTGCTGGCCCGGGTGCGCGGGGCCGCCCGCGCGGGCCGCGACCCGAGGACCTGCTCGGCCCTGGCGGTCAAGTACGCGGGCCCGCCGGCGATGGCCGCCCTGGTGGCGGCGGGGGCGCTCGCCGGGGGCGCCCACGAGCCGCTCGCCGGCGCGTACCTGGTGGCCGGGGGCGCGGCGCTGGCGCTGGTCGTCGTGCCGGGGCTCGCCGCGATCCTGGGCGGCCGCGCGTGGTGGCCGGACGTCGCCTCCGGGGACGGCCCCGCGCCGCGCGAGCCGGGCAGGCCCGGGGACCCCGGTGTCGAGGACGCCGGAAGGCTCGGGGGCCTCGGGGAACCGGAGGAGCCCCGGCAGGCTACTCGGCGGGAGACGGATGGGCCGGACGATCCTTACCTCGGATCCGGGACAGCAGAAGCGGGTCGGCGAGGGCCAGGAGTGCGAACGCGGACACGGCCAGGATGAGCAGGAACACCGTGAGGAACGTCATTTTCCCCTCCATTCGTGATACCAGCGTCGCCCACGGCGCCCTGGCCGCGCCTCGCCAGGAAGTCCGATCCGCCGGCCCGCCGGTCGTCCGAATGGCCGATCCTGTAGTCAGCCGTCCGGTTTACCCTCGATGTCTGTGAGAGACGGCCCCCGAGTCATCTGGTGGATTCAGCGGCTCAGTGAGATAGCACTGGTCGGCTGCCTTGCGCTGTGCCTCATGGGCGACCTCGCGTTCAGCGCCTCGACCGGCTCCCAGGGCATGGCCGTCGCCGCCATCGGACTGCTCGGCATCATCGCCTACCTGCTGCGGCGCCGGTTCCGCGTCGAGGGCTTCGTCCTGGTCATGGCCGCCTCGGGGGCGGTGTCCATCACGCTCGTCGCTGTGGGGTGGCACGGCTTCCCCGGCCTCGCCGAGACCGGGTCCCTGCTCCTGCTGACCATCGGCGTGCTGCGCTGGGTGCGCCCGCTGCACACCGCCGTCGTGCTCTCGCTGCTGTCCATGCTCACCCTGCAGGTGGCGAGCGGCATGCGCGTCGCGGGGCCCCCGGCGCTGCCGATCGGCTTCATGCTGTTCGTCGCCTGGGCCACCGCGGTCGGCATCGGCAGCTACCTGCGCTACCAGATCGACCGGCGCGAACGCACCGTGCACGCCGTGCGCCGGGCCGAACGGCTCGAACTCGCCCGGGAGCTGCACGACCTCGTCGCCCACCACATCACCGGCATCGTCGTGCAGGCGCAGGCGGCCAGGACCGTCGCCGCGCAGCGGCCCGACACCGTCATGCCCGCCCTGGACGCGATCGCCGGGGCGGGCACGGAGGCGCTGACGTCCATGCGGCGGCTGGTGGGCGTGCTGCGCGCCGAGGACGACCCGGCGCGCAACCCCGGGGTGACGTTCCACGACATGCGGCTGCTGGTCGAGCGCTTCGCGACCGGAGGGCCGCCGGTGGCCTTCGACATCGGCCAGGGGATCACCGAGGCGTCGCTGGCCCCCGAGGTGCTCACCACCCTGCACCGCGTGCTGCAGGAGTCGCTGACCAACATCCGCAGGCACGCCCCCGGCACCGGCTGGGTGCAGGCCGACCTGAAGCACGGCGACGGCGGCGTCGTGCTGCGCGTCCGCAACCACCGCTCGGCCACCGACCCGCGCGTCTCACGGCTCGGCGGCGGATACGGCCTGGTGGGCATGACCGAGCGGGTCACCGCGGTCGGCGGCCACCTGTTCGCCGGCCCCACCCCCGAGGGGGCCTGGGAGGTCCGCGCCTGGTTCCCTCCGGCGCGGACCGCCTGAACGCCGGTCAGGCCCCGTTGGCCCCGGCCAGGAACGCGAGCAGGTCCTGCCGGGTCACCAGGCCCGCGGGCTTGCCGTCGTCCAGGACGACCGTGGCGTCGGCCTTCTCCAGCGCCTCGATGGCCACCGAGAGCGGCTCGCCGGCGCCGACCATGGGCAGCGGCGCCGACATGTGGTCCTGGATGGGGTCGCCGCCGGACACCTTGCCCCGGTACAGGGCCTCCAGCAGGTCGCGCTCGACGATCGAGCCGACCACCTCGGCCGCCATGACCGGGGGCTCCTCCTTCATCACGGGGAGCTGCGAGACGCCGTACTCGCGCATGATCGAGATCGCCGTGTTCACCGACTCGTGCGGGTGGGTGTGGACGAACTCCGGCATGCCGGGCGTCTTACGGCCGAGCACGTCGCGGACCAGGTTCTCTTCAGTCGAGGTGGTCAGGAAGCCGTAGTCCGCCATCCAGTCGTCGTTGAAGATCTTCGACAGGTAGCCGCGCCCGCCGTCCGGCAGCAGGACGACGATCACGTCGTCGGGACCGGCCTCGGCGGCGACCTTGAGCGCCGCCACGACCGCCATGCCGCACGAGCCGCCGACGAGCAGGGCCTCCTCGCGGGCCAGGCGGCGGGTCATGCCGAAGGAGTCCTTGTCGGAGACGGCGATCACGCGGTCGGCGACCGTGGTGTCGTAGGTGGCGGGCCAGATGTCCTCGCCCACGCCCTCCACCAGGTACGGCCGTCCCGAGCCGCCGGAGTACACCGAGCCCTCCGGGTCGGCGCCGATGACCCGCACCCGCCCGCCGGAGACCTCCTTCAGGTAACGGCCGGTGCCGCTGATCGTGCCGCCCGTGCCGACGCCCGCCACGAAGTGGGTGACCCGTCCCTCGGTCTGCTCCCAGATCTCCGGCCCCGTCGAGTGGTAGTGGCTGGCCGGGTTCTCGGGGTTGGAGTACTGGTCGGGCTTCCAGGCGTTCGGGATCTCGCGCGCCAGGCGGTCGGAGACCGAGTAGTAGGAATTGGGGTGGTCGGGCGAGACCGCGGTCGGGCAGACGACGACCTCGGCGCCGTACGCCCGCAGCACCGCGATCTTGTCCTGCGCCACCTTGTCGGGCACGACGAACAGGCAGCGGTAGCCCCTGTCCTGGGCCACGATGGCGAGCCCCACGCCGGTGTTGCCCGAGGTGGGCTCGACGATCACCCCGCCGGGACGCAACGCCCCCGACCGCTCCGCGGCCTCCACCATGCGCAGCGCGATGCGGTCCTTCACCGAGCCGCCGGGGTTGAAATATTCCACCTTGGCGAGCACCTGGGCCTGCACGCCCGCCGTGACCTTGCGGAGCCGGACGAGCGGGGTGTTGCCCATGAGCTCGATCAGAGAGTCATGTACGCGCACCGGGAATAACACCTCATCTGCCGTGCCTTGTCACCCTTACCAGTGCCGGAGTTCCGAGGAGATCCCGTGGTCGTCCAGCGGTCCTTTCTCACCGTACCGTCACGATGACGACGACATGCTGATGACACGGACAGCCGCCCGCGAGTCGCGCCACTGAAACCAGAACAGAGGGCTGGGACGAAGGACAACTGCAGAGAAGGGGATGCACGGGGATGGTGATCTGGACGCCGGGGACCGCGAGGGCGGCCCGCCGCATCGCCACCGCGGCGGCTCTCGGGGGCGGAGGCGCCACGGCGCTGGGGGCCGCCTTGTACGGCCTGCTCCTGACCGAGGCCACGCTGGCGCGCAAGGCGGTCGGCCGGCCGCACGGCATGGAGGGACCGTCGTCCGACGGCGTCTACGGGGCCTGGGCGGGCGAGGGGGACGCCGAGCCGATCACGATGGCCATGCTGGGGGACTCCACGTCGGTGGGCCTCGGCATGACCGACCCGGCGGCGACGCCCGCCGTGATGCTGGCGACCGGCCTCGCGGCCGTGGCCGAGCGGCCGGTGCGCCTGCAGGTCTTCGGGCGCTCCGGGGCGGTCTCGGCGGACCTGCCCTTCCAGGCGGACCGCGCGCTGCGGGCCCGCCCCGACCTCGCGGTGATCTTCGTCGGCGCCAACGACGTCACGACCCAGACCAAGCCCGCCGACGCCGTGGCGGACCTGCGGGACGCGGTGCGGCGGCTGCGGGAGGCCGGCGCGGAGGTCGTGGTGGGCACCTGTCCCGACCTGGGGACGGTCCGGCCGATCGGGCAGCCGCTGCGCTGGATGACGCGGCGCTGGAGCCGCCAGCTCGCCGCCGCGCAGACGGTCGGCGTGGTGGCCGAGGGCGGCAGGACGGTGGCGTTCGCCGACGTCCTCGGCCCGGAATTCGCGACATATCCGGGCGAGATGTTCGGACCCGACCGATACCACCCATCTGCCCGAGGCTACCAACAGGCCGCTAACGTAGTGCTACCGTCTGTATGTGCTGCGTTGGGATTGTGGCCCGAGCCCGAATCCGAGCGTGGCGAGGCATCGCAATCGATCTACCTCGCGGCGGCCATCGCCGCGGAGGAGCCCGGCACCGAGGTCACCGCGACCCGCGTCGCCGGCCGCGCGACCGGCCTGCCCGGACGATGGGCCGCGATCCTTCGCCGCCGGCCGGGGGCCGTCGCCTCGTAGCGGCCGGCCACGGTCACCCTCCGCGGCAGAGTCGTCACTCTGCCCACATTGGAGTGCAATGCCCGTGTTCCGGCCCCTCACGAAACCGGCCTTGGCGCTCGCCGGGGTGCTCGCCCTGGCGGCGTGCTCCACCAGCAGGGCGGCCACCGAGCAGGCGCACCACGCCACCTGGCGCAACGCCGAGGTGAACGCCGTCAGCAAGGCCGTCGTGGCCGCGGGGGTGGCCGCCGTGACCTCCCTGAGGCCCGACGGCTCCCTGGAGACCGCCGCCCTCGACCTGGCCGGCGGGAAGAGGCTCTGGGCCCATCCGGCGGCCATCGCCGGGCGGCTGCCCGGCATGGGCGTGCAGGCCCCCGCCGCCGTCGAGACCTCCCCCGGCCACGCGATCGTGGCCGCCGTCGCCCCGAAGCCCGGCGGGCACGGCGCGGGGAACGCGGCCCTGGTCGCCCACGACGCCCGTACCGGACGGCCGCTGTGGAGCCGTCCCGTCCACTCGACGTTCGGGCCGCAGCGGTGCGGCCGCCTGCTGTGCCTGTCGGAGAACACCGCGCTGTCCTCGGCGCGGCTGGTCGTGCTCGACCCGCTGACCGGCGCGGTGCGGTGGAAGGAGCCGGGCATCGCCGAGGTCGAGTGGTCCGACGCCGCCCGGGTCGTCATGCTGCACCTCGCCGGGCATCCGGTGCTCGCCGCCCACGACCTCGCCACGGGCAGACCGGTCTGGCGGCTTCCCGTCGAGCGGGCGCTCGCCCCGGGCGTCGACCTGTCGGGCGGCTGGGCGTTCGGCGCATCCGGCGGCGATCTCGTCGGGTACGTCGCCCCGTACACCAACCCCAAGCAGCACAAGACCTCCTCCTTCGGCCTGTTCTCGGTCAAGCTCGCCGACGGCACGGTCAACTGGCTGCGCCCGTCCGTCGTCCGCGTCTACCCCAGCGGCAGCCCCGGCTACGCGCCGGTGGTGCGCCCGGTGGACGAGCACGGGCAGTACGGCGGTTTCGCCCGGCTCGACCCCGGCTCCGGACGGGTGGTCGGCCAGATCACCGCCGGCCAGGTCCCCGGCGCCGGGTGGTGGCTGGCCTTCCCCGGCGACATGGCGCGGCTCGACTTCCTCAAGCCCGGCGGGGCCGGCGCCGCCTTCGAGCTGCCCTCGGGCCGCGCGGCGCCGGTCCAGGGCCGGCGCGGCTGGTCCTTCTGCGTCACCGACCCCAAGCCCCTGCCCCTGGCCGGAGGCGCCCGCGGCTTCTACTCGGTGGCCTCGCTGTGCGAGTTCGACCTGGCCACGGGCAGGCGGGCGCCCGCCGCCGGCCCCCCGCCCGCCTGGTTCACCGGCAGCCAGGACGGCTGGCGTCTCTGGCGGGACGAGAACGGCGCGGTGAACGCCGTCCAGGACGCCACGGGCAGCGCGCCCGGCATGTACGGCTGACCGGCCCGCGGCCCTCCGGCCGCGGGGCCTTTGCCGTGCACGGCGCCGGCCGCTGCCGTTCCTTGGCCTCCACCACGTGGCAATCGGCCTACCGCGCGGTAACCTCCGCAGAGGGACCAGCCCCGCCTGCCACGAACCAGGAGAGCCACATGCCCGAGGCAGTCATCGTCGCGACCGCGCGCTCGCCCATCGGCCGTGCCTTCAAGGGGTCGCTCAAGGACATCCGCCCCGACGATCTGACCGTCCAGATGGTCAGGGCCGCGCTCGACAAGGTGCCCCAGCTCGACCCGAACGACATCGACGACCTGATGCTCGGCTGCGGCCTGCCGGGCGGCGAGCAGGGGTTCAACATGGCCCGGGTGGTCGCGGTGCTGCTCGGCCTGGACGGCGTCCCCGGCACGACCGTCACCCGCTACTGCTCCTCCTCGCTCCAGACGACGCGCATGGCCTTCCACGCCATCAAGGCCGGCGAGGGCGACGTCTTCGTCTCGGCGGGCGTCGAGTGCGTCTCCCGCTTCGCCAAGGGCAGCTCCGACTCCCTGCCGGACACCGCCAACCCCCTGTTCCTCGACGCCAAGGAGCGCACCGCCCGCCGCGCCGAGAGCGGCGCCCCGGAATGGCAGGACCCCCGCCAGACGGGGCGGCTGCCCGACGTGTACATCGCGATGGGGCAGACCGCCGAGAACGTCGCCGAGCTGAAGGGCGTCAGCCGCAGGGAGCAGGACGAGTTCGGCGTCCGGTCGCAGAACCTGGCCGAGAAGGCCCTCGCCGACGGGTTCTGGGAGCTGGACGTCACTCCGGTGACGCTGCCGGACGGCTCGGTGGTGAGCAGGGACGACGGCCCGCGGCCCGGCACCACCTACGAGGCGGTCGCGCAGCTCAAGCCGGTGTTCCGTCCCGATGGCACGGTAACGGCGGGCAACTGCTGCCCGCTGAACGACGGCGCGGCCGCGGTGGTCGTGATGAGCGACGTTAAGGCGGCGGAGCTGGGCGTCACGCCGCTGGCGCGCATCGTCTCGACCGGCGTGAGCGGGCTCTCACCGGAGATCATGGGCCTCGGTCCCGTCGAGGCGTCCCGGCAGGCACTGGCCCGGGCCGGCATGGCGATCGGGGACGTCGATCTCGTCGAGATCAACGAGGCGTTCGCCGCGCAGGTCATCCCGTCGTACCAGGAGCTCGGGATCGACCTCGACCGGCTCAACGTCAACGGGGGCGCGATCGCCGTGGGGCACCCGTTCGGCATGACGGGCGCGCGCATCACCTCGACGCTGATCAACAGCCTGCGCTTCCACGACAAGGCGATCGGCCTGGAGACGATGTGCGTGGGCGGCGGCCAGGGCATGGCCATGATCCTGGAACGGCTCAGCTGACGCGCCGAAGGAGTCGTGAATCGCCGCCGGTCGCGGCGGCGTGCATCCGGCCGATCTCGCCCGCCCCGCGCGGCGGGCGCGGCCGGAAGGCGTCAGCCCATGTAGTCGGGGCCGGCGCGCTTGAGGTCGATGCGGACGAGGACGTTCTTCTGCTCCCGCATGGCCGAGCGGTACTCGTCCCAGTCGGGGTGCTCGCCGGAGACGCTGCGGTAGTACTCGACCAGGGGCTCCAGCGCGTCGGAGCCGGCCACGACCTCGGCGGTCCCCTCGATCTGGATCCACTCGCCGAGGTAGTCGTCGATCATGACGCACAGCGAGACGTCGGAGTTGTTGCGGAGCTGGCGCGTCTTGGCGGCGGCCTCGCGGGTGCTGACCAGGGCGCGCCCCTCGGAGTCGATGCCCACGAGGACCGGCGACATCTGCGGGTGGCCGTCGGCGCGCCAGGTTTGAATCACCGCGCGGTGGTTCTTTCGGATGAAATCACGGGCTTTGTCGAGATCCATGCCTTCATGATGACCCAGCCCTCGCGACAGATGCGCCCACGCCAAGCGATGGCGTGGGCGCACTGGGGTGGGCGTAGGGGCCTACATGAAGCCCATACGGGAACGGCGCTGCCGCTCGTGCTCGATGACGATGGCGGCCGCGTAGCCATGAGTCAGCCCGTGCTCGTCGGCGAGCCAGTTGGCCCGCTCGTCACATCGGAGGAACGACGGGCCGTTGTCGATGGCTTGGAACCACTCGGGGAGTGCGCGTCCGGTGATGTCCGGAACCCTGGCTATCAGCTTGTTCTGCATCTCCGGTGAGTGGTTCAACGACATGGGCACCTCCATGAGTGAAGCCTCTTTTGCTAGACACTGCATCACCCGCCCCGTGATGGCAAGACCCTAATGGCCAGGCTTCGCTTACACGAGGTAGATCGTTAGTAGCAGTGCGTGCGGCTTACCCAAAGCTCGGGCGACCATGCCATCCGGATGACGCCCCACCGGGCCCCGGCGGGGCGTTTCCGGACGAAGGACCTAATCGTTGTTGAAGAAATAGCTGATGAAGCGCAGGATCTCCAGGTAGAGCCAGACCAGGCTCAGCGTGAGGCTGAAGGCCATCAGCCACGAGTACTTCTCGGGGACCCCGGCGCGCACCCCCTGATCGATCGCGTCGAAGTCGAGCAGCAGGAAGAAGCAGCCGAGGAGGATCATCGCGACGCTGAAGACCCAGCCGATGGGGCTGTCACCGCGCAGGCCGAGACCGCCGTCGGTGAAGATGCTGACGATCCAGTTGAGCAACATGAGGCCGACGGCGGCGAAGCCGGCCGCGACCACGAACTTGGTGAACTTCGGAGTGGGCCGGAAGACCTTGAGCGCGTAGACCGCCAGCACGCCCGCGAAGGCCACCATCGTGCCGAGCACCGCCTGGAAGACGATGCCCTCGGACGCCTCGTTGTACATCTTGCTGATCACGCCGATGCCGATGCCGTAGGCGATGGAGTAGCCGAGGATCAGCGCCGGGTTGGTGCTCTGGCGGAACGAGACGATCAGGCCGAGGACGAACCCCACGAGGACCGCGGGCGCGGCGATGCCCCAGCCGAAGTTGAAGTACCAGGCGACCGCGGCGGACACCACGAGGGTGCCGAGGGTGATGAATCCACGGACGACGACATCGTCGATCGTCATCGGCCGCGCCGCGGCCGGCGGAGCGGGCGGGGCGTACGAAGGGGCGTTGTACATGTCCTGGAGGTACTGCGGGCTCACGTTGGGGCCCGCGCCCCAGGACTGGCGGTTGTTCTGCCGTCCCAATCTGCTCAGGATCGGGTTCCTGCTCTCCATCACTGCCTCCACTGCGACCTGCGATCAGCCTGTTCGGTCGAGCCTCACAGGGAGTGCCGCCTGTACCGCATAGCTTCACGTGGCTTCACATCTGTCATGGCGGGCGGGCGGGGCCTGCCCGTAATACGCCGCCGGAGCACGGAAGACCGACCCCCAGCGGCAACGGGTACAACGACCGGCCCCGCACCCGAGTTCCGCCGCCAACATTGCGGTTCGATCACTGACCAGGGACGACGGGCGGCGGCGGGGCGCTCGGGACGTCTGACCTGGACTCCGACCGGAGGCGTCCTCCTCCCGGCCTGCGGCCCCGCGTGTTATGTCCGGAGGAATTCGGGGTCAAGAGAAGGTCTTTTCGCGTAATGCTGCGAAGTAAACGAACTTTACGGTCTTTCCGCACCAGAAATTTCGGGCCTCGTGGTCACGCTCCCACGACGTCCGGGTCCGGCGAAAAACAGACCCCGCCCCGTCCACCCGGGGTCCCAATCGGATGACGGCCCTCCACGCACGGCGCTTTGCCGCTCCACGGCGTCCTTTCGCGGCGGGTTGCCCGACGCTGACAGCCGGAGTCGCGCGCATGTGATGGGCTTTGCGGGCGCGCGGGGCGATTGACACGATCCTCCACGCCTTTCATTAACATCCGAAGCGTGGGGTTCGCCCAGACCCTTGCGCGCGCGAGATCGGCCCGCCTCGGCGGCTCGACGTGGCGGGCCGGGCGGGGACGACGCGGCGGCGAACGGGCTCCGCCCCGGGCCGCCCGCGGAGCGACCTGAAACACCCGCGCCGGCGCCGATCGCACCGCGCCGGACCGCGTCCTGACCGGGCGCCCGCCCGGCTCCTCGCGCCGCCCGCGAACGTCTCCGATCCGGCGCCCCACCCGCGCGGTGTCACGCCGCGCGTCGTGGACTTCGGAGGGTGGGCCACGCACGCCCGGGAGCGCCTCCACCAGGAGGCCGAGCGCCATATGGCACAGGATGGTAACGATTGCTCGGGAGGGGGAAGCGGTCCGCCCCTTGGTGGGTTTCTGGGCTTACCGAGAATGTCCGGCGAGGAGCGCCAAACCGTCAATGATATAGCTCTTCGGGAGCGTTACTGCCATCGGGTCGTTTCATATAGTCGGCAGGGGTGCCCCCGGTGGGACTCGAACCCACACTGGAACCCTTTTAAGGGGTTTGCCTCTGCCATTGGGCTACGGGGGCGCCGTAAATCATACGTAACGGACCACACTTGCGTAACGGGTCAGAGCCCACGTCTCTGCTCTTCCTTCCGTAGTGCGCAAGATAACGGTATACGCCCCGCGCCCCCGTGACTCGGGCAATGAACAACAGACCGCTCAACTCAGCAGAATTCACCTCGTCACCCTTGTTATCCCTCCACAGAACAGTACGGCCCGCGCCCGAGACGTCGAGCGCGAGCCGTACCGGAACGCCGCCCGGCGCCGTCCGGACGCCATGACGCGTCCGGACGGCGCCGGTGACAAGCCGTCAGCCTGTGGCGGCGGCCGCCCTGAACTGGTCACGGGGCGACTCGATCTCGCCCAGCGAGACCGTCTCCCGCTTGAAGAAGAGAGCCAGCGTCCAGTCGGCGACCACGCGGACCTTGCGGTTCAACGTAGGCACCCGGGACAGATGGTAGGTCCGGTGCATGAACCACGCAGGCAATCCGTGAAGCTTCACCCCGTACACGTTGGCCACGCCCTTGTGCAGGCCGAGGCCGGCGACCGACCCCGCGTACTTGTGCCGGTACTCCTTCAGCGGGAGACCCCGCAGGTGGCGCACGATGTTGTCGGCGAGCACCCTGGCCTGGCGCACGGCGTGCTGGGCGTTCGGCGCGCAGTACTGTCCGGGATTGGTCACGTCCGGGACGCCCGCGACGTCACCGGCGGCGAAGGCGTCCTTGACCCCCGCGACCGTCAGCCGGGTCGTGGTCTTGACCCGCCCGCGCTCGTCCAGCGGCAGGTCGCCGGAGTTCACGACCGGGCTCGCCTTCACTCCGGCCGTCCAGACGATCGTGGCCGACTCGAAGGCCTCGCCGTCGGACAGCACGACGTGGCCGCCCTCGCACGACTTCAGCAAGGTCTTCATCTTGACCTCGATGCCGCGCTCGCGCAGCTCCTCCAGCGTCCAGCGGCCCATCTCGGGGCCGACCTCGGGCAGGATGCGGTCGCTCGCCTCGACCAGGACCCAGCGCAGGTCCTCCTCGCGCAGGGAGTCGTAGTACTTCACCGCGTCCCTGCCCATGTCCTCCAGCTCGGCCAGGGCCTCCACGCCCGCGAAGCCGGCGCCGACCACGACGAACGTCAGCGCCCTGCGGCGGACCTGCTCGTCCTCGGTGGAGTCCGCGCGGTCGAACAGGGCGAGCACGCGGTTGCGCAGCGCGATGGCCTCACCGACCGTCTTGAACCCGATCGCGGCGTCGGCCAGGCCCGGGATGGGCAGCGTGCGGGAGATCGAGCCCGCGGCCATGACGATGACGTCGTAGCCGAGCTCCTCGCTGGGGCCGGCGTTCGGCACGAAGGTGACGGTCTTGGAGTCGTGGTGCACCTTGGTGACCTTGCCGTTGAGGATGCGCACCTTCGGCAGCACGCGGCGAAGCGGCGTGACGACGTGGCGCGGGGACAGGTTCCCCGCGGCGGCCTCGGGCAGGAAGGGCTGGTAGGTCATGTAGGACTGCGGGTCGACGATGGTGATCCGCACCTTGCCGGACGCGAGCTCCCTGCGCAGGGCGCGCTGGAGCCGCAGGCCCGTGTACAGGCCGACGTACCCTCCGCCGACGATGAGGATGTGCTTGGCCTTGTGGTTCACGTCAGTGCCCCTTCGTGGCATGGTCGCTTGTGAAACCATTCACAATCTTACGTCACGACGGGGTCTCAGCGCCAACCGGATATGTGCGCAGCATCAAGATTTTTCTTACTACGTGCAAGCCAAGCCGTCCTTCACGGGGAAGATCCGCGTTTCTTCTCCTACGTGACCGACTTCACTCCTCTGCGGACCGGCCGCCCCTCCCCCGCGGCACCCGTGCCGGCCGGACCGAACCGTGCGGAACCCCGGCCCCGCGCGCGGCGGCTCTGGATAATACGGAAGTAACCATCTGAATACATGTCGCCACTGAGAGGCTCGTGTGACTCCCCCTGGTTCGAGTTCCGCCTCCCTCGTCGGACGCGTCGCGCTGCTGACCCTCGCGGCCGTCCCACCCCCTCTCATGGCGGCGAAACTCTGGCCCGACGTGCAACGGCGGCCCTGGCTCGCCCTCGCCGCCTTCCTCGGGTACGAGCTGCTGCTCGCGGCGGTCGGGTTCGCCGGCAAGGTCTTCGGCGACCTGCAGGACCGCTGGGCGAAGGCCGCCGCCGACGGCGTGGACGCCGTCCTGCGCCGCACCTCCGCCCGCTTCGAGCGCGCCTACCGCGACCAGGTGCGGGGAGCCGTCCGTTTCGTCGACCAGAAAGGGCTGGCGACCCGCAGCGACCGCACGCCGGAGCTGGCGAAGATCTACGTCGACGTGAGCCTGGAGCCCCGGGTCCCGCACGAAACCGCCCGCGCGCCGCTGGCCGGCCGCGCCGAGATGTACGTCGAGCGCCGCTCGCTGTGGAGCTTCCTCGGCGGCGAGGCCCCCGTCGTCCTCGCCGTCATCGGGCCGCCGGGCACGGGCAAGACCACCCTGCTCCGGCACGTCGCGCTCAGCCTGGGCCGGGAGCGCGCCCGGCGCCGCGACCTGCCCGTCCTGCTCTACCTGCGCGACCACGCCGCCGCGATCGACGCGGACCCGGCGATCGGCCTGCCCGCCCTGATCGCCTCCCGGCTGGACCGATTACGGGGGCAGGAACCCTCCGGGTGGTTCGACCGGCAGCTCGCCGCCGGGCGCTGCACGGTGATGCTGGACGGCCTGGACGAGGTCGCCCGCGAGCAGGACCGCGAGAACGTCGTCGACTGGGTGGAGCGGCAGATCGCCCAGTACCCGGCCAACGACTTCATCATCACCTCGCGCCCGCACGGCTACCACGCCTATCCCCTGAACAGCGCGACCACGCTCCAGGTGCGCCGCTTCACCGGCGAGCAGATCGCCGAGTTCGTCCGCGGCTGGTACCTGGCCGAGGAACGCCTCGCCACCGGCGGGGAGCCCGACGCCGACGTCGAACTCCTGGCCGCCCGCCAGGCCGGCGCCCTGCTGGAGAAGCTCAGGGAGAGCCCGCAGCTCTACGACCTCGCCGCCAACCCGCTGCTGCTGACGATGATCGCCAACGTGCACCGGCACCGGGGCGCGCTGCCCGGCTCGCGGGCCGAGCTCTACGCCGAGATCTGCCAGGTGCTGCTCTGGCGCCGCGCCGAGGCCAAGGGCCGGGCCGCGCAGCAGGAGACGCTGCGCGGGGACCGCAAGGAGCAGGTGCTGCGCGAGCTGGCCTTCACGATGATGGAGCGCAACGTCAGGGACCTGCCGGAGGCCGAGGCGGCGGCGGTGGTGGGGCCGGCCCTGCGCCGGGTCGCCGGCGACGCCGTCCAGCCGCAGGACTTCCTGGCCGACGTGCGCAACGGCGGCCTGCTGCACGAGCACGAGGCCGGGCTCTACGCCTTCTCCCACCAGACCTTCCAGGAATACCTCGCCGCGGCGTACATCCACGACCATCCCCGCATCCAGCAGATCCTCATCGCCGCGGTGGACGACCCCTGGTGGCGGGAGACGACCCTGCTGTACGCCGCGCGCGCCGACTGCACGGCCATCGTGGACGCCTGCCTGGCCCTCGGGAACGTGCCCGCGCTCGCCCTCGCCTTCGACTGCGCGGAGGAGGGCCGGTCGATCTCCCCCGCCACTCGCCAGGAGCTCGACAAGCTGCTCCTGAGCTCGCTGGACGCCGACTCCCCGCACAGCCTGCGGACTCGCCTGTTCAACGCGATCGCCGTGACGCGGCACCTGCGCGACGCGGTACGTCTCGGCGATTACACCTGGGTCTGCACGCGGCCGATCACCCCGTCGATCTACCGCCTGTTCCTGGCCTCCCCCGCCTCACGGGTGCGGCCGTGGACAAGCCGCCACCCCGGCGACGTCACCGCCGCTCTGTGGCCGGACGACGTGGCCGGTTTCGTGGCATGGGTGAACGACGTCGTCAGCGACGACCGGGTGTACCGGCTGCCGACCAGGGACGAGGTCGAGGATCCTGCCTTCCGCCTGGTCCTCGACACCGGCACGCGCGGCGTCTGGTACGCCGAGAAGGGCGCGGAGAGCGCGCATGAACGCCTTCCCGCGCCCCGGGTGCCCCCCGGAGCGCCGGATCCGTTCCGTGCGACCCGCGACGTGATCCTTGACCAGGTGGTCGCGGACTGGCGCGACCTGACGGTCGCGAGCGCGGCGTTCGTGGTGATCCACCTGGCCCTCGACCACGCCGGCCCCGGCCGCCGGCCCGGGCGGAACAAGTCCGCCGAGCAGGGAACGCCTGTCGCCGACCGTGCCGAGAGCGTTCTGAGGGAGTACCTGCACCTGGTCCACGAGTCGTTCCATCTGGACATGGACACCGCGCTCGCCCTCACCCTGGACCGTCCGCTCAGCTCCACCAGGAAGCTGAACCTCACGCTCGACCACGCCCTGTCCCGGGCTCTCCAGGAAGGACAGAAGCCCACGCCGTTCGTCCGCCACCGGCACCCTATCGACCGCGCCGTCAGCCGCGTGCGCAAGCACTGCCTGCTGCGGAGCATGGCGATCCTGCTGGGGCTGCAGCCCACCGCCCCATGGCCCGGACGGCGCGCCCGCGATACGTCCCTGGCCGTCCTGCTCGAATGGCTCATGGGCCCCTGTTTCGCGCGCATGCCCTCCTCACCCGGCCCCGCCACGTTCGCCGCCCTCGTCGCGGTGCTCGGCGAGACCTCCGAGGCCGTGCGGTCGATCTGCGCCTCGAACCAGGAGGACCGAAGGCTGCGTCACGTCCAGGAGCTGGCCACGGGCCTCATGGCCATCGGAGAATCCGTCCTCGACGGGCGCGAGCCGTTCGGCGCGGACTTCGCCGCCTGCGTGCGCCTCGGAGCGCTGGCGCTCGCGAGCAGGCTCGACCGGCTGCCCGGCGGCGGGGACGTCGCCAAGAGGTACCGCGAGATCGCGTCCGCGGTGACGGCGATGCAGCGGCGGGCGGAGGGGGAGCCTCCGGTGAACGAGGCGATCGTGCTCGTCCGCACCTGAGCTCCCGTTCTGCGGAGACGGCCCCGGGCCGCGCGCAGGTGGGTTCCGGCGGCGGGTCAGCCGCTCAGCTCGACGGCGCGGGTGAAGACGTCGTCCAGCATCTGTTCGGTGACACGGCCGGTGAAGGTGTTCTGCTGGCTCGGGTGGTAGCAGCCCAGCAGGTGGATCGGGGCCCCCGCGTAGGCGATCTCCGCCTCGCGGCCGTGCCCGAACGGCGGCCTGGCGCGCGGCAGCGTGTAGCCGGCCTCCTTCAGGGCGGGCCAGACGGCCTGCCAGGCGTACCCGCCGAGCGCGACGATCACGCGCAGCGGCTCGGCGACCAGTTCCAGCTCGCGGGCCAGCCAGGGGAAGCAGGCGGCGCGCTCCTCGACGGCCGGCTTGTTGGCGGGCGGGGCGCAGCGGACCGCGGCGACCATGCGGGCGCCGATCAACCGCTGCCCGTCCCCCGCGTGCGTGCTGGTCGGCCGCGCGGCGAGCCCGGTGCGGTGCAGCGAGGCGAACAGCCAGTCGCCGCTGCGGTCCCCGGTGAAGATCCGTCCGGTGCGGTTGCCGCCGTGCGCGGCCGGGGCCAGCCCGACGATGAGGACGCGGGGCTTCTCCTCGCCCCAGCCCGCGATCGGCCGGCCCCAGTACGTCTCGTCCATGAACGCGCGCCGCTTGACCCGCGCGACCTCCTCGCGCCACTCCACGAGCCTCGGGCAGGCGCGGCACACGGACTCGCGGGCGGTCAGCTCCCCGAGGTCGCGGCTCCCCCGCGCGAGCGCCCGCACCTCCTCCGGGCTCGACGCCACCGGCGTGCCCGGCTCCGCGGGGTCCTCCGGCCATCCACTACCAGGGGGAACGTGACTCATACCTCGATCGTGCCAGCTCCGCGGCGATGCCCGTGACGTTATCGCGGCTCCGCCGGGCACCGTAGTTTGGAAGACGTCTCCGGGGCCGTGTCCATAGGCCCGTGTCCCGTTCGTAGTAGTTCCGTACGGCGACCCTGCCGTGAGAACAGGACAAGGAGCCCGACATGAAGTACATGCTGCTGATCTACGCAGGCGCGGCCGACGCGGCGGACCGGTGCGACTACGAGGAGTGGGTGGCCTACGACAAGGCGCTGCGGGACGCGGGGGTCCTGGTGTCCGGGTACGCGCTGAAGGACCTGATCACCGCCACGACGGTGCGGGTGGGCCCCGGCGGCGAGCGGACGGTCACCACCGACGGGCCGTTCGCCGAGACCCGCGAGGTCCTCGGCGGCTACGACGTGATCGACGTGCCGGACCTGGACGCCGCGCTCGAATGGGCCGCGCGCTGCCCGGGCTCGCGGGACGGCGGGTCGGTCGTGGTGCGCCCGGTCGCCGAGTTCGAGGGCTGACCCCGATGGACGAGCGGGCCGCCGGCGCCGCGGCCTCGGTGGAGGCGATGTTCCGCGAGGAGCGCGGGCGGCTGCTGGCGGCGCTCGTCCGCCGCTTCGGCGACCTGGACCTGGCCGAGGAGGTCGCCTCCGAGGCGATGGAGGCGGCCCTGGTGCGCTGGCCCGTCGACGGCGTCCCGCCCAAGCCGGGGGCGTGGCTGATGACCACGGCGCGGCGCCGCGCCGTGGACCGGCTGCGGCGCGACCGGGTCTACGCGGCGCGGCTCGCCGTCCTGCAGGTGGAGGCCGACCGGGCGGGCCCGGCGGCGCCCGCCGACGCCGACGGGGACCTGCCGGACGAGCGGCTGCAACTGTTCTTCACCTGCGCCCACCCGGCGCTGCCCGACGAGGACCGCGCGGCACTGACCCTGCGCTGCCTGGCCGGGCTGGCGACGCCGGAGGTGGCGCGGGCGTTCCTGGTCCCTCCGGCGACGATGGCCAAGCGGATCGTGCGGGCGAAGAACAAGATCCGCGAGGCGCGCATCCCGTTCCGGGTGCCGGGCGCGGACGAGCTGCCCGGGCGGCTGCCGGGCGTGCTCCAGGTGCTCTACTCGATCTTCACCGAGGGGTACGCGGCCAGCGCGGGCCCCGACCTGCAACGTCCGGACCTCGCCGAGGAGGCCATCCGGCTGGTACGGATCCTGCGCCGCCTGCTGCCCGCCGAGCGGGAGGTGGCGGGCCTGCTCGCGCTGATGCTGCTGACCTACGCGCGCCGCGCGGCCAGGACCGGCCCGGACGGCGAGGTCGTGCTGCTCGACGACCAGGACCGCCGCCGGTGGGACCGTCCGATGATCGAGGAGGGGCGTGAGCTGGCGGTCGTCGCGCTGACGGGCGGACCGCCCGGCCTGTACGGGGTCCAGGCCGCGATCGCCGCCCTGCACGACGAGGCTCCCGGCGTCGCGGGCACCGACTGGCCGCAGGTCGTGGCGCTCTACGACGTGCTGCTCGCCATCGCGCCGTCGCCGGTCGTCGCGATGAACCGCGCGGTGGCGGTGGCGATGCGCGACGGCCTGGAGGCGGGGCTGGCCCTGCTCGACGGGCTGGCGGGCGACCCGCGGCTGCGCGGCCACCACCCCTACCAGGCCGCGCGGGCGGACCTGCTGTGCCGGCTCGGCCGGTTCGCCGAGGCGGCGGCGGCCTACCGGGAGGCCCTGAGGCTGGCCGGCACCGAGCCGGACCGCGCCCACCTGCGCCGCCGCCTGCGGGAGGCGGAGGGCTCCTGAGGCCGCGCCCGGGTTCACGGCGCGGACGCGGCGTGCGCCTGGTCGAAGAGCCGGGTCAGGCGTCCGAGCCCCGCCGCGGTCCGCAGCACGTCGGAATAGTCCCGCAGGTGGACGATGCGGCCGTCGCGGGCGCGCAGGACCAGGAGGTAGCGGGAGGTGAACGGCCGCCCGGTCTCGTGGTTCACGACGTCCATCTCGCCCTCGCAGATGATCACTTCGGCGTCGGCCGTCTCGTGCACGCGCACCTCGCGCAGTCCGGTCAGCGGCGGCCTGGAGACCGACGCCCAGGCCGCCCGGAAGCCGGCGCGGATCTCCTCGCGTCCGTCGTACCGCTGCGACGGACCCCGGTGCGGCGTCCAGAAGACGAACTCGTAGACCGCCTCGCCGGCGAACAGATCGGCGAGCGAGTCGGGCGAGAAGTCCAGCATCGCCTGGTGGAAGCGGTCGAGCAGGTGGCGCGGAGTCTCGGGCATGCCTTCTCCTTCTTCGACGCGGACTGGCGGCTCAACAAACGTAGAGCAGAAGCGGGCATCCGCTCAACAAGCGTAGAGTGACCACATGTCCGAGCCTCACCCGCCGCGACGGGACCAACGACGCCACACCCACGAGCGGATCCTGGCCCACGCTCGCGCCCTCTTCGCGACCAAGGGGTTCGAACGCACCACGATCAGAGCCGTGGCCGCGCAGGCGGGCGTGGACCCCGCCTTGGTCATGCAGCATTTCGGCTCCAAGCAACGGCTGTTCGACGCCGCGACGGCCGCCGAGTCCGAGCCGACGCCCGAAGCGGACACGCTCCTGGAATCGCTCCTGAACACCCTGGAGTTCAAGCTGCACGACCAGGGCCGGGAGCGGATGGCGATGCTCCGCTCGATGCTGACCCACCCCGAGGCGACCGAACGGGTCCGCGTCGGCCTCGATCACCAGTCCGAGCGGATCGCGGCGGCGCTCCCGGGAGGCGACGCGGGGCTGAGAGGCGACCTGGCCGCCTCCCTCATGCTCGGCGTGCGGATCGGCCGCGATCTCCTCGGGCTCGCCCACCTGTCCGACGCGTCACCCGACCAGGTCCTGCGGCTCATGCGCCCGGTCTTCGAGGCGCTCGTCGACGCCGGCGCGCGGGAGGCGTGAGACCCGGCGCGGTCAGCGCGACGACGACTCGTACAGGGAGTAGGCCAGGCCGTCGAGGATGTCGTGCTCGCTGACGAGGAGCTCGGAGAAGCCGAAGCGGGCGAGGATGTGGTCGAGGATCAGGCCGCCTGCGCCGATCACGTCGACGCGGCCGGGGTGCATGACCGGGATCGCGGCGCGCTCGTCGTGGCTCATGGCGAGCAGCCGCCGGGAGATCTCGTGGACGCGCGCGGCCTCGATACGGGCGCCGTGGTTGCGCTCGGGGTCGTAGGCGGGGGCGTCCAGGGCGATGCCGGCGATGGTGGTGACCGTACCGGCCAGGCCGATGACGGTGCGCGCCCGCTCCACCGGCACCTCGGCCGCGACCCGGTCGAGCGCGGCGTCGATGTCGGCGCTCGCCGCCGCGACCGCCCGCGGGGTGACGCCGGAGGCCAGGTGGCGCTCGGTGAGGCGCACGCAGCCGATGTCCACCGACAGCACGTTCTCGACGGTCTCGGCGCCGAGGACGAACTCGGTGGAGCCGCCGCCGATGTCGAAGACCAGCACGGGCGGCTCGACGCCGGTCAGCCCGGTGGTCGCGCCGACGAAGGACAGGCGGGCCTCCTCGGCGCCGGTGACGACCTCCGGCTCGACGCCGAAGATCTCGCGGACGCCCGTGACGAAGTCGGCGCGGTTGGCGGCGTCCCGGGTGGCGCTCGTGGCGACCACCCGCACCGGCGAGGCGCCGTGCTCCTTGATCAGCTTGGCGTAGCCGCGCATGGCGCCGAAGGTGCGCTCCAGGGCCTCGGGGGCGAGCCTGCCGGTCCTGTCGACGCCCTGGCCGAGCCGGACGATCTCCAGGCGGCGTTCGACGTCGGTGAGCCCGCCGTCGGCGACGTCGGCGATGAGGAGGCGGACCGAGTTCGTCCCGCAGTCGATGGCGGCGACCCGCGTCATTCGTCCTCCTGAGGGGGTTCGGGGTGGGCCTCTTCCGGTCCGGCCACGCAGGGGCCGTCACACCACCACGCGGGCAGCGCGTCGAGCGCCTCGCGGCCGAAGGGGTTGGCGCCGGGCACGGCCAGCTCGTGGCCGACGAGCGCGTGCAGGCACTTGACCCGGTCCGGCATGCCGCCCGCGCTCTGCATGCCGCGCGGCAGCGGCTCGACGCCGTCCTCGGTGGCCGCCTTGTCGCGCGCCTCGACGTAGCCCTCGTGGGCCCGGGCGTAGGCGGCGGCCAGGGCGGGATCGTCCGCGAGGCGGGCCTGCATGCGCTTCATCAGCCCGGACGACTCCAGCGTGCCGATCGCCGAGGCCGCCTTCGGGCAGGTGAGGTAGAAGAGCGTGGGGAACGGCGAGCCGTCGGCCAGCCGGGGCGTGGTCTCCACGACGTCCGGCAGCCCGCACGGGCAGCGGTGCGCCACGGCGCGGACCCCCCTCGGCGGCCTGCCGAGCTGCTGTTCCACCACGGCCAGGTCGGCCGGATCCACCATCGTCATCTCCCTGACTGTCGCGCCGACGCCCGTGCGGCCTGTACCCGCCGTCACGGCGCCGGGGTGCGGGTCGGCTCGGCGCGGCGGCCGGTGCCCCGGTCGGCGGCCTCGACGGACTCCCACAGCGTCTGGTACCAGGGAGGGCTCGGCGACGGGGTCGCGCCGGGCTTGGGGCTCGACGCCTTCTTGGAGGTGTCCCGCACGACGATGCACTTCTCGCCGGCCTCGCAGAAGTGCAGCCTGCTCTTGGCCAGCCGCGCGAGGTACTCGGGGTCGGAGAGCAGCCTGCCGCGCTCGCCGAGCTCCTGAAGGTCTTTCAGCGCCTGGGCCTGCTGGTGTTCGAGCTGGGCGATCTGGCGCCGCTGCGCGACGAACTCCCGCACAGGATAGGCGAGGCTCATCGCGATCGCGCACACCACGACCGCGAGGATCGCCGCCCTCCCCGTGAGCTGCGGTCTCTTGTTCATGCTTCTCCCAGGTCCGTATGGCTTGCCCGCGAATACGGGCAAGCCATACGGAAAAACCTAGCTCTGGAAGCGCGGGAAGGCGGCGCGACCCGCGTAGCGGGCTACGTCGTCGAGAAGTTCCTCGATGCGCAGGAGCTGGTTGTACTTGGCGACGCGGTCCGAGCGCGCGGGGGCGCCGGTCTTGATCTGGCCGCAGTTGGTGGCGACGGCGAGGTCGGCGATCGTGGTGTCCTCGGTCTCGCCGGAGCGGTGGCTCATCATGCAGCGGTAGCCGTTGCGGTGGGCCAGGTCGACGGCGTCGAGGGTCTCCGACAGGGTGCCGATCTGGTTGACCTTGACCAGCAGGGCGTTGGCCGCGCCCTCGCGGATGCCCCGCTCCAGCCGCTCGGGGTTGGTGACGAACAGGTCGTCGCCGACGAGCTGCACCTTGCTCCCCAGCGCGGAGGTGATGGCCTTCCAGCCCTCCCAGTCCTCCTCGTCCAGCGGGTCCTCGATGGAGACCAGCGGGTAGGAGCGCACCAGGTCCTCGTAGAAGGCGATCAGCTCCTGGGAGCCGTGGCCCTTGCCGTCCAGGGTGTACACGCCGTCGGAGTGGAACTCGGTGGCGGCCACGTCCAGGGCCAGGGCGACGTCCTCGCCGGGGGTGTAGCCGGCCTTCTCGATGGCGACGAGGATCAGGTCGAGGGCGTCGCGGTTGCTCGGCAGGTTGGGGGCGAAGCCGCCCTCGTCGCCGAGGCCGGTGGAGTAGCCCTTCTGCTTGAGCACGCTCTTGAGCGCGTGGTAGGTCTCGGCGCCGACGCGCACGGCCTCGGAGAACGTGGCCGCGCCGATCGGCGCGATCATGAACTCCTGGATGTCGACGTTGCTGTCGGCGTGGGCGCCGCCGTTGAGGATGTTCATCATCGGCACCGGCAGCACGTGGGCGTTCGGGCCGCCGACGTAGCGGAACAGGGGCAGGTCGGCGCTGTCGGCGGCGGCCTTGGCCAGGGCCAGGGAGACGCCGAGGATGGCGTTGGCGCCGAGGCGGCTCTTGTTCGGCGTGCCGTCCAGGTCGATCATGGCCTGGTCGACCAGGCGCTGCTCCTCGGCGTCGTAGCCGACGAGCTCTTCCGCGATCTCGTCGGTGACGTTCAGCACGGCCTTCTCGACGCCCTTGCCGTTGTACCGTTCGTCGCCGTCCCGCAGCTCCACGGCCTCGAACTGGCCGGTGGACGCGCCGCTCGGGACCGCCGCGCGGCCGGTGCTGTAGTCGTCGAGCAGGATCTCGACCTCGACCGTCGGGTTGCCCCGGGAGTCGAGGATCTCGCGGGCGGTAATGGCCTCGATGGCAGCCACCAAGCGCTCCTAGGTTTGTCAGCCCGGGGTGGGCCCCCCGGAACCCATCACCGCGGCGTCGTGCGCGGCGCGGCTTGCGGACGGTTTGCCTCCCGAGCCTATCGGGACCCCGCCCCCCGGCACGCCGCGCCCTCCCGCCCTACGGCTCAGCTCTCGGGGGCCTCGCGCGAACGCTCCCAGGCCCGCACCCGGTCGCGGTAGTCGCGGGCGGCGGCGCGCAGCTCGGCCTCCGGGTCCAGGCCCGCCGCGCGGGCCCGGCGCACCAGGTCGAACAGCTCGCGGCCGACGCCCTGGCCGACGGCGCGGGACAAACTCTCGGGGACGCCGGCGCGCTCGGCGCGGCTCTGCAGGCCGTGCGCGAGCGACAGCGCCGGCTGGCCCATCGGGACGCCGTCCAGCAGCGAGACGCGGCCCTTCGCGGCGCGCTCGGCCGCCTTGATCACGTCCCAGTTGGCGTTGACCTCGTCGGCGCCGCTCACCTCGACGCCCGCGAACACGTGCGGGTGGCGGCGGACCAGCTTGTCGACGATGCCCTGCACGACGTCGTCCACGTCGAAGCCGCCGTCGGCCTCCTCGCGCTCCTGGGCGACGCGGGAGTGGAAGACGACCTGGAAGATCAGGTCGCCGAGCTCCTCGCGCAGGGAGGCGTGGTCGCCCTCCTCGATCGTCTCCAGGACCTCGTAGGACTCCTCCAGCAGGTACGGCACCAGGGACTCGTGGGTCTGCTCGGCGTCCCACGGGCAGGTGCGCCGCAGCCGGTCCATTACGGTGACCAGGTCGAGGAAGCGGGCGCCCGGCAGGTCGTAGGAGCCGGGGACCAGCTCGATGACGGGCGGCTCCGGCAGGTCGAGCGCGGCGCGGCCGACGGCCCGCATGAAGGGCTCGTCGCCGTCCTGGGCGGCGACCCACACGATGGTCTCGGCGACGGCGTCGCGGGCGAGCGCCACCGGGTCGGGCGTCACGACCTCGACGGGGATGTCCTCTTCCGCGAGGTAGGGCAGCAGCGGGTGACCGGCGGAGCCGGTGAGCACCCGGCCTGAGCCGAGGGCCGCCCACGCCCGCCCGCTCAGCAGCCCCGGCGCCACCCGGGGCGAGGTCGTGACGACGACGAGGGTCATCTCACTGGCCGGCGGTGGGATCCTGCTGCTGGGACGGGTCCTGCTGGAGCTCGCCTCCCTGGGAGGGGTCCTGCTGGGTCTGAGCGCTCGGGCTCGGGGCGGGCTTGCCGAACCGGGCCTCGTCGACCATGCCGCCCTGCTGGTTGTCCCAGGCGCCGTAGCGCGGCGAGATCTTGACCGGGACGGCCTCGAGCTGCTGGACGAGCTTGATCTGGGCGGCCTGCACCGACGCCTGGTCGGTCAGGTTGGCGCCGAAGCGCTCCAGCGCCTTCTGGTAGATGACGCCGCCGCGGACCCACGAGCGGGCCATCGACGGGGCGACGCCCTTGCCGAGCGCGGCCATGCCGAGCTGCTGGGAGCCGCCCTGCTCGGAGATCAGCTTGTCGACGTCGCCGTCGGTGACGGCGATGCCGTTGCGCTGGGCGAACCCGTCGAACTGGCGGATCGCGATGAGCTGGAGCAGGATCGCGCGCGGGATCGACGGGATCTGGAGCTGCGACTCGTTGATGTTCGACTTCTTCAGCGCCGCCTGGAACTCGGCGATCTTGTCGTTCAGCTCGCCGGTGCTGATGCGCTCGTTCCCGACGGTGGCGGCCTCGCCGACCCGGACGGGCGAGGAACAGGCGGTCATGGCGAGGCACGCCAGCACGGCGGCCGCGACGGCCTGCGGCGCGCGCACACGTATCGACTTCACAAGCGGTCCCTTCAACAGAGGCGGGCCTACTCTACTCAAACCTGGCGGCCGCCTCGTCACGGACTCTGCGCGCGAGGGGCGCGGCGGTGGTCTGAGGAGGAGGGAGGGTGAGGAACGAACCCGGACGACGACGAAGACCGCCGCCTCAAGAGCGCCCCTCGCCGCCGAGCGGAGCGAGGCCATGGGCAGGGGCGCGGCGGTGGTCTGAGGAGGAGGGAGGGTGAGGAACGAACCCGGACGACGACGAAGACCGCCGCCTCAAGAGCGCCCCTCGCCGCCGAGCGGAGCGAGGCCATGGGCAGGGAACATGGCTTCCACCAGGTCCGTGCACCAGGTGAGGAGTTCGAGGTCGCGCAGGGGACGGCCGCCGATGGGCTTGGTCTTGGGCAGCGGCACCAGCAGGGTCTCCGCGGCCGACTTGTAGATCGACTTGGGGTACAGCCGGTCCAGGCGGACCTGCTGGGACTCCCTCAGCCGCGCCGGGGCGAACCTGATGTGCTGGCCCTGCAGGGCGACGTCGGTCAGCCCGGCCTTGCGGGCGTGGACGCGGAACCGCGCGACCTCCAGCAGGTTGTCGACCTCCTGCGGCGGGCGTCCGTACCGGTCGACCAGCTCCTCGCGCACCGCGGCGATGTCCTCGGGCGAGCCGACCGCCGCCAGGCGCTTGTACGCCTCCAGCCGCAGCCGCTCGGAGGTGACGTAGTCGTGCGGGATGTGGGCGTTGACCGGCAGCTCGACCTTGACGTCGGCGTGGTCCTCCGCGACCGCCTCTCCGGACAGCTTGGCCTTCTGCTCCTGCACGGCCTCGGCCATCATGCGGACGTACAGGTCGAAGCCGACGCCGGCGATGTGGCCGGACTGCTCGGCGCCGAGGATGTTGCCGGCGCCGCGGATCTCCAGGTCCTTCATCGCGACGTACATGCCCGCGCCCATCTCGGTGTGCTGGGCGATCGTCGCGAGCCGCTCGTGCGCGGTCTCGGTGAGCGGGGCCTCCGGCGGGTACAGGAAGTAGGCGTAGCCGCGCTCGCGGCCCCGGCCGACCCGGCCGCGGAGCTGGTGGAGCTGGGACAGGCCGTAGTTGTCCGCGCGGTCCACGATGAGGGTGTTGGCGTTCGGGATGTCGAGGCCGGACTCGACGATCGTCGTGCTGACGAGCACGTCGAAGTCGCGCTCCCAGAAGCCGACCATGATCTTCTCGAGCTGCTGCTCGTTCATCTGCCCGTGCGCGACGGCGACGCGGGCCTCGGGGACCAGCTCGCGCAGGCGCCCGGCCACCCGGTTGATCGAGGACACGCGGTTGTGGACGAAGAACACCTGGCCGTCGCGCATCAGCTCGCGCCGGACGGCCGCCGCGATCTGCTTCTCGTCGTAGGGCCCGACGAAGGTGAGGATCGGGTGCCGCTCCTCGGGGGGCGTCAGGATCGTGGACATCTCGCGGATGCCGGTGAGGCCCATCTCCAGCGTGCGGGGGATCGGCGTCGCGGACATGGCCAGCACGTCGACCTGCGTGCGCATGTGCTTCATGGCCTCTTTGTGCTCGACGCCGAAGCGCTGCTCCTCGTCGACGATGATGAGGCCGAGCTGCTTGAACCGGATGTCGGGGTTGAGCAGGCGGTGCGTGCCGATCACGATGTCGACGCCGCCGTCCCTGAGCCCGTCCAGGGTCGCCTTGACCTCGCCGTCGGACTGGAAGCGCGACACCGGCTTCACCACGACGGGGAAGCTCGCGAAGCGCTCGCCGAAGGTCGACAGGTGCTGCTGGACGAGCAGGGTGGTGGGGACGAGCACGGCGACCTGCTTGCCGTCCTGCACGGCCTTGAACGCCGCGCGCACCGCGATCTCGGTCTTGCCGTAGCCGACGTCGCCGCAGATCAGGCGGTCCATCGGGACGGGGCGCTCCATGTCGCGCTTGACCTCGTCGATGGCGGCGAGCTGGTCGCCGGTCTCGGCGTAGGGGAAGGCGTCCTCCATCTCGCGCTGCCAGGGGGTGTCGGCGGCGAACGCGTAGCCGGGCGAGGCCATGCGGGCGCTGTAGAGGCGGATCAGCTCGCCGGCGATCTCCTTGACGGCCTTGCGCGCCCGGGACTTGGCCTTGGCCCAGTCGGCGCCGCCCATGCGGTTCAGCGTGGGGGACTCGCCGCCGACGTAGCGGGTGACCTCGTCGAGCTGGTCGGTGGGGACGTACAGCCGGTCGCCCTTGGCGTACTCGATCACCAGGTACTCGCGGGTGGCGCCCTGGACGGCGCGCTGCACCATCTCGACGTACCGCCCCACGCCGTGCTGGGCGTGCACGACGTGGTCGCCGACCTTGAGCTGCAGGGGGTCCACCATGTTCCTGCGGCGGGAGGGCAGGCGGCGCATGTCCTTGGTGGACGCCTTCTGCCCCACCAGGTCCAGGTGGGTGAGGACGGCGACCGTGTCGGTGACGAAGCCGTGCTCGACGCGGCCGGTGGTGACGTTGACGACGTCCCTGCCGGGGGCCTCGTCGAGCGAGGGCACGAGCCTGGCGGCGACGTCCACGCCCTTGAGCAGCTCGACGATGCGCTCGGCCGGGCCGTGCCCCTCGCTCAGCAGGACGACCGCGCGGCCGTCCCCGAGCCACCCCTTGATGTCGGCGAGCGCGCGCTGGGTGTCGCCCCGGTAGGACTCGGCCTCGCGGGCGGGCAGCTCGACGGCCTCGCCCGCGCCGTACAGTTCGTCGTCGCCGGGCAGCGACGTGCCGCCGTCACCGGCCTGGTCGGTGGCCGCGAACGGCGCGACCGTCCACCACGGCCGGCCGAGCTCGCGGGCGTGGTCGCGGATCTCGGCGAGGCCGCGGAACGCCGCGGCGCCGAGGTCGATCGGCGCGGCGCCCCCGGCGGCGGCGTTGATCCAGGACGCCTCCAGGAACTCCTGGCTGGTGTGGACGAGCTCGACGGCGCGGCCGCGGATGCGCTCGGGGTCGCAGACGAGGACGGCGGCGAGGGCGGGCAGGTGGTCGAGCAGCACGTCCATGCCGTCCACGAGCGCGGGGGCGAACGCCTCCATGCCCTCGACGGGGATGCCGTCGGCGAGCTGGTCGAGGGTCTCCCTCAGCGCCGGGTGCAGCTCGCCGAGGTCGCGGGCGCGCCGCCTGACCTCGTCGGTGAGCAGCAGCTCGCGGCAGGGCGCGGCGAACAGGCCGTCCTGCGCGACCTCGAGCGAGCGCTGGTCGGCGACCTTGAACCAGCGGATCTCCTCGACCGTGTCGCCCCAGAACTCCAGGCGCAGCGGGTGTTCCTCGGTGGGCGGGAAGACGTCCAGCAGGCCGCCGCGCACGGCGACCTCGCCGCGCTTCTCCACCATGTCCACCCGGTGGTAGCCGCCCGCGACCAGGCGCTCGACGACCTCGTCCAGGTCGGCGTCGTCCCCGGCGCGCAGGCGCACGGGCATGAGGTCGCCGAGGCCGGTGACCAGCGGCTGGAGCACGGCGCGCACCGGCGCGACGACGACCGACAGCGGGCCGGCGGCGGCGTCCCCGGCGACGGGGTGGGCGAGCCGGCGCAGCACGGCCAGGCGCTGGCCGACGGTGTCGCTGCGCGGCGACAGGCGCTCGTGCGGAAGGGTCTCCCAGGCGGGGAAGACGGCGACGGCGTCGTCCCCGACGAGGCCCGTCAGCGCCGCGGCCAGGTCTTCGGCCTCGCGCCCGGTGGCGGTGACGGCCAGCACGGGACGTTCGCGGGCCAGCGCCGCCACCACGAAGGGCCGCAGGGCGGGGGCGGCGATCAGGTCGACGTCCTGGGCGGACCGCTCCAGGGCCCCGGCCAGGCGCGGTTCGGCGATGACAAGGTCGAGCAGTCCGGAAAGACTCATCAGAAATGCCCCCACGTGGTCAGGTCCGGCTTCTCGTTCGCCTCGGGGCCCTGCTCGTTCGAACACCCCACGCGGCGACCCACCTCGCGCACCGCACCGGTACAGGCGGCACCCGGAGACGACCCTCGCGGGTGCCTTGCGCACTATACGACGACGCGCGCGACCCCGGTTCGTCGCGTCCGGGGTCACCCTCAAGGCTACTTCCCTCGCGGGGCCGGCATGCCGGGAACCACCCGTCCGCCCGCTACGGCGGATCTCGCGGTGAATGTCCCTTCCGGGCGCCGGCCGCCCCCCTGTGGCGGCGGCCCGGTTCCCCGGAGCGTCCTTTCGCAAAGTAAATCCACTACAGAAGGGGGTTCAATGACTACCCTGAGTGACATGTCAGAGGTTCGATGGTGGCCCGCCACCCAAGGCGACGTGTTCAGCCTCCGGATCCGCGAGCTGAGAACCGAGCAGCTCGGCCGCAGGCTCGACATCCTGATCGCCGGATGCGGCCGCGGCGGAGGCATCGATCTGGAGCGCGTCGAGACCCGGATCACCGGCATCGACGAGGACCTCCCCGTGCTGCGCGCCGCGCTGGAGCACCGCGCCGACCTGGACGCCCGCTTCCTCGGCGACCTGCGCGACGCGCCGCTGCTGCCGCGCACGTTCGACGTCGTGCACGCGGCGTTCCTGCTCGAGCGCCTGCGCCACACCGAGCTCGTGCTGGACCGCATGGTCAACGCCCTGCGTCCCGGCGGGCTCCTGCTGATCCGCATGCGCGACCGCGCCTCGGCGTACGGCTTCTGCGACCGTCTCCTGCCCGGCTGGTGCCGCGCGCTGCTGTGGCCGCGGTTCGCCCCCGCGGGCGCGGTCGGCCCGCTGCCGGCGATCTACGAGCAGGTCGCCTCCCGCGAGGGCATCCATTCCTACTGCCTCATGCGCGGGCTCATGATCGCCGAGGACTACTCGGGCACGTCGGGCCCCGCGCTGCGCGGGCCGCACGCGCGGCTCGTCCGCGTGGCGTGCAAGGTGGTGGCGCGCCTGTCCGGCGACCGCCTGCCCGCCACGCGGGACGAGATCACGCTGGTGATCCGCAAGCCCCAGAACCATTTCGCCCGGCTGATCTGACCCCGGCCGCGGGCGCCGGCGCGAGGCCGTCGCGAGGCCGGCACGGTCAGCGCGAGGTCAGCACGGGGTGCCAGCTTCCCGGCCGCTGACTGTCCTTCATGTCGCCGGAGAGCCGGACGCTCTGCCGTCCGTCCACGGTGACCAGCGCCAGGTAGGAGTCGAACTCGTTCTCGCACCCGCCGAGGCACTGCAGCGCGATCAGATGATCGTTGTCCGCCCATGCCAGGAGCTGGAGCATCCACTGCCGTCCGACGATCTTCCCGGTGGCGGTGTCCCGCACGACGGTCTCGGGCCCATCGACCCGCTGGGCCACGAATTCCTCGGCCTTCTCCGGCGTCATCGTCTTCGGTCCGCGCGGGTAGACGCGGCGACCGGCGTAAAGCCTGCCGTCCGGCGACGTCCCCGCCTGCTCGATGTCGAGCTCCTCGGTCGCGGGCGTCCCGGCCCGGCGTCCGTCGAGGCCGTAGTACAGCCGCTGGGGATCCTCCTCGCGGAACCTCCGGTCGTTGGGCTCCGAGATCAGCGTGCCGTCGGAGGACCACTGGAAGGCGGCGTCCGGCGGCCCGGGAAGTGCCTCGGACGGCTTGTCCACGGCGTGGAACGCGGCCGTGCCCGACGACGCCTCCACGATGTGGAACCCGGTGCGGACCGGGTCGGACTCCTCCCAGCTCGTCCCGTCCGCCGACACCTTCTCGCGGACGTCGGGGTTCTTCTCGTACGCGGTGGCCAGCACCTTCGTGCCGTCGGGCGACCAGGCGACCCGCGCCACCGGGTGGTCCAGCGGGACCCACCTCACCTGGCGCGTGGCCATGTCGAGGATGCCGACCCTGGAGGCGGGCAGGTCCCGTTCCAGCACGGCGGCGAGCCGCATGCCGGGGGCCACGTCCACCGTCGACCAGTCCGTCCGCTCGTACCCGTCCGTCCGGGGGTCGTACAGGTACCAGGTGTCGTGACGGCGGTCGGACCGCGCGCCCGTCTTCTCGTACCCCGACACGAAGTACGAAGAGACGGCCATCCGGCCCGCGGCGATCAGGCCACGCGGCGGCGCCTGCCCCGGGTCCGCGCGCACGTCCAGGGAGGCGGGCAGCGCGCCGGCCTCCACGGGGGACGGCCGGGGCGGCGGCCCCTCGGGCAGCGGGTCGGGCGGCGGCGTGGCGAGCGAGACCGCGGTGGGCGAGACGGACGCCGACGCGGTGGGCGTGACCGCCGTCGCGGTCCTGTCCTCACGCCCGCCCGCGCCGCGCACGATCACCGGCGCCAGCACTCCCGCGGCGACCACCGCGGCCGTGGCCCCCGTGGCCAGCACGACCGTGGTGAGACGCCGCCGCCCGCGCCGCCGCAGGACGCGGTCGGCCAGGTCGTGGGGCACTTGGGCCTCCCCGGCCCACTCGCGGAGCGTGTCGGGAAGCAGCGATTCGGGAGTCATCGGGGAACCTCCTCGAAGGAGTCGCGCGGGGCGCGCAGGTCGGCGAGTTCGGGCGCGGCGACGCGCAGGCGGGCGAGGGAGCGGTGGACGGTGCTGCGCACGGTGCCGACCGAGCAGCCCATGATCTGGGCCACCTGGGCCTCGGGCAGGTCCTCGAAGTACCGCAGCACCAGGGCGGCGCGCTGGCGCGGGGTCAGCCGGGCCAGCGCGTGGCGCAGCACGAGCTTCACCTCGGCCGCGTCCGCGTGGTCGCGCGCCGACGGGCCGGGCGCCTCGGGGGCGTCGGCGACGGTGGTCTCGCGCCGGTGCGAGGCCAGACGCCACCAGCTCACCTGCTGCCGGTACATCGCGCGCCGCACGTACGGCTCGGGGTCGTCGACGCGGCTCCACCTGGCCGCCGTCTTGACCAGCACCGTCTGCAGCAGGTCCTCCGCGGCGTGCTGGTCGCCGCCGGTCAGGAGGAACCCGAACCGAATCAGCGCGGGCGAGCGCGCGGACACGAACTCGCGGAACCGTCGCTCCTCGGCAACGTCCACGATCACCTCCGGGGGTCGAATGTCAGCCCATGGACGCGGCGGACGACCTCCCGCTATGCCTTCCCCTGGCCGTGGCGGGGGCGGCGCGCCAATATCCTGGGCCGGTGGGAAACGCAGAGGAGACCGCCGCCGGCCCCGTCCTCGACTGGGTGCCCCGCGCCCACGAGCTCGCCGACCTCGAATTGCTGCTGTCCGGGGCCTTCGCCCCGCTGACCGGGTTCCTCGGCTCGGCCGACCTGGCCTCGGTGGTCGAGAGCGGCCGGCTCGCCGACGGCACCCCCTGGCCCGACCCGGTGACGCTGACCGTACCGCACGACCATCCGGTGTCCGCCGGGCAGGAACTGACGCTGCGCGACCCCGAGGGCGCGGCCGTGGCCGTGATGAAGGTGACGGAGCGAACGGCCGACGGGCTGGTCGCGGGCCCGGTGACCTCGCTGGGCGAGCCCGAGCACGGCCCCTTCGCGCGGCTGCGCCGTCCTCCCGCCGAGGTCCGCGCCGCCATGGGCGACCGTCCGGTGCTGGCCGTCACCATGCGCGGCCCGCTGGACTCGCTGGACGAGGTCACCGCCACCGCCCGCGAACTGGACGCGGCGGTCCTGCTGCTCCCGCTGGCCTACGGGGAGGGCGGCCCCGCCGTGGTGCGCGCCGCGCTCAAGGCCCGCGACGCCCTGCCCAAGGGCACGGAGGTGGCCGTGGTGCCGCTGGCGCCGCGCGAGCCCGAGATCGACCTCGAGCTGCGCGAGCACATCGCGTCCGCGTTCGGCGCCGAGGAGCATCTCGCCGCGCCCGAGCCGGTCACGCTGCCCGGCCCGCCGCACCGGCGCGGCCTGGTGGTGTTCTTCACGGGCCTGTCGGGCTCCGGCAAGTCCACGATCGCCCGCGGCCTGCACGACGCCCTGCTCGAACGCGGCGGCCGCACGGTGACGTTCCTGGACGGCGACGTGGTGCGGCGGCTGCTGTCGGCGGGCCTCACCTTCTCCAAGCAGGACCGCGACCTCAACATCCGCAGGATCGGCTTCGTCGCCGCCGAGGTCGCCCGGCACGGCGGGCTCGCGATCTGCGCGCCGATCGCCCCGTACGCGGCGACCCGCGAGGAGGTGCGGCACATGGTGGAGGCCGTCGGCGCCGACTTCCTGCTCGTCCACGTCGCCACTCCGCTCGCCGAGTGCGAGCGGCGCGACCGCAAGGGCCTGTACGCCAAGGCCCGCGCGGGCGTGATCCCGGCGTTCACCGGCATCTCCGACCCCTACGAGGAGCCGGAGGACGCCGACCTGACGCTGGACACCACCGGCATGCCGGTGGACCGGGCCGTCGGCACGGTGCTGGGCCTGCTCACCTCGGGCGGCTGGGTGCGCTGAGGCCCCGCGTCCCCGGCCCTGTCAGTGGTCGGGGACGGGCGTGGAGCTGAAGTAGGGCGCGCGGGCCAGCTCGGCGAACGCGCGCCCGGCGGGGACGCTGGAGTCGAAGCGGGTGTCGCCGCGGGGCGCGATGGGCGAGTCGAAGTAGACCAGCGCCTTGATCTGCGGGTAGCCCCGGATCTGCCGGCGGACCGAGTTGAAGAACGACACCTTGAACGCGGGGTCGTCGTGCCGCTCGAACGCCCCCCACTCGGCGATCATGATCGGCTTGCCGGGGAAGCGCTGCTGGGTCCAGCGGTAGAAGCCGGGCCAGTCGCCCTGGTCGGCGCGCCGCTTGTCGACCAGGCCGGCGAAGTCGTTCACCCGGTGGTCGGCGTAGGGGTCCAGGCCGATCCAGTCCACCACGTCGTCGCCGGGGTAGAGCCGCTCGAACCACGGCTTCGCCGCCCAGTTCGGCGCGCCCATGTACGTCATGACCGTGACGGCGTTGCGCACCCCCTGGTCGCGCAGGCGCAGCACGACGTGCCGGTACATCGCGGCGTAGTCCTCGGCGGTCATGCCCGAGCCGGGCTTCTCGCGCACGTCGTTCTCCGGCTCGTGGTGGATGGTGAGGAAGAAGCGGCGCGGGAGCCGGTGCCGGATCGTCGCGGCGACGCGGTCGATGCGGTCGTCGAGGGCCCCGGCGGCGATATCGGCCCAGGTGCGGCGGATCGAGGGCTTCCAGTTGATCAGCAGCAGCCGCTTCTTGGCGAGGTGGAGCTCCTCGGGCGTGGGGAACGGCTCCCAGCCGCGGTGGTACACGTGGACGATGTCGGCCCTGCGGCCCATGCGCTGCTCGGCGAAGGCGATGGCCCGGGACGGCGGCCTGCCGCCGAAGACGTCCGGGGCCATGCCCCACCAGGCGCCGCAGCTCGGGATCAGCTTGGCCGTGGCCACGCAGCCGGGCGCCCCGCTCGGGACGGGCAGGTCGGCGCCCGGCGAGCGGTCGGTGGCGACGGCGCGCTCCGGCGGTTTCACCGACGCGACGGCGTAGACGATCAGCCCGCATCCGGCGGCGAGCCCGATGCCGAAAAACCATATTCCCGCCACTCTACGCAAGGCGACCAAACCTCCCTTTAGTCGTTTCCCTCAGAAGGCCGGTATTCACCTTCCCACTAAAGCGCACCGAACGGCCGGAAACTCGCCCCTCCGCGCTGAGCTGCGATGTCATGGAGAATGAAATATCCCGATATCCCGGTCCAGCCGGGCCGTTCGCCGTCCACGAAAACGCTCGTATGCGATCGAGAAATCTTGGGTTGTGCCTATAGTTCTCAGGACCCGTTCCCGGCGGCCCGCCCTTTTCGCGTCCCGCTCGAACGGCGCCGATCAGCACCGAACCCCGATGGACGACCCCCGCACCGAGAGGCCTGCCGCTGCCATGAGCCACCCGGCGTCCTCACTCCCCGGCGGCCCCGGCGGCCCCGGCGGCCCGGACAACGGCTACGGCCCGCGCGGCCTGGTCGCCCGGCGCGAGCCCGCGGAGCCCGCGGAGCCCGCGGAGTTCGCCAGGTTCGGCGCGATGCTGCTGCGGCGGCGCGTCACGCTCACCTGGTTCCTGCTCGGGGGCCTCGCGCTCGGGGGCCTCGCGCTCGGCCTGTCCCCGGCCTCCTACACCGCCACGGCCGAGGTCCTCGTCGCGCCGACCGGCGTCCAGGACCAGACCAACCAGACCACCCAGCGCCAGCGTGAGCCGCTCAACCTCGACACCGAGGCCCAGATCGCCCACTCCGCCGTCGTCGCCGCCCGCGCGGCCCGCATCCTCAAGGTCCAGGATCCCGAGGCGCTGCGCGAGCGCGTCACCGTCAACGTGCCGCCCAACTCCGCCGTCCTGGCCGTGTCCTACGCCGCCGACGACCCCGCGGGCGCCGCCGCCGGGGCGCAGGCGTTCGCCAAGGGCTACCTCGCCCAGCGCGAGTCGGCGGCGCGGCACGCCATCGACGCCCAGCTCAAGGCCCTGTCCGGCAAGCTGCGCCAGGTCGACTCCGCCCTCGCCGCCGTCGTCGCCGCCCTTCCCCGCGCCCCGCGAGGCTCGGCCGCCCGCACCATCGCCGTCCAGCGGCAGAACGTCCTCACCCGGCAGGTCTACGCGCTCACCCTCAAGCACGACGCGCTCAAGACCGTCGCGGTCACCCCCGGCAGCGTGATCAGCGACGCCCGGCCGCCCGACTCCCCCACCCGGCCGCGACCGCCGCTGTACCTGGGCAGCGGGCTGTTCCTCGGCCTGCTCGCCGGCACCGGCGCCGCCATGCTGCGCGACCGCCTCGACACCCGGCTCAGGACCGCCGCCGACATCGAGCGCCTCACCGGCCTGCCCGTCCTGTGCAAGGGCGGCAACGCCCGCGAGCTGCGCGAGCTCGCCATGGCCGTGGCCCGCCACCTGCGCGACGGCGGCGAACTGCTCGTGCGCGGCGTCACCCCCGGCGTCGACCCCGAGCCCATCGCCGACGATCTCCGCCTCGCCCTCACCGGCCTCGCCCCCATCTGGGTCCGCACCGACCATGAGGCCCGCGCCGACGCCGCCCTGCTCGTCGTCGAGAGCCGCGTGGCCAGGTCCAAGCAGCTCGCCCAGGCCGTACGCCAGCTCCGGCGCACCGAGATCTCGCCGCTCGGCGTGATCCTGCTGACGTCCTCGGCCGCGGCCGGCCGCCGCCCCGCGATCGGCCGCCCACCCGCCGACCCCGGCGCCCGGGCCTCGTGAGCCCGCCATGAGCCTCCCTCCCCCCTGGCCGTCCCGCGTGCGCCTGCCCGCGCCCGCGGCCTGGCCGATCGCCGGCTACCTCGTCGGCTACCCGGTCTGGTGGGCGCTCGGCTTCGGCGGCCTCTCGATCATCGTGGCCGCCGTCCCCATGGCGGTCGTGCTGTGGCGGCGCAGGCCCGTCCGCGTGCCGAAGGGCATGGGCCTGTGGGCCCTGCTCGTCGCCGGGTACCTCGTCAGCGCGGTCATGCTCGGCGAGTCGCCCCCCGGCACGTACGGCGAGCTCGGCACCGGCCGCGTCCTCGGGTACGCCATGCGTCTCACGCTGTACGTGGCGCTGGTCGTCATGGTGCTCTACCTGGTCAACCTCACCGAGCGCGAGCTGCCGCGGCGCGCGCTCGTGGGCATGCTCGGCGCGCTGTTCCTCACCACCGTGGCCGGGGGGCTGCTCGGCGTCGTCGCGCCGCGGTTCACGTTCACCTCGCCGGTCGAGACGCTCCTGCCGTCCTGGGTCAGCGGGAACTCCTACGTCCGCAACCTGATCCACCCCACGGCGGCGCAGATCCAGCACGTCCTCGGGCACGCCTCGCCGCGTCCCGAGGCGCCCTTCGAGTGGGCCAACGCCTGGGGCGGCAACCTGTCGGTGCTGCTGGTCTGGTTCGTCGTCGGCTGGTGGGTGTACGGCGGGCCGGTGCGGCGGGCGCTGTGCGCGGCGGCGGTCGCCGTGGCGGCGATCCCCATCGTCTACTCGCTCAACCGCGGCCTGTGGATCGGCCTCGCCGTCTCGCTGGCGTACACGCTGGCCCGCGCGCGGCCCCGCACCGGGCTGGTGATCGGCGCCGCCGTCGCCGTCGCGGGGCTCCTGCTCGCCGCCGGGCCGCTCGCCGGCATCGTGGCCCAGCGTCTGGACAGCCCGCACAGCAACCGCATCCGGGCCTTCACCGTCGCCGCCACCCTGGAGGCCGCCGCCCACTCCCCGATCATCGGGTACGGCAACACCCGCAACGCCTACGGCAACTACCAGACGATCACCACCGGCAAGACGGACTGGTGCGCCGAGTGCGGGCATCCGCCGCTCGGCAGCGACGGGCAGCTCTGGCTCCTGCTCATCACTCAGGGCTTCACCGGGGCCGCGCTGTACGTCGCGTTCTTCGCCGGGGCCGTCCGCCGTCACTGGCGCGACCGCACCCCCGTCGGCCGGGCGGGCACGCTGGTCATGATCCTCGCGCTGCTCTACATGTTCGTCTACGACGGGCTGATCACCGCGCTCACCCTGTACATGATCTCGTTCGCCCTGCTGTGGAGGAACGGCGCCGACGGTCTTCTCCCTACCTCCCCGATTCACCCCCGCTTCGCGGGGCAGTCGAACGGGGACAGCACCCGGCCGACGGCTCCGATGTCCGCTCCCGTGACGACCCCCATGACAGGCCCCATGACAGACGTGGAGCGCCCTTCATGAGGGACTTTCGCGCGCGGCTGCGCTATCTCGACGAGGTGATCCTCTTGCTCTACCCGCCCGAAGACCTCACCCGCGAAGACACCCGCCCGGACACCCGCACCAGGCCCCGCCCCACCCTTCGCACCCCCGATAGACCGGCCCGCCCCATCACCGAACCCGTGAACGGTCATGCCGCGGCCGAGCCGGCGGCCGGGCGGGGCCCGGTTCGCCGGGACACCCCCTACGCGCTCGTGCCGAGCCGGTTCCTGCCGCGGCGGCTCGTGCCGCGGTCGCTGTGGCTGCCGGGACGCCGCCGGCTGCCGAGCGGCCCCGGCACGATCGAGGGCCACCTCGCCGACGTCCTCGGCCGCCCGGTCACCGTCCTGCTGCACGTCCGCCCGGCCCGGCGCGCCAACCGCAAGCCCATCCTGGAGGTCCGCACGCCCTCGGGCGAGCCGCTGGCGTTCGTCAAGGTCGGCGACACCGACCGCTCGCGCGCGCTGGTCCGGCACGAGAGCGCCACCCTCCGCATGCTGGCCGCGGCCCCGCTGAGCACGGTGGTCGCGCCCACCGTCCTCCACCACGGCACCTGGAACGGCCTGGAGGTCCTCGCGCTCTCCCCGCTCCCCACCAGCCGCCGCCGCGTCCCCGCCTCTCTCCTCGAACGCGCCATCGCCGAGATCGCCACCCTGGGCTCCTCTCTCCCGCACCCCGCTCCGCGGCACCACGGAACGCCGGCACACCACGAACCCCGGGCCGCCGGGCACGGGCCCTGGATCGATCTCGCCGGCGGGCACGCCTGGCACGGGGACTTCGCGCCGTGGAACGTGGCGCCCGGGCCCGGCGGGCGGCTGCTGGTGTGGGACTGGGAGCGGTTCGAGACCGGTGTCCCCCTGGGGTTCGACGCGCTTCACCACTTCTTCCAGCGCGCGCTGAAGCGCATGTCCCCCGAGGTGGCCGCCGCCGCCTGCCTGGCCCAGGCGCTGCCCACGCTCGCCCCCTTCGGCCTGTCGGCGGGGCAGGCCCGCCAGACCGCCGTCCGGTACCTGATCGCCCTGGCCGACCGTCACGAGCGGGACGGCCTCCAGCCGCTCGGCCCGCCCGAGCGGTGGCTCGCGCCCCTCGTCGACCATCAGGAGGTCATCACGTGAACCCCACCGTCAAACGATCCGCCCACGCCGTGTCGCACACGGCGGGGCGGCTCACCGTCGGCGGGCGCCTGCTGCCGTCCTTCCTGATCGTCGGCGCGCAACGCTGCGGCACGACCTCGTTGTACCGCGCCCTGGCCCAGCACCCTCTCGTGCTCAAGCCCGTCCTGCGCAAGGGCGTCCACTACTTCGACACGGCCTACGACAAGGGGCTGTCGTGGTACCGCGCCCACTTCCCGCTGCGGGCCAGGGCGGCCCGCCTGCACCGCCGGTACGGCACGCGCCCGCTGGCCTTCGAGTCCTCGCCCTACTACATGTTCCACCCGTTGTCGCCGTACCGCCTGGCCCGTGACCTGCCCGGCGCCAAGATGATCGTGCTGGTGCGCGACCCGGTCGAGCGGGCGTACTCCGCCCATGCCCACGAGGTCGCGCGCGGGTTCGAGACCGAGCGGTCGTTCGCCCGCGCCGTCGAGCTGGAGCCCTCGCGGCTGGCCGGAGAGATCGAGCGGCTGTGCGAGGAGCCGTACGGCCACAGCCACGCGCACCGGCACCACGCCTACGTCGCCCGCGGGCAGTACGCCGAGCAGCTCGCGCGCCTGGAGTCCGTGGTCGCGCGCCGCCGCATCCTCGTGATCGACAGCGGGCGGTTCTTCGCGACCCCCGAGCCCGTGTACGACCAGGTGCTGGAGTTCCTCGGCCTGCCGCGCCTCGGCGACCCGGTGTTCGAGCGGCACAACGCCCGTCCCCGCCCGGCCGAGATGCCGCGGTCGCTGCGCGAGGAGCTCTCCGAGCACTTCGTCCCCTGGGACCTCAAGCTGTGCGACTGGCTCGGCGATGTCCCCTCCTGGCGCCGCTGACCTCCCGGCCCTCCGTCCTTGACTCACCTCACGGTCATGCCGTCCTCCGATGGACGCGCGGTGGCCTCCCTGGTCCGAGGCGGCGCCGCGGGGCTGGCCGGAGCGGTGGCCGGCGCCGGGGCACAGGTGCTGATCGTGGTCGCGCTGACCCGCGGGCTGGACGCGGCCTCGGCGGGGACGGTGCTCACCGCCACGTCGCTGTGCCTGATGGCCGCGGGCATCCTCCGCCTGGACACCGGTAATGGGCTGATCTATTTCATCGCCCGCCACCGCGACGGGGCACATCCCGATATTTCCAGACTCGTCCGATCGGCGCTGCTCCCCGTCCTCATCCTCTCCATCGCCGCGGCGGCCCTCGCGTACCTCGGCGCGGACACCATCGGGGCCCTGAACGACGCATCCGGGAGCGGGTCTCCTCCAACGAGCGCATCCTCCCCCACAGGAGGGACGGTCGCCGTCGCGGCCTCGCTGGTGACGGCCGACGCGACGGCGACGGTGGTGCGCGTGCTGGCCCTGGCCCTCCCCTTCGTCGTCTGTGCCGACATCCTGCTCGCGGCGACGCGCGGCTTCGGCGCGATGCGCCCGACGATCCTGCTCGGCGGCGTGCTCCAGCCCGGCGGACAGCTCGTCCTCGTCGGCGCCCTGCTGGCGGCCGGGACGGGCCCGGCGTGGGCGATCCCCGCCGCCTGGGCGGCCCCGTACCTCCCCGTCGTCCTCCTCGCCGCCCTCTGGTTACGCCGCCGCGTCCCCGCGCGCGGCGGGACGCCGGACGTGACACCGCGCTTCTGGCGGCACACGGCGCCGCGTGCCTTCGGGGCCGCGACGCAGGCCGTGTTCCAGCGGCTGGACGTCGTCATCGTGGCCGCGCTCGCCGGGCCCGCCGAGGCCGCCGTCTACACCGCCGCCACCCGTTTCAAGGTGGTCGGCCAGCTCGCGAACCAGGGCCTCACCCAGGCGGTGCAGCCCCGCCTCGTCCGCGCGCTGGCGGACGGCGACCTGCCCTTGGCCCGCGTGCTCTACCAGGCGACCACGATGTGGCTGGTCGTCCTCACCTGGCCGATCTGGCTGGGGTACGCGCTGCTCGCGCCGTGGCTGCTGCGGGTGTTCGGCGAGGGGTACGAGGGCGGGGCCGCGGTCGCCGCGGTGCTGGCGGTCACGATGATGGCCGCGACGGCCTGCGGCATGGTGGACGTGGTGCTGATCGCCGCCGGGCACACCGTGTCCAGCACGCTCAACATGCTCGGCGCGATCGTGGTGACCGTCGCCCTGGACGTGGCCCTGGTCCCCGCGCACGGAACGCTCGGCGCCGCCCTCGGCTGGTCGGCCGGCGTCCTCGTCAAGAACGCACTCCCCCTGGTGCGCGTCTCCCGCCGCTACGGCCTGCGCCCCTTCGGCCGCCACAGCCTCCCCTCCCTCCGGCCACGAACCCGTGACCGGCAGGAAGAGCCCGCGCCCATGGGCGGCCCGAGCGCCGGACGCGTGACGCCGTGATCGGCCGGCGTGCGGGCGGCCCGCCCATCCTGGTGACCGGGCTGCCCCGGAGCGGGACGAGCTGGGCGGGGAAGATGCTCGCGGCGAGCGGCGAGGCGGTGTACGTGAACGAGCCGCTCAACCCGGGCCGCCCGCCCGGCCGCTCCCCCGGCGTGCTCGACGCCACCGTGCGCCACCGGTTCCAGTACATCTGCCCCGACGGCGAGGAGCCGTGGCTGCGCGCCTTCTCCGGAACCGTGGCCCTCCGCTACGGGTACGCGGCCGAGCTGCGCCGCAACCGCCGCCCCGGCGACCTCGCCCGGCTGGTCAGGAACGCGTCCTCGTTCACGGCCGGCAGGCTGCTCGGACGCCGTGCGCTGCTGGACGACCCGTTCGCGCTGTTCTCGGCGGGATGGTTCGCCGAGCGGCTCGACTGCCGGGTGGTCCTGCTGGTGCGCGACCCGGTGTCCCTCGTGGCGAGCTGGCGGCGGCTCGGCTGGACGGTGGACGTCCGCGAACTGCTCCGGCAGCCCCTGCTGGTCCGCGATCACCCGTGTGTGCGCGACCTGTCCGCTCTGGCCGGTTCGGGGGACGGCCTGACGACGACCGCCGCGCTGTGGCGCGCCGCCAGAACGGTCGCCGAGACGCTGTCCGCACGGCACCCCGGCATCCGCGTCGTCCGCTACGAGGATCTGGTCACCGATCCCCTCAACGGCTACCGCGACCTGTACGCCTGGTGCGGCCTCACCTGGTCCCCCACAGCCGAGCGAACGATCACCCGGGCCTCCCGGCAGGCACGAGAACCGCGATCGTCACGCGCGCGCGCCACCGCCGGGGCTTTCCGGTGGCACGGCCTGTCACGCACCGCCTACCGCCCCATGGACCCCCAGCGGGCCCTCGCCGGCCACCGCGACCAGCTCACCACCGACGAGATCGCCCGCATCCTCGCCCTGACCCGCCCGTGACCACGACGCGTCGCCGGGGTCGGTCACGACGGGAGACGGGTGAGAGCGGTGGCGATGCGGGCGAGCCAGCGGTCCACGGGCCCGAGGGTGATGAGGCCGCTGCCCGCGCCCGCGAGTTCACCCGCGGCCGGGAGCAGCCGGGCGTGGACCCGTTCCAGCACGGGCCGGTCCCCCAACTCCAGCGCGACCGCGGCCTCCAGACAGCACAGGGCTTCATAGAGCAGGTCCGGAGGCGGCTCCGGCATCGCGCGCAACACCGTCCGCGCCTCGGCGTGCCGTCCTTCACCGAGCAAGAGGAACGGCTCGGCCCAGGGACGATAGGGCCCCCAGTCCGCGTCGGGGTCAAGACGTCCGGCGACCTCCGTAGCGGACGGCACGGCGTCCCTGGCGAACGGCACATCCTCTCCGGTGGACCCTGCGGCCTCCGTGGCGGGCGTCGTACCGTTCGCCAGGAGCAGGCTGAGGTGGGTGAGCGCCGACAGTCCGCCCTCCACGCCGGGCATGCCGGCGCCGTCGAGCCGGGCGGCGGCGGCACGGTAGGCGGGCTCGGCCTCGGCGATCCGCCCCTGGGCGGCGAGCCGCAGCGCGCGGTACCACTGCGTGAAGACGGTCGCCAGCGGACGTTCGTGACGCTCGGCCAGCAGGTCGACGGCGGCGGCGTGCTCGTCGGCGCCGGGCAGGTCGCCCAGGGCGGCGCGGGCCTGCACGCGGACCAGGTGGCCGAGGATCCGGTAGGTCGCCAGGCCGTGCCGGGCCGCCAACGCGACCAACTCCGCGCCGATCGCGTCCCGCCGCGCCGCGAGCCCGGCCCGCGTGCACGACTGCACGTACGCCCCGTTCAACGCGAACGCCAGCAGCGCGGGATCCCCCAACCGGCGGGCGATCTCCACCCCCTCCCGCGCCGCCTCCGGGCCACGCGGCGACCGCACCCCGCGCGTCTCCACCGCGATCGTCACCAGCAGCCGCGCCCGCACCCCTGCGTAGGCCGCCACCCCCTCGCCGTCACCACCGCGTGGCCGCACGTCATCGCCGGGGAAGCGCGTGTCGCCGCCCGGCACCGTCGCCTCCTCGTCGATGGCACCGTCCGGGAGGACGGCCAGGACGTGTTCGGCGGTGGCGGCTATCCGGCGGGACTGTTCGGGGTCGTCGCTGCGGGTCCAGATGGTGGGGACGTCGTAGGCGCCGATGACGCGGGCGGTCAGCTCCGGGTCGCCGAACTCCTCGGCCGCGCCGATGGTCGCCGGCCGGTGCTCCTGGGCCGCCTGCAGGCCGCTGCCTCCGGTCACCGCGAGGTTGCGCAGCAGGCTCACGGTCGACTCCAGCCGGGCACGGGCGCCGGCGCCCACCGCACGGTCGTACGCCTCGGCCGTCTGGGCCCACAGCCGTGCCCCGGTGACCGCGCTGGACGGCTGCTCCAGGCGGGGATCGTGGGCGAGGATGCCGGCCTGCAACCGGCGCAGCTCCGGACCGAGGTCCACGCCCAGCTCGTCGGCCAGCGCCGTCCGGGCCCGGCGCAGCACGGCGAGCGCGTCGCCCTGGCGGCCCGTGCGGTACAGGGCCAGGGCGAGCAGGCGCCAGGCGTTCTCCCGCAAGGGGTGCCCGGCCAGGTGCGCCTCCAGGTCGCGTACGGCCTCGGCGGCGAGCCCGACGGCCAGCCGCGCCTCCGCGAGCCGTTCCACCGCCTGGAGGCGCAGCTCGCCGAGGCGGGAGCGTTCGGCCAGCGTCCACTCCTCGTCGGCGAACTCGGCGTACGCCGGGCCACGCCACAGGTCCAGGGCCTGTTCCAGCCGTTCGAGCGCCCGCGCGGGCGGCAGGGTGGCGGCGGCGTCGACACCGGTCTCGAAGCGCCAGGCGTCCACGTCGTCCGGCGCGGCCCGCAGCGCGTACCCGGGTCCGTCCGTGACCAGCAGCCGGGCGGGGGTCCGGGGCGGGCGGCCGGGTTCCAGGACGCGGCGCAACGCGCCCACGAAGGTCTGCACGGCGCCGACGGCCCCCGGCCTCGGCTCGTCCCACAGGTCGTCCACCAGGCGGGACACCGGGACCACGCGACGGCGGGCCACGATCAGCCGCGCCAGCACCGCCCGATGCCGCGGCCCCTTCAGACCGAGCACCCCGCCACCCCGCTCGGCCACCACCGGCCCGAGCACCCCGAACGTCACCTTCTCCATCACACCCCCACCCCTCGGCCCCCGCCCCCAGCACGCAGAACACGACCGCCGTCTCCCCCGCGCCTCTGGACACCACCGGCACCGGCGCGCCGAACGCAGGCGCTTCCCCTCCCCCGGTCACCACGGTATGTGCTGAGTGGATGCTGAGTGGATGCTGATTGGCGGGGGTCAGGGTGGGGGTGGCCGCCTGAGGTGGCGGTCTCCTCCGCGAGCGAACGAAAGCGGTTCACCATGGCACCGACCATTCCCGGCTTCGACTACCGGCGCGTTCAGGTCGCCGACGACGTGGCGCTCAGCGTCGCCGTCGGCGGCTCAGGCCCGGCGATCGTGCTGCTGCACGGCTTCCCGCAGACGCACCTCATGTGGCGGCACGTCGCCGCGGACCTCGCCACCGATCACACGGTGATCTGCCCCGACCTGCGCGGCTACGGCGCCAGCGACAAGCCCGTGGACGACGGCGGCGGAACGTACGGCAAGCGCGCCATGGCGGCCGACGTCGTGGCGCTGGCCCGCGCGCTCGGGCACGAGCGGTTCGCGCTGGCCGGGCACGACCGGGGCGCGCTGGTCGCCTTCCGCGCCGGGCTGGACCACCCGCACGCCGTCACCCATCTGGCCTGCCTGGACGTGCTGCCGACCCTGGACATGTGGGACGTGATGCAGGGCACGACCGCCGCCGTGGGTTTCCACCTCTACCTCATGGCCCAGCCGCCGGACCTGCCGGAACGGATGATCGCCGCCGCCCCGGACGTCTTCTTCGCCCACTTCCTCGACATCTGGGCGCAGGACCCCGAGGCCGTTCCCGCCGAGATCCGGGCCGCGTACCTGGACGCCTGCCGCGACGCGGTGCCGTCGATCGTGGCGGACTACCGCGCCTCGGCGACCGTCGACGTCGAGCACGACCGCGCCGACCGGGCGGCGGGCACCCGGTTGCGCATGCCGGTGGCCGTCCTGCAACAGGACTGGGGCGCCGCCCTGGGCTACGACGCGGAAGCCCTCTGGCGCGCCTGGGCCCCCGACCTGGCCCACGCGACCGTGACCTGCGGCCACTTCATGGCCGAAGAGGCCCCCGAGGTGGTCACGGCGAAGCTCCGCGCCCTCATGACCCGCTGAACGCGACCGCGTCCGCCCCCGCGCGCCGAACTCGACCACGGCCGTCCGCGCCGGCGGAACGGAACACCCTCCCCAGCCCCGCGGCACAGGACGGCGATCACTTCTCATGGTCCGGCGGCGGCGTGACTCGTACCATGGTGGCGTGAGGGGTTTCTTCAGGTCTGTCTGGCACGAGCCCCGTTCCCCGAATCCTCCCTCCCGCGTATGGCGTGACTGGGTTCTCGTGGCCGTGCTCGTGCCGGTCGCGGTGATCGAAGGCGTGGTACGCACGGATCTCCCGCGGCCGGCCCTCTCGGTGATCCTCACCATCGGGCTGGTGCCCACGTTGTTGTGGCGCCGGACCAGGCCCCTGCTGATGGTCACGATCATCTTCGCCGGCACCACCCTGGCCTCGCTGCTCACGGGCGGCGAGTCGGCGGAGACGAACACCATGGCCTTCCTGGTGATCGTGATGTACGCGTTGTTCCGCTGGGGTTCCGGGCGCGAGGCCGTGCTCGGGTTCGCGCTGATGACGGCCGCGCTGGCCGCCGCGGTCCTCACCGGTCGCCTCGTCCTCTCCGACGCGTTCGGCGGGCTCGCCGTCGTCATCTCGGCCATGGCACTCGGCGGGACGTTCCGCTACCGGGCCCGGGCCAGGATGCGCGAGCTGGACCAGGTCAAGCTGCTCGAACGCGAACAACTGGCGCGCGACCTGCACGACACGGTGGCGCACCACATCTCGGCGATGGCGATCCGCGCCCAGGCGGGCCTGGCGGCGTCGGCGTCCCGCCCCGACGCCGCGACCGAGGCGCTCCAGCTGATCGAATCCGAGGCGGCGCGCGCCCTGTCGGAGATGAACGCCATGGTCCGCGTGCTCCGCCGGACCCACCCGGCGGAGCTGACCCCCGGCCGGCGCATCGCCGACGTGAAAGAGCTGGCCGACCGCCCCCGTGTCGGCCCGTCCGTCGAGGTGGAGATCTCCGGCGAGGTCGACGGCGTCTCCCCGGCGGTCGGGGCCGCGATCTACCGCATCGCCCAGGAGTCGGTCACGAACGCCCGACGGCATGCCCGGCGGGCCACCCGCATCGAGGTCCACGTCGCCGCCGACGACACCTCGGTGCGCCTGCGGGTGAGCGACGACGGCGACTCCGGCCACGTACGCCCGTCCGCGTCGCCGGGGTACGGCCTCATCGGGATGACGGAACGCGCTCGGCTGCTCGGCGGCACCTGCGTCGCCTCGCCCGGCAACGCCCAGGGGTGGACCGTGACCGCCGTCCTGCCCCGCTCCGGGGTGGCCTCATGACGGTCCGGGTGGTCGTCGCGGACGACCAGGAGATCGTCCGCACCGGGCTCGCGATGATCCTGGACGCCCAGCCGGACATCGAGGTCGTGGGCCAGGCCGAGGACGGACGGCGCGCGGTCGAGCTGGCCCGGCGCCTGCGCCCCGACGTGTGCCTGTTCGACATCCGCATGCCCATCCTGGACGGCATCGCGGCCACGCGCGCCCTCGCGGGCCCCGGCGTCGAGGACCCCCTCGCCGTCGTCGTCATCACGACCTTCGACCTCGACGAGTACGTCTACGCCGCCCTGCGGGCCGGCGCCCGGGGCTTCCTGCTCAAGAACGCGGGCGCCGCCCTGCTCTCCCAGGCCGTGCACGCCGCCGCCGACGGCGACGCGCTCATCGCGCCGAGCATCACGGCCCGGCTGCTCGGCGCCTTCGCCCGGACGGGACCCGCCTCGCCGCCCGTGCAGCCCATCGAGGCGCTCACGATCCGGGAGGAGCAGATCCTCGCCGCCGTGGCACGGGGCCGTACCAACAGCGAGATCGCCCACGAGCTGCACATCTCTCTCAGCACGGTGAAGTCGCACATCGCGAGCCTGATGGCCAAGCTGGGCGCCCGCAACCGCGTCGAGATCGCCATATGGGCCTACGAGACCGACCGCGTGCGGAGCTGAGCCGGACGGCGGTCCCGGCGGAGGAACCACTCGGCCACCACCAGGTTGATCACCCATCCCGCGGCCACGAGCAGGGCTCTCGGCAGCTCGCCGGGTGTGCCGAAGAGGATGAACCAGGGGAGGTGCGTCAGGACCTGTGTGCCCGCGGCCAGCCCGATCGCGTAGGCGCGGGTCATCCAGGCACGGTGCCCGGCGATGTCCCGCCGCAGGATCGCGGCGACGCCTAGCAGGATGGACACGACCATGGCCGAGCCGAACACGAGCCGGAAACCGGCGAGGAGTTCGCCGTCGCCAGGGGGCCACGGGTAGAACAGGGTCATCCACAGCCCCGTGATCGCCGCGACGAGCCCGCACGGGACCAGGAGCCGACCGGCCGCACGGTGCCAGGCCGGCCTGCGGCGGCGGAACCCGCGGGCGAACTGGAAGGCGCCGAGAACGCTGTAGAGCGTGGCGCCGACGATGTGCAACACCACGGGCAGGGGCACCGCGAAGAACCGGGCGTTCTCCGGCGTCACCGCCGCGCCGCCCATCAGCCCGTCGAGCCGCACCGCACCCATGATGACGGGAACGGCGGACAGCAGGATCAGCCCCGCAGGCACCCGCCACTGCCCACGCTCCCGCGCCGCCCCCGCCCGCGCTCCGTTCCCCCCACCCGCCGACGGCGACGCACCCGTCCGCCCCGCGTTACCCCCACCCGCCGACGGCAACGCACCCGTCCGCGCCGCCTCGCCCCCGTCCGCCAATGGCAACGCGCCCGCCCGCGTCGCGTCGCCCCCGCCCGCCGGCCAGTCCTCTCCTGTCTCCCGCGCCGCCGGCTTACCCTCTCCCGCCTTCTGGGACGAGGAGGCGCTCGTCCCAGCGCTGCGGCGCATGCCGGAGTTTCGCGCTCTGATTCCCGTGCCGCGTGAGGTCTCCTGCCCTGCCGTGGTGGTGACCCCGGTGCTCTCGTTCGTCATGCTTCGATCGTGACGGCGAGGCGTCCGCGCTTCATCGATGGAACGGTCAGACCTGAATCAGCCGATAGCCCATGAACCAGGCGTACTTTCGGCCGGCGAACACCCTCACCGTCCCGCCCCTGCGACGCGGCAAGGACCTCCGATCACATGCCGCCTACGCTCACGACGGGCCGCGCCCGCGAAGGAGCCGTTTGACCAGGCACACCACGAGCAGGCGGAGCGCGAACGGCAGATCGTCGACCAGGTAGCGGCGGGCGAGGCGGCCCGGCTCGGAGGCCAGGCGGAACAGCCATTCCAGGCCGGACCGCTGCATCCATTCGGGCGCCCTGCGCGCCGTCCCCGCGGCGAAGGAGATGGCGGACCCGCAGCCGACGAACCAGGCGCCCGGCAGATCCCGGCGGACCATGCTGATCAGCCGATCCTGCTTGGGGAACCCCAGCCCGACGAAGACGATGTCGGGATCGGCCGCCACCAGGGACTCGCGCACGGCCGCGAACCCCTCGGCCGTCTTCTCGAACCCGTACGGCGGCGCGGACCCCCCGGCCACCCGCAGGCCGGGGAAGCGCGCCCGTAGCACCTGCGCCGCCTTACAGGGCACCCCCGGCGGCCCGCCGAGCAGGTAGATCGACCGGCCGCCGGCCGCCGCCGCCTCCGACAGCGACCAGATCAGGTCGGCGCCGGTGACGCGGGCGGGCACAGGCGTGCCGAGCAGCCGGGACGCCCACACCAGCGGCATGCCGTCGGGGACGAAGAGGTCGGCGCCCGCGATGATGGCCCGCACCTCGGGGTCACGGGCGCAGGCACGGCAGATGTCCACGTTCGGGGTGACCACGTGGCCGCCCTCCCCCCGCCGGAGGGCGGCGACGACGTGGCCGACCACCTCCTCCTCGGTGAGGGCGTCCACCGGAAGGCCGCCGATCGTCAGCCGCGGGGCGCCGGTCGTCGTGCGCGGCGCCATCAGATGCCGTGCCCGCGGGTGTGCAGCACGCTCAGCACCGAGCGGGCGGAGACCAGGCCGAGCGCGACCGCCAGCGCGATGGGCGCCCGCGGCTCGCCCCATCGGGCGGCGAACGCGCGTAACGCCCAGCGCCCGGCCGCGCGGCGGCGTCCGAGCGCGGCGTTGTGGAAGGCGAGCTGGCCGTAGACGCGGGCGGCGCCGCGCCGGTCGGCGGCGAGGCCGGGATGGCGGGCGAGCATCCATTCCAGGCCCGCGATGCGGTCGGCCCAGCGGGTGACGTACGCCGAGCCGCCCCAGCGGACGCGGACCAGGGGGCGGTCGACGTAGACGATCGGATGCCGCCCGGCGGCGCGCAGCGCGAGATCCCAGTCTTCGTTGTGCCCGCCGGGCGCGCTCTCGTCGGGCCAGACGGCGCCGCGGCGGAACAGGAACGTCGAGGAGTGGACCATCATCATGCGCGAGCGCGTGAGGTGGCGGGTGGTGACGCGGTCGGTGCCGGCGAGGCGGGTGACGCGGTGGGTGCCGTACTCGACCTCGACGGCGCACCCGGCGAACTCGGCCGCGGGGTCGGCGTCGAGCGCTGCGAGCTGCGCGCGCAGCTTGCCGGGCAACCACAGGTCGTCGTCGTCGCAGAACGCCACCAGCGGGGTGCCGAGCGCGGCGATGCCGGTGTTCCGCGCCCCGGGCAGGCCGGGGGTGAGGTGGTTCGCCATCACCCGCACCCGGCCGGGCCATCGCGCGGAGACGGCGTCCACCTGGCGGGTCACGGCGGTCACGTCCCCGCGGTCCACGACCACGACGACGTCCACCCCGCCGGGCGCCTCCTGGGCCAGGACCGCCGCGAGGGCGGCGCACAGGTGGTGCGGGCGGTCGCCGCGCGTGGGGATCACGACGCCCACGGAACCCGCCGGCTCCGGGGACTTCTCGCGATCCATCGGCTTCCCCTGCGCCATCGGCTCCATGGGTTCGATCGGCTTCATCGGCACTCCTGGGCGGCGACTCCGGCGGGGATGCGGGGGACGCGGGTCTCTTCCCGGGCGGGGCGGCGGCGTGGGCGGTAGCCGTACTGGAGCATGAGCGGCCAGGTCAGCGCGGTGACCAGCCAGCGGTGCAGGCGCGGCTGGCGTTCGCGCCAGGTGTCGTCCCTGGTGAGTTCGAGGGCGCCGACCGTGAAGCGCATGGGGTTGCCCGCGCAGGTGTGGGCGGCGGACAGCTCGGCCATCCCCGGCCGCAGGAAGCCGAGGGCGACCCCGCCGAGCCCGAGGCGGCCGAGCAGCGCCGCGAGGACGGCCGGGGGGTCGGCGAGCAGGTCTTCGTACCGGACGCGGATGACGGTGCCGCGGCGCCGGGCGAGCAGCTCGTAGGCGAGGTTCTGCACGAGCCAGTGGACGGCCGTCCGCACGGGGGGCCAGCGGGTCATGGCGCCGCCGTTCTCGGGCCTGGTGACCTGTCTGTGCCACGAGTAGGCGACCGCGCGCGGATCGCGGACGACGTGGACGACGCTGAGGTCGATCACGGGCGAGGTGCGCAGGCAGAAGGCGAGGGAGGCGTGCTTGCTGGAGTCGACCACGACCGGGCGGCCGGAGATCTTGGCCGCCGCCTCGTACACCCGGGAGTACGCCCGGGTGTACCCGCTGAGGCCCACCTGGAGGCGCTGGGAGGCCAGCGCGGGGATGCGCCGGGTGCGGTCGACCCGGCGTCGCAACGTCAGGACGCGGTCGGCCAGGCCGGACGACCACCCGCCGAACGCGCGGATGCCGACCCGCCGCCAGAACTCACACGCCCCGAACGGCTCCCCGCACCCGCACGGCTCCCTGGCGATGATCCCGCGTTCCCATAGATGGATCACCTCACCGAGCGGCGCGACGCCAGGGACCTCGCCCAGCAACCGCTCGAGCAGCGTCGTACCGCTACGCCCCAGCCCGCCTATGAAGATCACTCGAACACCCACCGGCCCGGACCCCCGAGAAACGCCCAACACGGAACGTGCCGACGCTAGCGCGGAGAGTAATCGCTTGCTGTCGAAATGGTAAAGGATCTACATAGGAACCGGCTCACCTCCTCGGCGGACACCCGATGAAGTGCTCACCGCCCGCGGGCTTCCCGTTCGTCCCCGACACCGCTGAGGCGGAGAATCAGCCGGCGGCGCCGAACCATCGAGGCAGATGGCCGAGCAGATCCCGCTGATCGTCGCCGGCCCACGCCACGTGGCCGTCCGGGCGTAGCAGCACGGCGGGCGCGTCCAGTTCCTCGCTGACGTCGAGGACGTGGTCGACCCGATCGGCCCACCCCGCCACCGAGAGCCGGCCGGTCTGGTCGAGCAGCAGTCCACGGCCGTCGCGCATCAGCTCGTAGAGGCGCCCCCGCTTCAGCGTCACGTCCCGCATCCTCCGGCCGAGCGGTTCGCGCCCCTCGCCGAAGTCGTAGCGCACCCCGATCGCGGTGATCTTCTCGATCAGGTGCCGGCGCACCTCCTCGAACTCCATCAGTTCCGCCAGCAGCCGGCGCACCGCCCGAGGGCCTGGTTCGAGGGACATCAGCTCGGACTGCGCGCGGGTGTTGTTCAGCACGTCGGCGGCCACCGGGTGCCGTTCGGCGTGGTAGCTGTCCAGCAGCCCCTCCGGCGCCCATCCGCCGACCTCGGCGGCCAGTTTCCAGCCGAGGTTGAACGCGTCCTGGATGCCGAGGTTGAGCCCCTGCCCGCCCAGCGGCGGGTGGACGTGCGCCGCGTCGCCGGCCAGCAGCACACGGCCGACCCGGTAGCGGTCGGCCTGCCGGGTGCCGTCGCCGAACCGGGACAGCCAGCGCGGCGAGCGCACGCCGAAGTCCGTGCCCGCGAACACCCGCAGCCGCCGCTTGAACTCCTCGAGGCTCGGCGGGACCGTACGGTCCTCGGCCACCCCCTCGGCGGGCACGACGACGCGGTACAGCGCGTCGCCGAGAGGCCCGGCGCCGAATCCGCGATGGGTCTTGCGGACTTCGGCGACGATGGCGGCGACCGTCGCCGGATCCTCGGTCACCTCCATCTCGCCCAGCAGCCACTCGGTCCTGGCGGGCTCACCGGGGAAGCCGACACCGAGCAGCCTGCGCACCGTGCTGCGACCGCCGTCGCACCCGACGAGGTAGCGCGAGCGCAGCCGCGTGCCGTCGGCCAGCTCGGCGGTCACCCCCTCGTCGTCCTGGCTCAGCCCGGCCAGCGCGGAGCCGCGCCGGATCTCGGCGCCGAGCTCGGTGGCGCGCTCGGCCAGCAGGCGATCGGTGACGGTCTGGGGAATGCCGAGGATGTACGCGTGCGCGGTGTCCAGCCTGTCGGGCCATGGCTTGTCGACACCGGCGAAGTAGCCGCCGAGCCTGGTCTTCCGGCCGTGGGCGAGGAACCGCTCCAGCAGGCCGCGCTGGTCCATCACCTCGATGCTGCGCACGTGCAGGCCGAGCGCGCGGACGATTCCGGCCGGCTCCGCGTCCTTCTCCAGCACGAGCACGTGCACGTCGTGCAGCCGCAGCTCACTGGCCAGCATCAAGCCCGTCGGCCCGGCGCCGGCGATGATGACGTCGAACATGAACCCCCCGTGCGATGAGATCCGGTTCCGGGACGGCCGCCCGATCCGCCGGCGAGCACATGGACGTCGCGAATCCCTGATCTGTGCGCGCTCGCCCCTCGGCCGGACATTCTGCGGCACGCCCCGGGCCTTGCCGCAAGCCCCCCGGTGCGCTATAGGTTGAAAGTGGCGGGGGCTGCGATCTCCATCGGAGGCGGTCTCCGCGCCTACCCCAGGCCGGGCCGGCGGAGGGCGTAACGGCCCGGGGTGCAGCCGTGCTCCTTGGTGAAGGCGGCGATGAAGGCCGACGGGGTGGCGTATCCGACGCGCCGGGCGACCTCGGCCACCGGGTGGGACTCCAGCAGGGTCCGTGCGGCGCGCAGGCGCAGCCTGGTGCGCCATCGCGAGTACGACATGCCGAACTCGCGCTCGAAGTCGCGTTGCAGGGTCTTGACGCTGATGTGCAGCCGTTCGGCCCACTCGTCCAGGCGGAGCGGGTCGCCGGGGTCGTGCGACAGCGCGCGGGCGACCTGCATCGCGAAACCGGTGCCGGTGGCGTGGTGGCCGACGAACTCGCGCGTCGACGCGCCGAGTCCGGCCAGGATGCGGCGGCGGGCCACGAGCGCCCGCTCCTCGTCCTGACCGGTACGGGCGATCGCCTGGACGAGCCGGGCCGCCTCGTCGTCGATGGAGACCGCTCCGGCCCGGAGCCCGGCGAGCGCCGGCGGCACCTCTCGCAGGCAGATCCTGTACACGGTCCGCCAGTCCGCGGCCTGTACCTCATGGCTCACGGCACGGTGGGCCCAGAACGCCTCCCGTGGCCCGACGAACTGCGCGTCCGCGCCGTACCGGGTGGAGAGCATGCCGTCGGGCGACCAGTAGAGCTGGTGCAGGAAGTCCTCCCGGCTCCGCCCGAATTCGAGCACGGCCGCCGAGCGGTACTTGAGCACCAGGATGCCGTCGGGCCGGCCGAGGCCGTAGCCGTACTCCTCGCACGACATCGGATCCGTCCCGGTAGGGGGCACGACCGTCACCGAGTGACCTCCCGCCGACATCGACTGACCTCTCGTCGACACTGGAACCATGTTTGGCAAGGCTATCCTAACTAACCATTGCTGTATGGGTTAGGACCCTCCTGTCTCATTTGTCCATGCATGTCATTGAAGGACCACGTTCATGTCTTCTCGACGGCCCTGGCGCCTGGCTGGCGCTCTTGCTCTCTCGCTCACCTTGGTGGCGGGCTGCGGTTCCGCCGGCTCCACGGGCTCCGGCGGCTCCAGCGGTTCCGGTGGCGCGGAGTCCGGCGCGGCGCGGACCCGGGTGTTCAGCGCCGACAACGGCGATGTCACGATCCCGGCCGCCCCCAAGCGGGTCGTCGCGACCGGCTACGCGGTGCCCGTGCTCATCGAGGCCGGCGCTCCCTTGGCCGGCATCTCCACCTGGCAACGCGGCCTGCCGCTGATGACCGCCCAGCAACGCGCCACCTACGACGGCCTCACCAAGATCGCGGGAGAGACGGCGGCCGAGACCAACTACGAGGCCATCGCCGCCGCCAAGCCGGATCTGATCATCATCGGCGTGCCGAAGCCGGTGATCGCCGACATCAACATGGACCGGCTGAAGTCCATCGCCCCCGTCGTCGCGATCGGCCCGACCCTGCCCGCCGCGTGGCGCGAGCGGTCCCGGCTCCAGGCCGACGCCGCGGGCCGCCTCGACCACTTCGAGGCCGCCAAGTCGGCCTACGAGAAGAAGGCGGCGGAGCTCGCCGGCACGTACGAGTCCGCACTGGACGGCGTGAAGTTCGGCCACGTGGGCGCCTACGGCGATGTCGCCGAGGGAACGTTCCACCGCGAGTTCGCCGGTTCCTGGGGCACCAACATCGCCCAGGACGTCGGCGTGAACTACTACGGCGAGGTGAAGAAGAAGGAGGGCGGCGCGGGCGACGTCACCGAGTACCCCTCGATCGAGGAGCTGCCGGAAAGCCTCGGCGAGGCCGATGCCATCACGTACACGCTGGACGCCGACGGCTCGGTGAGCGAGGCCGTGCGGTACGTGCTGGACTCCAAGCTGTGGAAGAACCTGCCCGCGGTCAAGGCCGGCAAGGTCTTCCCGCTGCGTTACACCGAAGCGGCGACGTACGGCTCGGCGCTCACGACGCTGGACGCGATCGACCAGGCGCTCGCGCCGCTGCTGGACCGATGAGCATGGACCGGCGGAATCCACGGGAGCGCGTCGCCCGGCATCACAGCACCGGCAGTGGCATGACCCGCATCGGTTATCCGATCGGGATCCGCACCGTCTCGGTGCTCGCGCGTGAGCACGTGACGCCGCGGATGCTGCGGCTCACCCTCGGCGGCCCGGAGCTGGAGGGGTTCCACACCTACCAGGCCGACGACCACGTCATGATCGTCTTTCCCGATCCCGACGGAACCCGTCGCATCCCGGTCGCCAACGAGGAACTGACGCTCGACTGGCCCAAGCCGCCGCCCACGGGCCGGAAGTACACCGTGCGACGGTTCGACGCCGACGCCGGCGAGCTGGACCTGGACTTCTTCCTGCACGACGGCGGGGTCGCCTCGAGCTGGGCCACCACCGCCGCGGTGGGCGAGCGGGTCGCGATCGCCGGTCCGCCCGGGGCCAAGGCGTTCCCCCACAACTACCGGCATTACGTGTTCGCGGTCGACTCCACCGGCCTGCCGGCGGTGGAACGCTGGCTGGCGGAGTCTCCGGCCGATGTGTCCGCCCATGTCGTGATCGAGACAGATGACGTCTCCGAACACGCCTACCCGCTCGCGGCACGTGACGGGGTGGAGGCGATCCGGCTCGTCCGCGACGACACCGGATCCCGCCTCGCGGAGACGGTACGGTCGCTGCCTCTGCCGGATGAGGGGACCTTCCTGTTCGCGGCCGGCGAGGCGGAGGACATCAAGCCGCTGCGCCGGTGGAGCGCGGGACGGCTCGACTCGCTGATCACCGGGTACTGGAAGCGCGGAGTCGCCGGGCTTGAGGACTGATCTGCCCAGGAAGGCCGCGTACCTGCTGGTGTGCGTCGCGCTGCTCGTGGTCGCCGCGGGCGCCAGCGTGAGCGTCGGGGCGCACACCATCGCACCGGCCGAGATCTGGCGTGCCTTCGCCGACCACACCGGCGCCGACGATCACGTGATCATCCGGGACATCCGTGTCCCGCGTACGGTCCTCGGCATCTGCGTGGGCGCCGCACTCGGCGCCTCCGGCACGCTGATCCAGACGCTGACCCGCAATCCGCTGGCCGAACCCGGCATCCTCGGGGTGACCGCCGGAGCCGGTTTCGCCATCACCGTGGGCGGCGCGCTGCACCTCGCGGACGCGCAGTCCGCGCAGCTCGCGCTCGCGTTCGCCGGCGCCGTGCTCGCCGCCCTCCTGGTGTACTCCGTCGGCCGGACCTCTCCGCTGCGGCTGGTCCTCGCCGGCGTCGCGCTCAGCTCGGTGCTGGCGGGCGTCTCGCTCGGCATACGCCTGATGCTCCCCGACGTCTTCGACGGGTTCCGGTTCTGGTCCATCGGGTCGCTGGCCGGGCGCGAGCAGACGTCCCTCGCCGTCCCCCTGTCGCTGATCGTGCTCGCGCTGATCGGCGCCATGGCCGTGACCCGGCCGTTGAACGCCCTGGTCCTGGGCGAGCAGGTCGCTCACGTGCTCGGTGGCCGCGTGGCGCGGACCAGGGCCGCCGTGCTGGTACTCGTCACCCTGCTCGCCGCGGTCGCCACCGCCGTGGCCGGGCCGATCGCCTTCGTCGGGCTCATGGTCCCGCATCTGGCCCGCAGGCCGGCCGGCGGATCGGTTCCGTGGCTGATGGCGTACACGATGCTGCTGGGGCCCATCCTGCTGCTGGTCTCCGACATCGGGGCGCGCGTGCTGCTGACGACCGGCGAGGTGCCGGTGGCCGTCGTCACCGCGTTCCTCGGCGGCCCGGTGCTCATCTGGGCGGTACGGCGTCACGGGGCGGCGGCCCTGTGAACGACCTGGTGCTGCGGGCCGGGCGGTTCTCGGTCAGGATCGAACGGCGCACGACCGTGGTGTCGCTGGTACTGGTCGCCGTCGCGCTGCTCCTCGCGGTGTTCGGCCTCTGCTACGGCGCCTCCTGGACCACGCCGTCGGACGCGTTGTCCGCGCTCGCCGGGCACGGCGACTCGGCGTTCGTGGTCCGGGAATGGCGGGCGCCCCGGGTCGCCGCCGCGCTGGTCTTCGGCGCCTCGCTCGGCCTGGCAGGGGCGATCTTCCAGAACATCACCCGCAACCCGCTCGGCAGCCCCGACGTCATCGGGCTCGACGCGGGCGCGTACACCGGCGCGCTGATCTCGATCACCGTGCTCGGCGGTACGGCGGTGCAGCTCGCGGTGGGCTCGATCCTGGGCGGACTGCTGACCGCGGCCGCCGTCTACTTCCTGTCGCTCGGCTCCGGGCTCAGCGGCCTGCGGCTGATCGTCATCGGGATCGCCATGAACGCCATCCTCACCGCGGTCAACTCATGGATCGTGCTGCGCGCCGAGCTGGAGATCGCCATGGCGGCGACCGGGTGGAGCTCGGGATCGCTGAACGGCGTCGAGTGGGCCGGCGTACGCCTGCCGTTCCTCGTCATCGGCGTGCTCACGCTCCTGCTGGTCACGCTGTCGCATGCGATGCACCAGTCGGCCCTCGGCGACGAACTCGCCGTCACCTCCGGCGTCGCCCTGGACCGCCTCCGGCTGCTGCTCGTGCTGGCCGGCGTCGGCTGCACCGCCACCGTGACGGCGGTCGCGGGGCCGATCGTCTTCATCGCGCTCGCCGCGCCCCAGATCGGACGCAGGCTGGCCCGCGCGGGCGGTGTGCCGCCGGCGTCCGCCGCGCTGACCGGCGCGGTGCTGCTGCTGGCCGCCGACCTCATCGCGCAACTCCTGCTGGCCCCGGTCGCGTTGCCGGTCGGTGTGGTGACGACCGCGATCGGCGGCTGCTATCTCATCTGGCTGCTCGTCAAGGAAGTGAGGCGACCGTGACAGCGCGCCTGACCGCCAGGGACATCACCCTCGCCTACGGCGACCGGGTGGTGGCGACGCGCGTGAACCTCGACGTCCCGGACGGCGCGTTCACCGCCATCGTCGGCGCCAACGGGTGCGGGAAGTCGACGCTGCTGCGGGCGTTCGTCCGGCTGCTCAAACCCTCGGCCGGGGCGGTGTCCTTCGACGGCCGGGATGTGACCGGCTTCCGGCCGAAGGCGATCGCCCGGGAGATCGGCTTCCTGCCCCAGGGGCTCGTCACTCCGGAGAACGTCGTGGTGAAGCGGCTGGTCGCCCGCGGCCGTTACCCGCACCAGACGTTGCTGTCCACCTGGTCGCAGGAGGACGAACGCGCCGTGGCCGAGGCCATGGCGGCGGCCGGCGTCGTGGACCTCGCCGACCGGCCGGTCGCCGAACTGTCCGGCGGCCAGCGCCAACGGGTGTGGGTCGCGATGGTGCTGGCCCAGGAGACGCCGTACCTGCTCCTCGACGAGCCCACGACGTTCCTCGACATCACCCACCAGTACCAGTTGCTCGCCCTGTTCTCCCGTCTGCGCGACGAGGGCCGCACCGTGATCGCCGTCCTTCACGACATCAACCAGGCATGCCGCTTCGCCGACCACCTCGTGGCGATGAAGGACGGCGCCGTCATCGCGGAAGGCGCCCCCGCCGACATCGTCGACGCGACGCTCGTACAACAGGTCTTCGACCTGCCGAGCATCGTCGTCCCCGACCCGGTAACCGGCACCCCCATGGTCGTACCGACCGCCGAGGGCTTTCACACGCGTGTCACCAACGCGGAACCGACCTCGATGTAGGCGGAACCGGTCGGTGAACCTGCCGTCCGCCTCGTGCGTCCCAGAGGTACTCGGGGGCTCAATCGTTAGCCGAGAAGCCTCAGGGGATTCGTGATGGCGCGCAGGAAATCCATCAACTTGTTCTGGCCGATCGTCGGCGTCTTCATCATGGTCGGCGGCTGCATGAATCTAGTCAGTTCGGTCTTCGGCGATGGGGACGACAAGACCGTGAAGGCCGCCGAGGTGTTGGTCACCCCGGCACCCAGTCCGATGCCGTTACCCGACCTGCTGAAGAAGACCCTCGTTGACGCGCAGAACGAGGTCGAGGCGCGTGGGTTGAGGTTGTCGACGAACGGCATCGCCGATTACAGCTACTGCACCGACCGGTCCGACTGCTTCGTGTACCGAATGGCGCCGAAGGCCGGCACGGTCGTCCAGCCCGGCGGCGAGGTCGCGGTCCGGTTCGTGACCGTTGAGGAATGGACGTTCTACAAGAGACACCGGACCATGCCGAACGTGGTCGGCTGGTCGGAGGATCGGGCGGACGACCTCTTCGAACCGATCGACGCGACCGTCGTATCGTCGAACCGGGAGTCGGCCAAGGTGCCGGTGGGACAGAACCGGGTGATCGCGCAGGCGCCGAAGCCTGGGACGCGGCTACGGATCGGGCAGAAGATCAAGCTGGTCATCGGGTACAACTACGGCTCCACCACCTCGGGAGGCGGAGACGGAGGTGTGGACCTTGACGTCGATGTCGATCGCAACAAGGGCGAGAGCAGGTTCTGCAGCAAGCGCTGGTGGTGCTGAACGTCCGCACCGGGACTGAACCTCACCTGACCGGGGACGGCCGCCACCTGGAGCGCCGGGTCCGCTCACCTGTCGCGGTCCGCCGGGGCGCGGCGGGTGAGGTGGTGGAGGAGTGAGTCGTCGGCCTCTGGGGCGTAGGGGGCTCCGATGGCGCGGGCGCGCAGGCCGAGGGCGATGGCCTCGCCCAGGAGGCTGACGCCGATGGACAGGGTCATCGGGCGGACCTGCTCCGGGACGCCCGCGAGCGTGGCCAGGGCGCCGAGGCCGAAGTTCGTCCCGGCCGAGAGGACCCACACGAGCACGGTCCAGGGCGTGTAGCGCTGCCAGAGGTGGCCGTCGCGGACGAACAGGCGGGGCGTCGCGCCGCGTAACGCGCCCAGCAGCAGGCCCACGACGGTGATGGACACCACCCAGACGAGGTGGACGCCGCTGGGGCGTACGTCGTTGACCAGGCCGTGTACGCCGATGCCGGCGAGCACGGCCGGGGGGACGAACAGGTTGCGCGCGTTCAGCGGCTCCCCCAGGAACCGGCGGACCACCACGGCGACGATCAGCCCGGCCACCACCAGAGTGAGCAGGATCCCGCTCATGACACCTCCCGTTTGTAGCACGCTCGTGCCAAATAGAAGATAGCACGGCCGTGCTATAAAGGGGAGGTGCCGAAAATCGTGGATCCGGAGGAGCGGCGGCGGGTGGTCGCCGAGGCCGTGTTCCGGGTGGTCCGCCGGGAGGGCCTGGAGCAGACCTCGCTGCGCAACGTCGCCGCCGAGGCCGGGCTGGCCATCGGCTCGGTGCGGCACTACTTCGCCGGGCACACCGAGCTGATGCTGTTCGCGATGCGCGAGATGTCCGCGCGGATCATCGCCCGGCTGACCGTCCACGCGGACCGCCTGCTGGACCCGTCCGCGCCGCTCTCCCCCGACGAACGTCGCGAGACCGTCGTCCGCATGCTCGCCGAGCTGCTGCCGCTGGACGACGAGCGCCACGCCGAGGTCGTCGTCTGGCTGTCCTTCGCCGCCGCCGCCCGCACCCGCCCCGAGCTACGCCCGCACGCCGACGAGCTGTACGACGGCCTGGTCTCGCTCACCACCCGAGTCCTGGAAGGCGCCCACCGCGCCGGCCGCCTCCACCCGAACGCCGACATCCCCCTGGAAGCCCGCCGCCTCTGCGCCCTGATCGACGGCCTCTCCCTGGAGGCCGTCTTCCATCCCGGCCGGCTGGACCCCGCCACCATGCTCGCCGTACTGAAGGCCCACTTGACCACGCTTCAAGCCGGGCACTCGTAGCCCTCGTCGTCCCAGCAACCGTCGGCCGCGAAGACCGTGACCGTCGCCGAGGCCCCGAAGCCGAGCCGCACTCCGACGGTGCGCAGCCCGATGTCCTTCACGAGGTCCGCCCTCGGGCACAACTCGCACGTCTCGGTCACCTCGGCCGCGAGAGCCCGGGACCAGCCGGCCTTCTCGAACCTCGTCGTGAGCGCCTCGTGGTCGAGCGCCGGGTCGGGGCGGACGTGGAGTTCGGCGCCGTTGTCCGAGGAGTCGCAGCCGTTCCACTCGGTGACCTTGACCCGCCGCCTGGCAGGGAGCGCCTCTTCTATCGCGGACCGGTACAAGGCGTTCTCTTCGGCGGCCCGGTCGAGGCAGAGCTGCTCGGAGAAGCGGCCGGTGAGCGTCGGCGCGATCGCCTCGCACCCCGTGAGAACCGCGGCGAAGAGCAGGCCGAGCCCCACCCCCAGGAGCCAGCTGGCGTCAGCGGCCGGAAACCGTTCGAGCCTCATGATCGGGTTTTCCTCCCGCATTCCCGAGGGCGCTAGTGGTCCGCGAACCTGCGGAAGACGCGGTCGGCGGCGGGGCGGCTGAGTTCTAGACGGCCGGTGGGGCCGGAGCGGACGGGGATGGTGAGGGAGTGGACGGCGGGGGGCTGTGCCTGGAGGGTCTCGAGGGCGATGTCGGACATCATCCGCGGGGTGAGGCCGGCGTCGGTCGTGACCAGGCCGCTCGCCTTCCGCAGGAAGGACAGCAGGCGGGCCGGCTCGGTGAGGCGGTCGGCCGCCTTCTTCAGCGAGGCCCCGATGACCTGCTGACGGCGCTGCGCGCGTGCCCGGGCCGAGTCGCCGCCGGGCGCGGACCCGCTTCGGATGTACGCCAGCGCCCGCTCACCGTCGAGGAGCGAGCGTCCGGCGGGCAGCCGCAGGCCGGACTTCGGGTCGTGGACGGCGCGGGGCAGGGTCAGCTCGACGCCTCCCAGCTCGTCCACCAGCTTCGTGAACGCGGCCGAGGAGACCTCCACGGTGTGGTCGACGCGGACGCGGGTGATCGTCTCCACCGTCTTCCACAGGCACGGCATCCCCGCCGTCGCGAAGGCGCCGCCGATCACGCCGGTGCGCGCGGCGGTCTCGCCCGTGGAGGTCCGGCATCGGGGGATCCCCACGACCAGGTCCGCCGGCAGGTCGGCGACCGTCACGTCCTTGCGGTCGGCGGTCACCCGCGCGAGGGTGAGGGACACGGCCGACGCGCCGTCCGCGCCCTTCCCGCCGTCGGTGCCCACCAGCAGCACGGTGATCGCCTCCCGCACGGCCGGATTCGAGGCCAGGCCCTCGTACGTGTCGAGCCTGTTGATCGGCGCGCCCGCGCGCAGGAGCAGGCTGGGGACGGCCAGGACGACCGCGGTCAGCACCGCGGCCAGGCCGAGCACCGTCCAGCCCGGCACGCGGCGGCGCCCGCGAACCCCCGCGGCGGCGTCCAGCAGGCGGTTGCGCTGCCGCGCCAGCGTCGCGGGCGGCTCGTGCTCCAGGTCGCGGCCGAGGTCGCGAAGCGTCGTCAGATCGTCCATCGCTACTCCTCGTCCCGCATCGGGTTGGTGTGGCCGAGCGCCTCGCGCACCTTGCGCCGCGCCCGGTTCAGGCGGGAACGCACGGTCCCGACCGGTATGCCGAGGGCCTGCGACACCTCGTCGTAGCTGAGGTCGCCCCAGGCGATCAGCAGCAGGACGTCGCGGTCTCCCTGGGAGAGCCTCGCCAGCGCGGCGGCGAGCAGGGGGCGGGACGCCGTGGCGGTCACTCCTTCGGCCACGCGATCGGCGGGGCCGTCGGTGACGTCGTCGATCGGCGCGCGGGTCAGCGCCCGGTAGCGGGCGGCCTCGCTCCTGTGGTGGCGGGAGATCAGCTTGCTGACGATCCCGAACAGCCAGGGACGGGCGTCGGGACGGCTGAGGTCGTACCGGTCGCGGCGCCGGAAGGCGGCCAGGAAGGTCTCGCCGACCAGGTCCTCGGCGACCTCGGGGCCGAGGCGGCGGGACACGTACCGGTAGAGCATCGGCGCGTAGCGGTCGAACAGCGCGGCGAACGCCTCCGGGGTGGTCCGCGACTCGGCGATCAGGTCCGAGTCGGCGGCCGCGGTGGCGGGTGGTGCGGTCATCGTGAGCACCATGGCATGAAGGCCGGCCCTCCCGTAGACGACATGTCGGTCATGTCTCTCCGTGAGGGCCGGATCGAGTTCACGCTCGGGCGAAGGACGCTAGCGCCCGCGATGGCCGCGGGCCGCGCCGGTGTCCCGGGTCGTCACACGGGGCGCGCGGTGAACCACGCGCGGTCTTCGGGGGTGAGCCATCGGTCGAAGCGCAGCTTCGCGAAGGCCAGGTCCGCGGCGAGTTCGTCCTCGGCGATGGGGTGGCGGGTGAAGGTGTGCGTCCAGCTGCGGTCGCCGACGTGGTAGTCGACGACGACGGTGACCAGCCGCCCGTCCCGGTCGACCTCTCTGACCACGCGCCGGATGCCGTCGTGGGTGTGCTCGGACGGCTCCACGGTCTCGAACCAGCTCGGCGGGGTCTGCTGGACGATGACGACGCCGCCGGGGGCGACGTGCCGCCGGCAGGTCTCAAGGAACGCGCGTCGCTGCTCCGCGTCCGTATTGATCATGGTGCTGGCGAGCAGGACGGCGTCGAAGACGCGGCCCAGCTCCAGCGTTTCCATCCGCCCGCGTACGGTCGGCAGGTCCGGGACGCGCGCGAGCATCCCGGGCGACTCGTCGACGCCCACGACGGGATGTCCCAGTTCGGCGAGGCCTCGCAGGATACGGCCGGCGCCGCACCCGAGTTCCAGGATCGACGCGCCCTCGGGAACGGCGGCGTGCACGATGGACGGCTCGCCCATCACCGGGAGGAGGTCGTAGAACTCGACGGAGCAGCCGTCCGGCGTGATCTCGCCGGGCCCGGATCCATGATTCGCGTTCATGCCCGTTCCCTACCACACGGCCTGGGGACGCGGGCGGCGGAAATGTCGGTGGGTCTCGCTACGGTCGAACTCCAGTTTGAATCTTCGAGCGTGCGACCGGGAGTGCCGATGAGCAGCGGACTGTCGTGGACGCGGAAAGTGGTCGACCGTAAATGAACGATCTTGAGGTGCGCGCCGGGCACGACGCCGGCATGTGGAGCATGTTGCCGTGGGCCTGGAGTGAGGAGGCGGTCGCGTCGCCGCTGATCAACGACGCGTGCCGCCTCCTGCTCACGGCCGGGGTGCGCCTACCTGGCGTCGACGATCATGCCGGCGCCCACGGTGCCGTTGGTCGATTCGTCGATCAGGATGAAACCGCCGGTGAGGCGGTTCCTGGCGTAGTCGTCGACGAAGAGCGGCTGCGTGACGCGCAGCGAGACGCGGCCGATCTCGTTGAGGCCGAGGGACGCCGCCGCCTCGTCACGGTGCAGCGTGTTGACGTCCAGGCGGTAGTGCAGGTCGCGCACCATCGCGCGGGCCGTGCGGGTGGTGTGCTTGATGACCAGCTTGGAGCGCGGCGCGAGCTTCACCGCGTCGGTCATCCAGCAGACCATGGCCTGGATGTCCTGGGCGACCTGCGGCTTGTTGTTGGGACGGCAGATCATGTCGCCGCGTGAGATGTCGATGTCGTCCTCCAGGCGGAGGGTGACCGACATGGGCGGGAACGCCTCGTCCACGGGCCCGTCGAAGGTGTCGATCGCGGCCACGCGCGTGGCGAGGCCGGACGGCAGGTGCATGACCTCGTCGCCGGGCTTGAGCACGCCGCCCGCGACCTGCCCGGCGTAGCCGCGGTAGTCGTGGAAGGCGGGGTCGGTGGCCCGCTGGGGGCGGATGACGTACTGCACCGGGAAGCGCACGTCGACCAGGTTGCGGTCGGAGGCGATGTGCAGGTTCTCCAGGTGGTGGAGCAGGGAGGTGCCCTGGTACCAGGGCATGTTCTCCGACCGGGAGACCACGTTGTCGCCGTGCAGCGCCGAGATCGGGATGAAGGTGAGGTCGGCGACGTTGAGCTTGGCCGCGAACGAGGTGAACTCCTCGCGGATCTCCTCGAACCGCTCCTGCGAGTAGTCGACGAGGTCCATCTTGTTGACGGCGAGCACCAGGTGCGGCACGCGCAGCAGCGTGGTGAGGAAGGCGTGCCGCCGGGACTGCTCGACGACGCCCTTGCGCGCGTCGATGAGCACGATCGCGAGGTCGGCCGTGGAGGCGCCGGTCACCATGTTGCGGGTGTACTGGATGTGCCCGGGGGTGTCGGCGATGATGAACTTCCGCTTCGGCGTGGCGAAGTAGCGGTAGGCCACGTCGATGGTGATGCCCTGCTCGCGCTCGGCGCGCAGGCCGTCGGTGAGCAGGGACAGGTCGGTGTACTCGGTGCCCCGGTCGCGGCTGGTGCGCTCGACGGCCTCCAGCTGGTCCTCGAAGATGGCCTTGGAGTCGAAGAGCAGGCGCCCGATCAGCGTGGACTTGCCGTCGTCGACGGAGCCCGCCGTGGCGAAACGCAAGATGTCCATCAGAGCCGGTCTCCAGGGGTAGCGGCGGGGCTGGCGAGGGCGCGCAACGCGCGACGAGGGCACGCGGGGCGCGCCATGGGAGCGGGGGGCATCAGAAGTAGCCCTCCTTCTTACGGTCTTCCATGGCGGCCTCGGAGGCGCGGTCGTCGGCGCGGGTGGCGCCGCGCTCGGTGATGCGGGTGGCCGCGATCTCGGCGATGATCTGCTCGACGGTCGTGGCGTTGGACTGGACGGCGCCGGTGCAGGTCATGTCGCCGACCGTGCGGTAGCGGACGACCGTCTCGAAGGTCGGCTCGTCCTCGCCCCGGCTGACCACCTCGGAGTCGGCGAGCAGCATGCCGTCGCGCTCGAAGACCGTGCGCGTGTGGGCGTAGTAGATCGACGGGATCTCGATCTCCTCGCGCCGGATGTAGTCCCAGATGTCAAGCTCTGTCCAGTTGGACAGCGGGAACACCCGGATGTGCTCGCCCTTGCGGATGCGCGCGTTGTAGAGGTTCCACAGCTCGGGCCGCTGGTTCTTCGGGTCCCACTGCCCGAAGTCGTCGCGGAACGAGAAGACCCGCTCCTTGGCGCGGGCCTTCTCCTCGTCGCGGCGTGCCCCGCCGAACACGGCGTCGAACTCGTTCTCCTCGATCGCGTCGAGCAGGGTGGTGGTCTGCAGGCGGTTACGGCTGGCGCGGCGGCCGGTCTCCTCCACGACGCGCCCCGCGTCGATGGAGTCCTGGACGGACGCGACGACCAGCCGGGCGCCCAGCTCGGCGACCCGCCGGTCCCGGAAGTCGATCACCTCGGGGAAGTTGTGCCCGGTGTCGACGTGCATGAGCGGGAACGGGATCGGCGCGGGCCAGAACGCCTTCTCGGCGATCCGGACCATGACGATCGAGTCCTTCCCGCCGGAGAAGAGGAGACCCGGACGCTCGAACTCGGCCGCGACCTCACGCATGATGTGGATCGCCTCGGCCTCGAGGACGTCGAGCTGCGACGTCGTGTAGTCGCTTGCAAGCATCTGCTCTCCTCCGAGGAGCTAGCCCTGACGGTGCGCGTCCCGGATCCCGGCGAGCAAGGTCGGCGCCAGATCCGGTAGGGAAACCAGAATATCCGGGAGTGAGGGGTTCTCTTGGTTGTAGACCAGGGGAGATCCGTCGATACGGCTGGCATGGGCCCCGGCCGCCAGGGCGACCGCCACGGGAGCGGCGGAGTCCCACTCGTACTGGCCCCCCGAGTGGACGTAGGCGTCCACCTCGCCGGTGAGCACGGCGGCGATCTTGGCCCCGGCCGAGCCCATGGGCACCATGTCGGCGCCGACGAGGTAGGCCAGCTTCTTGACGAACTCCGGCGGCCGGGTGCGGCTGACCGCGATGCGGACCCTGCCCTGACGCGGGGCGGGCAGCGCGGGCGGCGCGGCGGTGGTGAACGTCACTCCCTGGGCGGGCAGCGCGATCGCCCCGGCCGCGAGCTCGCCGCCCGTGGCGTCGCCGCGCCGCCACAGGGCGACGTGCACGGCCCAGTCGGCGCGGCCCTCCTCGCCGAACTCGCGGGTGCCGTCGAGCGGGTCGATGATCCACACGCGGTCCGCGACGCGGCGGCGCGGATGCAGGCGCTCCTCGCGGGTGCCCTCCTCCGACAGGACGTAGTCGGTCGGCCGCAGCCGTGCCAGGGACTCGGTGAGGTGGAGGTGGGACTGGCGGTCGCCCGCCTGACGCAGCGCCGTGGGGTCACCGAAGCCCTGGTCGGCGCGCAGCGCCAGAAGCCTCTCGCCGGCCTCGGCGGCGAGATCGCCGGCGAGCGCGTGGTCGTCGCGTATCGTCACGATGCCGTTCCTGGCCCTTCTAGATGCTCTCGCCCCGAGTTCCAGGCCGGAGGGCGGGTGTGCCCCCGGGCCGTCTGCCTGGCCTCGGGCTAGTACGCACCCGAGCCGCGCGCCACGGCGGACCACGTCTTCCACAGGATCTGGAGATCCAGCGTCAGAGACCAGTTCTCGACATAACGCAGGTCCAACCGTACCGATTCCTCCCATGACAGATCGGATCGGCCGTTCACCTGCCACAGGCCGGTCATGCCCGGCCGGACGACCAGCCGCCGCCGCACGTCGTCACCGTACCCCGCGACCTCCTCCGGGAGGGGAGGCCGGGGGCCGACCAGCGACATGTGGCCGGCCAGCACGTTGAACAGCTGCGGAAGCTCGTCCAGCGAGTGCCGCCGCAGCCAGCCGCCGAGCGGGGTGACCCGCGGATCGTCCCTGATCTTGAAGAGCAGACCGTCGGCGTCGCTGACGAGCCCGATTTTTCGGTGTTCGGCGTCGGCGCCCATCGTGCGCAGCTTGAGGATCGTGAACTCCACGCCGTCCCTGCCGACCCGGGTCTGCCGGAACAGGGCGGGGCCGGGGCTCGTGGCGCGCACGGCGACGGCGAGGGCGGCGAGCAGCGGGGCGAGCACGGTCAGGGCGAGCGCGGCCACCGTGCGGTCGAAGAGGTTCTTGACGAGGCGGCGGGCGCCCGCGAGCTCGGGATGCTCGACGTGCAGCAGCGGCAGCCCGGCGACCGGCCTGATCGTCGTGCGCGGCCCGGCGACCTCCATGAGCGCGGGGGCGACGACGAGGTCGGTGCGGGTCTTCTCCAGCCGCCAGGCCAGGCGGCGCAGGGCCGTGCCGTCCAGTTCCGGGCAGGCGAGGACGGCGACGGTGTCGGCCTCCGCCTGGCACACCGCGAGCGGGACGTCGGTGAAGTCGCCGAGCACCGGCGCGCCCTCCACCTCGCCGGGGCCGTCCTCGCGCGGCAGGCACACGCCGACGACGTCCATGCCGTGGTAGGGCTCCGCGCGGAAGCGGCGGATCAGGTCGGCGAGCGCCTCGCGGTGCCCGGCGGCGACCACCCGGCGCATGCACCACCCCCGGGCCCGCATGGCGTGCAGCCTGCGGCGCAGGCCGTACCGGCAGCAGAGGGTGAGGAAGGTCATGAGCGGCAGCGCCAGCACGACGTACCCGCGGGCCAGGTCGGTCTTGGTGACGTACGCGGCGATGGCGACACCGGCGGTGAGCAGGAACCCGCACTGCGAGATGCGCCGGAACTCCTCCGACCCGACCCCGACCAGCCGCGACTCGTAGGCCCGGTTGAGGCCGAGCAGGCACACCCACAGGACCGGCAGCACCGAACTCAGCAGAAGGTAGGGCGCGACGTACGGCGTGACCTGCCCGAACCGGACGTCTACGGCGGCGGCGCCGGCGAGGAACCCGCACGCGAGATCGATCGCCACGGCGTTCGCGCGGTAGCGCCTGGCCCAGCGCGGCGGCCACGGCCCGGGCGCGCCCGCCCCGCCCCCGGGAAGCGCGGCGAGCCCGTGTGCGCGTGCCGCCTTTCGCGGCGAGACCTCCGGCCTCTCGGCGACGCCCACCCGTTCCTCCCCGCGACCATCCGGATACCGACCGTGAGGATGTTAGCGGGACGCTGGGACAATCTTGACCGATTCTTGGAAACTCCGCCAACCGTGGATGTCGAGGACCCGCCGGTTTCCCCGTCGCCCCGGACCAGCCCTTCGATCGGATGACCGGCGCGTGATCCTTCCCGCTTGCAAGCACTCCGTAAGGGGCTGTCAAATCGGCCTACATATCACTGTGTCAAGAAATCGCGTCATTGACCGGTGGAGGTCAGCAGATGGCCGACTCTACGTCCGACTCCACGCGCGCGAGGAGACTCCGGCGACCGTCCGCTCCCAGCCGGGCGAAGGCCGCCGTGCGCCTGCTCGGCCCGCTGGAGGTGCTCGGCCCCGCGGGCCGGGTCCCCCTGGTCGGCATGCGGCAGCGCACGCTGATCGCGCTGCTGGCGCTGCGGATCGGCGAGATCGTCACCTACGAACGGCTGGTGGACGGCCTGTGGGGAGAAGATCCGCCCCTGACGGCGCTGGCCAGCCTCCGCAGCCATGTCGCCCGGGTGCGGCGGGCGCTCGCCGACGCCGGCCTGCCGGAAGTGCTCGCCACCAGGGGCCGGGGATATTCGCTCGACCTCGCCCCGGGAGCCGTGGACGCCTGGCGTTTCGAGTGGCACGTCGGCGCGGCGCGGCGCGCGTCGGCCCGCGCCGAACCCGCGCGCGCGGCCGAGGAGCTGAGCAGAGGGCTGGCCCTGTGGCGTGCCGAAGTGCTCGTGGACTGTCAGGTGTGGGGATGGGGCGACGGGGAGGCCGCACGGCTGCGCGAGCTGCGCATCTCGGCGACCGAGGATCGCTGGGCGGCGGGCCTGCGTTCGGCGGGCCCGGTGGAGGCGATCGGCGAGCTGGAGCGTCTGGTCGGCGCCCATCCCCTGCGGGAACGGCTGTGGGAGCTGCTGGTCGAGGCGCTGCACCTGGCCGGACGGCACGGCGAGGCGCTCGCCGTCTACCACCGGGCGCGAGCCGTGCTCGCGGGCGAGCTCGGGGTCGAACCGGGCGCGGCGATGCGCCGCCTGCACGCCGTGATCCTCGCCGACAACGCCAGACAGGCGGGGCCCAGCACCGCAGGGGACGTCCCGCGCCGCCCGGCGTCCGGCCTGCCCGTTCCGCTCACCGAGCTGATCGGCAGGGAGTCGGAGCTGGGCGAGGCCATCACCGTCCTCGGTTCGCACCGGCTCATCACCCTGACCGGGGCGGGCGGATGCGGAAAGACCCGCCTCGGCATCGCCGTGGCCTCCCAGATGGCCGGAGACTTCGCCGACGGCGCCTGCTTCGTCGACCTCGCGCCCGTCAAGGACCCGCACATGGCCGCCGCCGCGGTCGTCGCTTCGCTCGGCCTGCCGGAGCCGCCCGGATCCGATCCCGGGCGGACGCTCGCCCTCGGTCTTCGCGACCGCGAGCTGCTGCTGGTCCTGGACAACTGCGAACACGTGAGGGAAGGATGCCGCTCCCTGGTGATACGGCTGCTCAGCGCGTGTGCGAAGGTCCGCGTGCTCGCCACCACGCGCATCCGGCTCGACGTTCCCGGCGAGCTCGTCCGGCACATCCCGCCGCTGCCGGTCCCCGACCCGTCCCGGCACGACACCCTGGCCCAGGTGATGACCTTCGCGTCCGCGCGGCTGTTCCAGGCCCGCGTGTGGGAACGGACCGGAGCACGGATCACCGAAGCGGACGCCCCCGCGCTGGCGCGCGTCTGCGCCGGGCTGGACGGCCTGCCCCTCGCGCTGGAGCTCGCCGCGGCGCGCAAGCCCATGCTGACCGTGCCGGAGATCGCCGACCGGCTGGGCGACCGCCTGCGCGTGTTCCGCGACGACGCCGCCACTCCCCGGCATCGCAGTCTGCGGGCGACGCTGGATTGGAGCCATGAGCTGCTCAGTGATTCCGAACAGGCGCTGTTCCGTCGCCTGGCCGTCTTCGCCGGAGGCTTCACCCTCGACGCCGCCCAGGCGCTGTGGCCGGAGGAGACGCTCGCGATGCTCGGCGCCCTGGTGGACAAGTCGGTGGTCATGACGGAACAGCACGGCGTCTGCTCCCGCTACCGCCTCCTGGAGACGGCACGGGCCTACGCCGCCGAGCGGCTCGCCCGTGCCGTGCCGGGCGAGGAGGCCGAGGCCCGCGGAGCCCACGCCGACTACTTCCTCCACCTGGCGGAGGCGGACCGGCATCGGGACGGGACCGACCTGCTCGCCGGCGAACACGACAACCTACGTGCGGCGATGTCCTGGCTGTCCGCGCAGCCGCCCGGGGGCGCCGGCCCGAGGTCCGGCGTCGCTCTGCGGGAGTACCTCGACCGGCGTGGCCATCACCGGGCGCGCGGCGCCTGAGCGACCGCGCGGACCTCCCCGACGGTGGGCCCCGCCGTCGCGATGCCCGCCGCCGTAGTGGCATCGCCGTGGCCGGAGCCCACCATCCGAATCAGAGGGGGATTCGGTTCGCGAGTTCCTGACGTGCCAGGTCGATCTTGTCCAGCCCCCGCTCCGGGTCGATCGGGGAAGGGACGTTGGGAGGGCTGTTGTAGTACTGCTGCACGATGGCCAACCCCTCGGTGATGTGGTTGCCGGCCGACGTCAGCCACGAAAGGCCGGCGGGCCTGACGACACCGGCGGCCCGATCGATGTACCCGGCCTGCTCCAGCCTCACGCTGCCGTTCTTCCCCAGCGGCCGCACCACGGAAATGAACGAGACCAGCGCGTCCCGGCGTAACTGGGAGTTCTGGGACCGCGCCGCCTGTTCGAGCAACCCCAGCCCTCTGGCCAGTTCCAGGACGGACTGGTACCTCAGGTAGGCGGGCTGTGTCAGGTACTCACGGAAATCGAGCGCGTACTCGGGCAGGCAGCTCAGGCACGGTCTCGGGCAACCCGGGCACCACCCCGCCACCTCGACCAGAATCGGTTCGCAGAAGACGATCCTTCCGTTCGAATAGATCGGGATGCAGTTCGCGTTCCCGTCGGCCTGGGCCGGTGTGCTGAGCACTCCCTGTCCTACCAGCACCGACACGAGAAGAGCGAGCAGGCAGGCTGCCCATCGGCTGCGTTTCACTGATCCTCCTTGGGGGGTGCCGGGTGCGCCGTCCTCACGCACGCCGGGCGGCGGCCGTCCGGTGTCGAACCGGAGTACCACCGGTCTACCGCGCCGACCTTGTGGCGGCGTTGTGGCGGCATTGCATGGTCGCCGCCGCGGTCATCGCGTCGCTCGGCTGCGAGACGTGCCCCGATCCGATCCCGTACGCATGCTCGCCCTCGCTCTTCGCGACCGCGAGGTGCTGCTGGTCGTCATGACCGAGCAGTACGGCGCCTGCTCGCGCTACCGCCTCCTGGAGACGGTACGGGCCTACGCGGCGGAGCGGCTCGCCCGCGCCGTCCCCGGAGAGGAGGCCGACGCCGGCGCGCGGGATCGGAGCCCACCGCGCAGGTGTCAGTTATGGAAGGCCATCTGCTGGGCGATTTCCAATCGTGCCTCCTCGAACTTCTCCATCGCCGCCGACTCCCCCCGCCCGGGCGTCGGCGCACCGCCGCCACCGACCTCCTGCATGAAGGTGATGCCGCTCGCGATGTCGGCGCCGATGGCCGCCAGCCACGGAACGGTCTGGGGTCCGATGACGCCGCGGGCCCGGTCGTAAACCCCGGTCTGCGCCACGGTCAGCCTGCTGGGGCCCAGTGTCCGCGTGGCGAGCCGGAACGACGCCATCGCCTCCGCGCGCCACTGCCCCTGGGCCGTGCGGTCGCTGGTCCGGGCCGCCTGGTCGAGCGCCCCCAGTCCCCTGGTCAGGGCTAGACGGTACTGGTTACTCAGGTCGGCGGGCAGGATCACGGACTCATGGAAGTCGATCGCGAACTCGCGCGCGCAGGCGTCGCAGGGCGGGGGCGGGCAATTGAAGCACCCCCCATCCAGCACCACGGGAATCGAGACGCAGTCCCATCCCAGCCTTCCGTTCTTCCAGATTGGGATGCAGTAGAAGTCCCTTGTGGCCGAGGCCGGGGTGCTCGCCACGATCTGTCCTAGTAACACCGCTGTGAGCAGGGCGAGCAGACAGGCCGTCCATCGGCTGCGTTTCACTGGTCCTCCTTGGGGGGTACCGGGTGCGCGGTTCCGCACACGCCGGTCGGCGGCCGTCCGGTGTCGAACCGGAGTGCCACCGGTTTACCCCGCCGACCTTGTGGCGGCGTTGTGGCGGTATTGCCATGAAAAATCCCTACATATCGCGGCAGGCAAAGCATCCCTCCGAAGCACCGCCTACTCCCGTACTCGTTAAGGACAGCCAGGTGGCCGTAATCCAATAAAGGACCGATGCGAATACGCGTATCGGCCGCAGGTGAAGAATCATTCTCATGGAGATTCGGTCACCGGCCTGGCGGGCGTCGCATTCATCACAAGAATGGAAGATGTGAGCGCACCGTGGCGGAAAGTCGAACGCCGGCGAAACGGCGGGCAGGGGCGGAAGGTCGATCGAAGGCTGACGGCCGCGGTGACGCTCGTCGCGACACTGGTCCTGCTGTGGTCCGCGCTGCGCTGGCAGGGCCTGAACGCCGTCTCCGACGTCATCGGGATCGGGTCCGCGCTGCTGCCGCTGGTCGTCGGCCTGGTCGCGTGGGCATGGTCCCGCCGCTTCCCCGACGGGCCGCTCCTCGGCAGGACGGCCGAGATGGACGCGTTGATGCTGGCCCTCACCACCACGATGGAGCGGGTCCAGTACTCGACCGATCGGCTGAACCGGCTCACGAGCGGCCTCGTCGAGATGCGCGACGTGCTCGACCACGCCATCGCCCGGCTGGACGACCGCAAGCGGGCGCTCGACCGTGACCTGGCCGCGCGCCGGCCGCACGGCGCGGCCACCGTGAGCGCCGCCGAGCGGGCACGCCTGCAGAAGGAGATCGGCGGGCTGCGCCAGGAACTGGCCGACACCCGGCAGCGCCTGCGCGAGGCCGAGCGCCTGCGCGGCGAAGTGGAGCAGAGGCTGGCGGAAGCCCGGCGCGGCCAGGACGAGACCGGCGAACTGCGGGACCGGACGCGGGCTCAGGCCGCCAAGGCCCAACGCCTGCTCATGACGCCCCGGGCGCCGGTCGCCCCGGCCGTTTCCTCCGCGGCCGCCCTCCAGGTGATCGCCATCGAACCCGCCGATCTGCTGGGCGAGGGCGACCAGGACGCGGCGGCGAAGATCCTGCGCCGCGTCGATGAGGTTCTCCAGGAGAACGCCGCCGTGCGGGACCGGTTGCACGACGAGCTCGCCGAGAGCGCCGCCACCATCCGCGAGCACGTCGACGCCCGCGCCCGTGCGGCCGTCTCCGGGCCCGGCCGCCGGCGAAGGCGCGCCCTGCCGCTGCTCATCGGCGGGTGCTGCTCGGCCGTCCTCCTGACCATGACCGTCATGATCGTGTATCTCCCTCCGCCCGACAGAGGGCGGCCCTCGGCGTCCGGAACGGCCACCCCCGGAACGCCGGCTCCCGTCCCGGTCAACCCGGCCTTCTACCCCCGGGCCGTCCCCGCGTGGGAAGAGCCGTTCACCAGCAGCGCCAACATCGCCTCGGCCATCACCGTCTGGCGGGGCACCGTCTATTTCGGCGGCAACGACGGCGAACTGCACGCGCTCGACGTCGACACCGGGAAAAGCGTCTGGACCGGGTCCCAGCGACTCCACGGAGACATCACGGCACGGCCGGCGATCGCGGACGGCACCAGAACCCTCTATGTGATCAGTAACAGGGGGTTCTACAGCGAGGTGTCGGCACGCGACACCTCCCGGGGCGGCGAGGTGTGGACCAGACGGATTCCCGGCTACATCGACGAGTCCGCGGTCGTGGCGGGCGACACCGTCTACTTCGGCGCCGGCGACGGCGATCTTTACGCGCTGGACGCCGCCGACGGTCATACCCGCTGGAAGTACCACACCGACGGCTGGATCACCTCGACACCGGTGGTGGCCGACGACGTCGTCTATTTCGGGAGCTGGGACGGCCACGTGTACGCCGTGGACACACGGACACACCAGGCGAAATGGTCGACGTACGTTCCTTTCAGAAGGATCGCGAACGACGGAAAGGGAAACGCCCTCTACAGCCCGGCGCTCGCGAACGGCGTGCTGTACATCGGGGACAAGAACTACGATCTGCTCGCCCTGGACATCGCGGACGGTTCCATCAAATGGCGCGCGCCGACCAAGGACATCGTCGACTCCCGGCCGGTGGTCGCCGACGGCGTCGTCTACGTCGGCAGCCGGGACCACAACGTGTACGCCTTCGACGCCGCGACCGGCCGGCCGATCTGGACCGCGCTGACCGGCAACGCCGTCGTCTCCGACCCCGTGGTGAGCAACGGCGTCGTCTACGTCGGCAGCAACGACGCCTACCTGTACGCCTTCGACGCCGCCAACGGCCACGTGCTCTGGGTGCACAGCACCGGCAACAGCGTCTACTCCAGCCCGGCGGTGTCCGACGGCGTCGTCTACGTCGGCAGCGACGACAACAAGCTGTACGCCCTGAAGACGGCGAGGTAGCGGCCCCGTGCGCGGTGGTGGGACGCCCACGTGGATGTGCGCGGCCCAGAGGACGTGGCCGTCCGGGTGCTCGTCACGGTGCCTCTGGCCCGGTTCAGCGGGGCGGCTTGGCCGGGTTGAGGTCGGCGGCGTGGACGGTGTTCTGGGTGGCCTCCAGGCCATTGGTGATCAGGGATTCCACGACGTCGGCGGCGCGGTCCACCAGGAAGGGGAGGTCCTTGCGCTCGGCGGTGCCGAAGTCGCGCAGGACGAAGTCGGCGGCGTCCATGCGCCCGGGCGGGCGGCCGACGCCGAAGCGCACGCGCAGGTAGTCGCGGGTCGCCAGCGACTTGGTGATCGAACGCAGGCCGTTGTGCCCGTTGTCGCCGCCGCCGAGCTTGACCCGCAGCGCGCCGTACGGGATGTCCAGCTCGTCGTGCACGACGATCACGCGCTCGGGGACGACCTTGTAGAAGTCGGCCAGGGCCTTCACCGGGCCGCCGGAAAGGTTCATGTACGACCTGGGCTTGGCCAGCACGACCGGCGCGCCGGCCAGGCGGCCCTCGACGACCTCGGCATGGGCCTTGTGGGTCTTGAACCGGCCGCCGGCCCGCCCGGCGAGCTCGTCCAGCACCATGAACCCGGCGTTGTGCCGGTTACCGGCGTACTCCGGGCCGGGGTTGCCCAGGCCCACGATCAGCCAGCGGTCCACGAGATTGTCTCCGTTCACTCGGCGTCCCCGGGACGTCGGACATCGGATCGGACTTCTGAGCCGCCCATCGGGTCGGACATGGCACAGGGCAGCCCGGCGGCCGGAGACCGGCGCCTGGCTGCCCTGATGACGATACGGGAGAATTACTCCGCGGCGGCCTCGGCGGGCGCCTCCGCGGCCGCCTCGCCCTCGGCGGCCTCCTCGGGCTCGGCCACGGTCGGCGGCGTGCTGACCTGCAGGACGACCGTCTCGGCGTCGGCGACCAGGCTGGCGCCCCGCGGGAGGTTCAGGTCGCCGGCGGTGACGACCGCGCCGACCTCCAGGCCCTCGATGTCGACCTCGACACCGGTCGGGATGTGGGTGGCCTCGGCCTCGACCGCGACGGTGACGAGCTGCTGGTCGAGCAGGCCGCCCGGGGCGATGTCGCCGGTGGTGGTGACCGGGATCTCGACGGTGACCTTCTCGCCGCGCTTCACGAGCAGCAGGTCGATGTGCTCGATGAAGCCCTTGAGCGGGTCGCGCTGGACGCCCTTCGGCAGCGCGATCTCGTTGACGCCCTCGCCCTCGATGCGGATGAGCACGTTCGGCGTGCGCAGGGCGATCATGAGGTCGTGGCCCGGGAGGGTGAAGTGCTTGGGCTCGATGCCGTGTCCGTACAGGACGGCGGGGACCTTGTCGGCGCGGCGGATCTTACGCGCGGCGCCCTTGCCGAACTCCGAGCGCGGCTCGGCGGCGATGCGTACTTCGGACACGGTTATCTCCTAGGGAGTGCTCGTGGATTCGGAAGGCGCTCACCCTCACCCGCCCTAGCGGAAGGCGTTACGAGCGCGTACAACCCCTCAACCCTACCGGACTCCCCCGCCCCGCCATCCCTCCCGGACGCCGTGACCAGGCACCGCCCCTCAGGAGCCCTCATCACAGACGCCTCGCCAGGCACGCGCCGCCCCCTCGTGAGACGCTCATCACGCATTACCGGCCATGCCCCTCACTGTGCGGTCATGACGCGTTCCCGGCCAGGAACTCCGTGACGAGCGCGGCGATCGCGTCCGGGCGCTCGGCGAGCATGTTGTGGCTCGCGTCCAGCTCCTCGACCCGGATGTTGGACGGCACGTCGGCCAGGTCGCGCCGTATCCCTCTGCGGAACGCGGCCATCAGCTCCCCGCCGGAGAACCCCGCGGGATCCCGGGTCGGGATCACCACCAGCGCGGCGCAGCCGACCTGGCGCAGCAGCGGGATCGTGTCGCGGAACTCCGGCGCATAACGCACCGCTTCGAGCAGCTCCGGGCCGGGCCTGGCGTACGTCTCCCCGTCCCTCTCGACGAGGGCCCTGGCCGGGAACATCCCCCGAGCCTCGGCGGGGAGCGGCCCGCCCATGGCCGCGGCCTGCGCGTCGAACACGGCCTTGAGCCTGGCCAGTTCCTCGTCCCTGGCGGCCGGGTCCATCCCCGGATAGTTGCCCGGGTCGTTCTCGGCGGACCGCAGCCCGTCGAGGTTGACGATGGCCGGGCATTCGGGGTGACGGCGGGCCCACAGGACGGCCAGCATGCCGCCCAACGACTGCCCGACGACCGCCGGGGCATCGAGCCCGAAGTGCTTCACCACGGCCTCGACGTCGTCCAGCACCCTCTCCCACTCCCACGGCCCGTCCCCGGACAGCCCGTGGCCGCGCAGGTCCATGGCGACGGCCCGGCGGCCTTGGAGTTCCAGCCGGTCCCAGGCTTCGAGGGTGCCCCCAAGCCCGTGGAGAAGGAGCACAGGTTCGCCGTCCCCGCCGAAGTCCCGCACGGCGAGAGGAATCTCATGGTCGCTAATGATGACGTCGTGCGGCATGACGCTCCTGAGGTTGGTTGAGCCGTTCGCGTATCGATTCCGTGGTCACCCCGCCGTCGGGATGCCGGTCGAGCTTGCCGCGCTTGACCAGGTCGTGAACGCCCTGCCGCGTGATGCCGAGCATCGCCCCCGCAGTGGAGAACGGCACCGCGACCTTCCCCGGATGCCCCGCCCGACCGGCCACCGCCCTGCCGAACGCCGTCCCCCACCACTCATCGGGCGGATCGAACGGCCCGTCCCCGGGAAACACCGCCGCGATCAGCCGCGCCGCCACACGAACGGCGAGCCGTTCATCGGGCCCCAGCAACTGCGCGGCCCACACCTCGGCCTCGATCCGCAACCGCTCCCGGACCGCCCGCACCCCTTCGTCAGCGCCGAACAGGATCTCCAACGGATCAACGACCCGCCGCTCCACCAGCCCGACCAACTCCCGCACCAGCGCGACATGCTCACCCGTACTACCCACTTGACACACAATAGCAAGTACTTGCTCATCTCCGTCAAGTAGACATGAGCCCACACCTGACGATCCGGGTCTACGCGATGCTCCTCGTTGCTTTCCGCCTCGTACACGCCTACAGACCCAGGTCAGCCAGCGTCTGCCGTATCGGCCTCAACGCAACTGGCCCCCAAGATTCGCTCGGGGCCAGTTGACATTGACGATCAGATGAGTTCGTTGCCCTTGAGGCCGCCGATGAAAGCCGCCCATTCGTGGTGCGCGACGCGGAGAGTGGGGCCAGCCGGGTCCTTGGAATCTCGGACGGCCACGCTGGAGGCGGTCAGGGAAGCCACCTCAACGCAATTGTCGTCGGTTCCGCTATACCGACTCTTTCGCCAGGTGAGCCCGGAGGACTGGGTACGGTCCATGTCTCGCCTACCTCTTCAGTTGATCAACTATAGTCGCCGAGTACCGCACCGAGTCGTCCGGCGACAGCGCCGATGACGCCTGCACCTGGCTGTAGATCAGCGTATAACGTTGATATTCCTCCGGCTTCTCCAGCCAAAGACTGTCTGTCGCGGTGGCCAGGTACACGAGACTCGGATCAGGCGACGGAAAATCGAGAATGACGAACGCCCCTCCGGTGAGGGCGGGATGTGCTCCAGCGCTGTTAGGAACTACTTGGATCGTGATCGCCGGCCGGGCTGCCACCTCTATAAGGTTCGGGGAGCGCGAGGGGCGGAGCCCTTCGCGTGGGGGGTCGAAGGGGGGCCGGAGGCCCTCCCTGGGAAACGCAGCCCGAAGCCGGAGGCGAGGCCCATCTCAAGCCGGAGGCCAGCACATCAATAGAGGCTCTGCGGAATGCGGAAGCGGCGGCCCCCTTGTAGGTGGGCCGCCGCTTCTGGTGGTTTCTCAGGCGTCGCCTTCGAAGAGGCTGGTTACCGAGCCGTCGTTGAAGACCTCGCTGATGGCGCGGGCGATCAGGGGGGCGATGGAGAGCACCGTGAGTTTGTCGAAACGCTTTTCCTCCGGGATGGGGAGGGTGTTGGTGACGACGACCTCGGAGATGCGGGAGTTCTTCAGGCGGTCCACGGCCGGGGACGAGAAGATCGCGTGGGTGGCGGCGACGATGATGTTGGTCGCGCCCTGCTCGTACAGGGCGTCGGCCGCCTTGGTGATCGAGCCGCCGGTGTCGATCATGTCGTCGATCAGCACACAGGTGCGGCCCTCGACCTCGCCGACGACCTCGTGCACCTTCACCTCGTTGGCGACGTCGAGATCACGCCGCTTGTGGATGAAGGCGACGCCCGTGCCGAGCTGGTCGGCCCAGCGCTCGGCGAGGCGGACGCGGCCGGTGTCGGGCGAGACGATGGTCGTGGACGCCGGGTCGAGCTTGCCGCTGAGGTAGCGGTGCAGGACGGGCAGCGCGAACAGGTGGTCGACGGGGCCGTCGAAGAAGCCCTGGATCTGCGGGGTGTGCAGGTCGACCGACATGAGGCGGTCGGCGCCGGCGGTCTTGAAGAGGTCGGCCATGAGGCGGGCCGTGATCGGCTCGCGTCCGCGCCCCTTCTTGTCCTGCCGTGAGTAGCCGAAGAAGGGCAGGACCACGGTGATGCGCTTGGCCGACGCGCGCTTGAGCGCGTCCACCATGATCAGCTGCTCCATGATCCACTTGTTGATCGGCTGGGTGTGGCTCTGGATCACGAAGGCGTCGCTACCCCGTACGGATTCCAGGTAGCGGGCGTAGATCTCGCCGTTGGCGAAGTCGTGGATCTTGGTCGGTGTGACGTCGATACCGAGGTTCTGCGCCACTTCCTCCGCGAGCTCCGGATACGCCCTGCCGGAGATGAACATCAAGTGCTTCTCACCGGTCATCTTCTTGCCGCTCATGCTGCCCTCCTCTCCAGGCGGCACACAGGACACGGCCACGACGCGTCGCCGCGATACCCGGCTCGCTCGCCGCGCTGAATCATTTGCTGTTCTCCCGATGTTGTTCCCCGGACGGTCCGTCCTGACCGCCCACGGGCGTCTCCCGCCCGTCGGCGCTCACGGACCCCCGGCCTTCCAGCGCGCGCCGCGCCGCCTCGTCGGAGGCGGTGCCCGCGCGCCTGCGCGCGACCCACCCTTCGATGGTGCGCTGGCGCGCCCGGCCTACCGCCATCGCCCCCGGAGGGACGTCGCTGGTGATGACCGAGCCCGCCGCGGTGTAGGCGCCGTCGCCGATGGTGACCGGCGCGACGAGCATGTTGTCGCTGCCGACCCGGACGTGGTCGCCGACCGTGGTGTGGTGCTTGCGCACCCCGTCGTAGTTGACGAACACGCTGGAGGCCCCGATGTTGGAGCCCTCGCCGATCGTCGCGTCGCCGACGTAGGTCAGGTGCGGCACCTTGGACCCGTCGCCGAGACGGGCGTTCTTCATCTCGACGTAGGTGCCGGCCTTGGCCTGCCGGCCGAGGACGGTGCCCGGCCGCAGGTAGGCGTACGGGCCCACCGACGCGCCGGGACCGATCTCGGCGCCGTCGCAGACGCTGTTGCGCACGACGGCGCCCGCGCCGACGGCCGTGTCGGTGAGGGTGGTCGCGGGCCCGATCTCGGCGCCGGAGGCGACGGAGGTGCGGCCGTGGAGCTGGGTGCCCGGGTGGACGACCACGTCGGGCTCCATCGTGACCTCGACGTCCACCCAGGTGGTGGCGGGGTCGATGATCGTGACCCCGGCGCGCATGTGGGCGTCCAGGATGCGGGAGTTGAGCACCGCGCGCGCGAAGGCGAGCTGCGCGCGGTCGTTGACGCCCTCGACCTCGACGTGGTCGGGCGCGATGTGGGCGCCGACGCGGTGACCGTCCTCGCGGAGGATCGACAGCACGTCGGTGAGGTACTCCTCGCCCTGGGCGTTGGCGGTGGACACGCGCTTGACGGCGTCGGCGAGCAGGAGCCCGTCGAAGGCGTAGACGCCGGAGTTCATCTCCTTGACGGCCCGCTGCTCGGCGGTGGCGTCGCGCTCCTCGACGATCTGCAGGACCGCGCCGGAGGCGTCGCGGATGATGCGGCCGTAACCGGTCGGGTCGGGCACCTCGGCGGTCAGGACGGTCACCGCGTTGCCCTCGGCGGCGTGGCTGCTCAGGAGCTCGGCGAGGGTCTCGGTGCGCAGCAGCGGGGTGTCGCCGTACGTCACGAGGACCGTTCCGCCGATGGTGCCGACCGACTCCAGGACCGTGCGCACGGCGTGTCCCGTGCCCTTCTGCTCGGCCTGGACGACGGCGCGGGCGTCGGGGCCCGTGGCGGCGAGATGGGCTTCGACCTGCTCGCGGGCATGGCCGATGACGACGATGAGGCGCTCGGGGGAAAGGCCCCGCGCGCCGGCCAGGACATGGTCGACCAGGGGACGTCCGCACAGCTCGTGCAGGACCTTGGGCGTGGAGGACTTCATGCGGGTGCCCTCGCCGGCGGCGAGGACGATGACGGCTGCCGGGCGCGGCACACTCACGGACTGAGGCTCCCTCGGCGTCGCGGCTGAGACATGACAGAGCGGGACGACGCGCGGTAACCTTCCGGGCACCGCATCGCCACCCACCTGACACCGCGAGCTTACCCGCCGCCTTCCCGGCGAGGCTCGGACCCCTGCCGTGTGGGACCGGCCCGTGTGGGACGACGCCGGCGCGCCGCTCGCGACGGGATGAGAAGAAAAAGTTCCGGCGCCTGGACTCGAACCAGGACAACCCTGCTCCAAAGGCAGGTGGGCTGCCAATTACCCTACGCCGGACCGATTCGCGAGCTTCCCAAACCGCGGTGACAAGGATACCCACCGATCCCCCCTCGGCGCTGCCCTCCGGCGGGGCCTTACCGGATGCGCCGTTCCCGGCGGCCCCTCCGCGACTCCTCCAGGGCCCCGACGGCTCCTCCCCCGCCACCGTGTGCCGCCGGTTCCTACCGTGCGGCGCGCCGGGTCAGCCGCACGCCCAGCAGCGACGTCCAGGCCAGGGTGAGCCCGATTCCGAGGGCGAAGGCGACATTGGCCGCGCGGGCGCCCTGGAGCGCGACGAGCGAGATCAAGCTCGCCAGGAAGTACCCGCCGGTCACCCTGCTGTAGATCGCCCAGCCGCGACTGCCGGCCGCGGCGAACCGCCGGGCGAACGCGAAGCAGGCGGCGATCAGTGAGAGGAAGGCGACCTGGGCGACGAGGAGGTGCAGCATCCCGTGCCAGCTCATGCTCGTGGGCGCGCCGGCCGGCGTCCCCGGTGGAAAGCCGTCGGCGGGGTCGGCCACGAACACCGCCGCGGCGACCATGCCGGCGCCGAAGACGCCGACCAGCCGCGGCCCCCAGGGGCGGTTCCGGCCCGCCGCCGGTCGCGGCAGGCGGGCGAGCCCGATCGCGTACGCCACGAACAGCAGCCCGCTCACCACGAACGTGGTCATCTGGATCCATCCGAGGTCACCGTTGCTGAGCATGCTGGCCGAGTGCCGGCTGATGTCGAATCCGTCCCTGGTCAGCATCTGGAGCAGCACCACGACGATGTAGAGCGGGCCGGCGACGACGCCACAGGCCATCAGCGTGCCGGCGGACCGGGTGACCGCGCCGCGGGTTCCGCCCGCCGCCGAGGTGACGACCTTGATCATCGGTCTTCCCTGCGGCGCGGGACGGCCTCGTCGGTCATTGATCACGTGTCTTCCTCACTGTTCGTAGACGGTCGCCCGCCGGCGGGTTCGTCGTGCCGGTACGGGGGTTCGCGCCGGCCGCGGGTGATCTCGGCGCCCAGCGCGTTCAGGCGCTCACTCCAGAACCGGCGGAAGTGCTCCAGCCACATGTCGGCCTCCCCTGGCGCCGAGTCGACGGCACACAGAATCCCAGTTGCCACTTATATAAGTCAACACTTAATCTAGCTGCCACGCGGGGTTGCGCCAGGGGTGACGAAGCCGAGTCCCGCGATCGAAGCCGAGTCCCCTGATGTCCGTAGGCTGAATCTCACCCGTGACGAACAGGAGGCCGAGGTGGCCGAGACGACGGTGGCCGAGGTGATGGCCGAGCTGACCACCCTCGCGGACCCGAGGATCCGTGAGGTGAACGAGCGACACGGTGACGATCACGGGGTGAACCTCGGCAAGCTGCGCGCGCTCGCCAAGCGGTTGAAGATCCAGCAGGAACTGGCGTGCGGGCTCTGGGCGACGGGGGACGGCGCAGCGCGACTGCTGGCGCTCCTGATCTGCCGCCCGAAGGCGTTCACGCGTGCGGAGCTGGACGTCATGGTGCGCGAGGCGCGCACCCCCAAGGTGCACGACTGGCTCGTCAACTACGTGGTGAAGAAGAACCCGCACGCCGAAGAGCTGCGCCTGGCCTGGTCCGCCGACCCGGACCCGGTGGTCGCGAGCGCCGGATGGGCGCTGACCGCCGAACGCGTGACGAGGAGGCCCGAGGGTCTCGACCTCCCGGGACTGCTCGACGTCATCGAGGCGGAGATGAAGGACGCCCCCGGCCGCCTGCAGTGGGAGATGAACACCTGCCTGGCCCAGATCGGGATCGAGCACGCCGAGCACCGCCCCCGCGCGATGGCCATCGGCGAGCGCCTGGAGGTCCTCAAGGACTACCCGACCTCTCCCGGCTGCACGTCTCCGTTCGCCCCCGTCTGGATCAGCGAGATGGTCCGCCGGCAGGCGCTCTGATCCGTCCTGCCGGTCGGTGACGCATCGCCGCCCCGTTCCGGGGCAGTGGGCCCGGAAGAGGAGCCGGAGGAGGAGGACGTGACGGCGGCCGTCGCCGCGCCGGGCGCACCGATCGGGAAGCTTGGCCGCGCCGTTGGCATATGCGGCCGGGTCTCTTTACCAGGTATGGGCATGTATGCGCAAGACGTGGAACCGCCACCGGATGGCGCGCGAACCTTCATCTTCCCCACATTCCAGGCTTAGGGATTCCTAACTTACGATGCCGTAGGTTACGGTTACGTAGCTCCAGATCGTCCGCACTTCAGAACACGTGAGGTAGCCCATGACCGTTGTCGAAGACCGCGCCACGCCGCCACCGCCGCGCCCCGATCTGGAGCCGGAACCCAAGTCGAACTTCGAGCGCGTGCTGCTGGTCATCTTCGTCGCCGTGCCGTTCGCGGCCCTGCTCGCGGCGATCCCGATGGCCTGGGGCCGCTTCCTCGGCTGGAGCGACGTCGCGATCACCGCCGTCTTTTACATGATCAGCGGCCTCGGTGTCACCGTCGGCTACCACCGCTACTTCACCCACGGGTCCTTCAAGGCCAACCGCCCTCTCAAGATCGTGCTCGCCATCGCCGGCAGTCTCTCGCTGGAGATGGGCGTGATCGACTGGGTGGCCACGCACCGCCGCCACCACAAGTACTCCGACAAGGAGGGCGACCCGCACTCGCCGTGGCGCTTCGGCAACGACTGGAAGGCGCTGACCAAGGGCCTGTTCTTCGCCCACATGGGCTGGATGTTCAGCTCCGAGCGCACCAACCGCGAGCGCTTCGCCAAGGACCTCATCAACGACAAGGACGTCCACCGCATCCACAAGGCGTTCCCGTGGCTGGTGGCCACCTCGCTGATCCTGCCCGCGGTGATCGGCGGCCTGGTGACCTGGTCGATCGCGGGCGCGCTGACCGCCTTCTTCTGGGCGAGCCTGGTGCGCATCGCGCTGCTCCACCACGTCACCTGGTCGATCAACTCGGTCTGCCACGTGTTCGGCGAGGAGGACTTCGAGGTGCGCGACAAGTCCCGCAACGTCTGGTGGCTGGCCATCCCGTCCTTCGGCGAGTCCTGGCACAACCTTCACCACAGCGAGCCGACCTCGGCCCGCCACGGCGCTCTGAAGGGGCAGATCGACCCCAGCGCCCGCGTGATCCGCTGGTTCGAACAGGCCGGCTGGGCGACCGACGTCCGCTGGCCGACCACCGAGCGTCTGGCGGCCAAACGGCGTGTCTGACACGTCCCTTCCGTCGGGCCGCCCTCCGGCGGCCCGCACCCCCACCAGCAACACGTCAAATCTTGCTATAGCCCCCCAAAGCACCACTATTGCGTTTGCCGCGCCGAGCGGGCCAAGCATTATTAGACCCATGACCGAGTCCTCCCCACCCCGCGGACGCGTCCGCATGACGGGTAAGGAGCGCAGGGAGCAACTGATCCGGGTCAGCCGGGCGCTCTTCGCCGAGAAGGGCTTCGACGGCACGTCGATCGAAGAGATCGCGGCCAGCGCGAAGGTGTCCAAGCCGGTCGTCTACGAGCACTTCGGGGGCAAGGAAGGCATCTACGCCGTCGTCGTCGACCGTGAGATGCAGCGGCTCCTGAGCCTCGTGGCCGTCGCGCTCAACGCCGGCCACCCGAAGATCCGGCTGGAGCGCGCCGCGCTGGCGCTGCTGCAGTACGTCGAGGAGTCCAGCGAGGGCTTCCGCATCCTCGTGCGCGACTCCCACGCGGCCTCCGGCACCGGCACGTTCGCGAGCCTCATCAACGACATCGCGAGCCAGGTCGAGGACGTCCTGGCCGACCAGTTCGCCGACCGCGGCTACCTTCCCACGCTCGCCCCGATGTACGCCCAGATGCTGGTCGGCATGGTGGCGCTCACCGGCCAATGGTGGCTGGACGCCCGCAGGCCCGACCGCGAGGAGGTCGCGGCGCATCTGGTGAACCTGGCCTGGAACGGTCTCACCGGGCTGGAGCCCCGCCCCAAGCTGACCGCGGCCTCCACGCGCCCGGCCGCCCCGGCCGCGCCCCTCGAACTGCGTCCCGCGCCCACCGACAAGGAACGCAAGGAGATCGAGAAGGCCTGGGAGAAGGACCTCAAGGAGATCGAGAAGGCCCGCGAGCGCGAGGCCAAGGAGCAGGAGAAGATCCGCGCCCGCGAGCAGCGGGAACAGGAGAAGCTCCAGCGCGAGCAGGAGAAGCAGCGGGCGCGCGAGCGCCGCGAGCAGGAGCGGCTGCGGGCCCGCGAGCAGCGCGAGCGCGAGAAGCTGCTGAAGGAACGTGAGAAGCTGCGCGCGCAGGAGGCCCGCGACGCCGCCCGGCAGCCGAGGCAGGTCGTCCAGGCCGAGCGCGTGGAGCTGGTGGAAAGAATCGAGATCGTGCGTCCGGCGCCCGTCTCCGGGCCTAGGGAACTCGGTCCCGGGCAGGAGTCCGGCGACGCCTAGCAGTGACGGCGGCAGGGTGGCGTCAAGTAAAACCGTCGTTGCGGAAAAGTTAACGTGCCGTTCAATTATATAGGGCATTTTGGACATATGTCCGTCGAGATCGTGCCGCCCACCCCTGAAGGTCACGACCTGCCCCACCTCCCCCCGGATCGCTTCCTCAATCGCGAGGAAAGCTGGCTCCACTTCAACGAACGGGTACTGGAGCTGGCCGAAGACCCTTCCGTTCCGCTGCTGGAACGCGTACGTTTCCTCGCCATATTCGCCAGCAACCTGGACGAGTTCTTCCGGGTGCGGGTCGCGGGGCTCAAACGGCGGATGGAGACGGGCCTCCTGCTGCGCACCAAGAGCGGGATGAAGCCCCGCGAGGAGCTGGCCAAGATCGCCAAGATCGCCGAGGACCTCGCGCGGCGCCACGCGGCCGCCTACCACAAGCAGATCTGCCCGCAGCTCACCGGCGTGGGCGTCGACATCGTCCGCTGGGACGACCTCAGCAGGGACGAGCGCACCGCGATGCGCAAGCTGTTCCGGGAGCGGATCCGGCCCGTGCTGACCCCGCTGGCCGTCGATCCCGCCCACCCTTTCCCCTATATATCCGGCCTCTCGCTGAACCTGGCCGTCACCGTGCGCAACCCGGGCACGGGCAACACCGTGTTCGCCCGCGTCAAGGTGCCCTCCCAGCTCCCCCGCTTCGTCGCCGTCGCCAAGGACCGCTTCGTCCCGATGGAGGACGTGATCGCGGCCCACCTCGGCCAGCTCTTCAAGGGCATGGAGATCGTCGAGCACCACGTCTTCCGCGTCACCCGCAACGAGGACCTGGAGGTCGACGAGGACGTCACGGAGAACCTCATGAAGGCGCTGGAGAAGGAGCTGCTCAAGCGCCGCTTCGGCCTGCCCGTCCGCCTGGAGGTCGAGGACACGATCACCCCCGAGGTGCTGGACCTGCTCGTCGACGAGCTGGACGTCTCCGACCACGAGATCTACCGGCTCCCCGGCCCGCTCGACCTGTCCGGGCTGCACGCGATCGCCGACCTGGAGCGCGGCGAGCTGAGCTTCCCGCCCTTCGTGCCCGCCGAGGCCCTGCACGCCGAGGACGACCTGTTCGCCACGCTGCGCGAGCGCGACATCCTGCTGCACCACCCGTACGACTCGTTCGCGACCAGCGTGCAGCGGTTCATCGAGGAGGCCGCGGCCGACCCCAACGTGCTCGCCATCAAGCAGACCCTCTACCGCACCAGCGGCGACTCGCCGATCGTGGACGCGCTGATCGACGCGGCCGAGGCGGGCAAGCAGGTCGTCGTCGTGGTGGAGATCAAGGCGAGGTTCGACGAGCACGCCAACATCACCTGGGCCCGCAAGCTGGAGAAGGCCGGCTGCCACGTCGTCTACGGCGTGCTCGGCCTCAAGACCCACGCCAAGCTGGCCCTGGTCGTGCGGCAGGAGCCCTCCGGCGAGCTGCGCCAGTACTGCCACATCGGCACCGGCAACTACAACCCCAAGACCGCGCGCCAGTACGAGGACTTCGGCCTGCTCACCGCCGACCCCCTCCTCGGCGAGGACCTGACCGACCTGTTCATCCACCTCACCGGCTACTCGATGCACTCGGCCTACCGGCGCCTGCTGGTCGCCCCGCACGCCCTGCGCGACGGCCTGCTGACCCGCATCGAGCGCGAGATCGCCCACCACCGCGCCGGGCGGCCCGCCCGCATCCGGATCAAGACCAACTCGCTGGTGGACGAGCCGCTGATCGACGCGCTGTACGCGGCCTCCCAGGCGGGCGTCCCGGTGGACCTGGTCGTGCGCGGCGTCTGCACGCTGCGCCCGGGCGTGCCGGGCCTGTCCGAGAACATCCGGGTCCGCAGCATCCTCGGCAGGTTCCTGGAGCACTCCCGCATCTACGAGTTCGGCCTCGGACGGCGGCCCGAGGTGTGGATCGGCAGCGCCGACGCGATGCGCCGCAACTTCGAGCGCCGGGTGGAGGCCCTGGTGAAGGTCGCGAGCGCCCGCCAGCGCACGTACCTGTCCGAGCTGATGGACCTGGCCATGGCCGACACCACCAGCAGCTGGTGGCTCGACCAGGACGGCGCCTGGGTCCGCCACCACACCAGAGACAACGGCGAGCCCCTGCTGGACCTGCAGTCCCGCCTGGTCGCCAGCAGGCGCTGGAGGAGCGTCGATGAGTGAGCACTCGCTGATCAGGGCCGCAGGCGCGGTGGTCTGGCGGGGCGCGCCGGGCGCCCCCGAGGTCGCCGTCGTCCACCGGCCCCGGCGCGACGACTGGTCCCTGCCCAAGGGCAAGCTGCTGTCCGGCGAGCACGTGATCGCGGCGGCGCTGCGCGAGGTGGCCGAGGAGACCGGGCTGAGCATCGTGCTCGGCCGCCGCCTGCGCGCCGTCCACTACCTCAAGGACGGACGGCCGAAGCGGGTCGACTACTGGACGGCGCGCGCCGTCGCGCAGGTGGCCGAGCTGCCGTCCGACGAGGTGGACGCCATGGAGTGGCTGCCGCTCGACCGGGCCAGGGCCAGGCTGACCTACGAGGACGACGCCAGGACGCTGGACGCCCTGGCGGAGGCTCCCCTGGAGACCACCCCGCTCCTGCTGGTCCGGCACGCCACCGCCGGCGAGCGCGACGAGTGGCCCGGCGACGACGACCTCAGGCCGCTGGACAAGCAGGGCGAAGGACAGTCCCGCACCCTGGCGGAGCTGCTGTACGGCTACCGTCCCGCCACGCTGCTCAGCTCGCCGAGCAGGCGCTGCGTGCAGACCGTGCTGCCGTACGCGGCCAGGGAGCGGCTGAGCGTCGGCACCGACCGGCTGCTCACCGAGACCGGCTACGACCCGCCGGCGACGCTCGCGCGCACGCTCGCCCTGCTGGACTCCGGGGAGCCGGCCCTGGTGTGCAGCCACGGCAAGGTGCTGCCCGGGCTCCTGGCGGACGTCCACGAGCGGCGCGGCGGCAGCCCGGGCGACACCCACCTCGGCAAGGGCGGCGTCGCCGTGCTGCACCACGCCGGCGGGCGGGTGGTGGCCGCCGAGCGCTACGACACCTGAGGCCGCGGGGCGGTCAGGACTCCGTGACCTCGGCCCACACGGCGGGGAACTCGGCGTGCGACCGTTCGGCCGCGGCGCGCTCGATGCCGGCGAGCAGGCCGTAGGTGAAGGTGTCCTCGCCGGCCTCGCGGGCGCGGGCGGCCTCCTCCAGCAGGATCTGCTGGGCGACCACGCCGTCCTGGTGCAGTCCGAGCACCGTCTGGACGGACTTGGCGCGCTTGGCGAGGTCGTCGGCCGTGTCGCCGAGCAGGGGGCGCAGGGCCTCGGCGGTGTAGCGGGCGCGCTTGGCCGCCTTGCGCACGTCGTGCATGGCGATCTCGCGCTGCTCGGCGTCCTCGATGGCCTGCGCCGCGTCGTACCGCTTGACCACGCGCTTCCACGTCCTGCCGGCGATCTTGCCGAGCACGGCGTCCGCCTTCCCGGCGGCGAGTGGGGTGAGCGGCGGGTTCACGATCATGGCGTCCAGGCGGTCGAGCAGGGCGAAGTAGCGCTCGCCGCTCATCGCCGCGCCGATGGTGACCATCGCCTCGCGCTCGCGCGCGGCCAGGTCGTCGCCGAGCCGCGTGCGGACCGGCCCGACGACCACCTCAGGCTCCAGGCCGTCCAGGTGGCCGGCGAAGCGCTCGCGGATCACCTCCAGGTCGCGCGCCTCGCCGAGCACGCCCGCGATCCACCGCAGCTCGTCCTGGACGCCCTCGGTCTCGGTGATCACGCTGGAGAAGGACTTCAGCGCGCTGCGCAGGCGGCGGCTCGCCACCCGCATCTGGTGGACGGCGTCCTCCTCGGCCCTGCGCACCTGGGGGTCCTGGGCCGTCAGCGCGGCGACCTGCGAGGCCAGGTAGGCGACGACCACGCCGCCCGCCGAGTCCGGGTCCAGGGCGGTGGGCGTCGTCGCCGGGACGCGGTCGCCGAGGAGGCGGGCCAGCTTGTTCCCGCTGTCCGACGGGGTCGCCCCGGCCTTGCGCAGCCGCTTGCCGACCTTCTTCAGCACGGCCTCGTCGCCGTCGATCAGCTCGGCCTCGACCTCGCGCCAGCGCTCGACGTGCTGGTCCTCGCCGAACACCGTGCCCTTCACGTGGTCGTCGGCGATCTCCACCAGCCGCCGCCCGTCGGCGCCGCGCAGGCTCGTGACCTTGCGCAGCGTCTCCAGCTCCGCGACCTGCACGAGCCGTTCGCCCCGGGTCTGGGCCAGCACCAGCTCGGCCAGCTCCGGCGGGACGATCTTGGCGCTGCGGGTGAGCGGGCTGGTGATCTCGGTGCGCGCCCCCTTGGCCTTCGGCAGCTTGAGGGTCCAGCCCGCGTCGTCGCCGCCACGCCGCCTGCGCAACGTGATGCCGCGCGCGGCCAGGCGGAGGTCCGGCGTGTCGAAGTAGAGGGCGACCAGCCGGTGGCTGACCAGGTCCACGGCCTCCTCGCACCCCTGGAGGCCCCCGAATTCCGGCACCGCGAAGTCCGCCGGCACGTCGAACTTGTCCTCGATCTCGATCGCCATTACCCACCCCTAGGTAGCCGAATTTCGGCCATAATGCCACCTTCAGGTTAACAATCGGCGATCAGTCGGCGACCAGCGCTTCCATCGTGGAACTAAAAGGCTCGAACGCGCTCTTCAACGGGCCCCGCCCTTTCCGGCAATTCAATGCGATCCTCCACAGGATCGTCGACATAACAGCGGCGGAACCCAGGAAGAAGATCGTCAGAACGCGGGGATCACGAGCCCTCCCGCCCCGGCCCGCGCGCGACCACGAACACGCGGCGGAACGGGAAGGGCGTGCCGTACGGGCGGCGCGGGTACGCCTCGGCGAGCACGCGGGCGCAGTCGGCCAGGAACGCCTCGCGGGCCGCGTCGTCGCCGGAGAGGCGATCCAGCATCGGCCGCAGCGCCGTGCCGGAGATCCAGGCGAGCACGGCGTCCTCGCCCGGCAGCACGTGGACGTAGGTGGTCTCCCAGGCGTCCACCTCGCAGCCGAGCCCGGCGAGCAGGTCCAGGTAGCCCTCGGGCCCGTCCACGGGGTCGTACCGGGAGAGGTCGCCGAGGCGGCCGGCCCAGGCGGGGGACGCGCACAGCCGCCGGACGGCCGCGTGGCTCGGGGCGTCGAAGTTGCCCGGCACCTGGAACGCCAGCCACCCGCCCGGCGCGAGGTGCCCGAGCCAGCGCGGCAGCAGGTCGCGGTGCTCGGGAATCCATTGCAGCAGGGCGTTGGAGATGATCACATCGATAGGATGGTCCGGACGCCAGTCGCGGACGTCCCCCACGCTGAACGTGGGGCCGGGCGGCGCTTTGGCGATCATCGCGGGTGAGGAGTCGATGCCGTGGACGTACGCCTCGGGCCAGCGGCGCCTCAGCTCGGCGGTCAGCTCGCCAGGGCCGCAGCCCAGGTCGACGACGAACCGCGGGTTCTCGGCGCGCACGCGGGCCAAGAGCTCGAAGAACGGGCGGGCACGCTCGCCGGCGTACCGGCCGTACACTGCGGGGTCCCACATATCTCTTGACATCGAGCTAGTTCATATCGGGCGAGATGTCTCGATGTCAAGAGAGATAGACTCGGCGGCATGACGACGCGCCACACCGACGGGGTCGCCGGCATGTCCGCCGACCCGCTCGACCCCCAGCCGACCACCGAGCCAGAAGCCGGGTCCGAGCGCGTCGCCGCACCGGAGACCGGCCATCCGGCCCCCACGCGCGACGAGGTCGACCAGCTCGTCGCGTGCTGGCGCCAGGAGCGCCCCGACCTCGACGTCGCGCCCCTCCAGGTGCTCAGCCGCGTCTCCCGCCTGGCCCGCCACCTCGACCGCGCCCGCCGCGCGTCCTTCGCCGAGCACGACCTCGAACCCTGGGAGTTCGACGTCCTCACCACCCTGCGCCGGTCCGGCGAGCCCTACGAGCTCAGCCCCGGCGCGCTGCTGCGCGCCACGCTCGTCACCTCCGGCACGATGACCAACCGCATCGACCGCCTCGCCGCCGCCCGGCTCGTCCGCAGGCGCCCCGACCCCGAGGACCGGCGCGGCGTCCTGGTCTCCCTGACCGACCTCGGGCGCGAGCGCGTGGACGCGGCCTTCGCCGACCTGCTCCGCCGCGAACGCGAGCTGCTCAAGAGCCTCGACGGCGACGCGCAGCGCACCCTCGCCGGCCTGCTGCGCACCCTGCTCATCCCGTTCGACACCGCCGAGAACGCCACCTGACCCGGGCCCTCGCGCGCCTCGATCAGTCGCCGAGCCGGTCGGCGGCCTCCAGCCATTCGACCTCGACGGCCTCCTTGCGCGACCGGACGTCCTTCAGCTCGGCGTCCAGCGAGGCCAGCCGGCCGTAGTCCGAGGCGGCCTCGGCCATGGCGGCGTGCAGCGCGGCCTCCTGCTCGCCGAGCCGGTCGAGCTGGCGCTCCAGGCGGGACAGCTCCTTGCGCAGCTCGCGCTCCTCCTTGGCCGACAGCCCCGGCGGCGCCGGCTCGGACGGCTCCGCGACCGCCGCCTCCGGCGCCCGCGTCCCCGCCCTGGCGGTGACGGCCGCCCCCGAGGACCGGCGCTGGAGGTACTCGTCCACGCCGCCGGGCAGCAGCGACAGCCGCCCGTCGCCCAGCAGGGCCACCGAACGGTCGGTCACCCGCTCCAGGAAGTAGCGGTCGTGGCTCACCAGCACGAGCGTGCCCGGCCAGCCGTCCAGCAGGTCCTCGAGCTCGTTCAGCGTCTCGATGTCCAGGTCGTTGGTGGGTTCGTCCAGCAGCAGGACGTTCGGGTCGTCCATGAGCAGGCGCAGCAGCTGCAGCCGCCGCCGCTCGCCGCCCGACAGGTCGCCGACCACCTTCCACTGGGCCTCGCCCCGGAACCCCAGGCGCTCCAGCAACTGGGAGGCCGTCCACTCGCGCTTGCCGACCTGGATGAACTTGCGCACCTCTTCGACCGTCTCCAGCACGCGGCGCGCCGGATCCAGCTCGGTGATCTCCTGCGAGAGGTACGCCAGCCGCACCGTCTTGCCCCGCACGACCCGCCCGGAGTCGGGGCGTACCGAGTCGGCGAGCAGCCGCAGCAGCGACGACTTGCCCGACCCGTTCACGCCGATCAGCCCGACCCGGTCGCCCGGGCCGAACTGCCAGGTACACCGCTCCAGTACGAGCGGGCCCTCGCCCGGGCCACCGGCGTGCAGGGTGACGTCCTCAAGGTCGTACACGGTCCTGCCGAGCCGCGCCGCGGCGAATTTCACCAGCTCGACCGTGTTGCGCGGCGGAGGCTCGTCGGCGATCAGCGCCTGCGCGGCCTCGATGCGGAACTTGGGCTTGGACGTGCGCGCGGGCGGGCCGCGGCGCAGCCAGGCGATCTCTTTGCGCATCAGGTTCTGGCGGCGCTCCTCGGCCGCCTGCGCGATGCGCGCCCGCTCGGCCTTGGCCAGCACGTACGCGGCGTACCCGCCCTCGTACCGCTGGACGGTGCCGTCCACCACCTCCCAGGTGCGGGTGGACACCGCGTCCAGGAACCAGCGGTCGTGCGTCACCACCAGCAGCGCGGACCTGCGCGCCGACAGGTGGGCGGCCAGCCAGGCGATGGCCTCGATGTCGAGGTGGTTGGTCGGCTCGTCCAGGATAAGCAGGTCGTGCTCGTCGATCAGCAGGCGCGCCAGCGCCGTGCGCCGCCGCTCGCCGCCGGAGAGCTCGCCCACCTTGGCGGTGAGCTCGATGTCGCCGAGAAGGTTGGCGAGGATCTCCCTGACCGCCTGGTCGGCGGCCCACTCGTGCTCGGCCCGGTCGCCGAGGACGACCTGCCGCACCTCCAGCGCGGGGTCGAGATCGTCGCGCTGGGACAGGAAGCCGACGCGAAGCCCGCGGTTGTGCGTCACCCGGCCACCGTCGGGCTTCAGCGTTCCGGCGATCACCGAGATGAGCGTGGTCTTGCCGTCCCCGTTACGCCCGACCACGCCGACACGGTCACCCGCCTCGATACCGAGCGAGACCGCGTCCAGCAGAGGCTTGGGCCCATAGGCATGGAAGACAGATTCGAGATTGACCAGATTCATCGCCCCCAAAGCCTATAGGGTTGCGCCCATTGCGCCGCCTCCGGCGTCGCGCGTGAGGGCGCCTTTGAGCCGGCACGTGTCAGGGCACGACCTCGGCGCCTTGGACGGGGCCGTGGGCGGTGAGGGCGCGGCGGCAGACGCCGGCGGCTTCGAGGGACGCGGCGAGGGAGGTGGCGTGGTCCTCGGAGTCGGCGAGGAAGGCGCAGGTGGGGCCGGAGCCGGACACCAGCGCGCCGAGGGCGCCGTGTTCACGGCCGGCGGCGAGCGTGCGGGCCAGAGGGCGGCACAGCAGCAGGGCCGCGGCCTGGAGGTCGTTGTCGAGCATCTGGCCGAGGGCCTTGGCGTCGCCGCGCGCGAGGGCCTCCATGAGGCCGTCCGCCACCCGGGGCCACCCGACCTGCTCGCCGGTCGCCTCGCGCAGCCGGTCGCACTCGGCGTAGACGTCGGCCGTGGACAGCCCGCCCTCGGCGAGCGCGAAGACCCAGTGGAAGCGGCCGGCGACGGGCGCCGGGGACAGTTTCTCTCCCCGGCCGGTGCCGACGGCGGTGCCGCCGACCAGGGCGAAGGGCACGTCGCTGCCGAGGTCGGCGGCCAGCTCCATGAGGTCGTCCTGCGCGGCGCCGAGGCCCCACAGCGCGTCGCAGGCCACCAGCGTGGCGGCGGCGTCCGCGCTGCCCCCGGCCATGCCCCCGGCGACGGGGATCGCCTTGCGGATGCGCAGCCGCACGTCCGGGGGCCGGCCCGCCCGCACGGCCAGCGCCAGCGCGGCCCGCACGGCGAGGTTGCTGCCGTCCAGGGGAACCTGGCCGGAGGACTCGCCCTCGACGGTCACGGCCACGGGCGGACCCCCGGACGCCTCACGCGGCGCGGGCTCGTCGGAGGCCGTCACCTCGTCGAAGAGGGACACGGCGTGGAAGACGTTGACCAGGTCGTGGTAGCCGTCGTCCCGCCTCGGCCCCACGGAGAGCTGGAGATTGACCTTGGCGGGCACCCGGACCGTCACAGAAGTCACGGCAACAGATCGTAACGCTCCGTCGCCACATGACAAACAACCGCCTCTGCGCGCCCGACGCCACCGCCCTCTCTGTCCCACCAAAAGCGACATCGAACGTCATTCACGTCATCTTCGGCGGTTCTCCGCGATTCTGGCGAACTCCTCGACACGGAGCTGTTCGCCGCGCAGCGACGGGTCGACGCCGGCCGCGCGCAGGGCCGTCTCGGCGGCGGCGGGCGTGCCCGCCCAGGACGCCAGGGCGGCCCTGAGCGTCTTGCGGCGCTGGGCGAAGGCGGCGTCCACGACGGCGAAGACCTCCTCACGGGAGGCGGTGGTCGGCGGCGGGTCCCTGCGCGTCAGCGCCACCAGCCCGGAATCGACGTTCGGCACCGGCCAGAACACCGTGCGCCCCACCGGCCCGGCCCGCCGCACGTCGGCGTACCAGGCCGCCTTGACGGACGGCACGCCGTACACCTTCGAGCCGGGCCCGGCGGCCATGCGGTCGGCCACCTCGGACTGCACCATCACCAGGCCCTTGCGCAGCGAGGGCAGGACCTCCAGCAGGTGCAGGACGACCGGCACCGCCACGTTGTACGGCAGGTTGGCGACCAGCGCCGTGGGCTCCGCCCCGCCGAGCTGCGCGGGCAGCACGCGCATCGCGTCGGCCAGGACGACGGTGAGACGGCCCGCCAGCCCGGGGGCGCGCTCGGCGACGGTCAGCGGGAGCTGCCCGGCGAGCACCGGGTCGATCTCCACCGCCACCAGCCGCGACGCCTCGGGGAGCAGCGCGAGCGTGAGCGAGCCGAGGCCGGGCCCGACCTCGATCACCACGTCGTCGGGCGACACCTCGGCCACCCGGGCGATGCGGCGCACCGTGCCTCCGTCGATGACGAAGTTCTGCCCGAGCCGCTTGGTCGGCCTCAGGTCGAGCTTGTCAGCCAGAACACGTATCTCTGCCGGGCCGAGCAGGTTCACGATCGAACTCCCCATCCCCCCAGTGTCCCGCACCCGCGGCACCCGCGTCGGCGCGCGCCCGTGACGCTCACCGGGTGAACAGGCGCGCGCCGCAGTCCGGCCACTGGCCGTGCCAGCGGCCCGCGACCCTCTGGTAGAGGAGCTGGGCGCGGTAGGTCTGCTCGTCCGCGGGCCAGTCCAGCGGGGTCCTGGCGCCGCCCACGGCCCGCCACACGGGCAGGCTGAACTGGTACATGCCGTAGTACGGCCCCCGCGGGTCGAACGACCTGGGGTCGCCGCCGCTCTGGCAGCGGGCGAGCGCCCCCCAGTTGAGGGAGGCCACCCACGCGTTGACCGGAACGACGTGGACCGGCGGGGGCGGCGGGGCGGGGGTGATGCGGATGACCTGGTCGTCCTCGGGAAAGGAGCGCAGCGGCGGGCTCACCCGGTCGCCCCGGGCCAGGGTGATGTCGTGCTGCTCGAGGACGGAGCGCACCGTGCGGCCGTACGTCAGGAGCTCCAGCCGCACGCCGCCCCGCACGACCGTGACCCGGCGCTGCGTGCGGACGCTCAGCGCGAACCCGGACACCGGGATCTGCCGCATCGTGGAGGCCGACAGCGTGGCCGGGCGCCGGGTGAGATCGAGCTGCTGGAGGGCCTCCCCCACGTTGAGCGCCGTGACCGTGTGGGTGGTCCTGCGGCCGTCCAGCGTGAGCACCAGCCGCCGGGCGTGCCGCACGACGACCGCCGCGCCGTCGCCCACCAGGCGGCCGGGCGCCGGATCGACGTGGTCCCCCGGGCCGACCGGGACCTTCGCGTGCGCGAGGACCTCGCCGACGGTGCCGCCGAAGCTGAGGACGGTGGCCTCGCCGCCGTCCACGATCAGCCGCACCTCGTTGGCCAGCACGTCGGCGACGAGCAGGGCGGAGGTCACGCCCGCCACGACCGCGCAGAGCACCGCCGCCCCCGGCGAGCGTGCGATGGCGCGCAGGCGCGAGGGGCGGCGCGGGGCACGGCGCGACCCGGGACGCCGGGCGGCCGGCGCCGAGGATGGAGGCACGGCGCGTCCTTCGAGTAGACCGGCTGCCGACGCTAGCGCCGCCTCCACGGGCACTCAACCAGATGGCCGAAAGCGGTCCGTGAGATTGTGGTCACTTGGAGTTGACGACGGCGACGCCGGGAGTTCACCAGGCCCCGAAGACGCGCTCGCCGTTGGCGTCGACGGCGCGGGCCAGGGCGTCGGCGTCCATGCCCTTGACCTCGGCCAGGCAGCGCAGCGTGAGCGGGATGAGGTAGGGCGCGTTGGGCTTGCCGCGGTGCGGGGTGGGCGGCAGGTAGGGGGCGTCGGTCTCGACGAGCATGAGCTCGGGCGGGGCCAGCTCGGCGGCCTCGCGAAGGTAGCCGGCGTTCTTGTAGGTGACCGGGCCGGAGAAGGACATGAAGTACCCGGCCTCGACGCACCGCCGGGCCATGGCGGCGTCGCCGGAGTAGCTGTGGAAGACGACCACCTCGGGCGCGCCCGCGTCGGCGAGGACGCGCAGGACGTCGTCGTGGGCGTCGCGGTCGTGGATGACCAGCGCCTTGCCCGTCCGCTTGGCGATCTCGATGTGGGCGCGGAACGACGCCTCCTGGTCCTCGCGGGACGCCCAGTCGCGGAAGAAGTCGAGCCCGGTCTCGCCGACGGCCCGGACCTGCGGCTCGCGGGCCAGCTTCTCGATCTCGTCCAGGACCTCGGGAGTGGCGGCGTGCGCCTCGTTGGGGTGGATGGCCACCCCGGCGTACACGTCGTCGCGCTCGCGGGCGACCTGCGCGCCCCACCGGGAGGAGCGCAGGTCGTAGCCGATGGTCACGAGGCGGGTGACGCCCACCTCGCGGGCCTCGGCGAGGATCTTGCCCACTCCCGTGCCCGACGCCTGCGCGGCGAGCGCGACGGCGTCCCCCGAGGACGCCTTGCGCTCGCCGACCATGATGTCGAGGTGGCAGTGGCTGTCGAAGACCTCCGCGCCGAGCGGCTCGGGCGCGGGCGGAACCGCCTGGCTCATCGCGGCGTCACTCTCCGAGGCGGGCGAGCTCTTCGTCGACCACCTTGGGATCGAGCTTGGCGAACAGCGGGGTGGGCGGCGCCAGCGGCGTGCCGGGCCGGAGCGGAACCGACTCCCAGCGGGCCCGGCCCTCGTACTCGCCGGTGATCACCGGGTACGGCGGGCGGCCGTCCTCGTCGACCTCCTCGATCCGGGGCATGCCCGACCAGACGCCCTCGCCGCCGAGCATGGCGTGGACCTTGTTGGAGGACGCCGGCAGGAAGGGAGTGAGCATGGTCTTGGCGTCGTCCACGACCTGGAGGGCGACGTGGAGGATCGACTTGACGCGCTCGGGGTCGTCCTTGAGCTTCCAGGGCTCCTGTTCGGCGAGGTAGCGGTTGGCGTCGCGGACGACGTCGAACGCCTCGGTGACGGCGTTCTTGAAGCGCGACCTGCCGAGCTCGGCGCCGACGGCGGAGAAGGCCCCGCCGCTGCGCGCCAGCAGCGCGCGGTCGGCGTCGGTCAGCTCGCCCGCCTCCGGCACCGCGCCGAAGTTCTTGGCGGCCATCGAGATCGACCGGTTGACGAGGTTGCCCCACGCGGCGACCAGCTCGCCGTTGTTCCTGTTGACGAACTCCGACCAGGTGAAGTCGGTGTCCTGGTTCTCCGGGCCGGCGACCGCGATGTAGTAGCGCAGGGCGTCGGCGTCGTAGCGCGACAGGAAGTCGCGCACGTAGATCACGACCTGGCGGCTGGAGGAGAACTTGCGGCCCTCCATGGTGAGGAACTCGCTGGAGACGACCTCCGACGGCAGGGCCAGCTTGCCGAGCGAGCCCGGCGTGCCGCCGCGCGCCCCCTCGCCGTTGTAGCCGAGCAGCATGGCGGGCCAGATCTCGGAGTGGAAGACGATGTTGTCCTTGCCCATGAAGTAGTAGCCGCGGGCGTCGGGGTTCTGCCACCACTGCCGCCAGGCGTCCGGGTCGCCCGAGCGGCGCGCCCACTCGATCGAGGCGCTGAGGTAGCCGATGACCGCGTCGAACCAGACGTACAGCCGCTTGTCCTCGCGGTCGCGCCAGCCGTCCAGGGGGATGGGCACGCCCCAGTCGAGGTCGCGGCTGATGGCGCGGGGCTGCAGGTCGCCGAGGAGGTTGAGCGAGAACTTCAGGACGTTGGGCCGCCACTCGCCCTGCTTGGACTGCAGCCAGGAGCCCAGCACCTCGGCGAACGCCGGCAGGTCGAGCATGAAGTGCTCGGTCTCGATGAACTTGGGCGTCTCGCCGTTGATGCGGCTCTTGGGGTTGATCAGGTCGATCGGGTCGAGCTGGTTGCCGCAGTTGTCGCACTGGTCGCCGCGCGCGCCGTCGTACCCGCAGATGGGGCAGGTGCCCTCGATGTAGCGGTCGGGAAGGGTGCGCCCGGTGGACGGCGAGACCGCGCCCATGGTCGTCTTCGGGAAGACGTAGCCGTTCTCGTACAGGCCCTTGAAGATCTCTTGCGCGATGGCGTAGTGGTTGGCCGTCGTGGTGCGCGTGAACAGGTCGTACGAGAGGCCCAGGGCGGTGAGGTCCTCGGCGATCACCCGGTTGTAGCGGTCGGCGAGCTCGCGGGCGGTGACGCCCTCGCGGTCGGCCTGCACCTGGATGGGCGTGCCGTGCTCGTCGGTGCCGCTGACCATCAGCACCTTGTTGCCCGCCATCCGCTGGTAGCGGCTGAAGACGTCGGACGGCACGCCGAACCCGGAGACGTGCCCGATGTGACGGGGACCGTTGGCGTAGGGCCAGGCGACGGCGGTCAAGATGTGCTGGGACTGCTGGGACATGCCATCAAGCCTAGAGGTCCCCGCCGTCAGCCTCGAACCCTTATGCGCCTCTCACTTCGTTCTCGTCGGGAAACCCGCGCCGGCTAGAGAGCGTCCTCGTGCTGCGCGGCCGCGGGACGCGCCATGCGCACAGCCTCGGCGGCCTCCTCGGCGGCGGAGGCGGCGACGTCGGCGGGGGTCTCCTTGGTCCTGCGGATGCCGAGGATGCTGATGAACAGGGCCGCGAAGATGGTCTGGAAGCTGATGACGAGGGCGGTCGCGGAGGGCACGACCAGGCGCAGCGACTCGGCGGGGATCAGCTCGCCGAAGTTGCGCACCTGCCAGTGCGCCAGCGAGGCGACCATGCCCGCCAGGCCCGCGAGGGCCAGCAGGCCGCCCGCGATCAGGCCGCGTTCCAGGGTGACCACGTCGACCAGGCGCCTGATGCGCCTGTCCTCGGGCAGGAACCCCTCTTCGGCGGCGTATACCTTGGTGAACAGCGCGAACAGCACCGCCTGGAAGCCGATGACGACGGCCGCCGACGCCCCGACCAGCGTGTCGACGTCGAAGGCCAGCTTGCCGATGTAGACCGGGCCGAAGGTGAGCGCGGTGCCGACGGTGAGACCGAGCGCCATCAGAACCAGGCCGGGGATGAAGAACAGCCAGCGGGGGCTGTAGAGCAGCAGGAAGCGCAGGTGGCGCCAGCCGTCCCGCCAGGAGCGCAGGTGCGGCGGGCGGGACCGGCCGTCGGGGCTGAGGGTGGTGGGCACCTCGCGGACGTCCAGGCCCTGGATCGTGGACTTCACGACCATCTCGCTGGCGAACTCCATGCCGCCGGTCTGCAGGCCGAGGTTCAGGATCGAGTCGCGGCGGAACCCGCGCAGGCCGCAGTGGAAGTCGCGGATCGCGCTCGGGAAGAACAGCCGGCCGATGAACGACAGCACCGGGTTGCCGAGGTAGCGGTGCAGGGGGGGCATGGCGCCGGGGGCGATGCCGCCGCGGAAGCGGTTGCCCATGACCAGGTCGGCGCCGCCGCGCAGCTCTTCGACGAAGGGCATCAGCGCGGTGAAGTCGTAGGAGTCGTCGGCGTCTCCCATGATCACGTAGCGGCCGCGCGCGGCGCGGATGCCGCCCATGAGGGCGTTGCCGTACCCCTTCTGGTCGACGTGGACGACGCGGGCGCCGGCGTCCCTGGCGAGCTGCTGGGAGCCGTCGGTGCTGCCGTTGTCGGCGATCACCACCTCGCCCTCGATGCCCTGCTCGGCCATGAAGCCCAACGCCTTGCGCACGCACGTTTCGACGGTCTCCGCCTCGTTCAGGCACGGCATGACCACAGTCAGTTCCACGTCGAAACCCCTCGTTCGCGCTTCGATCATCAGGTGCGTAGTCCAACCATGATGCCCTCTGCCCTCAGGTGCTCGGGTCAAGTCCGCGAAACGGCTGGCATCCTGTAAACCATGGTGACCGTAGCCGATCCGGCGCAGGCGGACGCGCCGGCGCGGAGCAAACGCGCGCGTGTCCTGGGGTTTCTCCGGCGTCGCCGTCTTTTCGTGATCGCTTTCACGCTGGGCGCGGCGCTGCGCGTGATCGCCATGCTCGGCTACCGGCCGGCGATGTGGTTCAACGACTCCTACGAGTACGTCTCCGTAGCCCTGCACCCCCGCCCGCACCCGATCCGCCCGGACGGCTACGGTTTCTGGCTCCTGGCGCTCAAGCCGTTCCACAGTTTCGGGCTGGTGGTCCTCACCCAGCACCTCATGGGCCTGGCGACGGCGGTGCTCATCTACGCGCTGCTGAGGCGCAGGTTCGGCCTGCCCGACTGGGGCGCGACGCTGGCCGCCGTGCCGGTGCTGTTCGACGCCTACCAGATCCAGCTCGAACAGCTGATCATGTCCGACACCATGTTCACCCTGCTCATCGTGGGCCTGGTGACGCTGGTGCTGTGGCATCGCCGCCTGTCGTGGCGCTCCGGCGTGGCGGTCGGGCTGCTGCTCGCGCTCACCGCGCTGACGCGCAGCATCGGCCTGCCCATCCTGGCCGTGGTCGTGGTCTTCCTGCTCATCAAGCGCACCGGATGGAAGCCCATCCTGGCGGTGGTGACGGCGTGCGCGGTGCCGGTGGTGGCGTACATGGGGTGGTTCGCCGCGGCGCAGGGGCAGTTCGCGCTGACGCAGAGCGACGGGCTGATCCTCTACATGCGCACGGCGAAGTTCGCGGACTGCAAGAAGATCAAGCCGGACCTGCAGCGCGAGCAGGAGCTGATCCCGCTGTGCGTCAACCCGGCCTTCGCGCGCAGCCAGTTCTCCCAGTGGTACCTGTGGTACACCGGCCGCGGCGAGGTGCTGCACCGCTGGGGCACCGACAAGTTCGACCGGCACGTCAACGACGCGGCGGGCACGTTCGCCAAGCGGGCCATCCTCGCCCAGCCCGGCGACTACCTGGCCGCCGTCTGGGGCGACCTGCTGCGCAGCTTCCGCTGGGACCGCCCGGTGTTCCCCGACGCGCTCACGTACATGCAGTACGAGTTCGACAGCAAGGGCGTCACCGCCAAGGATCCGGACCGGCTGCAGAAGTCGCCGCCGACCTGGAAGAGCTACCAGGGCACGGTGGACCGCGACCTGGTGGCCTACGAGCAGGGCCGCGCGAGCACCCACGCGTACTGGCCGTGGGCCACGATCATGGAGCGCTACCAGCGGGTGGTCTACATGCCGGGCCTCGTGCTCGGCCTGGCGCTGCTGGTCGGCGCGGCCGGGGTGATCGCGCGGTGGCGCAAGCTCGGCGGGCCGGGGCTGCTGCCGTGGGTGGCGTCGGCCGCCCTGGTCGTGGCGCCCGCCGCCACGGCGGAGTTCGACTACCGGTACCTGTTGCCCGCGCTGCCCCTGGCGTTCCTGTCCGCCGCCATCGCCCTCCATGAGGGAGTGCGCCCGCCGTGGCGGCGCGGGCCGGCCCCCGCTAGATCCAGCTAGGGAAAAGCATGCGCCGGTGCCAGTCGTCGTAGGGGATGTCCTCGGCGGAGATGACCGGGTACAACCACCAGAAGTTGATCAACGCCAGCAGGGTGAAGGCTCCGACGACGGCCGCGCCGATCGCCCTGCGGGACGACTGGGGGCCCGCCCGTCCGATCAGCAATCCCGCGCCCAGGGCCAGGGCGATCGCCATGAACGGGAGCATGGGGGCCATGTAGAACAGGAACATGGTCCGCTTGTCGGCGATGGCGTAGTAGAACCAGGGCAGCCAGCCGACGCCGTAGGTCAGCAGCACGGCTCCGGCGCGCCAGTCGCGGGTGGCCACGTACCAGGCGATCAGCCCGATGAGGGCGATCAGCGAGCCGTACCAGATGACCGGCGTGCCCACCCCGAGCACCGCCTGCGCGCACGACGGGGCGCCGCAGGTGCCGGCGCCGCCGGTGTAGTGGAAGGCGACCGGGCGGATGAGCAGCGGCCACTGCCAGGGCCAGGACTGGTAGGGATGGGACTGGTCGAGACCGGTGTGGTAGCCCAGCACCTGGGACTGGTAGTCGATCCACGAGCGGATCGAGCTGAACACCCAGTAGCTCCAGCCGCTGCTGGTGGCTTGGGCCCAGTTGCGGCCGTACCCGTACGGCGTGGCGAACCACCCCGCCCAACTGGCCACGTACACCACCACCGGCACCAGACCCAACCCCGCCAGCGCCGTGGGCACATCCCGCCGGAGCGCCCCCGAGAACGGATGACGCAACCCCACCGCACGCCGCGCCCCCGCATCCCACAACAACGACATCACCGCGAAAGCCACCAAGAAGAACACCCCGCTCCACTTGGTCGCCACCGCCGCCCCCAGACACACCCCCGCCCCGATCCGCCACGGCCGCACCCCAAGCCACGGACCCGCCCCCGCGAGCGAAGACCCCTCATACCACCGCGCCAGACGCTCCCGCGACCGATCCCGATCCACCACCAGGCACCCGAAACCCGCAAGCACCCAGAACATCAGGAACACATCCAGCAACGCCGTACGGGACAACACGAAATGCAACCCGTCCAACGCCAAAAGCAACCCCGCCAGACACCCCAGCAACGTCGACCGCGTCATCCGCCGCGCCACCCGCGCCACCAGCAGAATCGACAACGACCCCAGCACCGCCGCCGCGAACCGCCACCCGAACGGATCAGCCCCCCACAACCACTCCCCCACACCGATCAACCACTTACCGAGCGGAGGGTGGGCCACGTAGGAGGCGCACGGGTCGAGGCTGTCGGGCGTGCAGGTCACCCACAGGTCGTCGCGGCCGGCGAGGAGCCTCTGGTCGGCGATCGGGTTATCCGACGTGCCGAGGAAGGTGCGTTCGACGCCGTAGGTGAGCAGGGACAGGGCGTCCTTGGCGTAGTACGTCTCGTCGAACACGACCGCCTTGGGGAGGGCGAGGCGGTCGAAGCGGAGCAGAGCCCCGAACGTCGCGACCAGCACCGGGCCCAGCCAGGCCCAGATGGAGGTGTCCGCGAACGGGGGCACCAGGCGGTCGCGGATCGAGGATCCCCCGTCCGGCCGCTCCGCCGAAGGAACCGGCGTCCGTCCGAATAATGATGATTTTCTGAATAATTTCAGAGGGAAGGCACGCTCAGCCACGCAGGCACCTTATGGGGCGGAAGCGCTCCTGATCCAGAGGATCAAGGACCCATACACGCTCCGTGGCGATCCGGAACCCGCCGCCGGATCGCCCTCACGAACGGTGGACGGCGTCGTACAGCTCCCGCTTGGGGATGCCCGCCGCCTTGGCCACGTCCACGATCGCCTGCTTGCGGGGCACGCCGGCCGTCTCCTGCCGGGCGACCTCCGCGACCAGCGCGCCGATGTCGGTCTCCGCGGCGCCGGGCGCGTGCCCGGCGACGACCAGGGTGATCTCACCGCGCACCTCGCCCCGCGCCCACGCGACCAGATCGCCGAGCGTGCCCCGCACGACCTCCTCGTAGGTCTTGGTCAGCTCGCGGCACAGGGCGGCGGGGCGGTCCGCGCCGAAGGCCTCGGCCATCGCGGCGAGGGCGGCGTGCAGGCGGTGCGGCGCCTCGAAGAAGACCATGGTCCGCTCCTCGCCCGCCAGGGCGGCGAGCCGCCGGGCCCGCTCGCCGGGCTTGCGCGGCGGGAACCCCTCGAAGCAGAACCGGTCGCTCGGCAGGCCGGAGATCGCGAGCGCGGTGGTGACCGCGGACGGCCCGGGCAGCGCCGTCACCGGGATGCCCGCCTCGACCGCGAGGTGGGTGAGGCGGTACCCGGGGTCGGACACCCCGGGCATGCCGGCGTCGGTGATCACCAGGACGGTGTCGCCGTCGCGCAGGGCCTCGACGAGTTCCCCCGCCCGCGCCGCCTCGTTGCCGTCGTAGTAGGACACCACGCGCCCCGCGAGCGTGACCCCGAGGTCGGCGGCGAGCCTGCGCAGCCGGCGGGTGTCCTCGGCGGCGATGACGTCGGCGCGCGCGAGGGCCTCGCGCAGCCGGGGAGAGGCGTCCTCGGCACGCCCGATGGGAGCACCGGCCAGGATCAGCGTGCCGTCGTTCACCCGTCCATCCTCTCTCATGCGCGGGGGATCGCCCGCACCCCCGCAGCTTCTGGGCAGACCTTCCCAATTAGGTACACAGAGGGTGTTTCTTAGGTTGTACGTAATAGCCGCCCCGTACGATGTCCGGATGGCCCTGACGGACTCCACCAACCAGGACTTCGACCGGCCGGAGCCGCGCGAAGAGCCCGAGAACCCGGGTTCCCTGCGCGACCGGCTCGTCCCGCCGTTCCTGGGAAGCCCCCTGTGGGGGTGGCTCGGCCCGTTGCTGGTGACCGCCTTCGGCGCGTTCCTGCGCTTCGACCGCCTCGCCGTCCCCAAGGCGGTCGTGTTCGACGAGACGTACTACGCCAAGGACGCCCTCTCGCTGATCACGTTCGGCGTCGAGCGCACCACGGTCAAGGACGCCGACAAGCTGCTGCTCGGCGGCGACCACAACGTCTGGCAGAGCTGCGCCGCCACCGAACTGGACAAGTGCGCCTCCTACGTCGTCCACCCTCCGCTCGGTAAGTGGTTGATCGGTGTGGGGGAGTGGTTGTGGGGGGCTGATCCTTTCGGGTGGCGGTTCGCGGCGGCGGTGCTGGGGTCGTTGTCGATTCTGCTGGTGGCGCGGGTGGCGCGGCGGATGACGCGGTCGACGTTGCTGGGGTGTCTGGCGGGGTTGCTTTTGGCGTTGGACGGGTTGCATTTCGTGTTGTCCCGTACGGCGTTGCTGGATGTGTTCCTGATGTTCTGGGTGCTTGCGGGTTTCGGGTGCCTGGTGGTGGATCGGGATCGGTCGCGGGAGCGTCTGGCGCGGTGGTATGAGGGGTCTTCGCTCGCGGGGGCGGGTCCGTGGCTTGGGGTGCGGCCGTGGCGGATCGGGGCGGGGGTGTGTCTGGGGGCGGCGGTGGCGACCAAGTGGAGCGGGGTGTTCTTCTTGGTGGCTTTCGCGGTGATGTCGTTGTTGTGGGATGCGGGGGCGCGGCGTGCGGTGGGGTTGCGTCATCCGTTCTCGGGGGCGCTCCGGCGGGATGTGCCCACGGCGCTGGCGGGGTTGGGTCTGGTGCCGGTGGTGGTGTACGTGGCCAGTTGGGCGGGGTGGTTCGCCACGCCGTACGGGTACGGCCGCAACTGGGCCCAAGCCACCAGCAGCGGGCCGGTGTACTTCGTCCTCGACTCGATGCGTTCCTGGTGGAACTACCAGTCGATGGTCCTCGGCTTCCACACCGGCCTGGACTCCAGCCATCCGTACCAGTCCGAGCCGTGGGAGTGGCCGCTGCTGCTGCGCCCGGTCGCGTTCTTCTACGAGGGCCCGGCCTGTAACACGGGCAAGTGCGCGCAGGCGGTGCTCGGGGTGGGCACGCCGGTCATCTGGTACGGCTCACTGATCGCCCTCATCGGGCTGATCGCCTGGTACGTGGCCACCCGCGACTGGCGCGCCGGAGCCGTGCTGCTCGCCTACGGCGTCGGCTGGCTGCCCTGGTTCTACTACGCCATCGCCGACAACCGGACCATGTTCCTTTTCTACACGGCCCCCATGCTCCCGTTCATGGCGATCGCCCTCGCCCTGGCCGCCGGCCTGCTCATCGGGCCCGCCGGGGCGCGGCAGAACCGGAGGCTCCTCGGAGCCGCGCTTTCGGGTGCGTTCGTGCTCGTCGCCCTGATTAACTTCTGGTGGCTCTACCCCATTATCTCCGCCGAGATCATCCCCTACGACGATTGGCACCGGCGCATGCTGTTCGACCGCTGGATATGACCAGGGATGTGATCTGACATGACTTGGCCATCGGCCACCGAAGTCCGCCCTTCCGCTCGTTCCGGTCTTACAGGTAGGTGACGTGGAAATCGCCCACGGCGGTGGTCGTCGTCAGGGTCCGGGCATATACGGCAGACTGCGAAGCATGCCTGCACCCGACGTCGCCGCACTGCTCACAGAGCTGGAGCGCTCGGACCCGGAACTCGCCGACGACGCCCGCGTCGCCGTCGAGTGGCTGACGGGCGGGGATCCTCTGGAGACCCTCACCCAGTTGAGCGTCTGCGAGTTCCTCTGGTACACGCTGCCCCTGGAGGTCACCGGGGACCGCGGCGCCATCGCCCGTGCCCTGGGGCGCCTGCTCGACCTCGGCGGCATGGACCGCTACGCCGCGCTGTGCGTCTCCCCTACCACCGCGCAGATCCTGCGCGCCTACGCGCGCGAGGGGGACGACGCCGGCACGGCCGCCTACCAGCGCGCCCTGAACGCCACGGGCGTGCTGCCGCCCGACATCGCGGAGCTGCGCTGGAGCTCCCTCATGGGGCCCGAGGAGCTGGGCGCGCACCTGGCCTGCTCCGCCGCGCTCGAACTGGCCATCGTCTGCGGCCGCCTGGACCCCTCCTCCGGCACCGGCAAGGCCGACGCCGAGGCGCTGACCCGCCGCTGGCTCACCGAGCCCCGTGCCGAGCTGGGCGGCGACAACTGGCTGAACCGCGTGCACGGCGAGCGGCTCAACCGGTGGGTGCTCGGCCGTGGCGCCGCCCGCCGCGAGCTGGCCCAGCCCTTCGAGGTACGCCTCCACGCCCCGATCCCCGCCCCCGACGGGCCCCACCTGCAGGCGCTGCGGTGGCTCCTGGAGGCGGCCCGGCGCCCGGGCGGCGTGCCCCTCACCCCCGGCGACGGCGTCGCGCGCCCGCTCGCCACCGAGGCCGCCGAGCGGTTCGGCTGGGAGCCCGCGGGCGCCGAGGACGGCCTGAGCGCGTTAGGCACCCTGCTCCGCATCGCCGAGCACGAGATGCGGGCCGTGCGCCGCGACGGCGGCAGCCTCGTGATCACCTCGGCGGGCAGGTGGCTCCTCACCGACCCCGCCGCCATGTGGCAGGCCGCGACCGCCGCCCTGCTGACCCCCGTGTCCGGCCAGCGCGACATGGAGGTCTCGGTCCGCGAGGTCGGGCTGATGCTCCTCAGCGAGGGCACGGCCCTGCCGTGCGGGGAGCTGGCCGAGCGGGTCGCCGAGGTCGTCGTGGGCGAGGGCTGGCGTACGGCCACCCCGGACGAGGTCGCGAGGCCGCTGGTCGAGCTGCGCCGCCGCCTGGAGGCCTTCCACCTGTGCGTCACGGCGCCCGCCCGGCGGTCCGCCGCGCACGTCGCCGCTTCTCCGGAACCGGCCGAGTGCGCCGGCCAGCCCCCGGCCGCGCTGACCCCCGCCGGGCGCGCCGCCGCCCTCACGGCCCTGCGCGCCCAGGCCCTGCGCCCCCGCCAGTACGTCAGCCTCAGCCGGGGCACCCCCGCCTGAGCCTTCGCCGGCCGGTCGCGCGTCCCTCAGGGTGCACGACCGGCCCGCGGCCCGGCTCAGATGCCGGCGGGGACCTGACCTCCGTACCGGCGGCTCAGCCGCTCCTGCTCGCGGCGCTCGTCGATCTCGCGCCCGCCGCCGAGGACCTCCTCCCGCGTCTCCTCGATCCTCAGGGCGACGCCCAGCGCGAAGAAGGTCGGCGCCCACTCGCCGACGAACAGGCCCCAGCGGTCCGCCCGGGCGATGTCGCCCTCGTACTCCTTGGACATGAGCCAGGAGAGGAACGACGCGCCGACGGACATGACGCCGGCCCCGTACATCATGCCGGAGCGGATACCCATTCTGTGAAGCGTCCTGATCATTTGGCCCCCTTGGAAGCGGTTCCCCGACGCTACTTTCCTTCCTCGGGACTCGTACAGATAAGCCACATTGAGGGGGAAAGGTGCTGCTTTCGGAGTACAAGGCGGGCTTTGGGGATAGATAACACGTCGCAGGCCATATAACGGAAAAGAATTGAACTGTTCCGCGCCGTCAACGCGGAAAGAACGCGTCACGGAGCCAGGACAGGGCGTGTTCACGGCGGGCGGATCACGGGCAAGTGGGCTGGTCAGCATGCATGGCGCAACACCCTGCGTCGAGATCATCGGAAAACATGATCAACGCGGCTACCCTGTCGATACGGGGATCTGACAGGGGGACGCCATGGTTGCGCTCGTTCGGTACGGCAAACCCAGCACGCACGGCAAAGGTGGCGAAAAATGAAAAGTCACCGTAGCGGGTGGACGGCACAGGGAAAGCCGCTCACGGTCGCCCTGCTGGCCTGCGCGTTCCCGGCCGCCGCCGTTCTCTGCGCCGTCGCCGCCACTCCGGCCGACGCCGCCGGCCGCCCCCGGTCCGAGCGGCACGCCCAGGGGCACCGCGCCGACCGGCACCTCCACAAGCACGTGGTCGTCCGCGTCGAGCGGGACGGCAGGCGCGACCCGAAACCGGACGCCGGGCCGAAGTCCGGGCACGGGTCCGGGAACGACACCGGGTCCGGGAACGACACCGGGAACGACACCGAGAAGAACCTGGGCGGCAGTTCGACCCAGGACGTCGGCAACGGCAAGAGGAACAACAACATGTTGTCCCTGAAGAGCCCCACGTCGAACAAGGGCATGCAGCACACCTCGGCCAGCACCATCAGCGGCGCGACCAGCATCCTGAACGCCCTGTGCAAGCACGCCCGCGTCTGCAACATCACCCTGAACGTCACCATGGCCCCTCCCGAGGCGGCCAAGAAGAGGACCAAGAAGAAGGCGGCTCCCGCCGAGGAGGAGTGCCCGTGCGCATCCGCGGAGGACACGTCCTCCTGCGACCCCTGAGCCGGGCGCGCATTTCGGTGCCGCCGAAACGGCGCGATCACCCGCCGGATCAGGTCATCCGATGACAACAGTGAAGCGTCTTAGCGATATCGGACACCCACACCCCCGGTCGTGGTCCCAAATGTCCGATATGACGGGGCTCTGCATCCAGGGAGGGGCGCGGGGCCCCGTCGGCATGTCCGGCGCAATGGCAGGGTCTCCGACACCGTGAGCGACACCGCCGTGACGGATGAATGACGGCCCTCCATACCACTTACACCGCCGGATAACGGTATTCCGGAACCTTCCTCCGAGACCCTCAATTTCGCACTAGTCTGCTGGGACAGTGAACCAGACGGGGCCTTCAGTGCGACAAATGTCGGTGTGAGCCGACTTATCAGCACACAACCTGGTTCCTCTCCTCCGGTGCGCGTGAACAGCGCCCATCCATCGACGACGCACGCGGTCGTCCCGGCGGAAGCGTGAACACGATGCCCATGAGCAGGTGGGGGAAAAGGTGGCGCCTCGTCGCCACGGGAGCGGCGGGCGCCGTCCTCGCGTACGGCACCATCGCCGGGACCGACGACCTGTTCCCCCTCGGCCCGATGGTGCAGTACGCCTTCAGCGTGCCGCCCGACGGCGAGATCCGTTCCCTCGAACTCCAGGCCGACACGGTGGCGGGCACCCGGATCCAGATCCCCATCGAGCCCGGCTACGTCGGGGTGCGCCGCGCGGAGATCGAGGGCCAGCTCACCCGGTACCGGCGGGAGCCGTCCCTGCTCGGGAAGCTGGCCGACTCGCACGCGCGCCTGCGCCCCACGGCCCCCCGCCTCACCAGGCTCTCCCTGGTCACCAAGGTGATCGAACTCAAGGACCGGCGCCCCGCGGCGACCCGATACGTGGAAGAGGTGTCATGGCGGACCGGCTGACCCGCTGGCTTTTCCCCGAGATCCCGGCGCGCAGGGTCGCGATCCTCCGGACGGTCGTGTACCTGTTCGTGCCGCTCGACATGGTGCTGTTCACCGGCAGCACCTTCGCCCACGCCTATTCCGCGGACGCCTACCGGCCGGTGCTCGTCGCCCGCCTTCTCCACCTGCCCGCCGCGAATCCGGTCCTCGTGCCCGCGCTCTTCGCGTTCGTCGCCGTCGCCTGCCTCATCGCGGCGGCCGGCCGATTACCGCGGACCGCCGGATACGCCGTCGCCCTCGGATTCGGGTACTGGGCCGTCCTGGCCATGTCCTACGGCAAGGTGGACCACGACCATCTGGCGCTCCTCGTCGCGCTGTTCGTCCTCCCTTCCGCCGGCCGCGGCGGCGGGCCGTCCGAACGCGCGGGCTGGGCGATCCGCTGCGTCCAGATCGCCGTCGTCGCCACCTACTTCCTCTCCGCCTACGCCAAGATCCGGTGGGGCGGATGGGGATGGCCGAACGGCGCCACCTTCCAGTGGGCGGTCAGCCGCCGCGGCACCTTCGTCGGCGAGTTCGCCGCGGGGATCCCCGGCCTGCTGCACGCCTCGCAATGGATCGTGCTGCTGGCCGAGGCGTTCTCCCCCGTCCTGCTCTTCCTGCGCGGACGGCGGCTGATCGCGGGCGTCATGTTCTTCGCGGGTTTCCATCTGGTGACCTGGATGTCCATCACCATCCACTTCCTGCCGCACGTCATCTGCCTGGCCGCGTTCCTGCCTCTGGAGAACCTGCGCGGAAAGGGCGGCGCCCCCGTCACGGCGGATCCGGACCGGGAAACGGCCGCGCCACCCCTCGTGGAACCGGCGCTGGAAACACGGATCGAACCCATTCGATAGCTCGCACGGCACCCGGGCGCTTCGCGCGCCCGACACCGCCTGTATTCGGCTGTGACACAATGTCGCGATGCGTTTTCATGCCGACCTCCATATGCATTCCAAGTACGCCCGGGCCTGCAGCAAGGACAGTGACCTGAGGCATTTGACCTGGTGGGCGCGGCGAAAAGGCGTCACGTTATTGGGCACGGGCGACTTCACGCATCCGAAGTGGTTCGACGAGCTGCGCGAGAACCTCGTCCCGGCCGAGCCCGGCCTGTTCCGGCTGCGCGAGGAGGCCGACCGCGAGATCGGCGCGACGCTGCCCGGCCGCCTCGCGTCCGCCCCCGTGCGGTTCATGCTCTCCGTCGAGATCTCCACGGTCTATCCCCAGGACGGGCGCGCCCGCAAGATCCACCACCTGGTGTACCTGCCCGATCTCGCCGCCGCCGAGGAGTTCAACCGGCGCCTGGGCCGGGTCGCCGACCTCGGATCCGACGGCCGTCCGACGGTCGGCATGAGCTCCCGCGACCTGCTGGAGACGACGCTCGCCTGCGGCGAGGGCGCCTATCTCGTCCCCGCCCACGTGTGGACCCCGTGGTTCGGCGTGTTCGGCTCCAAGTCCGGCTTCGACACGCTGGAGGAGTGCTACGGCGACCTGACCGGCCACATCTTCGCGCTGGAGACGGGTCTGTCCAGCGACCCCGCCATGAACTGGCGGGTCTCCGGCCTCGACCGCTACCGGCTGGTCAGCTACTCCGACGCGCACTCGCCGCCCATCGTCGGCCGCGAGACCACGGTGTTCGAGACCGCGCTGGACTACTTCGCCATCCAGGACGCGCTGCGCACGGGCGACGGCCTCACCGGGACGGTCGAGTTCTTCCCGGAGGAGGGCAAGTACCACGTGGACGGCCACCGCAAGTGCGGCGTCCGCATGGAACCTGAGGAGACCCGGCGGCACGGCGGCCGGTGCCCCGTCTGCGGCAAGAAGCTCACGGTCGGCGTGCTGAGCCGCGTCGACGACCTGGCCGACCGCCCGGCCGGCGTGCGCCCCGGCGGAGCCGCGGGGTTCCGGAACCTCGTGCCGCTGCCGGAGGTCGTCGGCGAGATCCTCGGCGTGGGCCCGAAGACCAAGAAGGTGCGCACCGAGATCGACCGGCTCACCGCCGCCCTCGGCCCCGAGCTGGCCATCCTGGAGGAGCTCCCCGTGGAGACCATCGCCGTCCACTCCCCCCGGCTCGGGGAGGCCGTGGACCGCCTGCGCCGCGGCCAGGTCACCAAGGACCCCGGCTACGACGGCGAGTACGGAGCCATCCGCCTCTTCGGCCCCTCCGAGCCGAAGGACCCCGCCCCCGCCCCGTCCCCCACTCTCTTCTGACCCGCCCTGCCGCGCCCTCTAGTCCGGGACCGCCGCGACCGCGGTCCCCGGCGGCGGCCCGGCCGCCTCATGCGCGGCATTCCCGTTATCACTACACGCCGCAACAATACCGGTGACAAGCCATATAACCGCAAATATCACCCGCATTCGGGAATGATTACGGCCACCCATATCGCCCTCCCCATGAGCCAGAATCCCCACTACCCCCACCCCGACCAGAGACGCCCCTCCATCCGCGTCCCGCGACCCCCGTATGTCAGACGTCCCCCTCCCCTCCAGGGTTCGCCTCATCTCCAGAAAATACGCCGAGATAAAGCAACTGGAAATCCCGGCAATATATACGCGACGACCATTCACCGAGGATCGCGGCGATCGGCCCTGGCGGTGAACGACCTCGTGTCCGCCGGCGCGTGTTCGCGGGGCTCGTCATGAGCCGCCGGGCGGCCTGAGGGGCGGGTCTTGGGAGGGCTCCCCGCTCCTCAGGCCCGGGTGGTCCCGGCGGAGGGCGCGGCGTCCTACACGGCCGTGGGGGCCGGCAGGGAGAGCCTGGTGGCGAGGGCCTCCAGGAGTTCTATCTGGCGGTCCCACGTCGTGGGGAGGAGGTTGAGGGCGATGTGCACCTCGTCGACGCCGGCCGCGGCGGCGCGGTCCAGGTCACGCAGGGCCGCGTCGGTGAAGACGGTGGCGGAGATCTCGCCCTCCAAGGGTGCCGGGATGACGGCCACCACGACGGTCCCCGTGCCGCCGGCGTCCCGATACCAGCGGATCTGGGTACGGGTGTCGTCCCAGTTGACGGCGACGGTGATGAAGCCGTCCCCGATGTGGGCCGCCCGTTCGACGGTGTGCCGGGTGATCGCGCCGAGGAACAGCGGGATGCCGTCGCCGTGCGGCTTGGGCCCGACCATGGACAGCGGGACCTCGTACCACTCGCCGTGGAACTCGACGGGGTCGGGACCCCAGCAGGCCCGCATCGCGGCGATGTGCTCGATGAACCCGGCGCCCCTGCGCTCGGCGGGGACCCCGGCCGCGACGAACTCCTCGGGGATGTAGAACGGCGGCAGCCGCGTGCCGCCGCCCTGGCCGATGCCGGCGTCGAGCCGGCCGAGGGACAGCCGGTCGAGCGTGGCGAGCTTGCGGGCCAGGACGACGGGCGACTGGAAGATCGTGTTCAGGATGCCGGTGCACACGCGGATCCGCCGGGTGTGCGCGGCGGCCCAGGTCAGCATCTCCAGCGGGTCCCACACGTGCGACTGGGGCAGGCCCGCGTCGTTGTTCCAGTGCGGTCCGGCGGGGATGAGCAGCCGATCGGTGGCGGACACGGCGTGGAAGCCGAGCCGTTCCGTCGCCTGGGCCACCGCGACGACGGCCTCGGGACCGGCGTTGGGCCCGAAGTGCGGCAGGCTGACGCCGATGCGCGGAAGACTCATTCGTCTCCTTCACTAGTAGTGATCGGGCGACGGCCCGCCCGGTGAGGCGTGCCGTCCCGAAGGAGTCGGAGCCGCGGCCGAACTCTCTACGTCCCGCGCCGAGAAAGGCCGAGGGGGCGGAGGCCGCGTCGGCCTCCGCCCCCTCGGATCAGCGTGTCAGTGGGTGTGGTGTTCCTCCGAGGGCTCGGGCGCGGCGAGCTTGCTCGGGGAGGCCGGCGCCGGCATGCCGGAGAACGGCTTCAGCAGGTCCGTCACGTAGTGCACGGTGCCGTTGGTCATGACGCCGCGCACGTTGGCGAGGGTGGAGATGTCCGCCAGCGGGTCGCCGTCGATGAACATGAGGTCGGCGAGCTTGCCGCGCTCGACGCTGCCGAGATCACGCTCGATCCCGAGGGCCCTGGCGTTGAGCAGGGTGGCGCTCTGCAGGGTCTGCAAGGGCGAGATGCCGTACTTGACCATGGAACGGAGGTTCAGGTGCAGGCTGACCGCCGGATTGTCGATCGGTCCGTCCGTGCCGGCGAGCACGGTTCCGCCCGCCGCCAGCACCTTCTTGAGCTGCTCCACCGAGAGCTTGGCCCCCGCGGCGCTGCCCGCGAGGAAGCCGCACGGGCCGGTGCCCTGGGCGCACTTCAGCTCGGCGACGATGTTGTCCTGCTCCCAGCCGGTGTAGAGGGCCTTGATGCGCGGGTCCTCGACCATGGCCGGGTCGTCCGCCAGCAGGGCGCTGGAGGCGAAGATCGTCGTCGAGAGCGGGAACCCGCCCTGGCCGAGGAGCTTCACCACGTCGTCGTACATGACGCCCTGGGAGGCGTTGCGCGAGAACGAGAAGCCCCAGCGGGTCGGCCCGGACAGGTGCTCCTGCATGTCGACGCCGAACGCGATGCCCGGGTTGAGGTAGTGCGAGGTCGTCGGGATCCCGAGCTTGTGCCCGCGCTCGGCGACCTCGGCCTGCAGCCGGTGCGGGAAGCGCATGTACGTCTTCATCAGGTCGTAGTCCAGCGCCTTGGCGCGGGAGAACTCCAGGTCGAGCTGCTGCTCGTTCATCACGGGACGGGAGAACTCCCACGAGAAGCGCGTGCCTTCGAGCATCTCGCCGGTGAGGAAGTGCCGCGGGCCGATCCGCGCGCCCGCCTGCGCCGCCTCGCGGTCCTCGACGGCCCGGTACGCCTGGTCGCCCGTGGACCGGGTGGTGGTGATGCCGTAGGACAACAGGAGCCTGCCCTGGCGGTCGCCGTAGAACTTGGACTGGAGCTGCTGGTGGTAGTGGATGTCGATGAGGCCGGGCATGACCGTCTGGTTGGAGGCGTCGATCACCTTCCAGCCGCGCGGGTGCCGGCCACGGTGCGGGCTGACGTCCACGATCCGGTTGCCGACGACGGTGACGTCCACGTCGCGGCGCAGGCTGTCGCTCTTGCCGTCCCACAGGTTGCCCGCGTGGATGACGACCCGCTCCTTGGGCTCCTCCGGCGAGTAGCTCACGCCGGTCTGGATCGCCCGCGCGGAGCCGCCGTCCCTGGAGATCGTGCGCAGCTCGCCGTTCTCCAGGTAGAGCAGGGTCTTGGAGTCGCCGCTCCACGAGGGCGCGTCGCTCGGCTTGCGGGTGAGCTGCTTCGCCGGGCCCGCGGGCGTGCCGTCGGGGTTGACCGGCAGCACCCACAGGGTGGTCTCCATGATGAAGGCGAACCACTTGCCGTCCGGCGACCAGGCCGGGCCGTCGTCGCCGCGCACCGAGATGGAGCGCCACGCCGCGGGCTCGACGACCTTGCTGGTCCGCCCGTCGACGTTCACCAGCTCGATCTGGTTGCGCGACGCGGCGGTGACGGCGAGGGCGAGCGTGCGTCCGTCGGCCGACCAGCTCGGCCGTCCGGGGGCGCTGCGCGTGCCGAGGACCTCGGCCGGGGCGCCGCCGTCCGCCGCGACGACGTACGTCTTGCCGCCCTGGTCCTGGAAGGCGAGGCGCTTGCCGTCCGGCGACCACGCGGGTGCGATCTCGGCGCCCGCGAGCGAGGTGACCCTGCGCTCCTGGCCGCCGGCGACGTCGCGCACCCAGATGTCCATCGTGCCGGCCTTGTCGGAGGCGTAGGCGATCTTCTTCCCGTCGCGCGACCACACGGGGTCGATCTCGTAGAAGGAGTCGTCGGTGAGCTTCGTGGCGTGACCGCTGGTCACCGGCTGCAGCCACAGGTCGTTGAGCGCCTTGTAGAGCACGGTACGGCCGTCGGGTGACAGGGCCGGCCCGACGATGCCGCGGACCGGGCGGCGGCGGCTGGAGTCGAAGTCGTAGTCCTTGCGGTCGTAGACCGGGCGGTTCAGGGTGAACGTCGCGGAGAACGGCACCCGGCGGGTCTCGCCGGTGGCCGCCTTGGAGACGACGATCTTGCCGTTGCCCGCGTAGAGCAGCTCGTCGGCGGAGATCCAGGAGGGTGGGAAGGGGAAGACGTCGGTGAGGTCGCCGACGGCCGTCTCCTGGCCGGAGGTGGTGGCGACCTTCAGCCTGCGTGCTCCGGACTCGGTGCGCAGGAACGCGATCCTGCCGCCGTCCGGGGACCAGGAGGGGGCGGCCAGGGCGCCGGTCCTGTTCGGGACGAGCGTGGTGAGCGCGCCGGTGGCCAGGTCCACGCTCTCGATGAGGTTGTCGCGGACGTAGGCGATGCTCTTCCCGTCGGGCGACCAGGTCGGCTGGGACTCCTGGGCGGCCGCCGTGGTGACCCGCTTGACCCCGCCCGTGGCGACGTCCACGGTCCAGATGTCGGCGCCGCCCTGCCGGTCCGACGAGAACGCGATCTTGCTGCCGTCCGGCGACCACGCGGGCTGCAGGTCGTCGTACTCGCCGGTCGTGATCTGCTTGGCGGCGCCGGTCTTCAGGGAGACCGTCCAAATGTGGAACATGCCATCCGCGAACGACTGGATGGCGACATTACGCCCGTCCGGCGACAAACGCGGCCAGAATGGATCAAGGAAAGGATCCCCCAAGGCCTTGGCCGTTCCTCCGGAACCCGCGAGGGTGTGGAGTCTGCCCTGGAGGTCCATCACGATGGTTTCTCCGCCGGAGGTGGCGGTGACCGCCATGCTGGTGCCCTCGGTCACCGTTACGTTGATCGTCTTGCTGCCATGTGATCTGTCGGCCGACGGATTCGCGCCACTCGCGGGTGTCGCGGTGGTGACGGTGAGCAACGCCGCCACGCTCGCGACCGACGCCGCGGTGAACCGTCCCCGGCTTCTTCGACCCATGCCTGTCCCTCCTGAACGGCTGGCCATGCCAGCGAGCCCTCGCCGTGGAAGCCGCTCCGGAGCGGCCCGCGAGAGAGAGACGATTCCCTCCAACGTGACTCCGGGTAACGAACTCCTCAAACGTGACGCTCGCTGGACAAGTTTCCCCGCAACGTAAGCGAGGGCCCTCACAGCGCCAAGAAGGTGGTCGTTTGGAACGGGATGAACGGTAGACCCGCGCGCCGAGCGGCCCACTGGGCGCGCCGAACGGTAGATCATCACGTCGCGCCCCGGGGCCGCCGAGGTTCTCGGCGCTTCTCGGTGCGGGCGCTCGCTCACGTTCCTCGAGGGACGCGGCGGGCGGGCCGTCAGGCGTAGGGATCGAACGGGATGCCCGCCGGCTTGGCCGCCGCGAGCTGCCCCTTCATCACCTCGGTGCCGAGTTTGATCGAGGCGTGGCCGAAATCGGTGTGGTAGATGAACTGGTTCCTGAAGGCCACGCTGGGATAGCCGTTCCAGCCGACCAGACGCGGATAGAACCAGCCGCCCGTGTGATTCTCCACCGCCTCGTCACCGCTGTTGGCGATGCGGAAGCAGTGCGTCAGGCCGCCGTCCTTGTGGTACACGATTTTCGGGTGCGTGCCGCTCGGGTCGAAACGCACGCTGGAACGGGCGTAGGTCTCCCACCAGTCGTGCCGCGAATGCGAGACGTACTGCACCTGGTTGTTCTGCACCCATACGACGACGTGCTCGAAGTCGTGACGGTGCCCGCAGCCCGGCTCGGTGCTGCAGCCGTCCACCGTCTGGTCCTTCTCGAAGTAGCTGGCGTACATGATCGCGCACCAGCCGTTGTTGCACTTCGCGCGCGCGTAGGTGTTGGACTCCTGTAACTGCGCGAGGTCGCGGCAGTGCCCGTTCACGGCGCCGCCCAGGTGCAGGCCGGGGTTGACGTACCCGGAGGAGGTGATGGCCGCGGTGGCGTAACAGCCGTCCCGGTCGTAGTCGTACGCCGGAGAGAACGTCTGCTCCAGGCCGTCGGCGTTCTGCGGAAGCTTCGGAATGACATCGCCCAGCGCCGGAGCCACCGCGGCGAGGACGAGCGCGAAGGCGCCGAGCAGACCCCCGAGCGCCGTACCCCACCGTTTCACACGTCCCCGGGCCTTCGATCCGTCGAGCCGACCGGTCATCAGATAATCGGCCATTCAGGCGCCCCTTTTCGACTCGCCATGCCGGGGACGAATGTCCCCTCCAGAGGTTGGCACGCGAAAAGGCGATCAACAATAGACGGATTGGGAATCCGGCGGTCATCACGAAAAGGGCCGGCCACATATCGGCGCCGCCGGACGCACGGAAATTCTTTTGCCCGTGATGCCCTTTATGTCGCAACGGCGCCCGGCGGCATGGCCGGTCATCCCCGGACGGGGACGATGCCGGTCGCGGCGTGCAGCGCCGTCCAGTATTCGGCCACCTGACCGATGGTTCCGGGGGACGCCATGAAGCCGATATAGCCGTCGGGGCGGACCAGCACCAGGGCCCCGTCGGCCACGCCGTACCCGGCCCGCACGTGCCCGTCGCCGTCCACCACGGCGTGCTCGCCGGTCGGCTCGCCGGGACGGACCACCGCATGGGCGCGCAGGGCGGGGCCGTAGCGGTCGTTCAGGACGGACACCGTGCTCGCGTGCGCCGCGCCGAAAGCGAGCAGCGTCCAGTGCGGGCCGCGGAACAGCTCGAACAACCGGATCGGACGGTGGTCGGCCATGGTCGCGGGCGCGTCAGGCGCCCGGTCCCCGGCGGCGACCGTCCCGGCGTGATCGCCGCGGGAGAGGGGGCCGCCGCGATAGTTCAACGTCAGCCCGTGCACCTCGGCCCCGCGCACGTGCGCGTCGTCGTCCCCCCTCTTGTGCTTCTCCAGCAACCTCGTGCTGATGTCCAGCGCGGCGCGCGCCGCCGCCATCCGCTCGGGCTCGTAGCTGTCCAGGAGGAGATCCGGGGCGCCGGCCAGCGTGGCGGCGAGTTTCCACCCGAGGTTGTAGCCGTCCTGGATGCCGGTGTTCATGCCCTGTCCGCCGGTGGGCGGATGCACGTGCCCGGCGTCGCCGGCCAGGAACACGCGGCCCTCCCGGAAGCGCTCGGCCATCCGCGTGTTCGCCCGCCACGTGGTGTGCCAGGTCACCTCACGCACCACGATGTCGCGCCGCCCGGACGCCTCGGTGACCTGCCGCTGGAGATGGTCGCCGACCGGCTCGCCCTCGTCCCCCGGTGGCGGCGCGACCACCACGAACAGGTCGGTTCCGGCCAAGGGCGTCACGGAGACGAGGCCGTCGCCGGTCTGCCAGATCCGGCCGTGGTCGCGGCCGATCCCGTCCACCCGGGCGTCCGCGAACAGCATCGTGGTGTTCTCGTCGGTCTCGCCGGGAAAGGGGACGCCGAGCCGTTTGCGCACGGCGCTGCGCCCGCCGTCCGCGCCGACCAGGTACCTGGCGCGAACGGTCTCGGGCTTCCCGCCACGGTTCAGGACCCCCGTCACGCCGTCCGCGTCCTGGGTGAGGCCGACCAACTCGGTGGACGACTCCACCCGCCCGCCCAGCGCGGCGAGCCGTTCGCGGAGGATCTCCTCGGTGCGGAACTGGGGCACGAACCAGATGTTCGGGTACGGCACGGACGGCGTCGGCTCGGCCGGGTCGCCCATCCGCCCTTCCCAGACCACCGTGTCGCCCTGGTAGGCACGCATCACCATGCCGAGGTCGCCGGCGGCCAGGATCGGGCCGAGTATTCCGAGGTCGGCGAAGACCTCCAGGGTCCGCGGCTGGATGCCGTCGGCACGGGACCCGCCGAAGAACCGGTCCGCCCGATCGACGAGCCGCGACCGAACCCCCCGCACGGCGAGCTCACAGGCCAGCGTCAACCCGGTCGGCCCGGCCCCCACGACCAGCACATCGACGTCCGTCATGTCACCCTCCCCTTATCCGTACGTCGTACCAAGTTCTAGTACGGCGTACGAATTACGCTAGCGGTACAGTGTACGAGTGGCAAGTGGTGAGGATTCAGCGCTGATCTGGACCCGGCCGGAGCCCGGCAGCCGCCGCCCGAGGTTCACCCGTGACCAGATCGCGTCGACCGCGCTGGCGATCGCCGACGCCGAGGGGTTCGCCGCGGTGTCGATGCGCCGAATCGCCGCCGACCTGGGCGCGGGCACCATGACGCTGTACCACTACGTCCGCACCAAGGACGAGCTGGTCGCGCTGATGGACGACGCGATCATGGGCAAGGTGCTGATCCCGGACGACGAGTTCCCGGCCCACTGGTACGACGCCCTCACCGTGATCGCCACCCGCACCTGGACCGTGCTGATGCGCCACCCCTGGGCGCTGCACTCCCTGCGGCAGGCGCCGGTCGGCCCCAACGCCATGCGCCACTTCGAACAATCCCTGGCCGCCCTCGCCGGCACCGACCTGGACCCGCCCGAGAAGTTCGCCCTGCTCTCCATGGTCGACGACTACGTCCACGGCAACGTGCTGCGCTCCGCCGAGACGCACTCGGCAGCCACGCCCCCTCCGGACGACGAAACAGCCCAAGCCGCCCTACGCTTCGCCGAAACCCAGTACTCCAGCGGCCACTTCCCCCACATGCAAGCCCTCTTCGGCGACAAGGACCCCCACCAGGTGTTCCCCGCCCACAACCCCGAAGCCCGCTTCCACCACGGCCTCACCACCCTCCTGACCGGCGCGGCCCAAAAACTGCACCTCCCCCGGCCGGCGACTGACGCTCCGCGCGAACAGATTGACTGAATATGGTTTCGCGTTCACAACCATCGATTTAAAGCCTGCCGCCCAGGTGGTCCAGAGATTTCACGATGGTCCCGTCTCCTGCGACGTACAATCCGAGTTGGAGCTACCACTATTCTCCGGCCACGGTCGAATTCTTCGACTTCACCGTCGAAGTTCGCGATACCACCACCTCTACGTCGAGGAACGTCTGGACGAGGACGGCGGCGCCTTTCTTCTGGGTCACACCTGCCGCCGGTGGTGTTCGGAGTCGGTGAGCGAAGTATCTACGCCGTGAACCACGAAGGGAGACCCATGAAGATCATTCGGTTGGTTTGCGCGTCGGCCGCGACCGCGGCCACGCTCGTGATCGCCGGCGCTGCCCTCGCGCCCGCCGCGGGCGCGGCGACGGCCATCGAATACGGGCTGACCGCCCCCGCCCAGTCGTACGACGGCATCCAAGGCTCGGGAGTCTCACCGAACACCGATGGCGTGATCCACACCCAGTGAGCGGACGGCATCCGGGGCACACCGGGCCGCGGCACCGCCTGCGCGCATGACCCTGGCACGGCGCCGGACCTCATATGTCCGGCGCCGTGCCGCTTTCCCTTCGCCGGGCACATAATCGAGGAAGCGGCGAGAGGGGGAGGCGGCATGGCGCATGTCAACGACGTCGCGGCGTACATCCTGGCCAGGATCGGCCCGATGACGGCGATGAAGCTGCAAAAGCTCTGCTACTACGCCTACGGCTATCACCTCGCCTGGGAGGGCCGTCGGCTGTTCCCCGAACAATTCGAGGCGTGGGCGAACGGCCCGGTGTCCCCGGTCTTGTACGCCGAACACCGCGACCGGTTCGAACTCGACGACGGAGATATCGCCGGAGACCCGGACGTGCTCGACGAAGGTGAACGAGAGTCGGTCGACATCGTCCTGTCCAACCTCGGCGACCTGTCGGCGCACGACCTGTCGACCATGACCCATCGCGAGCCCCCCTGGATCAACGCGCGCACACGCGCCCGGGTGGGACCGCTCGACCGGTGTGACGAGTCGATCGACGACGAGGAGATCTACACCTTCTTCGACGCTCTCGTCGCCGCCGATGGCCGGCAAGCGTAAGCAGGTCGCCGCGCAGCACACCACGCCGGCCAAGGGCGCGAAGCCCTTCGTGCGATCCGCGGTGGTGCTGCCCGGCGAGGACGGCTCGGACAAGCGTCTCTCCTGGCGGTTCTGCCACGTCGACCGCGACGGGCCATGGAGCTTCGACAAGGTGGACGCCGGGACCATGCATGAGGTGCTGGACAAGCTGGCGCACTTCGAGACCATGACCGTCAACGAGATCTTCAACCACGGAGAAGAGCCCGGCAAACACTACGACGTGGCCGACCTGCCCAACCCGACGTCACGCGAACGGCTCGCGGAACTCCACCTGACGGACATGACCAAGATCTCCCGCCTCCGCCTCGGCGGAACGCTACGCCTCTACGGCTTCTTGCAAGGGAACTGCTTCCACATCATCTGGTGGGACCCGGATCACGAGATCTGGCCAAGCCACAAGCGAAACACCTGACCTGCGATCCACATGCGGCCGCGCCCCGATCAACCGCTGACAGCCTCCGAGCACTTGCCCATTCCCCTCTCCAGGCCGGCACCCGGCCGTCCCCCATCTCAAGGAGCCACCCCATGACCGCGGCCGCCATGCAGGCTGTCCTGACCCTGATCTTCGGTGTGATCGCCGTCTGCACGTTCATGCTCAAGGGACGCCAGTGGCCCACCTTCATCACCGCCTGCCTGTTCGGCATGTTCTTCGGCACCACCACATGGGGCCGCACCATCGGCGCCTGGATCTCCGAGTTCGCCGCCGGCATCATCAAGGGCCTCTCCTGACCCCGTCTTTCCAGCCGGCTCAGGACCGGCCGCCCGTCGCGATCAAGATGATCGACGTGGTGGAGTGGACCAGGTTGGAGCCGTGGCGGGTCGCCCGGGCTCGCACCGACCGCGGGGAGTTCGTGATCGTCAAGTGGATGGGACCTCACGTTGACGGCAGGCAAACCGAGGCATGGCGATTACGCACAGAGGTGTCCGCACTGCGGTTCCTGTCAGAGGATCTCCAAGTGGATCTGGCGCCACGCGTGCTGGCCGAGGATCTTCTCGCGGGGCGCGTCATACTTGAGGATCTGGCACCGCGGGTCGCACTGGATGGACTGTTACGCGGGGACGGCGTCGTCGCGCATGCCGAACGCCTGGAGGCTTTCGCCCGCGCCCGCGGCGAGCTTGGCGCGATCACAGCCGGACACGCGGAGCGGTACTACCGGCGGCGGGAACGCCTGGGACAGGTCGATGCGGAGGCTGATCGGCTTGGGCGCGTCGCCCGGCTGCGCCAAGAGGGGCTGTCGCAGGCCGGGGTGCTAGGGGTGCCGGTCACCGGGGCGGTAGAGCGCGAGTTCGCCCTCGCGTTGGCGGAGTTGGCCGATCCAGGGCCGTTCCTGGCGCTGAGCAACGGTGATCCGGAGAGCAACAATGTCCTGGTTCGCTCGGACGGGCCGCCCGATGCGCGTCTGATCGACTTCGAGTTCGCCGGCTTCACCCATGCCCTGCACGACGCCGTCTGCCTGCATGTTCCGGGTCCGGCGTGGATGCGGGTGAGTACGATGACAGCGCGCCCTGCTGGTTCCGCACCTCTGCCACAGGTCGGCGAGGTCTACCGGCGTGCTCTGGCGGCCGGGGTGCCGCAGGCCGAGGACGAGCGGCTCTACGGCAGAGCCTTGGCGGCGGCGTGCATGGCCTTCGCGTTCGTCCGCCTCTGGCGTCTGCAGGTGCTGGATGGGCGTGCGGCGGGCGATGCGAGCCGCGCCCAACTCGTCTCCACCTTGGAGGCCGCCGCTTCCACCGCTCAGGAGCATCATGCCCTGCCGCAACTGGCAGGCCTGTGTCAGCATCTGGCCGAGGCGCTACGCCACCGCTGGCCCGACGCGGACATCGACATCACCGCTCTGGAGCCCTATACGCCGCGCCCGCAGTGATATGTGGAACGACGAGGAATGTCCACGAGTAGGTTCGACCTGGGACGGAAAAGCAGCATCGAAGATCGCGGCCTTGCTATTGCTGTCGCTCCGACATACGGCGGCCGGCCATAACACGCACCTGTCGCGCCCTTCCCTTGGTGGCCAATACGGCGAGGGCAGCGTACGACACCAACATGCGGGCAGCATCGCGCTGGAACCGATCGGAAGTTACCGGTAAGGGTGGTCGATTGCCAGGTCCGCGAGCCGTGGGGTGACTTCGGGAAACGAGCCGTCGCCGAACAGGACCCGCGCCGCCAAGGCACGACCGGCACGACCGCGGAGCACAGCCACCGCCGCTTCTGCCGCGGCGGGGGATCGGATGCCGGCGAATACGCGGCGCAACAACAGTCGGCCTCGGAACCGGGCCCGCAACTCGTCCCCGTCGTACCGGCTCAGGATGCGCTGGTCGCCGGTACGCAGGTACCCGGCGATGACCGCCGCGGCCAGTTCGGACATGCGCAAACAGGGATCCAGCCCACCGGCCGTCAGCGGCGACACCGCGCCCGCCGCGTCTCCGACGAGCAGTCCGGCGGGGCACACCAACCGTCGCAGCACACCGCCGACCGGGATCGGGCCACCTCGGCGCTCGACCGGCCCGGCCGGCGGTGTACTGCCGGGCGCATCCGCGACGAAGGCGTCCAGCAGGTGGCGGATGCCGGTGCGCATCGCGTTCGGATACCCCGCGACGCCGACATGCGCGTGCCGGCCGTCGTCGATGACCCATCCCAGGTACCCCGGAGCGATCCGGGGATCCAGCACGCAGTGGAACGCCGGGCTGGCCGTGCCCGGCGCGATCGGGTGGACGATCTCGGCGCCGACGAGGAAGCGCCGGTTGACATCGAGGCCGAGATCACGGGCCACTCGGGAGCGGGCGCCGTCCGCGCCGACGATGAACCGGGCCCTCACCGGTTCCGCACCCGCGAACCGCACAACGCCCATCGACGCGCCGACATACCGTACGCCCAAGATGACCCGCGCCCCGGCTGACTCAGCCGCGCGGTGCGCGTGCTCGTAGACGGCCGCCATGTCGGCCACGCGGAACTCGTCCCGGTCGCTGGTGAGCCTGATCGGCGCCCGCCGCGACGGCGGATACAGCAGCACGTCCCGGACACCTGGCCCGAGCAGGTGATCCGGCACATCGAAGTCATCGAGGGTGCGGCGTACGAAGATCCCCGTCGTGCGAATGCCCGTCGACAGCGACCTACGACGGTCGACCACCATCACGTTCAGTCCCCGCCGCGCGAGCAGGCGGGCCGTGCACAGGCCGGCCAGACCCGCACCTACGACCAGTACATCCACTGTCTGCATATCTTGCGACGGTAAGGGCGACACCTCATCCGTACGATGGTTTGCACGCTACCCGCCCCATACCTCCACACCGTCGCCACACTCGAAACCGTGGATTGCTCCTCTGCGCGAGAGGTGGCTGTAGAACCGGCGTCATGCTCCTCGGAGCCTGCACCAAGGAACTCCGGGCGCTCGCCCAGGGTCACACATCGACTTGGTCAGCACACCGCCCTTCATCACGTCGTTCCCTTCCAGGGAACTGGTGTGCCGGGACAGGACTGGCGGCGTCCTATGCCGAAGGCATCCGGCAGGACGCCTCGCACGCGCTCACAGCAACCCAACACCACCAACGCCCTCCGCCGCGACCACCACACGAGCCACGATCAGCCCGCCCAGTGGTCACAAGACCTCGGAAACGACGAGATCCCGCCCGATCAAGCGACCGGACGGGATCTCGTAAAGCGTTCTTCAGCAAACCAAGAACGGCCCTGGGTGGAGCTGAGGGGATTCGAACCCCTGACCCCTTCGATGCGAACGCGGGTGAGGTGTGATGGACAGGATCAGCGAGTGCCAACGGGGGCTGTCACATGCGCTCGCTCTGGCATCTAGTGATCTCCCCAGCGGCCCCGTAGTAGCAAACTCGCTGGCTTTTCGCTGACTGCCTCAAAGCGGGCCAGCTGATGCCGCCGCGGCGGTGAAGTGTCGTAGATCTGGTCCGTCCTGGTGCTCAGCTCGCGCCTTGAGCTGGGCTACCAGCTCCGCTGAAGGTCAGCCAAAGTACCCGATTACAAGGGGACGTACCGAAAAGCGGTGTCTCGGTCGAAGGGGCAAGTCACCGCACGGTGCGTGACTTATAGTAGCCAGGTTGTTGCCTTGCGGTAGATAGTGTGCCCGACAGTTGTCGTGTAGGAACAGACAGATGCACAGATTAGCTTCGAGAGCACTCCGTGTCCTGCGCACGATCGGCCAGATCATAATTTCAATCGTGGAAGCTATGGAGGAGGATTCCGCACGCCGAAGGGCGCTTGAACGCAACCGCACCCCGATTCTTAGCCCACAAACCTTACAGGCAACGACGTATCCGTGCGGGGTATGTGGCGGAAGTGGACGGGACTTCTCCCCGAGCTGGGCGTATGGTGTGGAGTGCCGACCTTGCAAGGGGAAAGGCACTCGCAGGATGTGGGAATAATCGGACGATGCTTCACCAATCGCGCCACGCCTTCACGTTGCGGTAAGCGACCGTCCAGTCGCGAAGCTGGAACGCCAAGGTAGGAGCGACGATAGTTCCTCGTCGTCCAACTACGTCCCCGGCTGTCCATGGTGGTTGTCGTTCGGTTTGTCACTCGCGCGGGACTGTCTCTGGCCGCTCGGCGTCCCATAAAGCGGGGTTTTTGGTCATCTCCTCGTCGGGCAGGTCAGCCATGCCGGGCCGGTAGCCCGGGGTCAAGTCGTCCTTTGTGTGTTCCATGTACCGGTCGCCGTTCCTCGCGCGCTGGTTGTCCTACGGTCAGGGGACGACTTGACCTCGGGCGGACGGTCTGGCACCCCTTGTGGGGCCGGCGAGGAGATGACCACATCCCACGCACCGACCCGCAGCTTTGCACGGTCCCCTCATCTCTGAGGAGGGCCGGGGTTTGGGGCAGCGCCCCAATCTGCTCTTTCTCTCACCTTCACCCGCCCCTCCTGCCTCGCCTCGACGTCTGCCGTGCGCTCCGAGTCATGATGTCCGGCTTCGACTCCCGGATCGGTGCCTGTCTCCCTCGGGTTCACCCCCTTGGAGAGGTCCCATGGCACCGAGCAATCCGGCAGCCGCCATCACCGCCGCGTCGCGCTGCGACGCGGGGGCGCGCTGACCGCGGGCGGACCGGCCGAAGAGCCGCAGCCGCCCGTGGGCGGGCGCGGCCCCCGGACTCTGGCAATGGTGTCTCGGGCAGGTCCTTGGACATGTCGGCCGTGGATGGCATCAAGGGCTGCTGTTGCCCTTCCCTCTCGACTCCTCCGGGTGTGCCCCCACGGGGCCGACACCTCACCGCCCGCTTCGGCCGTCCGCCGTACCCTCATCGCTTCTCGGCGGGGATGGCAGGACACCCTTCCCGACCAAGGAAGAGGCGGTCTCGGACGTCGCCAGGCACGCCGGCGAATCGCTGCGGTTCCACGATCTACGACACTGCTACGCGACCTGGCTCGTCTCAGACGGCGTCCCAGTGAACGATGTCGCCGGCCTCGTCGGGCATGAGCGGATCTCGACCACGCTCAACCGCTACACGCACGCTTCCCGGGACCGGAACGATCGGGCTCGCGCGGTCTTCGCTGACTTTTCGCTGACTCCTGGACAGGAGATCTCCACGTAGGCTCTACCGCCCGCGTCCGGGGCAGGCTATCCCAAGGTCCGCTTGTAGTACCTGAGCAGCGAAAAGGCCCGTCAGAATCATGCCTGACGGGCCTTTGACCTGGGTGGAGCTGAGGGGATTCGAACCCCTGACCCCTTCGATGCGAACGAAGTGCGCTACCGGACTGCGCTACAGCCCCGAGGACTCGACCAGATTAGCAAACTTTGGGGGCCGTCCGCGCCATCCGGAGTGGGTGATCGTTCTGGGGGGTCAGTCGCCGACGGCGCGGCGGGTGCGGTCGGCGTGCTGGTCGAAGGGCTCGGTGGGCTTGCGGAACTGGATGATCTCGGCTTCGGCGCGCTGGGCGGCGAGTTCGCGGGCGTGGTGGCGCTCGCGTTGCAAGCGCTCGTGTTCGGCGTAGGCCTCGGCGGCGGCGAGGCGGCGTTCGCGGTCCACGGCGACCGCGACGCGGAGCACGGAGAGGTAGGCCACCAGCAGGACGGCGGAGGGGGCCACGCTCCACCAGGGGGCCACGCCGACGGCGGCCGTGACGAGTGAGGCGATGTGGAGCAGGGCGATGCACAGGAGCCAGCGCCGGCGGCGGGCCACCACGCGGGCGCGGCGGCGCCGCTCGTCCCGTGCGGACTCCTCGGCGGCGGTCAGCTCGGAGACGGGGGTGGCGTCCGCCGGATCCTCGGATGGGGAAAAGCGCTCTGCCCGGACGGGCTCCGCGTCGGACTTGGACGGCCCTCCCCGGATGGGTTCGGGGGACGAGGACGGACGGGCTCGGGCCGGTCCCGTGGAGGAGTGGCCGCGGGGGGTGGCGGGGTTGTCGAGTTCTACGGTGATCTCGTCGTCGTCTGACGGGGTGGCGGCGGGGAGGTCGGAGACCGGGACGTCGGTGAGGGTGTCGCCGTTCGGCTCTTGGAGGTCGGAGCGGTCCTCGTGGGGGCCGAAGGGCTCGATGACGTCGATCGAGTGGCGGTCGCGGCGCAGCCACATGGGTACGAGGACGCAGAGCCACATGAGGACGATGCCGAGGTAGAGGAAGGCGCTGCTCATCGCCGACCTCCGGGCAGCGTGAACACGGCACGGGACCCGGGTGCCGTCGCAAATGTGTTCACGTGACGCACCGTAGGACCGCGCGTCACTGGTTGACGAGCATTCAGTGCGGTGTGTCGCGAGATCGTCAACCTGTTTATCCCCACGGATACGTCAAACGTATCCATCGTCCGGTACCCGGCGGTCAGTCGCGGGCCGTCTTCTCCCAGGTCTGCCTCCACTGCGACAGCAGCCCGCGCGGGACGTCCTCAAGGGTGAGGGCGTAGCAGATGTGGTCGCGCCAGGCGCCGTCGATGTGGAGCTGACGGCGGCGGATGCCCTCCTCGCGGAAGCCGAGCTTCTCGACGACCCGGCGGCTGGCGTGGTTCTCGGGGCGGATGTTGGCCTCCAGGCGGTGCAGGCCGACCCGGAAGAAGCAGTGGTCGACGGCCATGGCGAGCGCCGTGGGGATGATGCCGCGCCCGGCGAGGGAGCCGCTGATCCAGTAGCCGACCTGGGCGGAGCGCGCCGAGCCCCAGACGATCGCGCCGACGGTGAGCTGGCCGGCGAAGGCCCCGCGCCAGGTGACGACCCAGGGGAGCGCGAGCCCTTGCCGTGCCTCGCGGCGCAGGGTGCCGACCATCGAGATGTAGGGGCCGAGGCCGGTGCGGAACAGGGGGGTCTCAGGGTTGCTCGGCTCCCAGGGACGGAGCCAGTCGGCGTTGCGCAGCCGCGTCTCGCGCCAGACGCCCACGTCGCGCAGCCGCAGCGGCCGGAGTCCTACCGGCCCCTCTTTGAGGGTGGCCGGCCAGCCGCGAAGTCGATCCACGGGTCAATCATCCCCTCCCGGAGCATGAGTTCGCCATTGCGGCCTGCTTACCTCAGGGATTGGGATGGTCTCCGCCTCTGATCTGGTCGACCGCGTGCCGCAGCACGGGGGCGAGGACGGCCATGCCGTCCCGCACGCCCCCGGAGGATCCGGGCAGGTTGACGATGAGGGTCGTCCCCGCCTGGCCGGCCAGCCCTCGGGAGAGTACGGACGCCGGGACCTTGTCGCGGTTGGCCTGGCGGACGGCCTCGGCGATGCCGGGGATCTCGCGGTCGAGGACGCGGCGGGTCATCTCGGGCGTGAGATCCGTGGGGGTGAGGCCGGTGCCGCCGGTGGTGACGATCACGTCGTATCCCGCGCGGACGCCTTCGCGCAGCGCGGCCTCGACCGGGTCGCCGTCGGGGACGACGCGGGGACCGTCCACCTGCTCGCAGCCGGCCTCGGCGAGCAGCCGCACCAGCAGTTGTCCCGATTTATCGGGATAAATGCCTGCGGCTGCCCGGTTGGACGCCGTGACGACCAGCGCCCTCACGGCCGGGTCCAGACGCCGGTCTTGCCGCCGGTCTTCTCCTCGACCCGGACATCGCTGATCACCGCGGCCGGGTCCACCGCCTTGATCATGTCCACCATGGCCAGGGCCGCGACCGAGACGGCCGTCAACGCCTCCATCTCCACGCCCGTACGGTCCGCGGTCTTCACGCGCGCCGTGATCTCGACGCCCGCGTCCACGACGGCGATCTCGACCTTGACGCCGTGCAGCGCGATGGGATGGCACAACGGGACGAGGTCGGGCGTCCGCTTGGCCCCCATGATCCCGGCGATGCGGGCGACCCCGATCGCGTCCCCCTTCGGCACGTCGCCGGACCGCAGCACGGCCACGGCCTCGGGCGACAGCAGGACCCTGCCCGTGGCGAGGGCCGTGCGGGCGCCGACGTCCTTGGCCGAGACGTCCACCATGCGCGCCGCACCCGACTCGTCGATGTGGCTGAGCTCGCTCACAGCGGGATCACCTCCACGGCCTCCCCCTCCGTCAGTCCGGTCACGTCCTCGGGCACGACGATGAGCGCGTTGGCCGAGGCCAGCGCGGCGAGCTGATGGGACCCCTGCCCGTGCACGGGGGCGACGGCGCCGTCCGTCCCGAGCACCCCGCGCAGGAAGGACCGCTTGCCCGCCGGGGACCGTGCCGCGGACGTGAGCGTCGCCGTGACGGTGGGCGCGGGCGCGGCGGGCAGTCCCCGCATCACGGCCAGCGCGGGCTTCACGAACAGGACGAACGAGACGTACGACGAGACGGGGTTGCCGGGAAGCGTGAAGATCGGGACCTGCCGCTCGCCGAGCAGCCCGAACCCCTGCGGCATGCCCGGCTGCATGGCGACCTTCTCGAAGCGGACCGTCCCGAGCGGCGCCAGGGCCTCCTTGACCGGCTCGTAGGCGCCCATGGAGATGCCGCCGCTGGTGATCACGGCGTCCGCCTCGCCGAGCAGCGCGTCGAGCGTGTCCTTGAACTCGGCGGGGTCGTCGCCGACGGCGCGCCTGCGGACCGCCTCGCCGCCCGCCTGGCGGACGGCCGCGACGAGCGTGAAGCTGTTGGACTCCCAGATCTGCCCGTGGGCGAGAGGAGTGCCAGGCTCGGCCAGCTCGGCGCCCGTGGACAGCACGAGCACGCGGGGCCGCGGGCGGACCCGGACCGCGCTCCTGCCCACCCCGGCGGCGATGCCGAGCTGAGCGGGGCCGAGCACGGCGCCGGAGGACAGGACGACGTCGCCGGGCCGGACGTCCTCACCGGACCTGCGGATCGCGTTGCCCGCGGGCGCGGGCCTGCGGATGGCGACCTCGGACACGCCGCCGTCGGTCCACTCGACCGGCACCACGGCGTCGGCGCCCTCGGGCACCGGCGCGCCGGTCATGATCCGCGTGACGTGCCCGGCGGCGACCGCGCGCCGGGCGCCGTCGCCGGCCGCGACGTCGAGCGTGACCGGGAGCACGACGGGCTGGTCCTCGCTCGCCGCGGCGACGTCGGCGGCCCGCACGGCGTACCCGTCCATGGCGGAGTTGTCGAACGGGGGCAGCGCGACGGGGGCCTCGACGTCCTCGGCCAGGATGGCGCCGAGCGCCGCGTCGAGGCCGAGGACGACGGGGTCGAGCGGGCGCACGGCGGCGAGGATCTCGGCGAGGTGTGCGTCGACCGATCTCATCGCGACCATGATCTGATCATCACCCGGAATGCCGGTCGAGGAACTCGCGGAGCCAGGGGATGAAGTCGGGGGCCAGATCGGGGCGCTCGGCGGCGAACTGGACGACCGTGCGCAGGTAGTCGAGCTTGTTGCCGGTGTCGTAGCGGCGCCCGCGGAACAGCACGCCGTGGACGGGGCCGCCGTCCTCGTTGGTGCGCCCGGCCAGTTCGAGAAGGGCGTCGGTGAGCTGGATCTCGCCGCCGCGCCCCGGCGGGGTGTTCTCCAGGACCTCGAACACGGCGGGGTCGATGACGTAGCGGCCGATGACCGCCCAGTTGGACGGCGCCTCGTCCGCGGGGGGCTTCTCGACGAGGCCCGTCACGCGGACCACGTCGTCCTCGGAGGTGGGCTGGATCTCGGCGCAGCCGTACAGCGAGACCTGCTCCCTGGGGACCTCCATGAGGGCGACCACGCTGCCGCCGTAGGTGTCGCGCACCTCGATCATGCGCTTGAGCAGGTGGTCACGGTGGTCGATCATGTCGTCGCCGAGCAGGCAGGCGAACGGGTGGTTGCCGACGTGCTGCTTGGCGCACAGGACGGCATGGCCCAGGCCCTTGGGCTCACCCTGGCGTACATAGTGGAAGGTGGCGATCTCGACGGGTTCGAGAACCTGGGACAGACGCTCGGAGTCGCCCTTGGCCGCCAGCACCTCCTCCAGTTCGTAGGCGCGGTCGAAGTGGTCCTCTATGGAGCGCTTGTTCCGGCCTGTCACCATGAGGAGGTCGAGGAGCCCGACGGACACCGCCTCTTCGACGACATACTGGATGGCCGGCTTGTCGACGATCGGCAGCATCTCTTTCGGGGTCGCCTTGGTCGCCGGAAGGAAGCGGGTCCCGAGGCCGGCGGCGGGAATGACGACTTTCGTCACTGGATCGTAGTCAGCCATGGATGCACCTTAATGGAGGGCCGAGTGGACAAAGCGGAGCTGCGCCGGAGGATCGTGGCCGCGCGCACAAGGCTCACCGATCCGCGCGGCTCGGCGACCGCGATCAGGGAAACGCTACTCGACCGGCCCTGGGTGCAAATGGCCGGGCTGGTCGCGTGCTATTGGTCGTTGGGCACGGAACCGTCGACGCACGGCCTGGTTTTCGCGCTCTGGAAGCACGGCGCCACCGTGATCCTTCCGGTCCTGCGGCCGGACGACGACCTCGACTGGGCCGTCTACGACGGTCCCGGATCGGTGGAGCCGGGACCGCGCGGCCTGATGGAGCCGGTCGACACGCGGCGCGGCGTGGACGCCATCCGCACCGCGGCCCTGGTCATCGTGCCCGCGCTCGCCGTGGACCCGTCCAGCGGGGTCAGGCTGGGGCGCGGGGGCGGCTCGTACGACCGCGCGCTCGCCCGGGTCGGGCCGAACGTGCCGACGGTCGCGCTGCTGCACGAGGGCGAGTTGATCGAGGGAATTCCCGCGGAACCCCACGACATGGCGGTTTCGATGGCGGCGCTTCCCTCGGGCATCGTCACGCTCGGACGGGTGTGATTTTCGTCACGGATTTTCGTCACGAGACGATTTGAAGATCCGCCAGACCGCCATTGTCGTCGAAGTATTCCTGCAGCTTGTCGTCGCGGACCGCGGCGAAGAATCGCGCGCCGGTCTTCCTGTCGACCCGGACGACGCTGGCCCCCTTGATCATGGCGGTGCCGCTGGTGGGGATCGTCGTGGAGTCGACCGTGTCGGGACGGATGTCGCGCAGCTCGAGGGCCAGGTCGCGCAGCGTGCTGAGCGTGACGCCGGAGTCCACGCTGACCGCGCGGGTGAGCGCCTCCAGGAAGGCGTTGAGCTTCAGCGGGCTGGTCAGCAGGTCCCTGCTGATGATCTTGTGGCCCATCGCGCGGACGAACGCCTGCTGCCGCTTGATGCGGTCGAAGTCGCCGCCGGGCAGGTTGTACCTCTGCCGGACGAACAGCAGGGCCTTCTCGCCCTCCAGGTGCACCATGCCCTGCGGCCAGGTGACCTTGTTCATCGGGTCGTACACCTTGCGCGACACGTAGACGTCGACGCCGCCGATCACCTCGGTCATCGCGACGAAACCGCGGAAGTCCAGCGCGGCGAAGTGGTCGATGCGGATCTTGGTGAGGTCCTCCACCGTCCTGATCAGCAGCTTCGGCCCACCGAAGGCGTACGCGGCGTTGATCTTGTTGTTTCCGTGCCCGGGGATGCGGACATAAGAGTCGCGGGGGATGCCGATGAGGGTGAGCCGATCACGGGCGGCAGGGACGTGTACGACCATGATCGTGTCGGCCCGCTGGGAGCCCGCCTCGCCCGGCCGTTTGTCCGACCCGATGAGCAGCCAGTTCTGCGCCTCGCCCACGGTCTTCGCGGGCCGCCCCGCCTCTTCGGGAAACGCCCCGGTGATGCGCTGGATGTTGCCGTTCAGAGTGATCTGACGCTCCATCACCAGCGCGAAGCCCGCCGCCAGCACCACGGCGAGGACGAGCGCGACCACGATCAGGACGCGGCGCAGTAACCGCCGCTTCTTCGGAGGAGCCTCCTGGACGTCGTCGCCGTCGCCGGCGGAATCGTCCTTCCTCAGACCGTCAAGAACCGCCGGGTTCTTCAGGTACGGGGAAGACTCGTCCGTCACTACCGTTCACCCATGAATCCGTAGATCTCTCATCCGTGTCGCGTGTGACGGTAGCTCAAAGTAGTTCCTCGTGGTAGAGGACCATACTAATACGCCACAATGGGCGGAAAATCACGACAGGGAGGGCCGATGAATCTGAATATCTGGCTACTCCTCGCGTCCGTCGTGGTGATCGCCGCCATCGCCTCCGTCCGGATCGCCCACCGCACGGGCCTGCCGACCCTGCTCATCTACCTGGGCATCGGCCTGCTGCTCGGCGAGGCCGGGCTGGGCGTCCAGTTCGAGAACGCGAGCGTGGCCCAGCAGATCGGCCTCGCCGCCCTCGCCGTGATCCTCGCCGAAGGCGGCCTGACCACCCAGTGGGCGCACGTACGCCAGGGCGTGCCGACCGCGCTCGCCCTCGCCACCATCGGCGTCGGCGTCAGCATCGTCGTGCTCGCCGCGTCCGTGCACTGGCTGCTCGGCATGGACTGGCGCATGGCGCTGCTGCTCGGCGCGATCCTCGCCTCCACCGACGCGGCGGCGGTCTTCTCCGTCCTGCGCCGCCTGCCGCTGCCACGGCGGCTCGCGGGCATCCTGGAGGCCGAGTCCGGCTTCAACGACGCGCCCACGGTCATCGTCGTCGTCATGCTCAGCGGGCTCGGCACGCCGCTGCCCGACGTGGCGCACGTCATGGGCGAGGCCGCCCTCGAACTCGGCGTCGGCGCCGCGGTCGGCCTCGCCGTCGGACCGCTCGGCGGCTACGCGCTGCGGCGCGTCGCGCTGCCGTCCTCGGGTCTGTACCCGATCGCCGTGCTCGCCCTCGCGTTCGTCGCCTACAGCGGCGCGGCGCTGCTGCACGGCAGCGGCTTCCTCGCCGTCTACCTCGCCTCGCTCGTCCTCGGCAACACGCGCCTGCCGCACCGGCCCGCCACCCGCGGCTTCGCCGAAGGAGCCGCCTGGCTCGCCCAGATCGGGCTGTTCGTCATGCTCGGCATCCTGGCCAGCCCCTCCGAGCTGCCCTCGACCGTCGTCCCCGGGCTGATCGCCGGGCTCGCGCTGCTGCTGCTCGCGCGGCCCGCGTCCATCGTGGCCTCCGCCCTGATCGTCCGCGTCACCGGCGTCGACGCGCTGTCCTGGAGGGAACAGCTCTTCCTGTCCTGGGCGGGTCTGCGCGGAGCCGTGCCGATCGTCCTGGCCACCATCCCCTGGGCCGCGGGGATCATCGGGGCGAAAGGCCTGTTCAACGAGGTCTTCGTCATCGTGATCGTCTTCACGATGGTGCAGGGGCCCACGTTGCCGTACCTGGCGCGCGTCCTCGGCATCGGCGCGCCCGGCGAGGCCCGCGACCTCGGCGTCGAGGCCGCGCCCCTGGAAGAGCTCGACGCCGACCTGCTCCAGATCACGATCCCTCCCGGCTCGGGACTGCACGGAGTGGAGATCTTCGAGCTCCGCCTGCCGTCCGACGCCGCCGTCACCATGGTCGTCCGGGAGGGACGCTCGTTCGTCCCCGAGGGCTCGACCCGGCTCCGCGCGGAGGACCAGCTCCTGGTCGTCACCACCGCGGCCTGCAGGCAGACGGTCGAGCGGCGCCTGCGGGCCGTCAGCCGGCGCGGCAAGCTGGCGGGATGGTACGGCGAACGTGGCGACTGAGAATCTGCCCCTTGCGGGGCCCTTACGACGCCGGCGCGGGACCCCAGCACCTCAGGCCGCGCGGCCACAGTTCCCCCTCGTGGCGACCTTCCCCACCGCCCCTCCCGTCCTCTCCCGCCTCTGCGGCATACCAGGACAAGGCATCCGCATAGGGGCCCGTGACCTCGGCGGGGAGAGCTTGCGACGGGGATTAGAACCCGGCTGGGTGGCGTTTAGCCTAATCGGCTGCGTACCATTAGCAGTCGCATCGGTAGAGTGCCAATCTGCGTGAGCCATATGAGGAGGACCGCGTGCCCACCTACCAGTACGCCTGTACCGCTTGCGGTGAAGGTCTCGAGGTGACTCAGCGCTTCACCGACGATCCGCTGACGACGTGCCCGAGCTGCTCCGGCAAGCTGCGCAAGGTCTTCTCCGCCGTGGGCATCGTGTTCAAGGGGTCGGGCTTCTACCGTACGGACAACCGTTCGTCCGGCTCCTCCACCTCCACGACCTCGTCGTCGTCCGCCAAGTCGGAGTCCGGCAGCTCCTCGGATTCGGGGTCGGCCTCCAAGTCCGACTCGGGCTCGGGCAAGAAGGAACCCGCCGCCGCGAGCTCCTCGTCCACGTCCTCCACTTCCTCCACGTCCTCCACCTCCTGACGCCGTCGCGGGTTGTACGGCCGCCTCTGACGCCGTACAACCCTCCTCCGCCCCCGGCTCGTACGAGCGGCTGAGGCGGTTTTCCACAGGCGGCGGTTTCGCCGCCGACGGGCCCGGCACGGCGCGCTAGTGTCGTCGCCATGGTCACCAGAGCGGACATCGGAGTCATCGGCGGCTCAGGCTTCTACTCCCTCCTCGACGACGCCGAGGAGGTCGAGGTCACCACGCCGTACGGCCCGCCGAGCGATCCCGTCACCGTGGGGCGCATCGGCTCGCGAACCGTCGCGTTCGTGCCCCGTCACGGCCGCGACCACCGCTACCCTCCCCACCGCATCCCCTACCGGGCCAACCTGTGGGCGCTGCGTTCGCTGGGCGTCCGGCAGGTGCTGGCCCCGAGCGCCGTGGGGTCGCTGCGCGTCGAGTACGGCCCCGGCACGCTCGTGATCCCCGACCAGCTCGTCGACCGCACCTCCGGCCGCGTTCACACCTACTACGACGAGGGGGGCGCGGTCCACGTCCCCTTCGCCGACCCGTACTGCCCGGTGGGCCGCGCCCTGGCCTACACGACGGCGAGCGCCGAGGGGTGGGAGACCGTGGACGGCGGCACCCTCGTCGTCATCGAGGGCCCGCGCTTCTCCTCCCGCGCCGAGTCCCGCTGGTTCACCTCCAACGGCTGGTCCATCATCGGCATGACCGGCTACCCCGAGGCCGCCCTCGCCCGCGAACTGGCCCTCTGCTACACCACGCTGGCGCTCGTCACCGACCACGACGCCGGGGTCGAGGCCGGCGAGGGCGTCACCCAGGAAGAGGTCTTCGCCTTCTTCGCCGCCAACAGCGAACGCATGCGCACCCTCGTCGCCACGGTCGCCGCCACCCTCCCGCTCGACCGCGCCTGCCCCTGCTCCACCGCCCTGAACGGCATCAAACTCCCCTTCGCCCTCCCCTGACCAAACCCGACCGTCATCACCGTGGCCGACGGCACCGTGCGGCGCGGGGATGACACCCCTGAGGTCGGGTGATCATGTCCCTCTGCGGTCCGGTCCACCCGCCGACCAGCCTCCCGGCCAAGCGCTTCGTCCGCGTGCCGTTACCGGACGATCGGCGGGCCGTTACGTTCGCCTCGCCTCGGCGACAACGCGTGCATACCCGCCGACCAACCACCTGCGGCATGGGGCACGTCCACGTGCCGACCACCTTGGACCATGTGCCGGCCAACCGGTGATATCGGCCCGCGTGCCTCCCGATCGGTTAACGGTCCATGTACCAGCGACGGCCACGCCGGTCCACATGCCTACCGAACGGTGTCGGTCCACATGCCTGCCACCGGTGACGTCGACCCCATCACCAGCCGGCCGATCACGTCGACCCCATGACCAGCCGACCGACGACCTCGATCCGCATGCCCAGCCGACCAGTGACACCTCTCCGTCGAGTTCCCGAGTCCCTCGGCCGCCCAGCGAACGGCCCGACATGGCCCATCAGGAGCGATCACCATGCGCACCGCACCATCTTCTGGCGCACCATCTCGTGGCGCACCATCTCTTGGGGCGCTGTCTCGTGCCGCTCGAATGGTCAACCGACGGCGGCGGCTCTTGGCCGCCGCGCTGGCGGCGATGGCCATGACGTGCCTCGGTCTCGCCGTGCGTCCCGCCGCCGCCACCGAGGTCCTCGCCGCGGCCCGCGACCTCCCTGGCGGCGCACTGTCCCCTGCGGACGTCACCGTGATCAGGCTTCCCGAGGGCACTGTGCCCGACGGAGCCCTCCCCCCTGCAGCCCCGGTCGACGGCCGTGTCCTGACCTCGCCCGCCCGCCGCGGCGAGCCGCTGACCGACGTACGCCTGCTCGGCCCATCCCTCGTCGACGCCTACGGCCCCGGCCTCCTCGCCGCGCCCGTGCGCATCACGGACGCGTCGTCGGCACACCTTCTGCGCTCCGGCGACGTCATCGACGTCATCGCCGCCGCGCCGAAGTGGGACGACGCGGTCGCACCCCCGACCGCGACGGTGGCCCGTGCGGTGACCGTCATCGCCCCACCCACGGCGACCCGTGCCACCGACGCCATGGGCGACACCGGCGCCCTGGTAGTCCTCGCCGCCACTCCCGATCAGGCCACCCGCCTCGCCCAGGCCGCCACGGGCTCACGCCTGTCCATCGCGATCCACGGCCACCGGCAATGAGTGCGATCCCGAGCAGCCACTCTCCGTGACAAGGCCACGAAGCCCGAATCCCGTGACCGTCCGTAACTTGAGGCCGCGAACAGCGAGCCGCGCCATCTGCCCCCACGCACACCGTCCGTGTCGTCGGAAACGTGACCACCTGCGACGCACATAGTTATCCACAGCACGTGGACAACTATGAAGTCTCTCCTACAGCCCGGACCCGACCTTGGGGTCATACTCCCAGTGCCAGGGCTCAAAGGGACTGCGATACGCCCAATCAGGATGAATCCACCCGAACTGCTTACCGTTCGCCTCAAGCCAGTTGAACTGCGCCGAGCGGAACGACTCCACCCCGCCGCACAGGTCCACCGCCAGCCCCAGCCCGTGGTTGCTCCGCCCCGGGACGGCCGCGAACCCGGGCCGACGGTAATAGACCGACTGCTGCGCCCCGAGGCTGCGGTAACTGTCCGTCACACATATCGACCTGCCGAAGCGCCGCTTGTACGCCTCGTTGAGCGCCACGAACGCGATCGCCGCGTCCGCGCGCAGCTCGCGCCCCGGCTGCTGGAGTGGACACAGCACACTCTTGGGCAGCAGGCCGTTCGGATACTGCGCGGCCGAGCTCACCCGCGTGGGGTCGCACGCGGCCCCGGACCGACCCCCCTGGTTGACGCGCACCCCGAGCTTCACCAGCGCCTGCGACAAGGACTTGACGGTCGCCGCCGAACGCTTCCGCAACGTGTCGATCTCCAGGCTGAGCTGAGCCTCGACCAGCAGCTTGGTGGCCCGGAGATCCTGCGCCTCGGCCGCCAGCCTCTGCTGCTGTTGATAGAGCCGCCCCGCGTCGGCCAGCACCTCGTCCCGCCCGGACACCAAGTAGGTCATGTCGCTGAGCGCGCGCAACTGGTCGACGTCGCTATCACCGGAGAGGAACGGAGACATGTCCCCGCCCGACGGAGTCTGGTAGAGCGACTGGACGAGGTCGGCGAGCGGCTTGCGCACCCGCGACATCTGCGCGGTGGCCGTGCGGAGCTGCTCCAGCTTCGCCTTCAGCTCGGTGTCCGCCTTCGCCAGCGTCGCCTGCCGCTGTTCCAGAGCCTTCGTCGCCTCCGCCAGCGCCTGCGACGACTTCTCGGCCTCCCGCCGCAGCTCCGTCAGGTTCCCCGGACCCGGCTCCCGCGCGGCCTCCTCCAGCGCGACGGGCTTCGCCTGCGCCGTCCCCGACGACGCGAGCACGAGCACGGAAGCCAGCCCCATGAAGACCGCGACCAGGCTCGCCGATCGAGGAGATGGCACGGTTGGAACCCCTCCAGTTGCGAACTTGTGACCTCAGCCCGGCACGCACGTTACTACAGCAAGCCAAGTGCCCGGGCCCGAGGCACAAGACCCGTTATGCACGGATCATGGCATTTATACCGCCCCCACCCCCCAAACTTGACGCACTCTCACGAATCCCCCACCCCACCCCGGCAAAGCCCACCCAACCCCCCACCAGCGCCCCCGAGTCGCCCAACGCCACACACAACGCCGCCACCTCAACCACACGCAAGACCAGCCACACCCTTCCCACAACCGGTCGACCACGCCCCCTAAGCCACGACTGCCACGACGTTCCACAGGACACCCGCCAGCTCTCCTCGCAAGGTCCAGCCGTCACCGCAGAGGCCACCGCCGTCACCAGTAACGGCGCCGGCAAGGGCACCAGCCATGGAGCCGACGATGGGGACAGGCAACGGAACCAATGACGGGATCGACAACGGAACCAGTGCCGGGATCGGCGACGGAACTCAGGGACAGGATCGGCGATGGAGCCGATGCCGGCATTGGCACAGCGCCAGGCGATACTGCCACCATCGATGGTGCTGCCGCTTCGGGGCGGTCACCACCGGCGGTGATGCTGCTTTATGCGGTCACCACCGGCGGCGCTGCCGCTTCGGGCGGTCACCACCGGCGGTGATGCTGCTTTGTGCGGTGCCACAGACTCCGATCCGGCTCTTGAGAGCGGCGGCCTTGACCACCGCCGCTTACGACGACGCCAACGCCGACCGCACCCGCTCCCCCTCCCCGCCCGAGCCACCACTCCCCTCACCCACTAAGCGCCGCGACCATAAGCCCCACCGCGATCACCACAGGCACGACCAAAGCCCCTATCAACACCCCAAGCCGAACCCTCCGCCCCTGCAAGCGCCCCGGCCGCAACCCACAACCCAGCTCATGCCCCCAGGAGCTTGCTCGCCCAACACGTCCTCCACGCATCACGTCCACGCAGACGCCCCCCACCCCAAGACCACCGCTACACCCACCCCTCGTGCGCCCAGCACCACCCACACAGCTCACACTCACGCTCCGCGACCATAGTCACGCCCCGCAACCACCAACCCCCCCATGTCCCCCCTTTACCGCAGCTCAGCCCACCCATGGCCTCCCCCACCAAGACCCAAGCCCCACCACGTCACACAACCCCCCCACCTTTCGGTACGCTTACACCAGATCCCGCCTCCGTAGCTCAGGGGATAGAGCACCGCTCTCCTAAAGCGGGTGCCGCAGGTTCGAATCCTGCCGGGGGCACCTATCCACCAGCCCTAACCAGGCCCTATCTGGGCTTTTGCTTAGCCCTCTTGAGCAGCCGTAGGCCACCGTGTGCAGCCGTATGTCAGCTAGTGCGGGATATACGCGGGATGGGCATCGCCCAGTTCTCCCTGTAAATGAAAGGACCCCAGGGGGATGACTCGGGGTCCACTCGCCGCAATGTGGATCACTCGTCCAAAAGCTTCGCCGATCTTGCTATTGGCGCGAGACTGCTGCCTCCTCCATGCACTTCGCGTAGACGCGTAGCAGGACGTCGACGCTGTGGCCGGCGCGCTTGGCGACCTCTCTGGCGTCCGGATCTGCCGATGGACGCGCACTCCTGGTTTCGGAGCGACGTCAGGTGACGAGCACGGTAGTGAGCATCGAGAGATACGGCTCGTGGGCGAGACGCAGGCTGGCAAGGTCGGATGTCTCGAACCACGCCACAGCGTCGTGCTCGTTCGGCGCGGGCGGCAACCTCCTCTAAGTAAGGCGGATGGTCCGTCACCGAGGCACGCGGTCAACGTTGGGCAGAACGAACTCCTCAGCGACGCAGAGTGGCTCGAACGCTGGCTCACCGCCGAGCAGAAGTCGCTCATCTGGGTCGATAACACCGGCAAGGACGTATACAGAGGCTTCAGAGGTGGAGGCAGCCGTCCGGGGAGGCTAGCCTGCTCCCAGGTGCGGTCCTGGCCCCCGGCGGAAGCATGCAGACCGCCGCACCCGACTGGTACCGCATCGCAGCCAGCACTTCCTGAACTGCGACCGGCTCGAACTGTGGAGACCGGTGGTCGTCCGGAACGAGGGTGCCCGCCGTCCGGACGACGCGCGCCACCGCCACGCCTGCATCGTGGTCGCCCGCGCGGGGATTGCCGAGTCGCTCGACAACCATCCATCCACGGGACGCGTCCAGTTCAACATGCCCGTCAACTTCCCCGACGGCCGGCAAGCCAACTACGCCGTCCTCACCCACCTATCCAACCATCGCGTCCTCGCCTGTGCCTGATGAGCAACATCGGCGTTGTCAAGGTCGAGTTGTGCCAACTTGGCTGACCAGACCCCATTGTCACGAGCAGGAGATGCGACAGAGTCTGGAGATCAACAAGGAGTTTGCCGTTGGTAACGGCACGTAATACAATGCATACGGATTGTGATAGACGTCCGTCCTTGCGTGAAATCCTGGCTGGTTGCGGCATTTTGTCAGTCCAACCCGCTAACTTTGCACCAGTAGAGACACGGGACCGTTCCACCTCGATGGTCCTCTGCGCAAGCGAAGGGAGGCTCGCCCACTTGTCGAAACGATTTGTCGTCGGTCAACTGGTCGAGTACGCCGGTTCCCCCGGCGTCGGACGAGTTAGCCACGTCTCCAACTTGCAGGTGCAAATCGACTTCTTCGAATCTGTGGCCGAGCCCGTAGCTCACTCCGTGACTGTTCCGGAAACTGAATGCAAGCACGTGGCCCTTGCCCCCGAGACGCGGGTGTATCGGCGCAACCCGGACACCGGGGTGTGGATGGCTGGCAGGGTCAAGGACCAGACTGATCCCGGCGAGTACTTCGTTCGGTTTCCGAACGTCGACTTCGACTTCCCTGTCCGGGAGGACGAACTGCGGGTACGGTGGGACCGGCCCGTCGCAGACCCCGTCCAGGTCCTGACTTCGGCTGGCAACGAATCTGGCTACTTCCACAACGCTCGCTTGCCGTTCCTCCGGAACATCGTCGCCCAGCGCGCAGCCTCCGCCAGCACCTCGGCGCTGCTGTCTTCAGCCGTCGAGTTCTTCCCGCATCAGGTGCACGCGGCACTTACCGTGCTGTCCGACCCCGTGCAGCGCTACCTACTCGCCGACGAGGTCGGCTTAGGTAAGACGATCGAGGCTGGCTATGTGGTCCGCCAGACTTTGATCGATAATCCCCGTGCCAAAGTCAGCGTCATCGCTCCTGACGTCCTACGACGCCAGTGGCGACGGGAACTTGTCGACAAGTTCTTCATCGAGGACTTCCCCTGCGCGAAAATCCAGATCCTCTCTCACGAATCCCCTGAACGATGGTCCGATTGGGAGGGTAGCGACCTGGTCGTTGTGGACGAGGCGCACCGCCTTGTCCAGGTCACAACTGCGGAGGCCAGTCCCTATAGGCAACTCGCGCACATCGTCCACACCTCGACGCGTGTTCTCCTTATGACCGCGACTCCCGTCATGTCGAACCACCTGACCCAGTTTGCGCTGCTACATCTCCTCGACCCAAACCTCTACAAATGGTCCGATCTCGCTGCGTTCGAACACAAGTACCAACTGCGCTCCGAACTCGCGAACTACGTTCACGCCCTGGACAGCGAGTTCACCTACCTGCTTCCCGACGCAATCGCAGACATCGAAAAGCTCATCCCCGACTCCGACGAGCGATTCCGTGAACTGAGCCAAGAGGTCCTCACCCTGCTGGATGAGGAGGACGAACTCCGCGAAGGCGTCGACGAAGCCGACCTCAAGGCGCGAACCGAGGCGCTTCGGGCGCACATCAGCGAGGCTTACAGACTCCACCGCCGCGTTATCAGACACCGTAGGTTAAGCGTCACCGTCGATGATCCCGAAGCCATGTACCTCCCCTACGAGGTCCGGGGACGGCAATCCCCCGTCAGTTTGCCGACGACGAACAATGCGCTCGAGGCCGCCCAAACCATGCTCATGAACTGGCGATCCATGATCTGGGATTACCTTCTCGATCATGACCTAGAGGACCAGAAGGCGAAGTACGCAATGGTGCTCGCCGTCCTCTCTACCCGGGCGAGCGGTTGGACCAACGACCTGAGCGACGCGCTTGCCTGGCGTGTCAACCAAGACGAAGAAGCAGCCGTTCGGGCAGGGCTGAGTGCCCAAGAGCGCGCTCTACTGGCCGAGCCTGAAGTCCTCGAGGTGGAACGCCCCTTGCTTACCAATTGGCAGGCGGCGGGGCAGGAAACCGACCCGTCTCAGATTGTCAACGCACTCGTGACTGATCTGCTGCCGGCGCTGAAGAAGAGTCGCCGGACGGTGATCTTCTGCGGACCAGGGATGCTTGCAGGGGCGATCACAGACTGCATCAGCAGACGCTTCCCAAACATCGCCGCTCTTGAACACTCAGAGAGGGTGGGAACCGAGACGTCAGAGCGCTCGTTGGTGAAGTGGTCTGCCAAGGAGCGCCCCCAGACTCGCGTACTAATCGCAGACGACACCGCAGAGGAAGGGCTCAACCTCCAGGAGGCGGACGCGGTAATCCATCTACGGTTGCCCTGGTCGCCGAACCAACTCGAGCAGCGACTCGGCCGCGTGGACAGGTACCCCGGATCAGCCGACCAGCGGACCCCCGCTCCGCAGTACCGATTGGCCGATGAGGGCACCGGTGCCTCCTACCTCGAGGCATGGGCTGAACTGTTGGTGAATGGGTACGAGTTGTTCTCGGTGTCCGTCTCGACGCTTCAAGATGCCATCACTGAAGGACTGAACGACGTCTGGGCTTCAGGACTTGAGCATGGCCTCGAAGGCTTACCGGCCATGGCCTCACGGGTCAAGGCCAACCTCGCCGAGGCCCGACGAGAGATCGACAAGATGGACATACTCGAATCCATCCACGAGACCTCAATTGAGGGCCGTGACATCGCCACTTCCCTGTTGGAAATGGAAGCCGGTTGGCGCGACACCAGCCAGGCCCTATGCGGCTATGTCGACACCTCTGGCGGAATCGGACTCCGCTACGAGGAGAGGACCGTCGGCGGTTCCCTGAATATGATCTTTGACGTATCCGGCCCGACGCCGAAGGTTGAGCCACGTCTGTGGCGTGCCGTGCGCCCGTGGCTCACGCCCGAGGTTTCGCGAGGAACACTCAACCGCAACGTCGCCCTCAGGAACCCAGGCACACGACTCCTCCGCATCGGTAACCCTCTTGTCGATGTTCTGGCCGAGGCCGTGTACCGGGAGGACCGTGGCCAGGCAGCAGCGTTCCGGCGACTCGACAGGGGATACCGAGGGGACTCGCGTGCGTACTTCGGCTTCGACTACCTGGTCGAGGCAGATCTCACGGATGCTCTCAGCCTTGTGGGCGATCATTCCGACGCGATTCGCGCACTGCGGCGCCAGGCCGACAGACTTCTGGCTCCGTTCACGCTCAAGGTCTGGGTTGACGCGGGAACCGGTAAGCCAGTCACCGATGGGAGAGCCCGGGCGTGGCTGGACCAACCCTACGACAAGAAGACGGACCAGAACTTCAACGCGACACGCCTACCGGGTTTACTCGAGATCTTCAACGGATGGGAGGGTTACCAGGCCTCGGGGTCCTCCTCGGAGTCGGCCGCAAGAACCCATTTGATTGAAACGAAAGAGCTGTCCGAGCGGTGTGCGCGATCTCAAGATGAGGCAAGGCAGCGCGTCGCTGTCACCGTGGCGCAGGCGCACACGCGCCAACTAGCAGGGCACCTGGTGGGCGACGCCGAGAGTTTGCTCACGAACGTGACCGTAACACAGACGCTCATCGACAGCCTTACGCGCCCAACGGTCAGGGTTGTTGCAGCGACCTGCATCGTCCGATTCGGCCAGCAGATAGGCATGCGATGAACTCGAGTAGCTGGGTTCAGGCTAAACAAATGTATGCCGAATGGCCGAATGTCATGGTTCCTGACAGGGCCAGTGGAACTGTACGTCGACTTGCGGACGCACTAGTAGCCTTGCCCCTCGGAGTCGCAGGTAGTCGTGACGTGGCTGCCCTCACCCGTCAAATACTCCTGGAGTCCGTCGCGCGTGAGAATCGCTCGCCCCTCACCGTGCCGATTGATCCGCTTCTTCCGACCTTCGACCAGTGGTGGGAAAGCGCATGCCAGGCTGTGCAGACAGGCCCGAAGCAGCTGGTGGTGAGCGCGGCGCCTTGGCACCCGTCCACTCCTGACGGCCTGGCGAAAGAGGCGGCCGAAGCCGACCTTCGCGAAGTCTACCGAGGTCAGGATTCGCTGCAACGGCGTACTCTCGATGGTCTACCGGCTGACCCGTTCTGGGCCGCGTCCCTTGGATACGACACTTACTACTCAGTAGGCCAGCGTCAGGTCGCCCGCTCAATCGCAATGGCACCTTCGGGAAGCACAACAATCCTGTGCCTCCCGACAGGGCACGGTAAGACCCCTGTCGCACTTGCCCCAATCCTGCTCAACGCGGAGGGAGTTGGCGTATCAGTCGTCGTCGTGCCCACTGTCGTACTGGCACTAGACATGGAACGGCGGACGAAGCAACTCCTGGGTGAGAGTAGGCGTGCCGCACCGAGCGGGCGTTACGCCTACATAGGGGAACTCCCAGCTGATTTGAAGCGTGAACTTCGCGATGACATCCGCACTGGCCGGCAACCGGTCATCTATGCTGCTCCGGAGTCAGTTACCACCGGCCTCCAAAAGGCGTTGGACGAGGCCGCCGAAGCAGGGTTCTTGCGCTATTTCGTCATCGACGAGGCGCATCTCATCGAGCAATGGGGCAATGAATTCCGTCCGGACTTCCAGGCGATGGCAGGCCAGCGCCGTGCATGGATACGTCGCTCACCAAAGGGGCGGGAGCCGCGAACGATCGCGATGAGTGCCACCCTTACGGCACAGCAGGTCGACGCGATTAAGGATCTCTACGGTGAATCAGAGACAACCCAGGTCGTCTGGGCCTCCGAGTTGAGGAGTGAACCAAGTTACTACATCGAGTCCTTACCAGAGCACGAACGGACGGAGGTTGTGCTGGAAGCGGTGGCGAAGTTGCCGCGACCGCTGATCTTGTACGTGTCCACGGTCGAGGATGCCCACAACTGGGAGGGGCGGATTAAGAAGGAAGGGTTCCTCCGCACGACGTCCATCACGGGCGACTCCAGCGCCGACGAACGGCGTGAACGGATGGAGGGATGGAGCGGTGACGGAGCATCCGGTCCGCTCCCCACACGCTACGACGTGATCGTCGGTACGTCCGCCTTTGGCTTGGGGATCGACCTGGCAGATGTGAAGAGCGTGGTTCACGCCTGCCTGCCGGAGACCGTAGACCGGTATTACCAGGAGGTTGGCCGCGGAGGACGCGACGGTTCCCCGTCCATTGCCTACATGGCCAGGACTCGGCGAGACAGTGAAATCGCCAAGAGCCTAAACAATCCGGTCATCATTAAGGGCCAGGCATGGCCTAGGTGGATCAGCATGTTCAACAACAAGGTGGCCAAGACAGAGGACGGCTATCTGATCAACTTGGACACGCGACCGCCAAACATCTCCATCAGCACCGAGATGAACCGCACCTGGAACATCCGCACACTCAACCTTATGGTGCGGGCCAAACTGGTTGAGGTGAGGACTCCGGCGTTACCGGGCCGCAGTGCAGACGAACTGGAAGATGAGTGGGCGGAACGACTCACGGCCTACTACGAGACACTGCCCACCCGTGTAGAGATCGTGATCCTCGACGGCGCGACTAACAGCCGGAAATACTTCAATAAAGTGATCGAGGATGCGCGAAGTGGAATGCTTACGAGCCAGAGGAAAGCACTTGCGAAACTTGAGAATGCAGTCGCCGGCGACGTGTGCATGGCAGACGTGCTCGCCGAGTACTATACCCTGCCGACCAGCGACGGACTACTCCGCACTTCGCCGAACTGCAGAGGATGCAATCATTGCCGCCAGAAGAAGGCGCTTCCACCTCTAGGAGGTTTTTTTAGGACCGGGTGGCAACCACACCCGTCACTTGCTCAATGGCAGATTGACTCGAACCTTCCACTGCGGAACTATATGGCCGAGGGCGATAGGAACGTGAGCATCTGGTGGAAGGACGAAGGGGAAGCCAGAAGCCTTGTTTCCGATCTGCTCGAGGCGTTATGTCATCGAGGTATCACGGTGATCGGAGGTCCGGGTATCGATGACCGCATCTTTCGCAGGATTCAGAAGTCGGTCCGCCCTAGCGTTGTCATCGCAGATCGAGATAAGGACCTTCTCAATAGTTATCAAGGTCCTGTTGTCTGGGTATCCGGCTCCAGTCAATACAATATAGAAGATGACGTAAAGGATCGCTTCTGGAGTACCGACCTAACCTATTTAATCCATCATCAGGATGTGCAGCACCCCATGAAACCGGGACACCGTCTTGTTGACATTCATAGCAGCACCTTCTCCATTCAAAGCGCGCTGAGGGCTCTTTAGATGACTCTGATCAATGTCGACGCATCCCTTCCCGTACCCATGTGGGCTGTGGTACGACTTCTTGTTCACGAGAATCGGCCAATGACACTGGACCGAACACGCAAATTGCTTAGCCCATCGTCGCTTACTGGCGGTGATCATAAAATGTTCGATCAGGCTATTAGCACACTACTGGGCCTGGGTTTTATTCAGAAGTCCGAGGAAGAACGGATCTCGCTCGCAGGGCGGGCGGCGACCCTCGATGGTACCCACTGGGAAGATTTCTGTACCGTTTTGCGAAAAGCAGTATTCGAACCTGAGTTGAACCAAGTAATCATGAAGGGCGACAAGACTACCGGTGCGGCTGATCTCAATCGAGCGCTTTGTTGGTTCCTCAGCTTGGACCCGACAGCGGTCACAGTCGGGGCGAACAATTTCGAAGCCATGCAGGACGGCGCTTTGATAGCCGAGGCTCGCCCCGCCATCCCCAATCCCACACGCTGGAACAGGTTCACGTCCTGGGCCACCACCATCGGGCTGGCCGCGCCGGCACTGCCCACCATGGGAGACCCCAATCATTACGTACCTGACTGCACCGTGGCTATAAGGCAGACCGTGATGGAGATCTGGGAGCACAAAGCGAATGTCAACGCAGTGGAGTTCGTGCGCTCGCTGCGTGATCAACTGCCGGTCTTGCCGGGTGGCGCCTATTCGCGCTCTCTTGGAGTCGAAGATCCCGGTGACACGACTGCCGGTCCTGCGCTCTCGTTCGCTTTATTGCGTGGAGGCTATGAGGAATGGCTCGAGTTCGGTCGAGAGGCCGACGCCAAGCAGCTGTTGAGCATCTATGACCGGGAACGCCCAGCGACCCCGCACACGTTCAGTTCGGTCACTGTTTTCAAGGATTACAATGGCTGACCTTCGCAATTACCTCTGCTGGGTGCCCGAAACTGCATCTGCGACAATCAGCACAGAGGCAGTTAACCCGTCCGCTGGGGTTTTCCTCGCGACGCACGCCCCACTGAGGATCAGGCGTTCGCTTATCAATGGTCGTTCTCTGACGCCAACGAACGCGACCGCCGACGAGCGAATCGTTCTGCAAGACTTCCTGGAAGCCAAATCGAACACAGGCACTCTCTTGATGCCAGTGGTCGGTGACTCCGGATCCGGAAAATCTCACTTGGTCCGGTGGGTGCGGGAACATATTCCCCCCTCTGTGCGACGGCGAGTGATCTACCTCGAGAAGACGGAGACCAGTCTCAAATCCGTCGTGGAGAAACTTCTCGAGGGCGCCGAAGGAGATTCTCTAGATCAACTCCGCAAGGACGTCCGCTCTTTCAGCGAGGGGATGACCGAGGAGAGTTTGTCGCGCCGCCTTGTCAATGCGCTGAATGAGGCACTTGCGAAGACCGGGTCAGATGAGGTGCCATCCAAGCAGGCGCGCATCCTTTCCGGCCCGAAAGGGCTCGCGGCAATCCTCCAAGACCCTTACATTCAGCAATACCTCCTCGCCTCCGGAAAATACATACCGCAGTACGCGGCCCAACTTCTGAACAATCGAGATCTGGACAAGCCTGAGCGTCCCCCGGGCTTCTCGGTCGAAGACCTTCCACTGGATGTTCAGGAGGTGAAGCAGGCTTCGATTATTGCACAGCGACTCCTGGCGAAACTGCTATCCACGCCGAGCCTTCAGCAGGACGCCGTCAACATGTTAAATGAGCATATGGAACACGCCGTAAAAAGTGCTTCCAATATCGGGGTTGGTCGACTTGTCCAGGCGATGCTCGAGGTTCGAAAGACCTATGCAAAGCAGGGCAAGGAGATCATCCTCCTAGTGGAGGACTTCGCGCTTATTCAGGGTGTGCAGCGCGAACTCCTGGAAGCACTCACCGAAGCGGCAACCCGAGAGGGACGTCAACGTTACGCAAGTATGCGTACGTTGATGGCGGTGACCACCGGTTACTTCCGAGACCTTCCAGAAACCGTGATGAGTCGGGTAGCTGCCTCCACCACGGGTTACGTCTATGATCTCGATCGAGTTTTCGATAAGGCAAACACTGGGATAGAAGAGATCGCCTCGTTCGCAGGCCGATACCTCAACGCCGCACGTGTCGGCCGAGAAGCTCTCGAAAAAGCTGGCGGGCAGGACTTCTCCAACGCCTGCGAGAGTTGCTCCTTCAAGATCGAATGCCACGAGTCATTCGGCCAAACGAGCGAGGGATACGGTCTCTACCCGTTCAACCGCTCCTCGCTTCTCCGCATGGTTCATTCGATTGCTCCACCCGACCGGCCCTGGGCGTTCGTGCCCCGTAGCTTCCTTGGCAACGTCATTCGTCCGGTCCTGGTCGACTCGGCCAACGAAATTCGAGACGGCGCCTTCCCCACCGCACGCTTCCGCGAGCGGTTCCAAACGGCAGAGATCGACCCTGCTCTGCCGACAAGCGTCGACGAGTTTATCGGAAATCATAACAATGCCGACCCGGACAGGCACCGACTCATTCTCGAGTTCTGGGCGGATGCCCCAGCCAATCCCGGGCGTATCGAGGAGGGTATCCGGCAAGCGTTCGGCTTGCCTAACTTTGGGGACGATTCGCTCCCAACGAGTAGCGATGGTGATAATAATCGAGGCGCAGGGGCGGTCAACAAGACCGTCCCTCCACCTCTGAGCGACCCGGTCTCGACTTCGCTCAAGAGAAGACTGCAATCGCTCGAAGATTGGGCGTCGCGCGACAAACCACTTGATTCAAATCTCTCTCGGGAGTTGCGCACCCTGGTGGTGGATGCGGTCACCCGCCGTTACCTTTGGTCTTCCCCTCTCATGAAGGAATTAGGCAGGGGCGAGATCGATAAGGTTTGGCCTGCCAAGGCAACCACTGTCTCGATCAGGGGAGCAACGGAAAACATTGCTGGAGCTGAAAAGGCGCCAATCTCCTTCTCCAAGAATGCGGCTAACAGCCAGTTCTTTCAGTCGTTGCTGTTGTCGCAAGCGGGAGTCCCTGGCGCGCGTTCGGAGGCGACCTGGCGACTGGCGAGCATCGCCGAGCGCTACGCTGGAATCTTTTCCAAAGCGCTTGTAGAATCCCTCGAGAGTTCTGATGAGAGCCTCGTCATAGGTCTAAGGGTTTCGCTTATGGGCGCAGCGCTGGCCGGCCGAGTCTGGCCCGGGATGAGCGATACCGACCTCACGGATGCTGCTTTCGACGATGGCAGCACCTGGAACCGCAGGGACCTGGAGTCTCGGGTTCCGGCCTGGCGCCAACTACTTGAAAGGCACTTGCGTGAACGCCCAACGCTGGTGGCGGCTCTCCGATCACGCCTGGGGATCAGCCAAGGGGCGACAGGTTCCGTGCGCATGATCGATGCTGCCCGAGCGCTGCCACTCGTCCTGGAAGCTGCGCGGTCTTGGCGTTGGGATGCCTCGGGCGGAGTGCCCAAATGGGTCGGCAACACTACCGTCTCAGGACTCAACGGCCTCGGTAGTGTGGTCGGCGAGGAGACCAGCCGACTCAAAGAGACTGTCGCGGAGATCAGATCGCGCGCGCCGCGTGGCGCTGAAGGCAAGGCCACGGTGGACGCTGTCCGAGCCAGCCTCGAAGCCGCTGACACCGTCGGTCTGTCGCCGAACCTAGTGGAGCGGCAGAGGATTCTTCAACTGGCCGCAGCCGCCGAGAGCGCGGACTGGCGTACGGTAGCCGTTGCTGAACGGGATCTCGAAGCCATCGCCTCTACATCGGCAGAGGGCCGGTTCGAGAAGGAGTTCGTAGCGGCCGCTCGTGACCATGGCACGAGTCTCCAAGCGATCCGCCATTTCCTGATGGCCTCGGATACCTGGCTGACACGAGCACTCGCAGATGCCAGTGAGCGGACGGACGCCATGGGTGACTCGGTCACAGAGGAAGTGCAGAGGCTTCTCCAGGAGTGGGTGGATCTGATCGGGACGGACGGCACCAAGGAATGACACCGCCAATCTCCGTCTTGGACAAGGCGAGCATCTTGCGTGGTGAGGTCCGGCGCCTTGAACTGGGCCAGCAAGGTGAGCAGCAAGCACAGCGAGTGCGCCAGCGCCTCCAGGCTGTCAGGACTGCCTTAGGACAGTTGGGTAACCAACTTCGTGTGGCCCGGGCAGTGATAAAAGAGACCGACCGAGAGATCGATCTCTCCAGCGCCCCTGCCGGACTCAACGACCTCGCCCGGAGGGCCGAGGGTGGTGCGCTCCCGTCCGATTCAGCGTTCAACGCGGCGAAGCAGAAGATTGACAAGGCCGCAGCGAGCATCAGGGAGGCCACGCACGAGGCCTGGCATACATGGGCGACCGAACAACTCGATGCTCTGCCTACTAACAGACTGCCCATGTTAAAGCAGGCTGAGCTGGCACAGGCCAGAGAGCGCTTGACCGAATTGCGGAAGATTGCTTCTAGCGCCACCCTCACGGCATCCGACGTCGGGATCTTCACGAACAAGTTCCAGCAACTTTCTGACGATCTTCATCAAGCGCCCGACGTACCAGCCGAGTTGTTGTCGGTCCTGGATCGGCTGACCGGCCGGACTCTGACGCTTAAGGATCTCGCGGACGAGGAGATCCACCTCCTGCGAAGGTTCTCGATCGATCACGAAATCGAACTTCGGAGGAGGACCTCGTGAAGGATGCCCTGAGCCGAGAGTTCGCGGGGCAACTGCTCAACGCCCTGGAAGATCGAGAACTCCCTCTCCTGGCCTGGGGGATCACCGATCGGGCGCTTTCCGAAGAAGAGGTGAGGGACGTCATCTTCACGGTCCTCGGCGAGCAGCAACCACCTTTGGAAATGAACGTCGACGACGTTCTCGACGAACTCGTCGACCACGCCCTGCTCTTCAAGCTCCCCGCAACCTCGCCCCCGCGCTATCGCAGTCGTTTCGCCGAGGCGCTCCGACTCACGGCCAACCTGCGCCAACTGTTCGACTGGCGTCAGCGCGATGGATCATTCCCGCACAACTGGTGGAGTCGCGGGCGCCCCCTCGTCGCCGATTACCGCATCCATACCGCCAAACGTCGATACCCGAGACGCGACATCCCGGTAAGCCAGGCGGTTGAACGCTTTCGTTCGGTCGCCAACTGGGGTGCGCTGCAGGACGCGATCGCGATTGCGCAAATAGGGAACCGGCAACTGAGCCGCTTCCAGGTCGCGGCGACATCCGCCATCTACTCCTCCCTCAGCCACGACCGGTCCTCGGGCATCATCGTTGGCGCGGGAACCAGTAGTGGTAAAACTTTGTCCTTCTACCTCCCTGCGTTTGCCGCGATGGCTGAGGCGGCGCGACCGAATAGGCGGAGTCTCCATACTCTAGCTCTCTACCCGCGAAAGGAACTGCTCCGGGACCAACTCCGTACGGCGATTGCCACCGCTGCGGACCTAACACCGAGGCTTGCCCGGATGAAACGCCGCCCCCTGAGGGTCGGTGCCCTGTACGCGGACACCCCCAGTAAAGCGGACGCCCTCGACATGCCCAACAACATGGCACGGAGGGCTTGGAAGCAGCGTGACGCTGGCTTGGTCTGCCCGTACTTGAGTTGCCCAAAGTGCCCGAAAGGTGAGCTCCTGTGGACCCATGCCGACCGGAAGGCCGGCCGCGAACTCCTCAAGTGTGTGAAGTGCGCATATGTGATTCCAGACGGAGCACTCGCGCTCACCCGTAAGTCGCTGCGTGAGCAACCCCCGGACTTGCTGTTCACGACCACAGAACAGTTGAATCGCAATAGTTCAAACGCCGGCCTTGGCAAGCTCCTAGGTTGGACAGGACATGACGTTCCACGACTCGTCCTTCTCGATGAGGTCCACACCTATTCTGGAACTCAAGGCGCCCAGGTCGCCCTGCTGCTGCGGCGATGGCGGCACGCCATCAGGCGTCCCGTCACGTTCGTTGGTTTGAGCGCGACCCTGAAGGACGCCGGTCGGTTCTTTGCGGAACTGACCGGCCTCCATGACCACACGGTCGAATACGTCAAACCCGCCGACGACGAGTTGGAAGAGGAGGGCAGGGAATACTCAATCGCGCTGCGGAGCGACCCCACCTCAGGAGCAAGCCATCTTTCAACCTCGATTCAGACCGCCATGCTACTCGGTCGAATACTCGATATGGAAGGACAGTCGCTCCTCTACGGCTCTACGGGCTTCCTTTTCACAGACGACCTGGACGTGACGAACCGGTTCTACAACAACCTCCGTGATGCAGAGGGCGGACAGACCAGGTCAGGGTTCCGCAAGCGTAGGAAACCCGTTCTCGCCGGGCTCAGAGCACCCAATATTCCGCAGTGGAGCGAGCGCCTCCGCGACGGCCAATCGTGGGACCTGATCGAGAAGATCGGCCACACGCTTGATGCAGAGTTGAATATGGGCGACCTCAGGATCGGGCGTACCTCGAGCCAGGACGCCGGCATGGATCTCAACGCCAACCTGACGGTCGCCACGGCATCGCTTGAGGTGGGTTTCGACGATCCGCGAGTCGGTCTTGTACTTCAGCACAAGGCGCCTTACGACGCAGCGGCGTTCATCCAGAGGCGAGGCCGCGCGGGCAGAACTCGGGGGACGCGGCCGATCACCATCGTCACGCTATCCGACTACGGACGGGACCGCCTGAGCTACCAGGGGTACGAGACGCTCTTCGCTCCCGAACTGAGCGCGCGCCGCCTTCCGATCCATAATCGCTACGTCCTCAAGATTCAAGCTACGCAGTCGCTGCTCGACTGGCTTGCCTTCACTCTGCGGAAGCAGAGTTCTTGGGACGACCCTAGGTATCTGCTCACTGCGCCGATACAGCAAGGCGATGGTCGCAACCCCGTCGCCGCCGAGCAATTAGCCGGATTGCTCGAGAATCTCCTCAACGTGCAAGAGCTACAAGACAATCTGGCCAAGCACCTTGCGGCCGCGTTGAACATCACGGGTGAGGAGGCGCAGGCTCTGCTCTGGGAGGAACCGCGCTCGCTGCTTCTCTCAGTTGTCCCTACCTCTCTTCGGCGGCTCAAGACCGGGTGGCATGGCCTTCGTCGTGATCCAGGAACAGCGCCACACTCCATGCTGCCGGAGTTTGTTACTCGCTCCCTGTTCGACCCTCTCAACGCTCCTGAGGTCGAGTTCGATCTGCCCTTCGACACCGGATCAGCGGAGGAACGTCTGCCGATCGCGAAGGCGCTCAGGGAAGCGGTCCCCGGGAGAGTCAGTCGACGCTACGGAGTTCAACGGGACGAGCACCGTACATGGATTCCCGTGCCAGAGAGCGGCAACGCCCTCGAACTGACCGAAGCCCTGGTACCTGCCTGCGTCAACGAGGGCATTTGGCACCCTCAGGACCACGTCTTCCCCAACGGCATCGCGGTGGTCCGCCCGTACCAGTTGAAGCTAAGTGAACCACTGAGCGAGATCGCTGACCGTTCGCAGGGCGTCCCGCAGTGGGCGACCGAGGTGAGGGTGCCGGAAGGCAGGGACCCATACCCAGGCGACGTGCCCCTCGCAACGGCGTGGCGGAATCGCATCAGAAGTATCGGGTTCAGTACCCATGCCGCCGGAAACCCGGTTGAGATCCGACGTATGACTTATGGCGCGAAGTGCGATATCGCCGTCGAGCGCCATGCTGGGACGGATCGGCGGACGGTGCGGTACACCCTCGACGGAAAGCCTGCGGCGTTGGGCTTCCAACTCGAGGTTGACGCTGTCCGTATCGAACTCGAACCGATCGATTTGCACACGGACACCATCAGGAAGTACTTGACATCGCCGACATGGCGATCCCAAGCCTTCTTCCGGGCCGTCACCGAGGATCAAGAATTGGCCACGGTCACCAACTCCTTCAAGCGGGCATGGCTCTACCTCATTTACATCACGGCCTTCTCCCTCGCAGGCCTCGACGGAACCAGGACTCCGAAAGAGGTACGTGCCGCGCTCGCAGATGGAAGCTGGCGAAACGACTTATCAAAGATCTTCGGCGTTCTCTACCGCGAGGATGAACTTGAGAGTCCGGCCGAAGTCAGCAGCAAACTCGTCGCCGAACTTATCCAGCTGAGCCATGACCCAACGGTCATCGCAACACTGGAGCGCAGTTCTCATCTCCTCACAGAAGATGCCGTGGCTACGATGACCGCGGATCTCGCACGCCGCTCCTATCGGGACACTCTGGCGGCGGCGATCCTCGCCGCAACCCTGCGCGCGTGTCCCGATGCTCAGGAACAGGATCTGATCATTGACGTCCTGCCCGGGACCGGGATGGATTCGGACGTCGTCTGGATCACGGAAACGGCGATCGGTGGCTTGGGAATCATCGAGAAGTTGGTGACCGAGTACGCCGCGGCCCCGGAAGCCTTCTGGTCGCTGGTCCTCGATGCTATGAGGCCGAACGCATACGAGTACACCGACGGCACGGTCACCAGGTTGTTGAGGAACATTGTGGAGGAGGCTCCGCAAGGACCGGCGGCTACCGCGATAGCTGAACTGCGGTCAGCGGGTTCGGCTGATCAGGCGGCAGGCGCCCTACGCAAACTGCGTGATGCGTGGACAGATCTTGATGGCACTCCACGCCACAGCGCTGTCGCCACACTGTCCACCCGATTGCTCCGACCGGGCAGCAACCCGGGAACAGACAGGACCACGTTGCGTCTCCTCGATGGGTGGAGCCACCTGGAATCACGTTTGGGGATCGAGGTCGACGCGCGAGTGATCGCCTATGCGGTCGGCGCCGGCAGGATGAACGTGGGACGGTCCGGGCTCAGCGCGGATCAGATCTTCGGCATGCTCTGGCCACGGGGATTCGACGCGCGATCCCAGCATCTGAGGCACTACCAGCCCTACGTAGACTACGAACATCCGCCTGTTCTCGATCGTCTCCTCCTGGAGAAGATCGTCGACGAGCACCTTCCGCGAATCGACCTTACACATCCTGACTGGGAACGGGCGTATCAAAGCTCGCTCGGAAGCGATCCCCTTGGCGCTGTCGAACTCACCTGCCCGGCGAGCGATTCCCGCCGTCTCGGCGAGGTGTTGCGTCGAGTACCGGCACTGCCCGTGGACCGCGACGTCCTCCGCACGTACGGCGAGGTGACCGGTGTGCGGCGTGCAGCCGGCCTCTTCGTCGTCAGGATCGAACTGCAGGAGGTCGCTAGGTGACGCCGTTGGAGCGCACGGTTCGTACCGGCAAGAACCTCGGCCTCCGAGCCGAGAACATCGTTGGTACCGCCCTGATCGGCGAACTCCTCGACCCGGGCAAGACTCTCTGGGTCGTGTCCGGGTGGATCTCGGACGTCAAGGTAATCGACAACAGCCAGGGCGCCTTCGACTCGATCCTCGGCGATGATCCGCCGAATGTCTGCAGGCTCTCACACATGCTCGCACTCGTAGCCGCCACGGGTACGAAGGTCTGTGTCGCTACGAGGCCTAACCCGCACAACACGACATTTCTCGACCACATCAGCGAAGCGATCAGGAACGAGAACCGACTCCGGATCATTCGTGACCCCAACATGCACGAGAAGACACTGTGCGGGAACGGCTGGATCATGACGGGCTCGATGAATTTTACGAAGTCGGGCATGGGGAACAACGAAGAATCTGTTACCTACCGCACCGGCGATCCAAGCGTAGCCCAAGCACACATCGACTTTCGTGCGCGCTGGAAGGAGACGGAGTGAACACGGACGCGTCTGAGACCAGCGGTTCCTTCATCCAGAACTTCCTTACGAGGTTCATGGGGATGGGCAACGATGTCGGCAACCCCAAACTGTCCACACATGTTGCCCCATTTCTCCACTATGCCTTCACGAGGAGCGACCTCCCTGTCGTGCTCCCTCGATATCAGGCACTCATCGACGAATTTGCGATGTACGTCATCGCGAGGGAGCGATCCGAGGTCGGGGCAACGCGAGGCTTAATTGTTTCCTTCGCAGGACCGTCCTATTGTGTGTCCGGCGACCTAGCGCCGGCACTCCTCAATCGAAACGACCCGGTTGATAAGGCGGTCATCGACTTCTTCTCGGAGGACACAACCTTCATTCTCCGTGCAGGTAAGAACCGGGAGAAGAGGAGGAGACTTCGCGAATCCCTTGGACTGATGCAGGCGACCATGAGTGCACGGCCGCGCAGATCGTGGAGCGTGGCCAAGCCCTTGGGTCGCCTCATCGCCCAGTTCGACGCGGAACTCGCGGCCGGTGGTGAGGCCAGCTCATTGCATGTCCTGCAAGAGATTCAGGCGCGTGGCGGTATGACGCCCACCAACCTCGCGCATCTACAGATCAAACGTCTCGACCGACTCGGACTCAGTGCACAGCTACTCGAGATGGAGGATCTCCCGAACGTACTCCACCAGAATCCGCCCATCCCGGTGGGTGAAGCCGTGCTCAACGCCGTACGGTCGGCGGTACTCGAAGAGTCGCTGAGCGTGGGCGACCTTGAGGCTGCCTACGAGCGGCTTCGAACGCTCGATCTTCCGCTGCCGGTGAAAGTGGATGCTCATCGCCTTGGTCCGCAGGCGCTCACTGTCCTGCTCACCGCGGCGCTTGGACGAGGCGACGACGACTACCTCGGAGTCTTGCTCCACAAGCTTGATGAGCAGAGACAGGCAGAGTTGATCCCGGCAACTCTGTTGGATGCTGCACGGAAGCGTGCTCCGAGCGCAGCAGAAGCAACGGATGAACCCCACCCGGCAGAGTCGTCGGCGGTCGAGGCATCCCTCCGGGGATCGATCAACTCGTGGATGGGTCTGTTCATGGCTGTGGCGAAGGAGGGCACCGATCCAAGCGCAGTGCTCACCGATTCGATCTGGCGTGAGTGGCCACCCCCGGCGGACTCGGATAACGAGGTTGCCGAACTTCTGACTGACCTGACGGATCAAGAATGGGATCGCTGCTGGAGACTGACAGGACCCTTTATCGAAGCAGATGAGTACACACACGTCGCGCCGCGATCCACAAGAGAGTTCATAAACTATGCTCTCAGCGGAAATCGCTTGGCCGTCGGCGATCTCAATGCAGTTTACGCGCTGACAGAAAGCTATCTTCGCTCCTCCCCTTCAGCGAACGAATACCGTCAGTTACTAGACGAACTAAGGGATACTTCCCCTCAGTGGGTATCGATCGACAACTCGCGAATCGTACTGGATTTCGTAGATCGACTTATTCTGGTACCATGCCCCGATGAGAGCGCTAGGTTAAATCTTGCGATCGCCCTGCTCGAACCCCTTTCAAGGCGATCAACTCGACTCGACCCCGCAACACTAGCGTTTTCCAAACAGCTCGCTAAGGAACTTGGCGTTCCACTGCAATGGGCACCCACCGAAAGCACTTCACCTTCGACGGCAGAGGTGCAGATCAACGGTAAGGGTGAGGTAATCCTGCTCTACTCCCTCGACAATCAGGTCCTGATGCGCGTCGCCGAGACCCTCGAAAAGCTAGCTCCGGGCATCAAGGTTTTGATGAGCAGCGACAAGATCTCCACGACCTCCTTAAAACAGAAGGCCCAGCACGCCACCAGAGTGGTCCTCGCCACCAGGTGTGCTACACACGCAGCAACCGGCGCAATAACCGCCAGGACCAGAGCCAAGATTGCCTTCGCCGACGGCAGCGGTTCTGCATCACTCCTGCGCGCAGCAGTCAACGTCTTGGCTGACTAGCTAGTAGCGGGACGAGATGGGGCGCCTACACCGGTAGGTACAGAGGAAACGATTGTGAGCGCCTGCTGACGAGTCTGCGATCAGGCGACTGGTGCGTTTGCTGGCGTCTCGTCCCCGTGTTGACTGAGGGCAGGACGATCTCCGGCCCTCTTATACCCCTGGTCGGCGAACTGGAGGAGCGCCCACGCCGACAAAAAGGACCTGCATTCGTCTCCCTTAAAAGAGTGCTTCCTGGTTGATTAGGTATAGCAGACCGTCAGTGAGCAAGCGGACGTCGTTGGGTGTGTTCTGGAAGCTGTTCCACTTGCGGGTCCCGTTGCTTCCGAACTTCCAGGAGCCGTCAGTCCATGCAGCACTTGCTTCGAGTCGCTTCAGGGCATCGTTGACCGCACCAGCGATCTCCTGAGGAGACAGATCCTCAGTTAGGTGGTCCATGAGGAAACCCATCGCTTGGATCCCTACGCCATGAGTAAGTCGCGAAAGTCTGGGCGGCAGAGACCACGCCTCGGGGAACGTTTCGCGTACCAAGGCCCAGTAGGTGTTGAGATGCGCCAGCATCTGATCGACGTCGCCGGCACCGTCCATCGGGTCACGATACTTGTAGAGAGCGCCCTGATAGAGGCTGTGCTCGATCATCCGGAGAATGCTGTTGTCTTTGATGTACCCATCGGGAGACGTGGGCGTCGCAATGGCTCGGTAAAACGGCCCATCGAACGTTCCGTTAAGGCGGGTCATCAGAGCCGCAGGGAGTTGGCGACGAGCGTACGCCGGCGGCAGGTGGGTGTTGGTGTCTGGCAGGAGCTCGTGGATCAGGCCCTTGGGAAGGGGTTTGGTGTTGTTGACGAGGATGAACTGGGCGCGCTGCTCAGCGTGGTTGTCCGCTATGAAGCCGACGACCGCGACAGGGAACTCTCCGATGTCAGCATCGCGGATGGCAGCGCTGCGCTGCTGGCCGTCGACCACCCAGGCCGGCTTCTCGTCATCTTCTAGAGTCTCGTCCAAGGGGACGATCAGTTCTCCTGGCACCGAGTAGCCGATTCTGTGACTCGTGACCACGGGTTCGAAGCGGACACGGCTGTCGAAAGCGAGCACTAGCGCGTTCGGTACCATCGGGCTCTCGGACTCGAGATAACGCTGGATGGCCCGGATGTGGCTAGCAACCTCGGGTCGCTGGTACCCCTGGAGTTGATCTTTCGCATCACGACGTATGCGGGAGACCGCAGCGAACTCGGGGAGTCTCTTGCCGTCGACAGCGAAGCAGTATATGCGGCGCGATCCCTGCCGGACCTCCAACGCTGGGAGACGAAGGATCTGGCGGTCGGCCATCAGTACTCCTGTCCAAGAGGATTCTTGATGCGGTGCATCTTAGTGTCGAACACCGACAGGTTATGGAACCCACGTCTCTTGTTTCGCTCTGATCCACGGAAGATGACTATCTCAACACCATGCGCCGCACAGATGGTGCATTTACATGATTTCCAGGGCTTGGCTTCAAGGGTAACCCGATAAGCCGCGATTTTGCTTTTCTTTTTTCCCGGCTCAACCAATTGTTCATACTCTCCGAGAATCTCAATTACCCTGTCCAGGCTTTCGAGGCCTTCGTCATACGCGCGCAGGCGCTTCATGCATTCACGCTCAGCCGACTTGGCCTTCGCCTGTGATATCTCTCCCGCCAAGATCCGTCGCTTGAGTGCTGGGTTTCCGTCGACCTGCGGGACACGAATAGCAGTATACGCCCCGGTCTCCGTATGATAGTTGTTACGGTCATCCATGAATGCCTGTCGGAACGGCGAGGTACTGTCAAAACTAGTGACACCATAGGTGGCGAATTCTTCCATCGATGTCACCCTGGTAATCCCTAAAAGATGCAACTCTGTGTCCGATAGGCGTATCTGACTGATTTCTTCCAGGCAAGCGAGGATATCTTGTGTTCTCAGTGGCACCATGCCTCCGAGAGCGATGCGCTTGTACCCGAACTCTTGCAGGCATTTAACGCTATCGGCATAGCTTGCCGGGCTCCACCCCTGCGCAGCACCGACGGGTTCGATCTTGTTTCCTCGCTCCTGGACGCGGTCATAGAACTCACCGGCGTACCGCAACGAGATCTGCCGTCGCTTCTTCCAGGCGGGATTAACTAATTCATCGGACACTGTCGGATCGTAGCCGAAGATCACATGGTCAATGCTGATCCCTGAATGAAAGCCGCAGCGCTCGTAGAAGTCCAACACCTCTGCCGTTGTATACGGCGGCAATTCCTCATCGACATAGTTGAAAGCACCGCAATCTCCAAGCGTAACAACATTTTCGGATAGTCTGAAATATTTTGAAACGCCCAATCGATACAGCCGCTCCCGTTGCGGCATCGAGTACTTTCCAGCACCCTTCACCGAGCCGTCCACGATTGCTTTGCTCACAAGGAGCCCGTCATAGGGCTGCGGCTTTAGGACCTCATGCGCATACTTGTCATCGCGCTGCCGCACCCGATACGGAGAATGCTCTTCGGTAAGAAAATTAAAAGTAGGACTGATCTGGTCCTGGCTGTCCGGGAAGTAGAATTTCATGCGAGCCCCCTACGTGCAATCTGATAGACACGAATGAGATGATTAGAGAGTTCGTGCACATGCTTGCTTACATTTTCGATCTCATTCCATCGGTGCCCTAGGTCGTCCCAGGAACCCGAGGTCCATCTGCAGTGCGGGGCAATGACTTCTAGATGTTTCCGTACTGTCTCCGGAGCATCTGCACGCTGTGGGTCAACGACGCCCAGGATTCTGTCCATGAGTCGGCCCATGGCTCTAATACCGGCGCCATGCATAAGCCGACTCTTCTCTGGCGGTTTCCCCCACGCCTCGGGAAATGTCTCTCGAACCGCCGTCCAATATAAGAAAAGCGCCTGAATAATCCCATCGAAGTCGGTCTCTCCTCTACCGATATCCCGGTATGGATAAAGGGCTCCAGAAGATGATGTGAGACTCTCCTGAATCATGTCCACGATTCCAGTGTCTGTCACTACTGCGCCACTCTGCTTAGAGCTCGCAGTAGACGCGCGCTTGATCAGACCATAGAACGGGGAGCGCTTATCCGAATTAAGGAAATCGCACAGTTGAGAGGGCGCCTTCCGTATCGTGAGACGTGGTGGAAGTGGGCTGTCGACCTCGGGAAGGAGCTCCGTCACAAGTCCTCGTGGCAACGGTTTCGTGTTGTTGATCCGGACGAACTGATCCCGCTGCAGGTTGACCGTGTCTGCCACGAATGCAGTGATCGGCACAGGAAAGTCATGTCGTCGTGTCTGGGCGAGCGCCAATGCGCGCTGCTGCCCATCAACGATCCAGGCTGGCCTAGGCTTTCCAGCCTCTGGAAGAGGGATGGTTAGCCTTCCGGTGTCGGAGACTCCATCGTCAGCGTGCCTATTGCCGCCCCGAGTGCTGCGGAAACGCACTCGCGGCGACAGTGCCATGATGATCGGATTAGGGAAGATCGGGACATCGCTGTCCAGGTATTGGACGATCTCCTGTATGTGATTCTTCACTTGTGGGCGTTGATATCCGATCAGCTTGCCCGCCTCATCTCTGCTCACCCTGGAGATGTCGGCGAACTCAAGAATCTCTTCAGCGCGCAGCATAAAGATGTACAGAGGATAGTCTTTCGCCTGGATGATCCGAAGCGCACGAACCTCGCTTGTACGCGACCTCGGCGAATTGGTCATCCCCACTCACCCGCCGCAGCTCGAGATTCCTCAACGAACAGATTTCTGAAGCGAGCATGCTCACAGGAGCGTCCCGAACTGCGCAACTCGCGCAGCAAAGGGGTAGCTGAAGTGGGACCAAACTCAAGGCGGCTACGAATGAATACACGTACTTCATCGTCAGTCATACGAGTGCCTGCCGGCTTATAGGGGGCATCAGGCACGGAGGCAATGACGTCTCTCATGATCTTGGCGAGTAGCGGACGTTGCAGAGCATCCCCACGTAGAGCTGATTCCTTGAGCACATATTCCGCGGCACGAACGTTCAGCGAGAGAAGGCTTCCCCCCACCATGGCTCTGAGAGCGGCTGTTACTGGGACCATTAGGTCATCGATCTCTGGGCAGCGCCCCGCCGGTCCGATCACCGAAAGGCTGTCACCATCCGACAGCACCGACGTCGCGCCGCGCAGGTCGGTTGAGCACGCCTTGAGGTACGGGTCTGACAGTACGGCGATGATCGTGGCATCGGGGTCTCGAGCAGCAAGCGCGACGAAGGAACGCGGTTGGTCGCGTTGCGGCCCAACCCACCGTGACAACCGTGCCCACCAACGGCGGGCTCCTTCCGCATTGGCGGCGACAGAGTCTCCGTGACCTAGGGCAAACGTAGCGGCATACGGAGCGATGGGCGTCGTGACGGGGATCAGTCCATACCCAGCCGAGCAGACCCACAGGGTCGCCTTCTCGCCGACTATTTCAGCCAAGCGCCGAGCGATCAACCAATGTTCGCCGGCATACATGTCGCTGGCCGGAACCTGAGCGGGCGCTGTAGAGATGTGCCTCACCCATTGGTCGCATCGCTCGTCGACATCTCTAGCCAGCACGTTCCGAACCCGGAGTTCATCGGCGACGGCGATGCGCTTACGGTTCGTGCACGTCACCACTACGTGCACGGCTTGGCCGTCCTGGCCAACGCTGTGGTCCATGTGTCTATGCGCCGTTCGGAGAGGTCCAGGAGACTGCCGCATAGGCCGCATGGTTGTGAATGCTCTCGTCGTTGGCAGCACGTACCCGGTATGTGGCGATCCGGTTGGAGGCCGCAAGGACGAGGCAGACGTTGCGGACCATGTCTTCGACGAAGACCGGATTGTCGTAGCCAGCCATGGTGACGTGGCGCTCATCCGGACGCTTGAGCAGTGCGTAGACCGGCGAGGAGGCAGCGCTCTCGGCGATGTCGATCAGTTCGTCGAACCAGAGATCAGATGGTTTGATCTCGATAGTGATGTGACCGCGCTGGTTGTGGGCACCACGGTCACTGATGGCTTTACTGCAGGGGCACACGCTGGTGACCGGCACCTCGACGCTCAACACTGATTGGGCATCGGCGTCACTGCTGGTGGCGGTTACGGCGCAGGTGTACTCGACGTACGCTCGCGAACGTGTGACGGGCGCCTCGCGTTCGAGGAAGTAGGGGAAAGCCAGTACACGGGCGCTAGAGCTTCCCATGTGCCGCCGTAGATCTTCAGCCAGAGCCGCCGCAGTAGCAAAGGTCAACTGGTCGCGTGCGCCATGAAGCACCTCGATGAACCTGCTGAGATGCGCGCCCTTGACGCCAGGTCCGAGAGTGACCGACATGGCTGCTGTGGCAACGGTCTCTCGTTTGGCGCCCTGCCCGTCAGCGACAAGAATCGGGTAGCGAAGACCCTCGATTCCAACTTCATCGAGACCTATACCGCGACTGTCAGGAGTTGTCTGAACGTCCTCAAGCATCAGTTCTCCCCGCGGTAGACACAACCGGAAGTACACGTCTCTCGAACAAGAATCGCCGACAGAGGCAAGCTGCTGATAAGACGATCCCAGATCCATTTCGCCAAGACTTCGCTCGTCGGGTTCTCGAGCCCAGGCACTTCATTGAGGTAATAGTGGTCAAGCTGGTCCAGAACAGGTTGAAAGGCAGCCTTGATCTCGGCGAAATCCATCAGCCACCCTGTCGTGGGGGCAACCTCACCGCGCACATGTACTTCCACACGATAGCTATGTCCGTGGAGCCTGGCGCACTTGTGACCAGGAGGTACGCTCGGCAGCCGGTGAGCCGCCTCGAACATGAACTCACGGAAAATCTCGATCAACGGATTCCCAAGGTCTTGTGACTTTGTACACTCAACTGCCACTGAGGATGCTCGAGGCAGTACTCGATCGCTGCCTTCGTGTTCACGACGAGGTCCTCGCTGTCCATTGGTTGAAGCAGGAAGCGGTCAAAATCGAGGTGTTCGAAGAGTTCGGGCTCCGCACCGGCCTGGGGATAGACCAACTTCAGATCGTGTCCTGAGGTCAGTAGCAGTTTCGTACCCGCCTTGGGGCTCACACAGATCCAGTCGATGCCATCAGGAGCGGGCCGGGTGCCATTCGTCTCGATGGCTACCTCGAAGCCTTCATCGTGCAGAGCGTCGACTGCTTCGGCGTCCAGTTGCAACAGGGGCTCTCCTCCTGTGCACACCACATACGGCTTGCTACGCGGGTGAGGTTGCCCCCGCCAGGCCTTGGCGACAGCAGCGGCAAGGTCGACTGCTGTGCGGAAACGACCGCCTCCAGGGCCATCCGTGCCCACGAAATCTGTGTCGCAGAACTTGCACATCGCTCTGTGCCGGTCCTTCTCGCGACCTGTCCACAGGTTGCAACTAGTGAACCGGCAGAAGACCGACGGGCGCCCTGTGTGGCTCCCCTCTCCCTGCAGCGTGTAGAAGATCTCTTTCACCCGGTACACGCCAGTTCAAGCCTTCTTTGAAGTGAAGGATGGATCGACCATGCCAAGCTCGGCGAAGCCTCGTCCACGCAGCAGGCAAGAGTCGCAGGTCTCACAGGCGCGTCCATCGATCGGGTCGTAGCAACTGTGGGTCCAGGAGTAGTCGACTTCCAGTTCGAGGCCGCGCTGGATCGTCTGCGCCTTCGTCAGTTGAATCAGAGGGGTATGGATCTTGAGCTTCTGAGTGCCTTCTACGCCAGCCTTCGTCGCGAGGTTGGCCATACGCTCGAAAGCCTCGATGTACTCCGGCCGGCAGTCCGGGTAGCCGCTGTAGTCAAGAGCGTTTACCCCGATGAACACATCCGACGACCCAAGGGTCTCCGCCCAGGCGAGCGCGAAGGATAGAAAGACGGTGTTGCGAGCGGGGACATACGTGATCGGAATCTCAGAGCCAAGATCGTCAACACTGTCATGGTGCGGCACGTCGAGAGCGTCGTCGGTGAGCGCGGATCCACCGAAGACAGCAAGGTTGATGTCAGCGATCACATGCTCTGCCGCCCCCAACTCGACGGCGATCTTCTTCGCAGCCTCGAGTTCCTCGGTGTGCCGCTGCCCATAGCGAAAGCTGAGCGCGTAGGTCTCGTAGCCTTCCTGGCGGGCGATGGCAAGGACAGTCGTCGAGTCCAGGCCGCCGCTTAGGAGGACAACGGCCTTCGACTTGAACGTATCCATTTGATCACCCTCTGTCATCATGGTTCCACCGAAACTTACACCTCAGGAACCTCACCAGGCAGCGTAGTTTCCAACGAGCCATCTGCCAACCTAACCGCCCCCCGGTGAGAGGGGGGCGGCGCACCACCCACTGGACGGTCCTCCACGCGCCATTACCCGATCATCAACGATGCCGGACTAGAAGCCACTGAGTCCCCGAGCCCTGCAACCACACGAATCGGTTGGAAACTGAGCTCCACCCCTGATCGCCGAGGGAGCAGTTTCCTGCCCCTTGTAGCCACAGTCAGCCGAAGATTTAACAACCAGGGACGCAAGTTCATCTCGAGGGTGATGCGTCCCATCGCCAACCAAGATCATATGATCTATCCACCCAAACGGTGGATGTACAGAAGCTACGGAATTCGCACAATTGTCGGTGCCAGGCCTTGTACTCTCGGGACGCTCGCCCTGACGGCTTCCCTTGGGCGGGCAAGACTCACCGTTGTGATCAGAGAGTAGAACCGTGAAGGTTTCCGTTGGCCTCGGCAGCGCCGCACTCCTCGCCTACATCGCTACCATCCCTGCAGCGAACCTCGCAGTGACCCACCTTGGGGCGGTCCCTGTGGGCTTCGGTTACGTCGCGCCTGCCGGCGTTTACATGGTGGGACTGGCGCTCGTGCTTCGCGATCTCAGCCGAGAAGCCGCTGGCCGCTTCGCTGTCCTAGCAGCAATAGCCGTCGGCATTGTCCTCTCATACTTGCTGGCCGACCCCGACCTCGCCATGGCCTCAGCCGTGGCCTTCGCCGTAGCAGAACTGGCGGACTTCGGTGTCTACGAACCGCTTCGCCGACGAGGATTGATGATCGCCATCCTTGCATCGAACGCCATCGGCCTCCTAGTCGACAGCCTCCTGTTCCTCAACTTGGCTTTCGGCTCCCTTGAGTACCTTCCAGGGCAGATTCTCGGCAAGGCCTGGATGACCCTTGCGGCAGTTGCAGCCTTGGCCCTTCTCCGACGGCGGCGGACTACGGCTTAACCTGGCCGCACACGCATCTCTTGAGATAGCGGCCGGCCCATTCACGCCAGACTGTGGCGCCTCAGACTGACGGGTGGGGTCAGGGCTGTTGCGGCCCAACCGGATGCCGCGATAGTTCATCATGTAGCTCCGGGACATACGCGAGATGATCAAGCAAGCGGTATGAGCCTTTCACCGTGTTTAAGCAGGTCAGCTCACGTATGTCGATGTCCCCATCCGCACCCTCCTAAAGCGGGTGCCGCAGGTTCGAATCCTGCCAGGGGCACTTCTCTGACCAGCCATTCGCCTCCTCACCAGGGCATTCCTTGATCACCGTGAGTCGCTCAGGTGCAGCCGTGAGCCACCGTATGCAGCCGAAGGTCAGTGATCGCGATATATGCGCGATATGATCTTGAGGCCGTATCCCCAGCTCAGCTCAGAAACAATGCGAGCCCGGTGACAACCCGATGCCAGAGGGGACGCCAGCGTTGAGCCACAGCGAGACGGCGGCAGCGCGGCGTGATCCGGCAGAGACGATCCGTCGGATGGTGATCCGAAGTGAGCCGTCGGATTGAACGTCGGCAGGCTTAGGGCCGTGTATGTGGCGCGGAGGGCGTGCAGGGCGTAGGTCAGCAGGTAGGTCGGTCGGTTGTTGTCCGCGGCGTCGAACGCGCTCGACATCGCCGGTACGCCTTGGACGATCGGGAACTCGTCGTCTGCCTGGGCGGGCATACTGCGCGTGCGCGCGCACTCCTGGTTCCCGGAGCGACGTCACGTGGCGAGCACGGTAGTGAGCATCGAGAGATACGGCTCGTGGGCGAGACGCAGGCTGTCGAGAGCCGACGTCTCGGACCACGCCACAGCGTCGGGATCGTTTGGCGCGGCGTTGATGGGTGTTCCGGTCCACCTGTCGATCAGCCAGATCTGCATGGCGAACGTCGCGGCCCGGATCTTATGTATCGGCGGGCTGGGCGGCTCCGATGCCGTGATTCCCAGCTCCTCCCGAAGCTCGTGGACAAGGCTCTCTTTCGGATCCTCCGCCTCCTCGACATGACCGCCCGGTAGATCCCACACGTCGGGATACCAACGGCGTCCGGCGCTTCGATGACACGGCAACACCCGATCATCGTCGCGGAGAACGGTCGTCACAATGCGGGCCGGATCGGAGTCGTCAGCGGAGATCGTCATCGGCAGGTTCTGAGCCATGCGGGTCTGAGTTCGGTTGACTTGGCCTACGTGAGAGAGGAGATCAGCATCCTCTGAGCTGCTGGAAGGGTCCTCCTACCCTAGATATCGGGCCTTCGGGGTTGGATTTTCCGCGGCGGGCGAGGCCTGCGTGCGGCGGTCGGCCACGGTGGGGCGTCGGCGATACTGTGGGCGTGGAGTATGTGTCCAGAGTGCCGCGACCGCCGCTGGACGGGCTGATCGATGACCTTTACTACCTGGAGGGTGCGCCGCCGTACGCCCGGCTGACGTTGCCGCCGGGGCCGTCGGCGTTGCTCATCGTCAACCTTGGGGCGCCGTTCCGCATCCGCGCCGGCGTCGGCACCGAGGTGACCGAGTACGCCGACGGCTGTGTGGTCACCATGCCCACCCGCGCGTGGGAGTTCGGCTACCCACTTCGGACCCGGTCCGTCGGCGTGCACGTCAAGCCGTGGGGGCTGGCGCCGTTCCTGTCGGTGCCCGCGGCCGAGCTGTGTGATCGGCCGGTGACGGTGGAGCAGGTTTGGGGGCGGCCCGCCATTGCTGAGCTGCGGGACCGGCTCCCCATGGCGGACGGGCCGCACGAGATGCTGACGCTGCTCGAGGAGGAGCTGATGCGACGGCTGTGCGAGACCGCCGGCCTGGGGCTGGTCCGCCATACGAGCGGCGTCATCGCGGCGGCCAGCGGGGCGGTGGCGATCGGCGACCTGAGCGTGGCGGCCGGTGTCAGCAGCACTCATCTGGCGCAGCGGTTCAAGGAGCTCATCGGCGTCACGCCGAAGCGGCTGGCGCGCACCTACCGCTTCGCCGCCACCGTGTTCGCGATCGACCCCGCCGGGCCGATCGACTGGGGCGAGCTCGCCGATGGCGCAGGCTACTTCGACCAGGCCCACTTCGGCCACGAGTTCCGGGCGTTCACCGGGCTCACGCCGACCCGGTACGTCGAGGTCCGGCGGCGGTTCATGCGCGAACATCCCGGCCACACGCTGGACGGCTGGCCGCTGCCGGCCGATTGATTTCTTACAAGAGCGACAGCTCACGGCACGCTAGGTTGGGGCACCCCAAGCAGAGGAGAGCCCGTGGGCAAGGTGGTCATGTACAGCTCGGTGTCGGTGGACGGCTTCGTCGCGGACGAGAATGACCAGCCCGGACCGCTGTTCGACTGGTTGTCCAGCGGTGACGTCCCGTTGGACGAGAGCGGCGAGCTGAAGGTGTCGCGGACGTCCTACGACTACACCCGGCCGTACTGGGACCAGATCGGAGTCACGATCGTCGGCCGCCACGTCTTCGACCTGACGGACGGCTGGGACGGGAAGCCGCCGGGCGGCATCGACCACGTGGTCGTCGTGTCGCACCGGCCGATGCCCGAGGGCTGGGACCCCGAGGCGCCGTTTCACTTCGTCGACGGCGTCGAGGCAGCCGTGGCCAAGGCGCAGGAGCTCGCGGGTGACCGCGTGGTCGAGGTCGCCGCCGGCGACGTCGGTGGGCAGGTGCTTGCCGCGGGCCTGATCGACGAGGTGCGCATGGACGTCGTACCCGTCGTGTTCGGGTCCGGCAAGCGCTACTTCGGGTCGGTCCACGCGCAGCACCTGTTGGAGGATCCTGACGTGGTGATTCAGGGCGACCGGGTTCTTCACCTGCGCTATCGGGTGCGCCGTTGACCGATCTGAGCCGCCCAGCGCCTCACCTGCGGCGAGTTCAACTCAAGATCACTGGTTGCCGGTTCCCGTCGTATCTCGGCCGACCCTCGAACGGACTTGGCCTGAGCGTGGCCTCGGGACTTCGGGCCCGAGCAACGCGCCGACGCCGTCCTCCCATCAGAGCTACTCCTGCGTCCGGATCGCCGGGCTCGTCGCTCTGGACGACGACGGCGTCCCGCTCTCGGCGCGCAAGGGCAAGGTCTTTGTCCGCTCCGGCAAGGGCGAGACCTCCCGCGAGATCCCGCTTCTGGACGGCACCGCGCGGACCTCCATCACCGAGTGGCGCACCGACCGCGCCTCCTGGCCCTGGCGCCGACACCCCGGCGCTGTTCCTCGATCGCCGCTACACCCTGCCTACCCACGCCGACCTCGAAGACGCCGTCCGCCATCTCCCCACCGATCAGTGGGGCCACCGCTGACCTGGGCGAACTCAAGCCTGTAGCAGGGTTTCGCAGGTTTCGCCAGGCCCCCCACGCGCGGGCGCGAGGCGCCCACCTGCGACGATGGCCCCGAGTCACCATCTGGTCTCATCGGGGAGGGAATTTTGGCGCGGCTCCAGAACAAAGTAGTGATCATCACCGGTGCCGGGAGCGGCATCGGCAAGGCGGCGGCCGAGTTGATGAGCCGGGAGGCGGCGAGCGTCCTGGTGGCCGACCTCGACTCCGCCGCCGCGCGGGACGTGGCCGAGGGCATCGTGGCCGCGGGTGGTCGTGCCATATCGTGCGAGGTCGACGTGACCACCGAGGATTCCATCGCGGCCATGGTGGAGACGGCCGTGGCCGAGTTCGGACGGCTCGACGTCCTGTGCAACCACGTAGGGGGAACGAATCCGCGCCGGGATCTGGACCTGCTCCGGCTGGACATGGACGAGTTCGACAGGGCCGTGGCGCTCAACGTCCGCAGCGCCCTGCTCGGGACCAGGCACGCCCTGCCGCACCTGATCGAGGCCGGTGGCGGTTCCGTGATCAACACCGTCTCGATCGGGGGCCTGCTGGGCGACTCCTTGCAGATCGCCTACGGCGCGGTGAAGGCGGCGTTGATCAACGTCACCAGATACATCGCCGTCCAGTACGGGCCGCAGCGGGTCCGCTGCAACGCCGTCGCCCCGGGGGCGGTGATGACTCCGGCACTGCGCGACAACATGCCGGTCGAGGCGATCGAGCGGCTCCAGAGTCACAACGCGCTGCCGTATCTGGGGGCTCCCGAAGACATCGGCAACACGATGCTCTTCCTCGCCTCCGACGAGTCGCGCTACATGACGGGGCAGACGCTCGTGGTGGACGGCGGTTGTACCAGCCAGTCCCCGCTCGCGCCGGATCGCAGGGCACTGCTTCCCGAGATTGACCCGGGTCTCTGATCTAGGCAGGTTCGGTGGGCCGGCTTTCAGTGAATTTCCCGAAGGAACCCCCGTGAACATCCCCCGTATCGAATTCACGCGGATTCGGTCACTCGGCTCTGGCGGGCAACGCGACGGGTACGAGCAGTTCATCTGCCGCCAGGTGGCACAGGAACGAGAGTGGGCCCAGCCCCCAAGCCATCTCAGCAGCCCGGACGGCGCCCGGGATTTGGGCGGGCGGTGTAGAACCGACCTCGTCTAGGATCGATCATCGTGCAGCGGCTGGCACTCTTCGACCTGGACAACACACTCATCGACCTGGACGGCGCTTTCCTGTCGTGGGCGGAGGAATTCGCCGAAGAGCATCGGCTTGGCCGGAAAGCCATCGATCACCTGGTCAAGCTGGACCGTAACGGCCTGCCTCATCGCGAGCTGTTCTTTCTCAAGGTCCGCGAGCGGTTTAAGTTGTCCGCTTCGGCGAGGGAGCTGTGGGCCGCGTATCGCCGGCGAATGCCGCACCTTGTCCAGTGTCGTCCCGAGGTCATGGCCAAGCTGACCGAGCTCCGCGCGCTCGGGTGGCGGGTGGGGATCATCACCAACGGGACGGCGGACAACCAGTTCGGCAAGATCCAGCAGACAGGGCTGGCCGATGCCGTGGACGGCTACGCGGTGTCGGGGATCGAGGGCATCCGCAAGCCCGACGTCGGCCTGTTCGAGATCGCCGCCAGACGGTGCGGCGCGGACCTCGCCGGTGGAGGCTGGATGGTCGGAGACCACCCCGTTTCTGACATCGGCGGAGGACATACGGCGGGGCTGCGTACGGTCTGGATCCGTCGCGGAAGCTGGGCAGGTCACGAGCGCCCTCCAGATCACGTGGTGACGGATGTGACCCACGCGATGGACATTCTTCGCGACACCGGGATGACTCCGGAGAGACACTGATGGGCCACAGGGGCGCCAGTAGATTCCTGCCCACGGCCCCGTCGGATCGGCTGCTACGACGACCCCGCTGGACCATGCCCAACAGTCTGGTCGCGTCAGTGAACGTCGTGGTCACGGGCTCTGGAAGGCGACGAGTCCCTGCGAACGCGCTGGGTGAGGCGGGACGACACCTCGGCGGCCTTGGCGAAGGAGACGATCAGGTGTTCCTTTACTGTGCTGCTATGGGGGAGCAGTTCTGTATCGCGCCCTCGGGATTCGGGACTCCATCTCGTGTCGCGTTCACCGGTCGGCGACCGTTCCCCGCTCGAGGTCACGTTAAGACCTGGTAATGGCACTAAAAGGATGGGCTGTGGCCTGGATCGGCTTTCGTGATCGGTACCATATCCGTCCACTAACGCATGTCCAGGCAGTAACGAGCCGTCGAACTCCAAGGACCAGGAGGGCCGCGATCCCTTTCATCAGAGACAAGAAGTTCACACCCCTTCCTCGGGGGCGACTCTTCTCGAGCCGGCGTTTCCGTGGCCTCTGCGTGCCAGGTTCGCACACCCTGATCACAAGGCTCCAGACGTCCTGACCGAAGGGAACGGAAACGTTGATAGATCCCAAGTTCGTCTTTCTGGCCCTGTGTTTCAACGTGCTGGGGTCCGCCGTCTATCTCCGCAGTGCGTTGCAGAACAAGATCAGGCCGCATCTGGTGACCTGGTTCCTTTGGGCGGTCGCCCCCTACCTGGCTTTCGCGGCTCAAATGCAGGAGGGCGTCGGGCTGGTCTCGCTGGTCACCCTGATAGCCGGCATCAACCCTACGATAATATTTCTGGCCACCCTGCGAAGCAGGGACGCCCATTGGTCCGTGTCCGCGTTCGACCTGACCTGTGGAGCGCTTTCGATCGCGGGCCTTGTCTTATGGATCACCTATCGGCAAGCCGGCTTCGCCGTCACCCTGGCCATTCTTTCCGACGCCCTGGCATCCGCGCCGACGTTCAAGAAGTCGCTCAGCGATCCACAGAGTGAGTCCTGGTCTGTTTACGGCTGTCTTTCCGTGAGCTCGCTGATAACGCTTGCCACCATCGATGACTGGAAGTTCGCCAACTACGGATTCGTCGGCTATCTGGCCGTTCTGGGCACCAGCCTGACAATGATAGTTCTCATGGGAAGCCGTCTGCGAAGACGCGGACGGGAGACCTGATCGTCTGGTCCGTCCTCAGGCGGGATCATCTTGGGCGAGCGGGGGCAGCTCCCCGATCCGCACCGTTCTCGTATGTTGATCATCGTCCAGTTCGGCCCAGATGTTGAGGAATATCTTTATCAGCTCACTACTCGGATCCGATATGAGGATCTCCCCCCAGATCCGCAGGCTCTCGTCGACGTCACTGTATTCCTGCAGCTGGATCACCAGCTTGGTGCGGTCCATGAGCATGAACTTGAAGGGGAACCTCCGACGCGCCACGCGAAGCGTGACTCTATGCCCTTTCCGCTTCCGCAGGTCGAGCATGGCGTGGCAATGCCTGATGAAACCCGTCGTCTTGGCGTTCCTCAACGACCTGAGCGGGTCCGAGACCTGCACTATTCGCTTGTAGGTGAACGAAGGAGGAGCGCCCCTCACCTTCTGCACCAGAGTCTCGAAGAAATCCTTCGAATGATCGGCCTGCATCGCCCCGTCAGGCCAGTGCCCTTCTTCTGAGATCAGGTCCAGCACGAACAGTTCCTGCTGGGCGGACAGCATCAGTTGCGCCGTCTTGTCGTCGTCCAGAGAATCCATCGCATTGACCTCCTCCAGGAGCAGTTGCTCCACGTGGAGACCAAAACGCTTCGACAGGTCGCGGACTTCGGCCGCGATCGCGATCGATGCCTGCTGGAACCTGTCGCCGAGTTCGACGGCTTCTTTACGGACCGTCCACAACAGAGCCTGATTGCTTTCTGAGACCTCGATGTCAGCCTGTCTTCTCGATTCCAGAGTGGCCAGTAAAGCGGCGAACAGTCCTATGACCGTCACACACAGAACCACGGCGATCGCCGCGGCCAATCGCAGCTCCGTGGTCAGGACCTCTTGCACGGCAGCGCCGAGGACCGCACCGACCAGGGCACTCCCCACAGCCAGGATGGGCTTCCAATTCCTTACCAACCAGGATGTCATTCCAGCCTCAAGGGCGCATGGGGGACTAGGCGTCCACACGTAGTCTGTGCCTGGGTCGATGGATAGTCAATGCGATTTGCCATCCTCACCCTTATCCGGAGTGATCGCCGCCCCGTTTACCACAGGCATCCGGCACCGCCACCTTCCATGCGTGCCGGCCTCTACGTGAAATCCTGTTCCGGTTCAGCACGTGCGGCTTTCCTCCCCTAAAGAGGCTCTTAATGCCGTTCGCGGGCGCGGCCGCCGCGAGGACGGTGGCGGCCATGCGGCCACCGAGGAGGACACGGTGGAATTGTCGCGAGCGGGGTGGAGGGAGTTCGCCCGGGTGGGGCCGCCGGCCGTGCCGTGTCGTTTGTTCCCTGTCGTGTGCTGTTCGTCCTGATCGTGGGTCGGCGGGGAAGCCAAGGTTTGCCGGCCATCGGAACCTCGGGGCGGGATCGATCGTTCTGGCGGTCGGCTGGCGCCGTGTATCGGCGGACGATCTTCGACGGGAGAGAAGCGTGGTCTTCAAACGGCTGCTGGGTGCCTTCGGTGTGGGGGCGCCTTCGGTGGACACCGTTCTGGCCGATTCGCGGGTGCGGCCGGGCGGGCTGTTGCGGGGGGAGGTCCGGCTCAACGGGGGCGAGTTCGACGCCGAGATCGAGCACGTCACCCTCGGGCTGGTCGCGGGGGTGGAGGTGGAGCACGGCGAGGCGGAGCAGGCCGGGCTCGGGGAGTTCCATCGGGTTTCGGTGTCGGGGCCGTTCACCCTGCACAAGGGGGAGGACAAGGCGATCCCCTTCGAGATCCCCCTGTCGTGGGAGCTGCCCGTCAGCGAGGTCGGGGGGCACCCTCTGACCGGTATGGCCCTCGGCGTGCGGACGGAGCTCGCGATCGCCAAGGCCGTGGACAAGGGCGATCTGGACCCGTTCACCGTCGAGCCGCTGCCCTCCCAGGTCGCCATTCTGCAGGCGATCATCGACCTCGGCTTCCGGTTCAAGTCCGCGGACCTGGAGGCGGGGCGGCTGTTCGGGGTCGAGCAGGAGCTGCCGTTCTACCAGGAGATCGAGTTCTATCCGTCCGCGCGGCACGCCGGGCTGGTGAACGAGATCGAGCTGACCTTCGTGGCCTCCCCGGAGGGGCTGGAGGTCGTCCTGGAGGCCGACAAGAGCGCCGGGCGGTTCTCGGGCGACGCCATCGGCCGTTTCCGGATCGGGCACGAGGAGGCGCTGCGCACCGACTGGGCCGGCGAGCTGGACCGGTGGCTGACCGGGCTCGCCGGGCATGGAGAGTACGGCGGGCAGGGACAGTACGGCGAGGCGGGGCCGCATGAGGCGTACGGCCACGGCGGGCACCCGGGCGGGTACGGCGACCAGGAGCACCACCGCGGTGGGCCGGGCTGGGGGACGGTGGCGGCGGCGGGGGCCGCGGGGGTGGTCGGGGGCATCGTCGCCGGGGAGGTCGTCGAGGAGATCTTCGAGGACGACGAGGAAAGCTGATTTACCGGCCGGAATTCCCGGTAATTCCGGCATTATCGGGCGACCCCAGAAGCACGCGAAAAAAGACCAGGCGACCATAAATCCAAGGCACCGGCACGCGCGATCCATTTGTGGCCCCAGGCCGTGACAACGGCACAGGCCATTCGAAAATCAAATCCGGTGGGGCGCGAATATCCAACGCGTACCGACCGGCATTCGAGAATGGATCGCGATGCGAACGGAACGGGGTCCTGAAGGTACTACGTCCTCCGTCGATCGGATGCGGGCCGACGAGCGTGTGCTGGCGGCGCTCGGCGGCCCGGTGTCGGCCGAGACCTTGCGGCTGTTGTGGACGGCCTCGCTCGGGGACGACACCCTGGCGCTCGAACTGGTGCGGGGCGGGCTGGAGTACGGGGCGCTGGAGCGCCAGAACCAGACGTGGCGGTGGGGCGGCAGGCCCGGGGCGGCGGCGCGGCGACTGGCCGAGCTGATCGAGTCACGGGCCGCCGTGCTGACCGGCGCCCAGCTCACCGCCCTGGAAACCTTGATCACGCCGCTCGCGGAGCCGCTGGCGGCGATCAACCGGGTGCGGCTGGCCCGCGCCGCCGGCGTCCGGCTCACGCCCCGGGAACGCGACGTGCTGTCCCTGCTGTCCGCGGGGCTGAGCGCGACGGCGATCGCCCGCCGGCTGCGGCTGTCGCCGCGTACGGTCACCAAGCACCAGGAGCGGCTGTACCGCAAGCTGGGCGTCTGCGACCGGGTCAACGCCGTCCTGCTCGCGCAGCGGCTCGGCCTGGTCAGCGCGCCTTCGTGAACCCCGCCGCGGAGCCCACCGGCATGCCGGTGGGCTCCGGCGACGCGAGGGTGTGGAAGTCGCGCCGGTGGTAGAGCAAGGGCCTGCCGGGATGCACCTCGGCGCGCTCGACCCTGCCGATGACGATCGTGTGGTCGCCGCCCGCGACCAGCGCGTGGGACGAGCACAGCAGGTGGGCCAGCGCGCCGGGCACCACCGGCAGGCCGTCGGCGAGCGCGAGCGGGACCGAGAACCGGGCGGAGCGGCGTCCGGCGCAGCGCCGGGCGACGTCCGCCTGGTCCTCGGCCAGGACGGTGACGGCGAACCTGTCGGCCGCGCAGAACACCCGGTGGGAGGCGCCGTCGCGGGCCAGGCAGAACAGCACCAGCGGCGGGTCGAGCGACAGCGAGCACAGCGACCCGATCGTCACCACGCGCGGCAGGCCGTGCCCGTCGAGGGTCGCGGCCACCGACACCGCGGTGGTCACCGTGGCCAGCGCGTCACGGAAGCCTTCCGCCGACAGGGGCATGATCAGACACCGGCCAGCAGCGCCAGGCACCGGTCCCGCGCGGCGGTCAGCTCGGCGGTGTCGGCGCCGGGCAGCGCGAGCGCGGCGTCGAAGTCGGCCAGCGCCAGGGCGGGGCGCCCGGCGGCCTCGTGGGCGAGGCCGCGGTTGAGCAGCACGTCCGGGTTGTCGCCGACGATCTCGAGCGCGCGGGTCAGGTCGTCCGCCGCGTCCGCGGGCCGGCCGAGGCTGAAGCGGGCGACCGCCCGGTTGACCAGCGCCCCCGCGTAGGCGGGCTGGGCGTCGAGCGCGGCGTCCAGCCGGCGGACGGCCTCCTCGGCGTCGCCGCGCTCCAGGGCGATCGTGCCCTGCATGCACAGCAGGTCCGGGTCGGAGGGCCGCAGCGCGAGGCCGGCCGCCACGTCGGCCTCGGCCGCGTCCAGGTCGCCGCCGTCCAGGTACAGCTCCGCGCGCCGCAGCCGGGCGGGCATGTCCTGCGGCTCCATCTCCAGCACGTAGCCGAGGTCGTCCAGCGCGCCCTCGACGTCGCCGGTCTCCAGCCGCGCGGTGGCCCGGTTGTAGTACAGCTCGGGGAAGGGCGGGGCCATGGTGACGGCGCGGTCGTAGTCGGCGAGCGCGGCGGCGAGGTCGCCTCGCTTGCGGGAGAGCTTGGCGCGTTCGCTGAGGTAGTCGGTGTAGTACGGGTCCATCTCGATGAGCGTGGTGAAGTCGGCGTAGGCCTCGTCGTGGCGGCCGAGCGCGGCCAGCAGGCGGGTGCGGTTGTAGAGGAGCTGGGAGCGGTGCACCACCCAGTCGTCGGGGTCCAGCGCGGCGTCCAGCCGCTCCATGCCCGTTCGGACCAGGTCCAGGGCGTGCAGCAGGTTGCCGCGGTGCATCTCGATGAGGGCGAGGGCGTTGTCGTTGAAGACCTGGCGCAGCAGGCGCTCCCTGGGGTCGGGGAGCAGGGCGGCGATCGCCACGGCGTTGTTCTGCCAGGCCAGCGCGGTCTCGTGGTCGCGCGGCGAGTAGAACCGGGTGTACAGCATGGCGATGCCGTAGCTGCTGATCATGTGGGCGTTGGGGTCGGTGAACCGCCTGCGCAGATCCATGCAGAGGTCGTACGACTCGTCGTAGCGGCGGAGCGGCACGAGCGCGTTGGCGGCCAGCGCGGTGAACCTGCGGAAGTCGTCGGGGTGAGCGGACGGGTCGGTGACCGCCCGGCCGCGCAGCCCGATGTCGAGGGTGGCGGCGGAGAAGCCGATCACGGCGCTGACCCGCAGGGCGTCGGTGAGCGCCTCGCGCCCGCGGCCGCCCGGGTCCGCGCCGCGTTCCCGGTGGTACGGGATCGCGCCCATCTTGGTCCCCGAGGAGGCGCCCGGCGTCAGCTCGTCGGCGCGCAGGTCGTGCAGCTCGCGGACGAACGCCTCGTCCGCGGCGGCGTAGGCGGCGTTCTCGGCGGGATCGTCGCTGGTGCCGTCCGCCGCGACATAGGCCCTGACCAGCTCCTCCGTCCCTCGCCGGTCCTCGGCGTCCGGGGGCGACTCCGCCACGTGGACGGCGTCGGCGTAGCGCGCCAGCGCCCCGGCCAGCTCCGGCGTCAGCTCCTCGTCCGCGCCGGAGACCACGACCCGCAGCGTGCCGGGGTCGCATCTGCGCAGCAGCAGCGCGACGAGTTCCTGGGTCGTGTCCTCCGCCGCGTGGACGTCCTCGAACACCAGGCACGGCGGCGCGCCGCCCGCGTCGGCCAGCCGTCGCGCGTACTCGGCCAGAAACGTCACGATGCCCTGGTTCATGCAGCGGATCATGTGGGCGCCGTAGAAGCGGGTCCGCTGCTCGAAGGGCCCGGTGAACGCGAGCTGCTGGGGCGCGGGCCCGACGATCTCGGCGAGCTCCGGGATGCCGTACAGGAGCTCGACCCGGTGACGGTCGACCAGCTCGGGCCACCGGGCGTACGCGTCGGGCAGCAGGGCGCGCAGCGCCGTGTCCGCTCCGGTGTAGGGGCCGCGCAGACGACGGTGGCACCCGCAGACGACGGCGTGCTCGCCGGTCTCCTCGGCCGCGCGGCGCAGCCGGTCGGCGCGGCGGGGTCCGGTGATCCTCAGGTGGGGCCGGCGAGCCGGGTGGCGGCCCTGGGCTGGCATATCAGTTCACTCCTTCGGTGAGGACGGGTCCGGCGGGCCGGGTCCGGGCGGGCCGGCGCTTGCGCCAGGACAGGTAGGCCGGCAGGACCAGCCAGGTGACGAGCAGGACCATGGCCACCGCTCCGTCCCAGAAGGCGGCGTGCGACGGCCCGGCGCGCAGGCCCTGGACGGCGACCTCGACGTACTGCACGGTGACAGGCAGCGAGCCAAGCACCACGAAGCCGAGCATGACGAGGACGCCGAGGAGGATGAACGGCCCGTACCACCGGCCGACCCTGCGGTCGTGCTCGGTCCACTGCTGCTCGTCGACGGCGCGGCGCGGCTTGCCGAGCAGCCGCCAGATCCTGTTGCGCAGCAGCGCCGTGCTGGCGTCGTGCAGGTCGTGGCAGTTGAGCGCGGTGGCGAACACGTAGTAGAGGTCGGTGCGCAGGTAGAGCTGGAACTGCCAGATGAAGCGGGTCAGGACGGTGAAGGCCAGCGCGAGCGCGATCCGCCCGATCAGGGAGAAGTCGCCCCCGGGCGTGCGTGTGAGGTCGGCGAGCAGCCCGAGCAGGGAGAACACCACGACGTCGCAGGCCATGCCGGACAGGAACGGCATGTACCGCTTGCTGCGCTCCACGCTGAGCAGGCCGTTCATCTTCGTCTCGAAGACGATGTAGAAGTACCGGTTGCTGATGCCGAGCCGGCTGCGCAGGCCGAGGCGGCGCCCGGCGAGCATGTGGGAGGCCTCGTGCAGGTAGATCAGCGGAAGCTGGCCGAAGAGGATCCCGAACTGGACGACGATCAGCGAATCGGTGAAGAACATGTGGCGGGGCCGGGGCAGCAGGTCGCCGTGGCGGACGGCGGCGAGCAGCCAGGCGGCGAGGACCGCGACGTAGACGACGACGGCGAAGGGGGAGAACGCCGCGCGGGCGAGCCATCGCAGCGGGAGGCGGCCGGGGGCCGCCCCGCCATGCGCCTCGCCGTCCGCAGTCTCGCCGGACCGGACGAACCCCAGTTCGTGCAGCGTCTCCAGGAACTCGTCCATGTCGACCTGCTCACCGTAGGTGGACTCGTACCACCGCGCGGCCTGGTCCGGGGGCATGCCCTCCGCCATCTTCCGCAGCAGGGCGGCGCCGTCGCCGGGAAGCACCGCGTAGGAGTCGGTGTCGACCCTGCCGACCACCACCTCGTCCCCCTCGGGGACGAAGCTCAGCTCGTGGAAGGCGACCGCGACGTCGTACATGATCTACTCCATTCCCCCGCGGCTGGATGTGGCGGGCGCCTGGCGCGGCGGGTGCTGTGCGCACGGCGACGCGCGCACAGCACCGGTTCATGCGCCGCCGTGCGTCAGTTGGCTGCCGGGTAGGTGCACTGGCACGTGGCGGAGGTCAGGCGGACGTCGCTGGTGCGCCGGACCGTGATCTTCTTGATCTTCGTGGTCGACTTCATGGAAGCCTCCTTGGCTGATGTCGTTCGCCCGTTATTCGGATGAACTCCTTGGCGTCGTCGATCTTCTCGGCGACCGACCAAACAATGCATCAGCGGACAGGAGGCGGCATATCAGCAAAATTGCGTACTTGTACGCCGGCCGTGTGCTGGGGAGTGTGGCTTTCGAGGTTTCGGCGCGGTGAGCGGGAAATGACGGGGAACGCCGGCTACTCGGGAAGGGGGCGCGCCTCGGCACGGGTGACCGGCGCGCCGGCGGCCACGCCGTGCAGGACGTGGGCGAGGATCTCGGCGCCACGCACCACGCGCGGGCCGGGGCGGTTGAAGTAGGCGGGCCCGTCGAGCACCCACACGCGGCCGTCGCGCGCCGCGGGCAGGCCGGACCAGCCGGGCAGGCCGGTGAGCGACGACCGTTCCGCCTCGGTGCGCCCGGGCGTGAAGCCGCACGGGATCAGCACGACCACCTCGGGCTCGGCGGCGCGCAGCCGATCCCATTCCATCGCCCCGGTGTGCTCGCCCGCCGCGGCCAGCAGCGGCTCGCCGCCCGCCGTGCCGATCTGCTCGGGAACCCAGTGACCGGCCGGCCACAGCGGGTCCAGCCATTCGATCGCCGCCACGCGCGGGCGCGGGCGTCCGGCCACCGCGGCCCGCACGGCGGCGAGCCGGTCGCGCAGCTCGCCGGCCTTCCGTGCGGCGACCTCCGGCACGCCGAGCACCTCACCCACGCGCAGGAGGCATCCGAGGACGTCGTCCAGCGTGCGGGGCTCCAGGCTGATCACGCGGGGCGCCGCGCCCATGACCCGCACCGCGTCGGACACGGCGGTGTAGGAGACGGCGCACACGTCGCACAGGTCCTGGGTGAGGATCACGTCCGGGGCCAGCCCGGCCAGGCGCTGGACGTCGATGGCGTAGAGGGACGAGCCGCGGTGCGCCGCGCCGCCGACGGCGTCGGAGATCTCCCGGCTGGTCATCCGGTCGGTCGCCAGCTCGGCCCGGGTCACCACGGGGACGGATCCGACCTCCTCCGGAGGCCAGTCGCACTCGTGTGTGCGCCCCACCAGGTCACCGGCCAGGCCGAGGGAGGCGACCAGGTCGGTGGCGGCGGGCAGCAGCGACACGATGCGCATACCACGAGCGTAGAACGGGCCCCGGCCGCGCGGCACGGCGCCGTACGGCCGGGGCCCGCGGAGTGGTCAGGCCAGGGGACGGCCCTCGCCGCGCCAGGCGTGCAGGACCCGGTGGCCGCTCGGCCTCATGGGCCGCATGTCCGGCGAGGCGCCGAACACCGAGACGTACTTCTGCCGGTCGAACAGCTCGACCTGCCAGCCCGCCTCGGTGAGCACCTTCTCGTGGTCGGTGAAGTACCACTCGGCGCACTCCATGACGATGCTGCACGAGGGGGCCAGGTAGCCCTCGGGGTCCGCGGTGACCTGGCGGAGGAACCACGACGGGTCGTTGTCGGGCGAGTAGCTGAGGTGGGCCAGCCCGGACTTCCTGGTGGCCTCCGAGAGCTGGTCGGTGTCCGCCAGGTAGGGCGGGTTGGACACCACGACCTGGACGTTTCGCGGCGGGTCGGCGGTGAACGGCGCGAAGAGCTCGTCGGTGAAGTAGCACTGGTAGAGCTTGAGGGTGTACGGGGCCGGGACGAGCCGGGCCGCGTTGTCCCTGGTGAGGCGGAGCGCCGCGGCCGACAGCTCGCTGCCGTGGGCCTCGACGGCCGGACGGCGCTTGAGCACCGACACCGCGACGGCGCCCGAGCCCACGCCGACCTCCAGGAGGCCGGGACGGGCCTCCCCTCCCGCGTAGAGGTCCACGGCCCGGACGGCGAGCAGGGCGAGCAGCTCGGTGGCCGGGTGCGGGATGATCACGCCGGGTTCGACCGCGAAATCGTCGCCGAGGAAGGTCTCGGCTCCGGTCAGGTAGCCGAGCGGCACCCCGCGCACGCGGTCGGCCACGAGCCGGTCGAGGCCGCGGGCCGGGTCGTCCGCCGAGGCGCTCGCCACCAGGAGCGCGGCCTCCCGATCCCAGTCGGCTATCTCCCCGGCGCGCAGGCCGATCTTCGCGGCGCGCAGCCGCGCGGCGACCGGCGCCACCAGGTCCTGGGTTCCCTCTGTCACGTTCACGTTCCTCTCGCCTTGTCCTTTCTCACGGCGTGCGGCCGCGACGGGCCGTTCCCGGTCGTTCGCCGGGCGAGCGGCGCGCGGTCAGGTCATGTTCCACTCGCCGGGATCGACGGTGAGCGTCGCCGCCCTGGCGACTCCTTTGGGCAGGGGAACGGTCACGGGTGCCGAGTCCGGGTGGCGGGCGATGCCGCGCAGGACCGCGTCGACGCGGGTGGTCATCGAGACCGGGCGTATCGCGCCGTCCTCGCGGGCCAGCAGGCCGGTGAGGCGCAGCGACCCGCTCGCCGTGTCGTGGCCGACCGCCCTGCCCCGCAGTTCGAGCAGGCGCAGCGGGGTCCCGCTCCCCCGCCTCTCGGCCAGGTCGGCGAACTCCAGGCACCGGGGCCACGCCTCGACCGGGTCGTCCCAGCGGGGACGGGCCGCGTGGCCCATCGGCCGCGCGCCCGTCCGCGCGGCGCCGCGCAGGTCCACGATCCCGTCGGCGGGCCTGCCGTGCGCGAGCAGCACGGCGGGCCTGGCCGGGACGCCCTCGTCGTCGAAGAGGCGGTCGGCGAAGCCCCACGAGGCGTGGTCGAGGACGCTGACGCGCCCGTCCCCCGGGCCGGCGCCGAACCCGGGGACGCCCGCCGAGGCGGCGAGGGGGCCCTCTCCTCCGGTGAGCTGGCCGGCCAGCACCTGCAGCAACTGGGCGGTGGCCCACGGCGAGACCGCGCAGCCCTCCCCCACCGGCTCGGGCGCCAGCAGGTCGGACAGCGGCTCGGGCAGCCGTCCGTCCAGGGCGCGCCGCATCGCGGCCGGCGAGGGTCCGACCCAGGTGCGGGTGAGCGACAGGCCGCCCGTCTTCGCGGACACCGTGCACCAGGCCAGCTCGACCCGTTCCGCCGCGGCGGCGCCGAGCGAGTCGACGTAGACGCGGCGCAGCGTCCTGTGCCCGAGCACCACCCGGTGCAGGCGGTCGCCGAGCAGCCCGGACAGCGTGCCGGTCACCACCGCCCAGGCCTCACGGATCGCGGCCGGGTCGCAGGGCTCCTCCTCGAACCCCGCCACCGAACCGCCCGCGAAGCCCGGGCGCTCGCCCGGTGGGGCGGGCCGCACCGGGTGGCGGCACCGGGCCAGGGCCTGCGCGAGCCGGCGGCCCGCGCCGACCGTGGCCATGCCCTGCCACGGCAGCGCCGCCTCGCCGAAACCGGACCCGTCGGGCGTCCACACCCGGCACACCGCGCCCATGTCGTGGGTGGTGCGCAGCGCCGGGGCCGCGAGGTCGCCGGACAGGACGGCGTCCGACCTGGCCACGGTCAGCAGGTCGGCGGGCCCGGCCCCGGCGAGGCGCTCGGCGGCCTCGGCCGAGCCGGGCTCCGGACGGGGTGCGCTCGCGCCGGTCGGGTCGCTCATCCGAGGTCCGGGGCGCATGCCTCGCTCATCACGTCCTCGATCAGTTCCTCGATCTCCTCCGCGCAGCCGCCGCAGCCGGTGTTCGCGCCGCTCGTGACCCGCACCTTCTCCAGCGTGTCGGCGCCCGCCCGGATGGCGCGGACGATGGTGTCCTCGCTGACGTGACGGCACACGCAGACGATCGGGTCGTCCCACGTCATATCGGCCACCGCCGGACCCAGCCGACCAGGCCGTCGTCCCCCAGAGACGCGACGACCTGGTCGGCGGGGAAGTCGTCGTGGTGCAGCGTGGGCACCCCCACGACGCGCAGCCCGGCGGCGCGGGCCGAGCGCAGGCCGGTCATCGAGTCCTCGAAGGCGAGCGCGTCCCCGGGCGCGACGCCGAGCATCTCGCACGCCCGCAGGTACATGTCCGGCGCGGGCTTCGGATCGTCCACCTCGTCGGCGGCGATGCTGACCGGGAAGACGCCGGTGAAGCCGCCGCGCAGCAGCGCCGCCTCCAGCAGCGCGCGCGGCGAGTTGCTGGCCACCGCGACCGGCACGGCGGACGCGACGGCGGCGACCAGGTCGTGCGCGCCCGGCATCGCCTCGGCCCGGCTCCCGACGACCTCGGCGACGAGGCCGAGCAGTTCGTCGGCGATGGCGGGGCCGCGGCCCGGCTCCTGGAAGAGCTCGGCGACCGCCTCGGCGGCGTCGGGGAGCGACCTGCCGATCACCAGTGCCTTCTGCTCCACGCCGAACGGCAGCCCGCGGCGGGCGAACAGCTCGGTCTCGGCGACCGTCCAGCACGGCTCGGTGTCCATGAGCAGCCCGTCGCAGTCGAACACGACGGCCTTCGGCTGCCAGGAGTACAGCGGCGACTCAGATCCCATTTTCCAGCTCCCCTATGGCCTGTTCCAACAGCTCCGCCACCAGGTTGACGTCCTCGCCCGCCGTGATCAACGGCGGATGCAGGGCGACGGCCGAGGGCGCCATGCCCGTGCTCGCGAGCAGCAGGCCGGGCCGTCCCGCGCGCGGCCGGGAGGCGATCGCGCGCAGCCGGGACGCGTGCGGGCCCTCCAGCTCGACCACGGCCACGCCGCCGACGACGCGCACGGCGCGGACCAGATCCCGCTTGGCCAGGGGCGACAGGGCGTCCTCCAGGCGGGCGGCGAGCGCCGGCACCGTCCGCGCGGGGGTGTCCGGCGCGTCCCAGCGGTCGAGGACGGCGTCCACGACGGCGAGGGCGAGCGGGTTGCCGGCGAAGGTCGAGGAGTGGCTGCCGGGCGGGAAGACCTCGGGCGCGGCCAGGGGTTCGCGCGCCCACACGCAACTGAACGCGGTGAGGCCGTTGGTCAGGGCCTTGCCGGCCACCACGATGTCCGGCTCGATGCCGTGGAGCTGGAAGCCCCACTCGGGACCGAGCCGGTGCAGGCCGGTGAAGATCTCGTCCACGACGATCAGCCCGCCCAGGGAGCGGACGTGGTCCACGACCCGCCGCAGGTGGCCGCTGTCCGGCAGCACGAAGCCGCCGACGTTCAGCAGGGGCTCGACGACGAGCGCGGCGACCCCCGTGGGCGGGACGCCGAACGGGTCCTCGGTTCCGAGGCGTTCGATCGCGGCGGCGCAGGCGGGGTTGCAGCCGCCGCCGGAGGGACGGTGGACGCAGGTCGCGCAGTCGGGGTACGGCAGCCGTACCACGTCGGGGCCGGGCCAGGGCTGGGCGGCACGGTACCGGCTGCTGGCGCTGAGGTGCGCGGTGAACGGCGAACGGCCGTGGTAGCCGCCCTGGAACGTCAGCACCGTGCCGCCGCCGCGGTTGGCGGCGACGACGCGCATGGCCATCTCGATGCCCTGCGCCCCGCCGAGCTCGACCGCCACCCGGCCGGGGGCGCCGAGGGCGCGCGAGAAGCGGCCCGCCAGCCGTTCCAGCACCCGCAGCCGCAGGCCGGACTCGCAGAACGACGGCAGCGCGGGCAGGTCCATGGCCCGCTCGCACGCGTCGCGGAGTAACTCGCGGTCGTAGCCGAGGGCGAGCGCCCCGTTGGCGGCCTCGGCGTCGACGTACTCGTGGTCCTCCTCGTCGTAGAGGCGCACGCCCGAGGCGCGGGCGAAGCGGACCTCGGGCGGGGTCCGGTACACCAGGTCGCCGGCCGCGATCCAGCCGGGGATCTCTCTGGCCGTCACGACGCCTCCTCCTCGCCGCCGGAGCGTGCGGTCACGACGCCGCGGCCTTCCTCGCGCCGCCGGGCCGTGGGCGTCTCGCCCGGGTCGTCGAGCCAGGTGTGGGCGGCGACGGTGGGGATCTGGGGGGCGAGGCCGGGGACGTTGCTCTCGATCTGGCCGGTCGCGACGGAGAGCACGTCCCACAGCAGCGGGGCGGGCGGGGTGCGGCCGGGGAACAGGTCGAGCAGGGCCGACCAGCCGGCGGACGGGTCGCCGTCCAGCGCACGCCGCGCGAGGCGCGCGACCCGCTCGTCCGGGCAGGCGGCGAGGCGGCGGAGGCTCGCCCGCGCGTCCAGGTCGTGCGCGGGGCAGGCGTCGTGCAGGGCCTGGACGGCGGCGGACAGCTCGGCGTCCGGCACCGGGCCGGTGCGGCGGGCCGTGGCGATCAGGGGGGCGCCCGTGGCCAGCTCCAGCAGGGCCAGCTCGCGGACCACGTCGGCGGGCTCGTCGGCGGTGTGGACGAAGTTGAACAGGGTGGTCGGGCCGCCGAGGCGGGTGCGCAGGTTGTCGCCGCGCCGGGAGCGCGGGTCGGCGGCGCCCTTCAGCGCGGCCAGCCGGCACGCGGCGGGCAGCGGGCCGCGCTTGGTGGCGGGCAGGGTGGCGGGCAGGGTGTCGCGCAGGATCAGCAGGAGGCTGTCGCCTGCGGGCAGCAGCAGGTCGACGACCTCGGCGCGCGCCCAGCTCGCGATGTTGAACTGGTACCGCCACACCTCGCGGGTCAGCAGCGGCGTGAACCGGAAGCGCGCCGCCGCCACGACGGCGAAGCCGTTCTCGTCCAGGAACTCCAGCACGGGCGGGATACGCCGGCCCGCGACCGCGTCCGGCTTGGCGACCACGAACGTCGTGGCCAGGGCGTCGCCGACGTCCGTGCGGAACGCGCCGTGCCGGAAGTACGGGTCGGTCCGGTAGAGCTCCGCCTTGACGGCGGCCCTGGTCAGCGCCGCGCAGTACTCCTCGGGCACGTCGCTTGTGTCGAGGGCGGCGTCGGCGAGCGCGGTCACGAGGCACCCGCCTTCGCCCCGGCACGGTCCTGCTCGTGGGTGGGGTCCGCGGCGAGGTCGTGGCCGCCGAGAGGGGTCTCGGCGCCGTCCAGCAGGACCGCCGCGGTGCCGTCCGGGCGGGGGCGGGACGGGTCGAGGGCGAGGCGGCCCTCGGCGAGCGCGGTGAGGACCCAGCGCAGGACCGGGCGGTCGCTGTGCGCCTTCTGGCGCCGCTCGTGCGCGTCGACGTCCTCGCGGGACGGCGGCCTCGGGCCGTGGTACTCCAGCGCGGGGCCGCGGGCGAGGACGGGGCCGCCGTCGTGGGTGTCGTCGACCAGGAACGTCGAGGTGCGGGTGGCCGTGTCGCCCCGGCGCAGCGCGACGCCCACCGGGTCCATCCCGACCAGGGCACGCGCGCCGGAGCCGTCCAGGGACGCCAGGTCGCCGGGGTGCTGGTTGATGATCCGGTCGCGGAAGTGGGCGAGGAAGCCGCCGTGGATCCAGCGGTGGTAGGCCAGCACGACGAGGTCGATCTCGCCGTCCGCGCGCTCGAACTCCCGCACCCGGGCGAGCAGGCGGTCGTGGAACGCCTCGGCGCGCGCCCGGTAGGCGGCGCGGTCCTCCTCGGTGACGCACGCGCGGTGGTTGCCGCACTCGGCGGCGAACCGGCCCGGCCAGGTGGGCACCCCCGCGCGGGCCGCGACGTCCAGCGCGCCCGCCCGCTCGCGGTCGGAGGCGACGAGCACGACCCGCAGCAGGTCGGGGCGCTCCGCGGCCAGCTCCAGGGTGGTCGTCAGGTTCGCCCCCGTGGCCGAGACCAGCGCCATCACCCGCAACGGCCGCGGCCGCCCGTCGAGAAGCGGCGCGGCGGTCATCGGAGGTTCCCGGTGAGGGACAGGAGCTCGTCGGACACGTCCCGCCAGGCCGGGCGGCCGGGTTTGACCAGGTGCATGTGGCGGGCCTCCGGGATCAGGCGGACCCGGACCCGTCCGCCCTTCGCGCGCACGGCGTCGGCGTAGGAGGTGGTCTGGGAGACCGGGACGGCCTGGTCGGCGGCGCCGTGCACGAGCAGTACCGGGCAGCCGGGCGCCGGGCCGCGCAGCGGGGACGCGTCCGGCCGTTCGGCGGCGGCCCGGCCGCCGAGCAGGCCGCGCACGGCCCCCGTGCCGAGGTCGTCGCGTTCTGCGGCCTCCAGGTCGGTGATCGGGGCCAGGCCGGCCACGGCGCCGAGCCCGCCGAGGCGCGTGGCGGCGACCAGGGCGAGGTGCCCGCCCGCCGAGTGCCCGGCGAGGACGGTCGCCGCGAGCGGCACGCCGGAGCTCTCGCACAGCGCCCGCACGGCCGCCGTCACGTCGTCGGCGCAGCCCGGCCACTCGCCGCCCGCGCCCACGGTCCGGTACTCGGCGCTCGCGGCGAGGACCCCGCGCGCGGCGAGGTCCAGGCAGGCGGCCTCCATGCTCGCCGCGTCCTTCTCCGGACGCCAGAAGCCGCCGTGCACGAGCACCACCGCGGCCCTGGCGGGAGTGGCGGGCCGGTAGACCAGCACGTGCTGACGCTCGCCGGGCCCGTAGTCCAGCCGGGTCACGCCGGACGTACCGGGTGTCCCGGACGTGCCGGCCGGCGTCGCCGGGGTTACGAGGACCCGGTCGGTCGTGCCGGTGGCGGGGAGCAGGTCGTTCACAGGACGCCCAGGTGCGCGAGGCGGTCGCGCCAGTAGGTGAAGCGCTCGTCGGGCATGCGGATCTCGCGTTTGCGGGCGTCGTCCTCGTCGGCCGCGCCGAGACGCCACCACACGTGGCCGTCCGACCTTCTGATCATGAAGGCCCTGCGCTTCTGGGCGGGGCTCTGGATCATGAGCGAGATCGTGTCCGGGTCGGTGATGGTGGTGTGCAGCTGCTCGTGGTGCAGGGTGATCACGTCGCCGGTGCGCTCCTCGCGCACGAAGTACGGCCAGAACCGGCTGACGTCGGCGTTCTCGTCCAGGACCTGGTCGGTGGCGTACAGCGTGTGGTGGTAGACGCCGTGCAGCAGGTAGGCGGTGAACGAGTAGCGGTGGTTGTGCACCCGTTCGTACTGGTCGGTGTTGGCCAGCCGCAGCCGGATGCGCAGGCCCTTCTCCGGCTCGTCCCAGATGACGATCTTGTCGTCGAGGGCGTGGCACTCGCACTTCTCCCGCAGCGCGGGCACCCCGGGCACCCGGTCCACGAGGGCGGCGAGCAGCGCGCGGTCGTCGCCGAGCCGGTGGGCGATCTCGTGGGTGACCCGGGCGGCGTCCTCGATGTCGTCCCAGTTCACCGCGGGCAGGTCGTGCATCACGGCCAGGATCTCGTCCTCGGTGGGCACGGGGCGGGTCCCGGAGGTCTGGATGGAAGTCACGTGCGCGTCCCCCGTCAGATCACGTCGAGCCGGTGCAGCCGGCCGACCAGTTCCTCGAACTCCGCCGGCTGCATCTGCTTGCGGGCGCGGCGGTCCTGCCGTTCCTTGTCCGCGCCGTACCGCCACCACAGCCGCCCGGTCTCCCGCTCGGTGATCAGCGAGCGGTCCTTCTCGGAGGGGCCGCGCAGGAACAGCGAGACGGTGTCGGGCGTGGTGAAGGTGGTGTGGACCTCGGTGTGGTGCAGCGAGTACGTGCTGCCCGCGGTCTGCCGGGTGACGAAGCGCGGCACCGCCTTGGCCTCGGACAGCACCGCGTCGACGTCGTCCTGCACGTGCCAGGGGACGGACTCGTCCAGCTCGCCGACCAGCTCGTGGCGGGTGTGCCGGTAGGCGCCGGTGAGGATCCTGCTGGTGAAGGAGAACCGGTGGTCGTGCGGGCGGTCGCGGTGCTCCTTGGTGGAGATGTGGACGCGCAGCCGCACGCCGTTCGGGGCGTCGTGCACGACGATCTTGTCGAGCAGGCGGTGCCGTTCGCACAGCGCCAGCAGCGACGGCGTCTCGCGGACCCGGTCGATCATCGTCCGCAGCGTCCGCCGGTCGGCGGCCAGCTCGGCGAGGATCTCACGGGTCGTGCGGTGCGTCTCGGGCAGGTTCGTCCAGTCCACGTCGAGCTTGTCGAGCGCATCGAGAACGTCGGACACGTCGGTTCACCCTCCAGTCCATGCCATCAGGTCAGGTCGAACGAACCGCGCGTGCGCGCCAGGCGCGCGGTCCAGGTGATGAGCGCGCAGCCGGCGGCCCCCCAGGCCACGCCGACGAGCAGTTCGGCGGCGAGCCCGGCGGCCAGGCCGCCGCCCGGGGCGACCGCCTCCATCGCGTGGTGCACGGGCAGGACGGCCGACACCCACCGCAGGACCTCCGGCAGGTGCTCCACCTCCACCAGCGCGCCGGACAGTCCGATCAGCGCGACCTGGGACAGGTTCGGCACGAGGAACACGTCGCGGTAGCGCACGGCGTAGGAGGAGGCGGCCAGGCCGAGGCCCGCACCGCTCAGCCCGACGGCCGCCACCGCGGCGGCGAGCCGCAGCCACTGGCCGGCGTCCAGGGAGATGCCGAACAGGCCCGCCACGATGGCCGCGGTCATCGCGGTGGTGATCAGGCCGTCGACCACGTGCGGGAGCGCCCGGACGACGAGCGTGCCCGGGAGGCGGTGCGGCGCGGCCAGGAGGCCGCCCATCGTGTTGTACCCGCGCTCGTTGCCGACCGCGAGGCCGACGCCGAGCAGGACGCTGCCGGACATCGTGAGCAGCGTCGCGCCGACCAGCAGCCGTTCCCGGTCGGCGAAGGCGCCCCCGCCGAGCGAGACGAACACCGCGCCGAGGGCCAGCGGGCGCACGATGCGCGACGACAGGTACCCCCACGGGTTGAGCCAGGTGAACAGGCCCTTGTAGGACAGCCAGGCGTGGGTGAGCACGCGGTTCATCGCGTCACATCCGGTAGGCGTCGGGCTCGCCGCGCATGCCGCGCAGGGCCAGGTGGAACAGCGCGGCGCCCACCACGGCCCACGCCGCCGCGAGGGCGGTCGCGACGCCGAGGTCGTTCCAGTCGCCGCCCTCGACGGCGTCCACGGCCCACGTGAGCGGCAGCGCCCTGGCCCAGCTCTGCAGGAGCGGCGGCATCTGCCAGATGGGGATCAGCGCGCCGCTGACCGCGAGCAGCAGGGCGGGCACGCCGTTGGTCATGCCGGCGGCGTAGCGGAACCGGAGCACGGTGACCGCGAGCGGGAGCATGACGACCACGACGGACACCGTGAGGACGAGCATGCCGAGCAGCGTGGGCAGCGGCCGGTCGATCCTGACGCCGCCCCAGACGAGCTGGACGAAGACGCCGCTGACGACGAGCGACGGCAGGGCCTGCACGGCGATGCCGAGGAACCGCCCGGCGAGCATGGGCAGGACGCCCCGGGGCGCGGCGGCGGCCATCTCCAGCGTGTTCCACTGGCGCTCGAACAGGACGGCGAACACGATGAGGATCGCCACGGTGTCGATCATGGCGGCGGCGCTGACCCCGGCGACGAGCCGCAGCCCGGACTCGCCGGTCTTGACGTGCAGGATCCACGCCAGGCAGACGGGCAGCACCCCGCCGGTCATCCACGTCAGCGGCGTCATGCCCTGCTGGCGCAGGTGGGTGCGCGCCGAGCCGAGGACGACGGCGGTCACGCCGGGTCCCCGACCAGGTCCAGGTAGGCGTCCTCCAGCGACGGCGGCGCGACGCTGAGGTTGACGACCTGGGAGCCGAACGTCTGGAGGATCCACGTCGCGGCGGCGGGGCCGTCGGTCACGTCGACCGCCCACACCCCGCCCTCCACGCGGACGCCGCGCAGTCCGGGGCACGCGGCCAGGGCCGCCTCCGGCGCCGCCACGTCCTCGTGCAGTTCGAGCTGGATGCGCGTGCCGAGCGCGTCGCCGGCGAGCGCGCGCAGCCGGGCGGGGGACGCCTCGGCGATGACGACCCCCGCGCGCAGCACCAGCACCCGGTCGCTGAGCTGCTCGGCCTCCACCAGGTCGTGCGTGGTCAGCAGCACGGCGCGGCCGTCGTCGACGAGCTTGTGCACCAGCGTCCTGAGCTGGCGGCCCGCCGCCGGGTCCAGGCCGGCGGACGGCTCGTCCAGGACCAGGACGGGCGGGTCGTGCAGCAGGGCCCTGGCGATGTGCAGGCGCTGCCGCATGCCGCGCGAGAAGGTCTCCACCTTGTCGCCGGCGCGGTCGCCGAGGCCCATCTCGCCGAGCAGCTCGGACGCGCGCGCGGTCAGCGGGCGGCCCGCCATGCCGTACATGGTGCCGAAGAACCTGAGGTTCTCCAGGGCGGTGAGCCGGGGGTAGAGGCCGGTGTCGCCGCCGAAGGAGAATCCGCAGCGGCGGCGGACCGCGCGGGGCTCGGTCCGCACGTCCGCGCCCGCCACGGTGGCCGTCCCCGAGGTGGGTTCGAGCAGGGTGACGAGGATGCGGGCGGTCGTGGTCTTGCCCGCGCCGTTCGGGCCGAGCAGGGTGACCAGCTCGCCGGGCGCGACGTCGAAGGTGACGCCGTCCAGCGCCGTGCGGGGCGGCTTCTTCCTGCTCGTGAAGACCCGGCGCAGCTCGCGCACGGCGAGGCCGCCGTGCGGCGCGGGGCCGCTCACCGGGGCCTCCGCGGCGGCGCGGCGGCGAGCGTCGCGACGCGCCGCAGGGAGGCGTCCCCCGCCGCGTCCTCGGGCAGGACGAACGAGCCGACGCCCGGGCCGAGCCAGGGGTCGTCGCCGAGGCCGAACGCGGCGTAGGCGGTGAAGGAGACCAGGTCCCAGATCTCGTCCTCGCCGACGCCGGCCGCGCGGGCGTTGCCGATCTGCCGGTCGATGGGCTGCGACCCCGCCGCCACGACGTCGTCGTCCTGGTACCACAGGGAGTTCTCGGGGTTGTGGTGCAGCGCCTGGCCGCCGAGCCGCGCGGCGTCGCAGCGGTCGGTCATGAGCATGATGTTCCTGCGGTCCACGACCTCGACCGCGCGGGCGGCGATCGCCAGGTCGACGTGCTCGCCGTCGAAGTTCACGCAGGAGGCCACGCGACCGGCCGCGCACAGCCGCATGATGGCGGCGGCGACCGGGCCGACCTGCTCGGGGAGGTCCGACAGGTTCCAGGACGGCAGGTCGTAGGAGGCGATCAGGGCGTCGCGCCGCTCCCGGGCCCTGCGGGTGCGGAACGCGTGCTTGATCGGCAGGGGCATGTCGTTGAACAGGTGGTCGGTGACCACCCGGGTGCCCTTGAGCGGCGTCTCCACCGACCAGGCGACGTTCACGAGCTCGTAGGTCAGCTCGGCGGCCCGCGCGGCGTCGGCCTTGGTGTAGTGGCCGAGCGCGGGGCGCACGCCGGACTCGACCAGGAGCCTGATGATCCACGGCAGGTCCGGGTGCTTGCGGTCGAGCCGGTCGTACAGGTCGGAGTCGGGCGTCAGCGAGTCGGGCGAGATGACCATGTAGAGCAGGCCGAGCCGTCCGCACATGGCCAGGCGTTCCCATTCGTGCCGGTTCGGCGGCCACACCGTGGCGGCGGGGGTGCCGCCGTGGCTGGCCAGCAGCGGGCCCTCCAGGGCCATGCCGGGCACGAACGGCAGCGCGCCGCGCTTGCGCAGCTCGTGGAACCGGCGCATGAACGTGACGAACTCCTCCAGCCTGTCGTGCCGGAGGTAGACCGTGGGCACGCACACGACGCCTTCGCGGGCCGCGGCGGCGTTGAGCTCGATCAGGTCGATGCCGGAGAAGTCGGAGAAGTCGACCTGGCCGATGCTGTGGCAGTGCATCTCGACCGGGAGCGCCTCGACGAAGTACCCGCCGCCGGCCAGGTCGCGCGGCGCACCGGAGCCGCTCTCCAACACCAGCTCACGGCCCTCAAGACGAGCCGTCTGGGCGCGCGTCCCCTCCGCGCCGAGCACCACGCCCGCGTGCAGCGCGGGCTCCGGACCCTCTGCGGTCCCCATCTCCTAGTCCCCCGCTCCCGCGCGTACCAGCCCCATCTGGAGGAACCGGTCGAGGTATCTCTCGACGTCGGGCCGCAACCCGGGGTCGCCGAGCCGGCGCACCATGTCGTCCACCACCACGGAGTGCTCGCGGCCGTCGCACAGCCCCCACAGCGTCAGCCCCTGCTCCGACAGCCGGTACACCGAGTCGATGGACTTCGCCAGCACGATGCGGTCGGCGGCGCGCAGCGGCATCCATTCCGGCGCGCGCACCAGGCCCGGGCCGCGGACGTCCCAGGTGGACCAGCGTGAGGCCGCGGGCCCGTCCCAGCCGCCGGTGAGCCCGGCCACCGCCATGGCCTGGCACAGGCGGATCCGGTCCTCGACCAGCCGTTTCTTGTCCGCGACACCGTCCGGCCAGGAGCCCATGAGCCGGCAGAACCCGTCGTAGGGGAAGTTCTCCCCCGCGCTTCTGCGGAGCTTGCGGAGTATCCACTTGTACTTCACGTACAGGTCGCCGCATCCGGCGAGGAACACCTGCGCCGCGGGCTGCATCAGCTCCGCCGAGCTGAACAGGGCGTCGTCGTAGGACTCCCCGGCCAGGGCGCCGAGCGCGTCCTCCAGGATGTTGATGCACTCGGTGGACCATTTCGCCATGATCATGCGGGTCAGCGGGACCGTGTTCTCGCGCAGGTGGGCGACCGCCTCGCGGTACTCGTCGCCCTCCGCCACCGGCCTGCTGTAGAGCAGGCGGACCGCGGCGTCGTACCGGCTCTCGCTGAGGTGGACGACCTCCAGGTTCGTGTAGGCCGCCCGCGGGAACGCGGTGACGTCGCGCGCGAGCTTCAGGAGGTGGCCGGGAGGGAGCGACTCGACGTCGAAACGCCGGGAGTCGGACACCACCTGTGCCGGGACCTCGTCGCCCGTGACGCCCTGCCGCACCACGAAGACGTCGATGTCGCTGGTGGGGCTGCCCAGGCCGGCGAGCAGCGAACCGCCCAGGTAGACGGAGTCGACGCCGTCGGCGCCCGTGAACTCCTCCTCCGCGACCTTCGCCGCCCAGCGAATAAGGTGCTCAACCTCGTCGCTCAGTGCCCAGCCCTCGCCGGGGGCGGGCGGTGCGGTGGCCAATGAATTCATCCCTCCCAGGAAGCGTTCCAGCGGACCCAGGTCCTCGTAGACCGGGCCCTGGGGGCTCGATCTACGAGGACGAACACGCATTGTCCGAATCCAATCGACCCGGCGCCGTCGTTGCCGTTTCACGGCGTTATACGACGCCGGCGCATTCGAAGGGGAATCAGATGGCGTTCGTGCCCAGCTCCTCTTCGACCACGATGTCCTCGCCCATAGTTCACCTCCAAAGCAGGCTGGTAGATGAGGCAGACGACCCCATCTCACCGGGATTGAGGCTCGATCGTAGTAGCCGGTTTGGGGCATCGCAAGACCCGAAAAGCCGTCGTTCCTGACTATTGTGCATCGCGGAACCGGGGCAATCGATAACACATGAAACCGCAGGTCAGAGCCAGTGCGGCCACCTTTATTCAAGGCGCGCCTTAACAATTATCCGCACCTGGGGGTGCGGTTTACACACGGTCAGCGGCCGCATGATCACGGTACGCGCCCGGCAGTTTCTATAGTCGGAGTTATATGCGCGAGATATGCGCGGACCCGCAACTCGGCGGCTAATATCGGGGGATATGACCTTTACCGTGACGGACGGCGCGCAGGCCGATCTCGCCGCCGCGTGGGCGCGAACCGCCGCGGCCGTCCAGGACGCCGCGCACCACGCCGCCGCGCGCGACGCCGAAACCGCCCACGTCTACGCGCAGGCCCGCCGCGCCCTCTTCGTCGATTTCGACGAACATGGGGAACGCGGCTCCTATCACGGCATCGAGGGCATGACGCTGTCCGGGCTGGAATCGCGCCGCGAAAAGGTGGTCGCGGGCCTCGGCGACCACGCGCGGTCCGGGGCGGGCGAGGACGCGTACGCGGGCGTTCTGGACGAGCTGCTGGCGGCGGTGGCGGTCGTGCGCGAGCGGGCCGGCGGCGTCCCCGTCCGCGGCCGGGTGTTCGTCCTGCTGGAGTCGATCGCCGCGTGCCGCAGGGGCGGCCCAGTGCGGTCCGCCGACCGGCACCGCGGCCGCCTGCTGCTCTGGGCGGGGCCGCCGGACTCCGCGGTCTTCACCGGCCCCGCCTTCGCCGGCACGCGCCTCCCGCCCGACGCCGTGGGCGCCGCGGCGGACGACGCCGTCGCCGCCTACCGCCTGCACGCCGTCCGCGTCCCGCCCCCGGACGGCGAGACGGTCATGCTCGCCGCGCCCGCCTGCTCGGGCGTGCTGCTCCACGAGCTGTGCGGCCACCTGCTGGAGGCCGACGTGTTCCGGCACCCGGAGAACCGGCTGCGCGCGCTGATGGGCCGGCGGCTCTCCCACCCCGGCCTCACCGTGGTGGACGACTCCGCCGCCCCGTCCTCGTGGGCCAGCCTGCACGCCGACGACCACGGCAACCCCGGCCGCGCGGTCACCCTCCTGGACTCCGGCCACGTCGCGGGCACGCTCACCTCCGGGGCGCTCACCTCGGCGGACGGGCCGGCCTCCGGAGCCGCCGGCGACCCGGGCGGGCACGCGCACCGCACCGACTACCGCTACGCGGCCCTGCCGCGCATGACCACGCTGTCGGTGCTCCCCGGCCCCGACTCCGCGCCCGGCGTGCTCGCCGACGTCCGCGACGGCGTCTACGCCGAGGCCATCGGCCGCGCGACCTGCGACCCGGTGACCGGCCGTTTCGTCGCCCAGGTCGACCGGGCCCGCCGGATACGCGACGGCCGCCTGTGCGAGCCTCTGTCGCCCATCCACGTCACCGGCGACGTCGTGCAGACCCTGTCCTCGATCAGGGCCGTCTGCGACGATCCGGCCGTCTACGACACCGGCTGCGTCAAACAGCAGCAGACCGTGGCCAACCGCAACATCGCCCCCACCCTCCTCCTCACCGGCGTCTCCTGCGCCCCCCGCGCGACCTGAGACCTCGAACCGGCGTCACCCCTCAGGCGGCGCGGGCCGAGCCCGTCACGGGGGTTCAAGCCCTCCCTCACCGGGCGCACGGCGCGGGGGCCGCGCCCGTCTCCGCGGGGACGCGCGGCGGCCGGGTCGCGGGACGGCCGAGGAGGATGCCTACCAGGACGAGCGCCAGACCCGCCCCCTGCCGCACGGTGAGGGCCTCGGCGGCCACGAGCGTGCCGAGCAGCACTCCGGTGACGGGGTTGAGCAGGCCCACCAGCCCGACCGTCCCGGCACGCAGGTGCTTCAGGCCGGCGAACCAGGCCGCGAAGGCCACCGCCGTGGCGACGACCGTGACGTAGGCGAACCCGGCGACGGCCGGGCCGTCCAGCGCGGGGGGCGCGCCCTCGGCGACGACGGCGAACGGGACGAGCACCAGCCCTCCGGCGATGAGCTGCCAGGATGTGGACGCGAGCACGCTCGTGCCGTCCCCCCACTTCTTGGCCAGCACGTACCCGAGGCTGGACAGCAGCATCGCCGTGACCGACGAGGCCACGCCCCACAGGTTCACGGCGGTGAGCCCGCTGAAGAGCATCAGGTACACCCCCGCGACGCCCAGCACCGCACCGGCGCAGGCGGGCAGGGCGGGGCGTTCGCGCAGCATCGCCCAGGCGATGAGCATCATCACCACCGGCGACGAGGCCATGATCGTGGAGGCCACGCTGGTCGGCAGGAGCTGCGCCGACACGTAGATCAGGGCGAAGAACGCCCCCATGTTCAGCGCGCCGAGCACCGCCGAGCGCCACCACCACGAGCCTGTCGGCAGTCGCCGGCCCACGGCCAGCAACAGCAGGCCCGCCGGGAGCGCCCGGAGCACCGCGCCCCACAACGGGTGGCCGGCCGGCAGGTACTCGTGGATGACGAAGTAGTTCGTCCCCCACGTCACCGGCGCGATCGCCGTCACGAGGACCCAGCGCCATGTAGCTTCCATGGAAGCGACTATAGCTTCCCGGGAAGATATATTGGGAGATGTGACGACTATGGATCATGTGGCCAGAATCCAGGCGGAATGGCGACGGGAGCGCCCCGACGTGGACGTCACCCCGCAGGGCGTCATCGGACGCCTGCACCGCCTCGCCGCGCACCTGACCGGCGAGCTCGTCACCGTCTACCGCGAGCACGGGCTCGAAGAGGGCGAGTTCGACGTCCTCGCCACGCTGCGCCGCGCCGGAGAGCCCTTCGAACGCGCGCCGGGCGAGCTGGCCCGGCACACCATGGTCACCACCGGGGCGATGACCAAGCGGCTCGACCGCCTCGAAAACGCCGGCCTCGTCACCCGCCGCCGCTCCCACGCCGACGGCCGCGCCCGCGTGGTCGCCCTCACCCCCGCCGGCCGCGACCTGATCGACGCCGCCTTCACCGCCCACATGCGCAACGAACGCCGCCTCCTCGCCGCGCTCCCCCCCGGCCAGGCGGCACTGCTCGAAGAGATCCTCACCCGCTGGCTGACCGAGTTCGAACGGTGACCCTGGCGCCGCCGGAGCGGCCGCCCTACCGGCCGAAGGCGCCGACCAGGATCTCGACGCGGTCACGCCGCTCGTACAGCTCCCAGAAGGCGTCGGCGAACACGTCGGGGTGGATCACCTCCGGGTCGAAGTCGAGCGGCTGCCCGGACGCGGTGACGCCCTGGTGCGGCACACTGCCCTCGATGAGCGCGCCGATGTTGACGGCGCCCGCGTAGACGCCCGTGCCCGCGAGGGACTCGTTGAGCGTGTGGACGTAGTTGCGCAGCGCGGCCTGGGCCATGCCGGCGTTGCCGAGGTACGGCGTCGGGTGGATGCCCGACCGGCCGGCGGTGAACAGGACGGCGCCCTCTCCCCGTTCGGCCATGTCCGGCAGGACCTGCCAGACGAGGGACACCGCCGAGACCACGAAACGGTCGAGCATCAGCCGGGCGTTCGCCACGTCGACGTCCAGCGTGGCCGCGATCCCCTCCCCCATGTCGCCGCCACCCGGACTGAACACCGCGACGTCGATCCGCCCGTACGCGCGCTTGATGTCCGCGACGGCACGCTCCGTCGCGTCGTGGTCATAGACATCGGCGCGGAACCCGGCCGCCTCGACGCCATCCGCGGCGAGCGCGGCGACGAGCGGCGCGAGCGTGCGCTCGGTACGGGCCACGAGCGCGACCCGAAACCCCTCCCGGCCGAAGCGACGAGCGAGAGACAGGCCGAGGACAGGGCCGGCACCGAAGATCGCGAGTGTTCCGGGCATACGGAAGTCAGCTCCTTTGGCAGGGGTCTGAGAAAGTTGACTGCACTCTCAACTTAGTCGAGCGTACGCAGAACTTGGGAGCACGGTCAACTTCGATAGGATCGGCGCATGTCCACACGCGCCAAACCGCTGAGGAAGGACGCACAGCGCAACCGCGACCTGCTGATCAAGGCGGCGCGCGAGCTGTACGCCGCGCGCGGGCTCGACGTCTCCCTCGACGAGATCGCCCGCACGGCCGGGGTCAGCAGCGGCACCCTCTACAACCACTTCCCCGACCGCGCCGACCTCGTCGAAGCCGTCTTCGCCGACCGCGCCGCCACCGTGACGCGCATCGCCGAGCACGCCCTCGCCATGGACGCTCCCTGGGAAGGGCTGGTCCACTTCCTGGAAGGCGTCTGCGAACTCCAGGCGGCCGACCGCGGCTACAACGACCTGCTCTCCGGCCGCGTCCCCCAAGCCCCGTCGAGCGAGGCCCTCGCCCATGGGTACACGCTGATGAAACGCGTCATCGACCGAGCCAGGGACTCGGGCGCCCTGCGCCCCGACTTCACCCTCGAGGACGTGGCCTTCCTGACCTGGGGCACCGCCCGCACCATCGAGGTCACCACGACCATCCGCCCCAACGCCTGGCGCCGCCACCTGTCCCTCCTCCTCGACGCCCTACGCCCCCCCGCCGCCCACCCCCTCCCCGAACCACCCCTCACCCCCGACGAGCTCGCCCAACTGATGCGCGGCCAGTGCTGAAACGCTTCTCTGGACGTGTCGATCCGGAGTTTCGGTGTGGCCACTGCCGACTACCCCGCGATCCGGATCACGAGATCCACAACAATATGCGCACCTGTACCGGTTCACCGGGATCGTTCTACATGCCTTAATCAAATGTGCGCGGTCGGCGAACCGGTGTGAGATACACCATGAACATCGTCGGGATCTTTGCGATGATGGCGCGGTAGTTCGTGTCTTCCGGCAGGAGGGAAGGAGGCGGAATGTCCTACAGTCCAACGCTCGCCGCGGCGCTGTCCGGTGCGACGCTTCGCCAGCTCGCTCACTGGCGGAAGGCTTCGTCGCGCCACGGAGCCGTGCTGGTGCCCGAGCTCTCCGAGGTACGCCCGATCCTTTATTCGTTCAGGGACGTCGTCGCGCTCCGGACCTGCGTCAAGCTCCGGCAGGACGCCTCGTTGCAGAGAATCAGGCGGGCGCTGGACACGTTGCGCGATGGCCTGCGGGAACGTGAGCATCTGTCCGCCTATCGGCTGGCGGCGGATGGAGGCAGCATTTACCTGGTGGAGCCGGAACAGGCGACCGACCTCGTGCACCGCACGGCGAACATCGTCATTCACGAAATGGTGGACGTGCTGCGTCCCTTCTATCGCGACGGCCGGCACATCCCCGACCTCCTTCAGCCACGGGAGCACGTGACCGTGGATCCCGCCGTCCGCGGTGGAGTCCCGGTCATCGAGGGGACGCGGATCCCGTACGACGAGGTCGCGGCCTTGCTGCGTGACGGCGTCCCCGCCGAACGGATTTCCGACTACTACCCCGGCGTCACGGCCTCGGCCGCGAGGGACGCCGCCGATTTCGCCGACTACGTCGACAGTTACGAGCCTTCCCGGGAGCCCCGTGCGGCTGCTGCTGGATGAGAACGTCCTCAAGCCACTCCGTCAGACGCTCATCAGCCTCATCCTGGACCATGAAGTCGTCCATTTGCTCGATCTTCCGGGCTGGTCGGGAACGCGGGACGAGAGCCTGTATCCACGCGCCGCGGCCAAGGGATTCGAAGCGATCCTGACGAACGACGGCAAACAAATGGAGCGCCCACGCGAGGTCGCGGCCATAAAAGCCTCAGGTCTGCACAGGATCGAATATCCCCACAAGCACGCCGGGTTGGCCGGCATGGCCGTCGCGATCGCGACGGTCGTCGCGGGACTCCCGGCAGCCTTGACGGCCCTGGAAGAGGCGGACGGCCAGCGATTGATCACCTTACGGGGAATCGACCCGACCCCGGCGAGCCGACTACGCGTCATCAACCCGAAAACCGACCCGCCCAAGCACTGGTTCAGTTCGCCGTAATACCTAGATATCGGGGAGCCGGAAGTCGCGGATCACCTCGGATCCGACGGGTTTCGTGTAGCGCTTGCATCGATATGGACTGGCGGTTCGTCAGCTTGCACCACGAGGTGCCGTAGCCGTCGACGCCCCGTCACCAGTTGTCTGCTGACGATGCGACCACCCCGAGTCTTGACGAGGTGTGTCGTGCGCTGTTTGCATTGAGTGAGAGTGATTTTCACTCAGTGAAAATGCTGGGAGCCGTGGCGGGGGCCGGCGTGACTGGAGGAGGGCCTCGGGATGGGGCGAGGGAGTCTGGTCGTCGCGGGAGTCTTATGCCTGGTCGGCGTGAGTGCGTGTGGTGGGGCGGGTGGGGGGACGGCGGGGTCGCGGGCGGTTTCGGGGGGGCCGCGGGTGGGGGGTGTGCTGACGATCGCGGCGGCGCAGGGGCTGACCGGGCTCAATCCGGTGACCAAGGAGAACGCCTGGCAGGAGGCTCTGTTTCCGCTGATGTGGAACGGGCTGGTCAAGGTGGACAGGAACGAGCGGCTGGAGCCGGATCTCGCGGCGAGCTGGAAGGCCGACGCAAGCCAGAAGGTCTGGACGTTCACGCTGCGGCCGGGGGTGAAGTTCTCCAACGGCAAGGCGCTCACCGCCGCCGACGTCGTCTCGACGATCGAGTACTACAAGGACCCCGGCACCGCGACCCAGCTCAAGAACAACGTGGCCCCGATCGCGACGGTCGAGCCCGGCTCCGGTGACTCGGTGGTCTTCACCCTGAAGAAGCCGAACGCGCTGTTCCCCTCCTCGATCCAGATGGTGAAGATCGTCGACACCGGCGCGCTCGCGGCGATGGACAAGGACCCGGCCGTCACCGGCCCGTTCAAGGTCAAGGAGTACGTCCCGAACGACCACCTGGTGCTGGAGCGCAACCCCGGCTACTTCGGGACCAAGCCGCCGCTCGACGGCATCAAGATCGTCAAAGCCGCCGACTCGTCGTCCGCGGTCACCGCGCTGCGGGCCGGGGACCTGGACGTGCTGTGGTCGGTCCCGCTCTCCCAGGTCTCGTCCATCGAGAACGATCCGCGGCTGGCCGTGGTGCGGCCCGCGGTGATCGGCCAGTACGTGAGCTGGGAGGTGGACACGACCTCGCCGCCGTTCGACGACCCGAAGGCCCGCCAGGCGCTCGCGTACGCCATCGACCAGGCGGCGAACCTCAAGGCCGCCTACTTCGGGCAGGGCATCGTCTCGACGACCAACAACCCGCTGCCGCGCAACAGCCCGGACCATGGCGGCGCGCTCACCGACTACACCTACGACCTCGACAAGGCCAAGGCGCTGTTCGCCGAGGCGGGCATCACGCAGGGCAGCACGCTGACGTGGTGGGGCGTCGCCGGGCAGTACCCGGAGTGGAACATCAGCGGGCAGATCCTCCAGGCCAGCCTGAAGAAGATCGGCATCAACCTGCAGATCGAGAACACCGACATCGCCGCCTGGGCCGCGAAGTTCTACCCGGCGGGCAAGAAGTTCCCCGGCATGATCATCCCGAACTTCCAGTCCTTCCCCGCCGACCCCGCCAACGAGTTCCTGTTCCTGCTCAAGGGCCGCTGCGAGTGCAACTGGAACAACGCCGGCTTCGACGCGCTCTACGAGAAGGCGCTGGCCACGGCCGACGACGCCGAACGCCGGGCGATCTGGCACCAGATGCAGGAGATCGTCAACCGGCAGGTGCCCATCTACGTGCCGCTCCAGTTCGCCACGCTGACCGCCGCCAAACGGACGGTGACGGGCCTGTGGGTGGACGGCGCGGGCAACCCGCACCTGGAGAGCGCCGGATTCGCCGGGTGACACGCCCACCGCGCCCGCTGAGGCGACCCGATCGGAGGTGACGTGGTGCGGTACGTGGTGCGGCGTGTGCTGATCAGCGCCGGCATGCTCGCCGGTCTGTCGGTGGTCATCTTCGCGGTGCTGCGGGCGCTGCCCGGCGACCCCGTGACCGCCCGGCTGGGCGCCGCGCAGGGCTTCGACCAGGCGGCCATCGACCGGCTGCGCGCCGCGGCCGGGCTCGACCGTCCGCTGGTCACGCAGTACCTCGCCTGGGTCTCGGGCATGCTGAGGGGCGACCTCGGCGACTCCTACTTCAACCGCATGCCGGTGTCCGACCTGATCGCGGCACGGCTCGGGCCGACGCTGGAGCTGACCGTGCTGGCGGTGGCCCTGTCGGTGGCGGTCGCGACGCCGGCCGCGATCGCCGCCGCGGTCCGCCCGGACGGCTGGGCGGACCGCCTGATCGGCGCGCTCGCCTCGGCGGGCATGGCGTTCCCTCCGTTCGTCGCGGGCATCCTGCTCATCCTGGCCTTCAGCGTGACCCTGCGCTGGCTGCCGGCCCGCGGCTTCGTGCCGCTGTCGGAGAGCGTCGGGGGCAACCTCGCGAGCCTGGCGCTGCCCGCGGTCTCGCTGTCGGCGGTCGCGGCGCCGCTGGTGCTGCGGTACCTGCGCGGCGAGCTGATCACGGCGCTGGCGTCGGCGTACGCGCGCACCGCCGAGGGCAAGGGCGCGCCGCGCCGGGTGGTCGTCGTCCGGCACGCGCTGCGCAACGCCGCGCTGCCGAGCCTGACGATGCTCGGCCTCATCGTCGGATACACCTTGGGAGGCAGCGTGATCGTGGAGTACACGTTCGGCTTCTCCGGCCTCGGCTCGCTGTCGGTGGAGTCGGCGTTCCAGCGTGACTACGCGGTGCTGCAGTCGGTGGTCCTGCTGGTCAGCGCCCTGTTCATCGGGGTCTCGCTGGCCGTGGACCTGGCCGTGTGGGCGCTCGACCCGCGGACGCGGAGCCGTCGTGCCTAGCGGCCGCGCCCTGGCGCTCCCCGCGCGGACCCGGGCCGCGCTCCCCCCGGCGGGTCTGGTCGCCGTGGCGCTCATCGCCGCCGCCTGCGTCGCGGGGCCGTGGGTGCTCGGCCTCGACCCGAACCTCACCGACCCGGCCGCGAGCTTCGCGCCGCCGGGCGGGACGCACTGGCTCGGCACCGACGAGCTGGGCCGCGACATGCTGGCCCGGCTGCTGTACGGCGGGCGGCTCTCGCTGGCCGTGGCCGCGGGCGGCGTCGCGATCGCGTTCGCGCTCGGCACGTCGTGGGGGGTGCTGGCCGCGCGGCGCGGCGGCGTGGCGGACGAACTGCTGATGCGCGGGGCCGACATGGCGATGGCCGGGCCGCAGATCCTGTTCGCGCTGGTGTGCGTGGCCGCGTTCGGGGCGTCGCTGACGTCGTTGATCGTCATCACCGGGCTGCTGCTGGCCCCGTCGTCGGCGCGCATGGCGCGGGCGGTCGTCCTCGGCGAGATGACCCTGGACTACTACACGGCGGGCGTCGCGTACGGCGCGGGGCCGCTGCGGCTGATGCTGCGGGAGGTGCTGCCGAACACCGCGCCCGCGCTGGCGAGCCAGGCGGTGATCAACGCGGCGAGCGCGATGATCCTGGAGGCGAGCCTGAGCTTCGTGGGCCTCGGCGTGCAGCCGCCGGCCATGTCGTGGGGGGTGCTGCTGCAACAGGGGTACGGCTATCTCTACAGCGACCCGAAGTACGCGGTGTGCCCGGCGGTGGCGATCCTGGCCACGATCCTGTGCCTCAACCTCGCGGCCGACCGGCTCGGCGGCGCGGCCCGGCGGGCGGCGCGGTGAGCGGCGTGACGGGCGGCGCGGCGGATGGCGTGACGGGCGGCTCGGCAAGCGGCACGGCAGGCGGTGCGGCGGGCGGTGCGGCGGCCGCGCCGGTGCTGGAGGTACGGGACCTGCGGGTGGAGGCCGGCGGCGTGCCGGTCGTGCGGGGGGTGAGCCTCGACGTGGCGGCCGGGCGCCGGCTGGGCGTCGTCGGCGAATCGGGGTGCGGCAAGACGCTCACCGCGCTGGCCGTGATGGGGCTGCTGCGGCCGCCCGTCCGGGTCGCCGGAGGCGAGGTCGTGCTCGGCGGCACGGACCTGCTGCGGCTGAGCCGGCGGCGACTCGACCGGGTGCGGGGCCGCCGCGTGTCGATGATCTACCAGGACCCCGGGACGTCGCTCAATCCTCTGATGACCGTCGGCGCGCAGATCGTCGAGGCCATCCGCCTGCACCACGACGTGGGCCGCGCCCGGGCGGCCGGGCGGGCCGGCGACCTGCTCGCCGAGGTCGGCGTGCCGCGGCACAGGGCCGGGGCCTACCCGCACGAGCTGTCCGGCGGGATGCGCCAGCGGGTCGTGATCGCGATGGCGCTGGGGGGCGAGCCGGACGTACTGCTCTGCGACGAGCCCACCACCGCCCTGGACGTCACCACCCAGGCCCAGGTGCTCGACCTGATCGACCGCATCTGCCGGGAACGCGGGCTGGCCGCCGTCCTCATCACCCACGACCTCGGCGTCGCGGCCGGGTTCTGCGACGAGATCGCCGTCATGTACGCGGGGCGGGTGGTCGAGCGCGCCGCCACCGACCGGCTGTACGCGGGCCCGCGCCACCCGTACGGCCGGGCCCTGCTGGCGGCGACCGTCGACCTGACCACCCCGCTCGACGTGCCCATCCCGGCGATCCCCGGCCAGCCACCGCCGCCCGAGTCGCTCCACCAGAGCTGCGACTTCCGCCCGCGCTGCCCCCTGGCGGTGGACCGCTGCGGCGAACCCGTGGCGTTGCGGCAGGTCGGCGACGCGCTGGTGCGGTGCGTCCGCGCGGAGGAAGCCGAGGCCGCCGATGCCTGATTCGACCGTCGCGCCGCTGCTCGACGTGCGCGGCCTGGTGAAGACCTTCCCCGCGCCCGAGGGCGGCAGGACGCGGGCCGTCGACGGCGTGTCGCTCTCCGTGCCGCGCGGCGAGACCTACGGCCTGGTCGGCGAGTCCGGCTCGGGGAAGTCCACGCTGGGCCGCTGCGTGCTGCGGCTGACCGAGCCGGACGCGGGCACGGTGCTGTTCGACGGCCGGGACGTGGGCGCGCTGCCGCCGGGGAGCCTGCGGCGCCTGCGCGCCCGGGTGCAGGTCGTCTTCCAGGACCCGCACGGGTCGCTCAACCGCAGGCAGACGGTCCGCGACATCGTGGCGGCCCCGCTGCGCGCCCACGGCGCGGGCACCGCACGGGAGCGTGAGGCCCGCGTCGCCGAGCTGCTCGACCTGGTGCAACTGCCCGCGGGCGTGGGCGGGCGGCGGCCCCGCGAGCTGTCGGGCGGCCAGGCGCAGCGCGTGGCGATCGCCCGCGCGCTGGCCCTGCGCCCGGACTTCGTCGTGCTGGACGAGGCCGTCTCGGCGCTGGACGTCTCGGTGCGCGCGCAGATCCTCAACCTGCTGTCCGGACTGCAGCGCGAGCTGGGCCTCACGTACCTGTTCATCTCGCACGACCTCGGCATCGTCCGGTACATGGCCCGGCGCGTCGGCGTCATGTACCGGGGCCGGATCGTCGAGGAGGCGCCGCGCGAGGTCTTCTTCTCCGCCCCCCGGCACCCGTACACCAGACTGCTCCTGGACGCCGTCCCGGTGGCCGACCCCGCGCGGCGACGCGCCCGCGCGAGCGGCGCCGCCCCGGTCACGGAGGCCGTCGCGGCCGGCGGCTGCCGTTTCCTGCCGCGCTGCCCGGTCGGCGCCGGTCGGGATCTGTGCGCCACTCAGGACCCGCCGCTACAAGGGGCCGGATCGCCCCCGGCCTTCGTGGCCTGCCACTACCCAGGGGTGAACGGATGAGAAGTACGGTGTCGGCCAAGTCGAGCGACAGGCTGATCGCCATCGTGGAGTCCTTCGTGGACGCTCCCCGGCAGAGCCTGTCGGAGGTGTCGGCCGCCTGCGGCATCGACCCCTCGACGGCCACCCGGTACCTGCGGCGGCTCGTCGAGCACGGCTGGCTGGAGCGCGACGAGCAGACCCGCGCCTACACGCTCGGCGTGCGGCTGATCACGGTCGGGCAGGCCGCGCGCACCGCGCGCCCGCTGCGCGCCCGGGTGCTGCCGCACATGCGCGAGCTGCTGGCCCGCTTCGACGAGACCGTCAACCTCGCCCTCCACGAGGGCGGCGAGATCGTCATCATCGAGGCGCTGGAGAGCGGCAGGTCGATCCGGCGCGGCGCCAGCGTCGGCGACCGCGACGACTGGTTCGTCTCCAGCCTCGGCAAGTGCGTCCTCGCCCACCTGCCCGAGCGGGCCGTGGAGCACCTGATGCGCACCCGGCCCCCGGTGCGCCGCACGCGGTTCACCCGCACCGAGCCGCACGACGTGCTCGCCGACCTCGCCGCCGTACGGGAACGCGGGTACGCGCTCGACGACGAGGAGTCGGAGATCGGACTGAAGTGCGTCGGCGTGCCGATCCGCGACGACCGCGGCCAGTACTCGCACGCGCTGAGCGTCAGCGGGCCCACCGCGCGCATCGACGAGCGGCTGGACGAGCTGATCGCCGCGCTGACCGAGGTGGCGCACCGGGTGGGCTCCGGCGGGCGGGACGCGCCGTGACCCGGGTGGCCGTGGACGTGCGCACCGTTCCCGACCGTGGAGCGCACGGTGGGCGGCCTGTGCGGGGCGCGCGCCGGCGAGGCCATCGACCAGATCTGCGGCAGGGACGCGCCGTCCCTGCTCGGCCCCGCCCGTCCGGCGGGCTGAACAACCCGGCCATCACGGCCCGTTCCAGACAGGGGAAGACGTGCAGCCCGAGTTCACCCCACCCACGCCGCGTCCCGTCGCGCCGGTCGCCGGCGTGCTCGCCGTGTTCCAGACCCCTTTCACCGAGGACGGGAGCGTCGACCCCGCGCAGCTCGAGGCCCAGTTCGACTGGCTCTTCGCCAACGGCGCGGACGGCGTCGTGTTCGCCATGGTCAGCGAGGTCCTGCGGCTGTCCTCCGAGGAGCGGGACGAGATGGTGACGCTGACCTGCAAGCTGGCGCGCGGGCGCGGCGCCTCGGTGGTGAGCGTCGGGGCGGAGTCGACGACGGTGGCGGTCCGGCACGCCGCGCACGCCGCCGAGATGGGCGCCGACGCGGTGATGGCCACCCCGCCGGGGCTGGTCCGGGCCACCGACGACGAGCTGATGCGGTACTTCATGGCCATCGCGGGGACGGTGAGCGTGCCGCTGATCGTCCAGGACGCCAGCGGGTACGTCGGCACGCCGCTGTCCATCGACCTGCAACGGCGCCTGCATCAGGAGCTCGGCGACCGGGTGATGTACAAGCCGGAGGCGCCGCCGGTGGCGCCGCGCATGACCGAGCTGATGGCGGCCACCGGAGGCCGGGCCAAGGTGTTCGAGGGCACGGGCGGCCTGTACCTGATCGACGGCTTCCGCAGGGGGGCCGTGGGCACGATGCCCGCGGGCGACCTCGTGTGGGCGCTGGCCGCGTTGTGGCGGGCGCTGCGTGCGGGCGATGACGCGCGGGCGTACCGCATCGCCGGGCCGCTCGCGCTCATCGTGTCCCTGCAGCACAGCCTGGACAGCTACGTCGCGGTCGAGAAGCACCTGCTGGTCAAGCAGGGGGTGCTGCGCTCGGCGGCGATGCGCGGCCCGGTCTCCCACGTGCTCGACGACGAGACCGCGGCCGAGGTCGAACGCCGCATGGCACTGCTGCGCGAAGCCGTGTTCGGCGACCATCCCAGCGACCGGCCCAGCGACCGGCCCAGCGACCGGCACGGTGACGGCGACCAGTACACCGGCCGGCACGGTGACTAGCACGACGGACGCCCGCGTCGCCGTCGTCACCGGCGCGGGCGGGGACATCGGCGGGGCCTGCGCGGCGCGGCTCGCGGCCTTCGCCGACGTGGTGGTCTGCGTCGACCTGGACGCGGCGCGGGCGCGCGACACCGTCCGCGACCTGACCGGGCGGGGCGGGCGCGCGGTGGCGCTGTCCGCCGACGCCACCGACCCCGGGTTCGGCGCGACCGTGGCCGAGGCCGTCCGACCGCTCGGCCGCGCGACCGCGGTCGTCCACGCGGTGGCCCACGAGGAGCACGCGCCCGCCGAGACCCTCGGCAGGGCGAGCGTCGAGCGCAGCCTCGCCGCCGGACCGCTCGCCGCGTACGGGCTGTTCACCGAGCTGCTGCTGACCGGCCGCCTCGGACCGGGCTCGGCGCTGACCGTGATCGGGTCGCTGCACGCCGACCGTCCCTTCGCCGGGTGCCTCGGGTACAACGCCGCGCACGGCGCGCTCGCCCAGGTGGTCCGCACCCTGGCGCACGAGTGGACGGGCCGCGGCATCCGCGTCAACGCCGTCGTCCCCGGGTGGATACGCACCCGGGGCGAGGAGGTCCTGTACGACCCGGCCCACCTGGACCGCGTCGCGGGATCGCTGCCCATGGGACGGTTCGGCACCCCCGCCGACGTGGCCGGAGCCGTGGCGTACCTGTCCTCGCCGGAGGCGGCCTACGTCTCCGGCGCGTTCCTCGAGGTGGACGGCGGCCTGGCCGCGTCCCTGGCGCGACTTCCCGGAGGGGAGCTCTCATGAACGTCGTGTGCGTCTTCGCCCACCAGGACGACGAGATGCGCTGCGCCGGCACCCTGCTCCGGCTGCGCGAGGCCGGGCACGCGCTCGCCCTGGTCTGCGTGACCCTCGGGGACAAGGGGCTGGCCTTCGACACCGCGGTGGGGTACGACGCCGCGACGGAGATACGGGACCGCGAGATCCGGTCGGTGGCGGCGAGCCTCGGCGCGTCGTACCGCTGCCTGGGCCGCGAGGACGGCTTCCTCGCCGACGACGCGGCGCTGCGCCACGACCTGATCACCACGTTGCGCGAGCTGCGCGCCGACCTGGTCTTCACGCACTGGACGAGCGACTACAACGACGACCACGTGGTGACGGCGAAGGCGGTGACCGACGCGGCCCTGTTCACGACCATCGCCTCGATCCGCCCGGACGTGGCCGCGCTGGAGCGGGTGCCGGGCATCTTCTACACCCATCCCGGCGAAGGGTACGGGTTCGAGGCCACCCACTTCGTGCAGCTCTCGTCCGACCACCACGCGGAGAAGACCCGGCTGATCCGGCTGCACCGCAGCCAGATGGACGTCATGCGGCGGATGCGCGGGCACGACTACGCCGACGAGATGGCCGCGGAGGACCGGCGGCAGGGCGGCCGGCTGATGGTGGAGTACGCCGAGGCGTTCCGGCCGTGCCTGGCCGAGCGGCGCGTCCCCTGGCCCACGTGCCTGCCCGGCCCGCTCCCCGGCGAGGAGGACGGCCTGTGAGGATCACCGAGGTCGCGCCGGTCCTGCTGCGCGGCGACGAGCGGTACGGCGCCCGCGACGACCGCGAGGAGGCGACCGACCAGGGCGATTGGCTGCTGCTCGTGCGGGTCGCCACCGACGAGGGGATCGAGGGCTGGGCCGACGTGGAGACGCTCGGGCCGGTCGCCGCGCGCGTGCTGAGCGGGCGCGGCATGGGCGCGCTGGGGTTCCGCACGATCGGGGAACAGCTCGTCGGGCGGGACCCGCTCGACATCCGCGGCATCTGGGACGAGCTGTACATCGCCACGGCCTACTACGGCCGCCGCGGGGTGGCCATGCACTGCATCTCGGCCGTGGACAACTGCCTGTGGTCGATCCGTGCCCAGGCCGAGGGCGTCCCGCTGTCCGGCCTGCTGGGCGTGCGCCGCCGCGACCGGCTCCCCGCCTACGCCTCGACGCTGTTCCGCGCCACGCCCGCCGCCAACGCCGCCGCCGCGTCCCGGTACGCCGAGCTGGGGTTTCGCGGGGTGAAGTTCGGCTGGGGCGGCTTCGGTGTCGACCACGGGCGCGACCGCGAGAACCTGGCCGCGATCCGCGCCGCCCTCGGGCCCGGCCGGACGCTGATGGTCGACCCCGGCTGGTACGTCGAGGACGCCGGCCGTCCCCGCACGCGGACGGCGGCGCAGACCCGGGCGATGCTCGCGACGCTGGCCGAGACCGGCCCGTACTGGGTGGAGGACTTCGCCCACCCGGAGTGCCCGGAGGCGTACGCCGAGGCCAAGCGGGAGTTCCCCTGGCTGCGCGCCGCCGCGGGCGAACAGCAGGCCACGCTGGGGGACTTCCGCCGCCTCATCCAGGACGGCCGGGTGGACGTCCTGCAGCCGGACCTGTCCCGCTGCGGCGGCCTGACGGTCGCGACGGCCCTCGCCCCCGAGGCCGCCGCCGCGGGCCGCGAGATCGTCACCCACTCCTGGCTCACCGACCTCCTGCACGCCTACAGCCTCCACTACCTGTCCACACTCCCCGAGGCGCACTGGGTCGAGTTCAACGTCGCCCAGAGCACCCTGAGCCGCGGCGTGGTCACCGACCATCTCCGCCTCTCCCCCGACGGCACGGTCCCCGTCCCGGACACCCCCGGTCTGGGCATGACCCTCGACACCGACTTCATCACCGCGCGCCGGTCCCCCCTCCCGTGACGCGGGCCGACACGCACCCCTCCCACGGCGGAACGAATTCCTCGTGACGCCTTTCCCGGACACGTCATTTCGCCGGGGGTCTGCGAATGGAAGGGCGGCGTCCTGTTTGCCGCCGAGGAAAGGGAAATGCCGATGGCTCGCCCGCGCGAGAATGGCCAGCGCGCGCAATATCTCCGGCCGCTGGTCCGGTTCCGTTCCGCGAAGGGCGACGATCGCCACGATCATGAGCGTCGTGGCGGGCACCGCGACGGCCAGCAACCACACGGCGAGGAGCGAGAAAACCATGACCCATACCTCTTGTCCCTGCTCCGATCGAGCAGGCACGCAGGGCTCAGCTCGACCAGTAGACACACCGGTAAGCTGAGTTCCCTGCCCTGGCCGGGTTCTCAGACGGGACCGAGATCCCATTCAGTTGTTCTCGGAGGGACGATCGTCCCGGATACATGGCAGCAGGTCTCTCCCGCCCGCGTCGGTGAGACGCGGACCGGCGGCGCCGGGGATGCGTCCTTCGGGAACTACCAGGGTGTCCCGAAAGCATGACCGTGATGGCGACACCGCCGCGAAGGGATACTCCCCTCCTGTACTACTTGGCATCAGTCTGCAATGAGCGGCTTCTCTCGTCAACTTCTACCGCCGGCCGCCTATATCCGGCAAAGCACGGAAACGCCTCCACCTGGGAGAACCCCTCCGTCCTGCGCCTATGGAAACGGGTATGGACCAGGAAAGCGCCGAACAAGAAGAACACCCAGCCAAATACCGCCGACCCCGGCCCGGTGACCGTCTAGAGCCCCTCCAGTGTCCGCAGCGCCCCCTCGACGGGCGCGGGCAGGCGGCGGCGGCAGGCCAGCGCCCGGCTCAGGCGGGGCGGCACGGCCAGGAGGCCACGGCGGGTGGCGGGGTCGCCGAGGGCCGCCGCCAGCGTTCTGCGGGCCACGATCCGCCACGGGCGGCGCAGGACGGCGGTCAGGACCGCGTTGCGCGTGGCCAGGGCACGGCGGGCCGCGGGGTCGCGCGGGGGCGTGGGGTGGTGGTGGGCCACGACGTCGTCGACGTAGGCGAGCCACCACCCGGCCGCCGCCATGTCGGCCGCGAGGCGTTCCTCCTCGCCGAAGAAGAAGACGACGTCGTCGAACCCGCCGCACGCCAGGAACGCCTCCCTGCGCACCACGGCCCCGCAGGCCAGGAAGCCGAGCACCCCGGGCCCGGGCATGCCGGGCTCCGCGGGCAGCGGGGAGGCCGCCATCAGCGCGCAGACCGGGTCCGGCCGCTCGCGCGGACCGACCAGCACGCGGGCCGCGAGCAGCCCCAGCCGGGGGTGCGCGTCGAAGACCTCGGCGGCCCGGGCGAGCGCGCCCGGGGCCCACCAGGAGTCGTCGTCGGCGAAGGCCACGTACGGCGTGCGCGCCAGGTGGACGCCGAGGTTGCGCGCGGTCGCCCCCCGGTTCTCGTCCAGCTCGACCACCTCGACGTGCGGGAACCGGCGCCGTACCAGCTCAGCGGTGCCGTCGGAGGAGCCGTTGTCGACCAGGACGACCCGGCCGGCGTGGCAGGGCAGCGACCGCGTCAGCGCCAGGGCACGGTCACGGCTGACCACGACGGTCGTGACCCGCCCGATCGCCCCGTCCCCCGCCGCCCCCACGTCCACACGCGACTCCCTTCGCCTCGCCTGTGGCATACCCAGCGGTGACGCGGGATGCCTCGAAGTCGTCGCCCGAGCGGGCCGTCAGCCCCGCCGGCGCGGGGTGGGCGGGGCTGATCAGCCGTGCTCGCATGCTGGACAGGTACGCGGCGTGCGTACCCACCCGTAAGTAGACGTGGTGCTGCCCCCGTGGGTTGGCGGCCCGCGACGACGTCGCCGAACCGATACCGCGCCCCGCGCGTCCGCGACGCGCCGTTCACCTCGGATGACATGGCGGGTGTGGGCCATAGGAGCGTCATAATCGAGGTCGCCCGTTGCCTCGCGCGCGATCCTGACCGGGTTTTCGGGGCGATGGGAAACCAGGCTTCCCATCGCCCCGAGAACCACGGCCGACCTTCCCCCGGGTCAATGCCATACTTCGACGCCGGGAGATCGAACACCATCCGGGAAAACCCGTACATCGGCCGGCGGCACCCGGAGTTCGTGGCCGGTTCGCACTCTTGCCCGTGATCCCGCCTTGGCGTGACCTGCCGGAGAATTGGCACGCGGACGCGGACACGCGCCGCCGAGGGCGAGGACGGACATGAACAAGATCGTGGATTTCTTCGTGACCACGCGACCGAACGCGGCCGGCGTCCTTGGCTCCGGCCCGCGCCGGTCCTTTCCCACGGCCTCGTCCTGCGGCTTCGACGCCGAGGAGGCGCTGCTGGACTGGGAGTCCCACCTCACCGGACGCTCGTTCGACGACCTCGCCGACGACGACCTCCCCGAAATCGTCGCAGACGGTGAGAACGACGCCGTGATCCTCGCCCTGTCCGACGCGCTCGTGAGCGCGCTGGGGGCCGCGTCGAACCCGCGGATGGACGAACTCGCACAATGGTGGGCGGAGGAGAAGGCACGCGACGGCCTGGCCCTCGATCCGTTCACCGCACTGGACATCCTGCGCCGAGTGACCGACCTCATCCGCCAGAAGAGGAGCCCTGGTGAAAGCGTCTACTGCTGGACGTGCTGACGGCCCCGCCGTCAGGAACATGACGGCCGACGACGTCCTCGCCGTTTCCACGGTCCGGGTCAGCGGGTGGAGGGCCGCGTACGCCGGGCTGGTCCCGGCCGGCTACCTGGACCGGATGAGCGTCGAGGCGGACGCCGAGCGGCGGAGGGACTCCTTCGGCGGCGACGCCCGCGTGCAGAACCTGGTGGCCGAGCTCGGCGGCGAGGTCGTCGGATGGGGCGTCATGGGGCCGTGCCGGGACGAGGGATGCGAGGACGATCACGGCGAGATCTACGCCCTGTACGTGGCGCCGCCCGTGATCGGCGCCGGAGTCGGGCGCGCGCTGATGCGGGAACTCGTCGCGCGGGCCGACGCGGCGAGCTACCCGTGGCTCTCCCTCTGGGTCCTCAGGGACAACCATCGCGCCCGCCGCTTCTACGAACGCGCCGGCTTCCACTGGGACGGCGGTCAACTCTCCTGGCATGTGGACGGCGAGGTCGTCCCAGAAGTGCGGTACCGCCGCTCCCTCGAGGGCTCCCGCCGCTTCGACCCCTGACACGGGGCGGCGGTCAGGGGGTGCGGTCGTGGGCGGTGAGGGCGGTGAAGTCGCCGGCGGTCAGCCAGTCGGTGCCGGTGGTGTCGACGGGGCAGCCCGCCAGGCGGAGGCGGTTGGCTATCTTGACCCGGAAGTCGGGCGTGCCGGTGACGCGGACGTAGTTGCGCCCGCCGAGGTCGGTGACGGGGCGCTGGTCGCCGATCAGCATGATCAGCGTGCGGTCGGGGTGGACGGCGAGGGCCATGCCGAGTTCCAGCAGGACGTTGGGGCGGGCCTGGAGGGCGCGGCGCGCCTCGGCGGACGACTCCTGGGGCTCGTACAGGTCGGGGTGCAGGTGGACGACGTCCTCCGGGGTCATCACGACGACGACGGCCTGGGCGAGGAGCATGGACTGGGCGACGACCTCGCCGAGGAAGGGTGACGGCTTCCCGGTCATCTTGACCAGGTCCTCCCATTGGAGGGGGCGCAGGTCCAGGGCGCGCAGGAACGTGAAGACGGCCTGGCGGACCGGCTCGTCCCTGCCGTGGACGACGAAGACGTTCTTGGCGTCGGCGACCCCGGGGAGCGACGGGACGACCGGCCGGGCGGCGATCGAGGACGGCTGGGCGGCCTCGGGCTTGGTCACGACCGACGGGTCCGAGGGCGGGAGGATCACGGCCGGCACGTCGTCCGCTGACGTGCCGGTGGCGGACACCGGCGGCGGCGCGGACGAGCGGCCCGGGGACGGGGGGATGACGGCGGCGGCGGGGGGTGTGAGGACGGGGACGTCGTGCGCGGTCAGGTGGGTGGCGCGGTCGGTGGCCATGGCCAGGTAGGCCAGTTCGTCGTCGAGGCGTTCCAGGAGGGAGCGGGCGAGGCCGGCGTCGTCGGCGAACGGGCCGTCCGGGGCCACGAGCGCGGACAGGTCGAAGGCCCGCCCGAGGTTGTCGGCGGCGATGTCGACGGTGTGGCGCAGGGCGCGCAGGTCGGCGTGCAGCATGAGGGCGTCCAGCCTGCGCAGCCGGAGCAGCTCGGCCTGGACGGCGGCGCCCGCGCCGAGCCGGCGCAGTTCGGTGGCGAGCCGTTCGATCGTGTCCCGCAGTTGCCGTGCCTGGCCGTCGCGCAGCCAGACGCGCAGCTCGTACCGGATCTTGGCCGCGTGCAGGAGGTAGCGGGCCAGCGGGGGGATCGCGGTGTCGCCGCGCGACCAGACCCAGGCGCTGGCGGCGGGGTCGGCGCCGGGCGCGATCGCGAGGAGGAAGCGCCGCGCGGGGCGCTCGTCGGGGGCCGGGACGGTCTCCCACAGCGCCAGGCCGTCGGAGGCGGGGACCCCGCGCCGTCCCGGCCGGCCGCGGGCGGCTTTCGGCAGCAGGTCGTTGAGGTGGTCGTAGAGCGCGGGGCCGGCGGCGCGGACGCCGGTCTCGTCGCCGACCCGGGCGAGGTACAGGCGGGCCTCGCCGACGAGGTGCGGCGTGTGCTGGGCGAGGACGGCGTCCCACTGCAGGTCGAGCATGCGCCACCAGGGCCAGTCGCCGTCGTCGGGAGCGGTCGCCTCGGGGGGCGCGAGCGCGATCGACAGGTTGAACAGGTCGTGGTGGCGGCGCAGCACGGCCTGGCAGTCGGCGCCGGGGCGTTCCTGCGCGGCCAGCGCGACCTCGCCGCCGGTGGGGAAGGAGTCCGGGCTTTCCGGGAGCAGGTGGGGCAGTCCGATGCCGGGGATGGGCTCGCTCATGTGCAGGGAGAGCCGGCAGTACCGCCAGATCTCCCGCAGCGCCCGGTAGGCGGCCCCGGCGTCGGGCCCGTCGGTGGGGGCGTAGAGGTGGGCCACCAACTGCTGGTCGAGGATCGTGGTCATCGCGCGCCCGGCCCGATCGTGACGGGGATGGGTGGGGTCACTCGCCGGCCTGGCCGGCGGGGGCGTCGGGCGGGGTGGCGAGGAGGTGGACCAGGTGGTTGACGCGGTCGCGGACGGGAGCCGGCGGCGGGTCGGCGGACTCCTCGCCGATGCGCTGGATGCGGACCGGCCCGGCGACCTCCATGCGGACGACCGCGGCGTCCAGGGCGTCGAGGTCGCCGGACTCGGCGGCGGCGATCGCGGCGTCCAGGATGCCGGTGAGGTGGTCCCAGCGGGCGGGGGACATCTGCCACTGGAGGACGTCCTCCAGCAGATCGCGGGCGTCGTCCAGGAGGTGTGCGGAGGGGTCAGGCATGGGCCGGGCGTCCGTCCTCGTCGAGGGAGTTCAGATGGTCGGCGACGTCCGACAGCCGGATGCGCGCCAGGTCGCAGGGCCGGATGACGATGCGCAGCTCGGGGGTGACCGTCCTGTCGCGGCAGCTCGCCACGAACGTGTCGATGATCATTATCATGAGCTGCTCCCAGTCGAGCTCGGTGATCCGGGCGAGCTTGGAGCCCACCAGCGGGATCGCGACCGGTTTGAGCAGCCCGTGCACCATGACGGACGCCCACAGCCGTTCCAGGCCGAGCCGCAGGTCGTCCGCGGTGGACCGGGTGACGTAGTCGTTGCCCTGGCGGCAGTAGGCGACGGCGAAGACCCTGCGGCCGGGGAGCGGGATGGGGACCACGGTGCCGATCGGGTAGCGGGTCCGCTTGCCGCGGGGCTTGTCGTGGACGGTCTCCCTGCCGACCGGGGTGACCTGGCGCAGCCCGCGCCTGAGCTCCTTGTCGAGCAGTTCGCGGTCGCCGCGGAAGAGGCGTTCCAGGAGTTGTCCCTGCACGCTGTCCTTGCTGATGACGAAGTCGTGGTCGGTGGTGGTGTCGAAGGTGTCGCCGAAGCCGGCGACGAGGTTGGCGTCGTCCTGGGCGAACAGGTCGCCGTGCTTGACGACGACGGTGACGCGCAGGCGGGGGAACTCACGGCGGAAGACCTCGTCGCCGTGGCGGGCGCGCAGGGTCTCGCGCAGGCCGCGCAGGGTCTCGGCGGCGCCCGCGTCGTCCAGGTCCTCGGCGGCGAGCCGTTCCGCCAGGGGCAGGGCGAGATCGGGGTGGCTGAGCTCGATGTAGGCGCGGACGAGCGCCTGGCGGGCGGCCCGGTGCGTCACCGTCAGGCGGTGGACGAGGGGGGCGGCGAACCCGGCCTCGCTCAGCTCAGGCAGCGGGGCGCCGCGCCAGAGGGCGAGCGCCCGGGAGAGCAGGACGACGGCCGTGGCGGGCGCCGCGTGCGCCGCGCGGTTGACGAGGTCCTCGAACTCCCGGCAGTCGAGCTGGTCGCCGTCCAGGACGAGCCGGTAGGCGGACTCGGGTTCGCGTCCGTTGAGCAGTTGCTCGGTGCGCAGGACGGCGGAGGGGCCGGCCTGCTGGCCTGGCTCGATCGCCCTGCGGAGTTCGAGGACGCGTTTCTGCACCTCGGTGCGGTGGAGCCTGCCGAACCTGCCGACCGGGGCGCCCCACAGGTCGTGGTAGAGCTGCCGGGCCGAGACCCGCTCGCCCTGCGCGGCGACCAATCGCAGCAGCAGCTTGACCGTGAGCGGTGTCAGACGGATCTCGCGGTCGTCACGGTGGAAGGTGGCGGGTCCCAGAACGCCTACGTGGATGCGCGCCACCCAGGCCTCCCAGATCAGTCATCTGCCCGCTTTCTTCCTAAAGCGGTGGAAGCGAGCCTATCAATGCACGGTTCGGCGAACCTCCTGGTCTTTCAATTAATACCCTAAGGCCACCTGATGCACTTGGACAATCAACGGCGTATAGCCATCTAATGGGCATAGCACCGCAACAGTAGAAATATCCCGACTATCTTCCAGGCGGACGGCTCGGCATTCCCGCCGAGCCCCCTGGCGATCAACCGCACGCCGGCGCGTCCCCGGAGCGAACGCGCCGGCGCCCGTGTTACGCCTCGGCAGCCGGGTCCTCCCGGACGTCCGGAGCCGCAGCCTCCTCCTCTCCCCCGTCCTCCTGACCGTCGCCCGCGGCCACCAGCCCGGCCAGGGTGCGCAGGGCGTGGTGGAAGCCCTCGCGGCGGCGCAGGGAGTCCGGCAGCGTGAACCGCACCGCGTGCGCGCCGTCGGGGGTGCGCGCCTCGACGACCGGGCTGACCTGGGGGAAGCCCTCCGGGCAGATGTACTCGCAGTCGGCCACCACCCCCGCCGCCTCGGCCGTCCCCCGCCACACGAGCGATCCGCCGCGCATGAAGGGACGCATGTCCGGGAACTCTCCGAGCCACGCCTTGTCGGCGGCCAGGATCGCCTTGCCCTCGGCGGACGCCGTCCAGGACGCCGTGCCACCCGGCGGCCGGTTACCCGACGGCGCCGGCGCCCGGGCCGGCCCCGGACGGTCTCCGGCGGCGTGCAACCGCCGGGCGGCGGCCTCGACTCTTTCCGCCACCGGATTCGGCCCTCTGACGACCTGCACGAAATCCGGATCTATCTCCAGGAAATCGGCGTGGCCCCGCAGGAAGACGAAGTGCCGGCCCGCCATGAGGCCGCGCTCGTCGACCGCGAGGGAGGAGATCAGGAAATCGTGCCCGTGGCCGGGATTGCTCACGGTCACCGTCGCCGTCTCCTCGTCCCCGCGGCTGAGTTTGTCGAGCCCGTTCGGATGGTGGCTGTGCCAGATGCCGAGGAAATCGAGGTCGGGGAAATCCCGGGCCACGTCCTGGAACAGCCGGAACTGGTAGTCGGTGTCGGAATAGTGGTGGACGGCCGACCGGTCCTTGCCCGGCCCCGCGTCCAGGTAGGCGACGACGGAGACCTGCAGTTCCTCCAGCTCCGCCCGCCAGTCCTCGGACGTCGCGGAGAACCGGCCCCGCACGAAGCCGACGAACTTCCCGCCGACCTCGATGCGCGGGTTCGCCCTGATCTCGGCGCGCGCCCACGCGACCACGTCCTCGTGCAGTTCGAGCCGCATCCTGACCAGGGGCCGCCCCCCGGCGAGGTAGCGGGACGCGAACCGTCCCCGTGCGGTGGCGCGGAGGTTCTGGTGGTTCACGCGCCGCCTCCTCCGCAGCCGAGCACGCAGTCGCGCTGCGGCTGAACGAGCATGCGGTTGGTCTGGTAGTGGAAGGAGAAGACCCCTTTCTCCGGGCGGATGCCCAGGGTCAGCCAGTTGAAGTTGAGCCGGGGCACGTACCGGGACCGGCCGCCGGCCACCACGCTCCACGCCATGTGGGCCTGGAAGGAGGCGACCATCGTGATGTCGATGGCCAGGCCCGAGGTGGTGAAGCCGGTCTCGCCGAGGCCGTAACGATGCCTGCGCTCCTCCTCGGTCAGGTCGAGGGCGTCCTCCAGGTTGGCGTGGTTGCGGTCGGCGACGAGCTGCATGCAGGAGAAGCACCCGGTCTGGCCGGGGACGAACAGGTACACCTGGCCGCCGAGCCCGGTGCGGATCACCGAGCCGGTGAGGCAGGGCCGGCCCGTCTCCACGCACCACGCGTTCAGCCAGCCGCGGCTGACCGGGTCGTCCACCGCGCAGACCACGAGCGACGAGGCCCGCGCGTCGGCCTCGAAGCGAGGGCTCTTGCGCACGTCGTCGGCGTGCGCGTCCACCTCGGCCTCAGGGTTGCGGTCGAGGATCCACGCCTTCATCGCCTCGACCTTGGGCCTGCCGAGCCAGTCGCGCGTCGCCGGATGCTTGACGAGGTTGACCGGCTCGAGCACGTCGGGGTCGTACAGGTGCCAGCGGCGTATCCCGGACATCACGAGCGGGAGCAGCAGGGACGCTCCCCCGCTGCCGAGCCCGACGAGGGTGATCTCGACGTCGCGGGCGTCGAAGCCGTCCAGCAGGTGGTCGATCCGCGCGGTGTCGAGGGTGTCGGACGGCGCCGTGGGGGCGCCGGCCAGGGCGTCGGTCATGAGGTCTCCTTCCGTACGGACCGCCGTCAGTGGTCCTGCTCGTTGCCCGGCCAGTAGCCGCGGCGTTTGAAGACCTCGAACTTGTTCAGCCAGATGGCGGACTTGGCGATGGCGAAGGCGATCGAGTAGAACGGCCGCCACTGGTCCGGCCGCATGATGCAGAGGTTCCCGGCCGGGTAGATGTGCGGGCAGGTGGAGTCCCAGCCGATCGGGAAGACGTACGGGAACTCGTAGGGGTAGTTCTCGGTGATCTGGAGCCGCAGGGGGTACCTGGCGCCGGAGTTGGTCCGCAGGCGGCCGGTCACGCCGAGCTCACCGGTCCCCGCCGACTGCGAGAAGCCGAACTGCGGGAAGTACGTCTTGAGCTTCTGCTGCTCCAGGTACAGCCGCTTGGAGGCGTCGCCCTCCATGATGAGCATGCCGCGCGGCACCACGTAGTCGTAGTCGGACACGGCGGTCACCTCGCGGTCCGGCCGTGGTAGTCGCCCTTGGCGTCGTGGATGGAGACGCCGCGCGTGCCGTCGGAGGCGGCGTGGATGGTGCCGTCGGAGCTGATGACGACGGGAACGTCGTCGGACTGCAGGTTCAGGATGGTCTCGGCGTCGTTCGGAGCCGGCATGGTTCCCCCCTTGAGGTACGCGTCCGCTTCCGCCCGTTGCGGGCGATCCGAATCATCCGGCTCCGCGCACTTCCCCCGTGCTTCCGCGGCGCTTCCGAAACGACGCGAAACCGGGAACGGCCTTCACCGTGCGCCGGTCGCGGAGGGACGTCCCACCGCCCGCCTCTTCACTATCTGTAGTTAACGATATGCCGACGGCCTGTCCGGAAAATATTCGTACCGGACAAGTGAGGGTGGGACCTTGGACGAGCCCGGAAATCATCGGAAAACGCCCGTTCGCCGTGACCGGACCATGGCCGTCATATCGACAGGATGCGGCCCCACATATGAGTCGAACAGATTCCGGCGAGCGGAGACGCCGCCCCGCGGGAACGCGGGCTCTCTCTGTCTTCGCAGGTGAGCACGGTCATTGGAGTGCCACGTGAACACAGGAACGGACCCGTTACCAGACCCCGGCGCCGACCGGGAAACCCGGGACCGCGCTTATCTGCCGGGCGCCACCATTTCCCCCGACCCGTTCCTGCGCGAATACGCGCGCCTTTCCGCGGAGGCCAGGCGCGTTCTGCCGTGGCGCGAGATCGCCTACGGTCCTGGCGACCACGAACGCGCGCATTTCTTCCCCGCCGCCCCGGGCGCGCCGCTGCTCGTTTTCGTGCACGGCGGTTACTGGCAGGAACTCGGCCCGGCGGAGTCGGCGTTCGCGGCGCGCGACGTGGTGGCGCGCGGCGCCGCGTTCGCCGCCCTCGGATACGGTCTGGCGCCGCGCCACCGGCTGGACGAGATCGTCGCCCAGGTCCGGCGCGGCGTCGGCCGGCTGTGCCGTGACGCGGAGGCGCTCGGCGTCGACGGGCGGCGGGTCGTGCTCGCCGGGCATTCGGCCGGCGCCCAGCTCGTGGCCATGTGCCTGAGTTCGCGGCCGGAGGCGGCGCGGATCCGCGCCGCCGTCCTCATCAGCGGCCTCTACGAGCTGGAGCCCCTGCTGCACACGTCGGTCGGGCCGGCGATCCGGCTGGATCCGGAGGAGGCGGCGCGCAACAGCCCGGTGCGGGCGCTGCGCGCGGGCATGCCGCCGCTGCTGGCCGTCAGGGGCGGCGACGAGCCGACCGGGTTCGCCGACCAGCAGGACCTGCTGGTCGCGGCGGCCCGCGCGGCCGGGGTCGAGATCGCCGAGATGGTCGTGCCCGGCCGCAACCATTTCGACCTGCCGCTCGGCCTCGGCGACCCGTCCGACCCCCTCGGGCGGGAGGTGCTCGCCCGGCTCGCCGCCCCGCCCGGCACGGCGCGCAGGACGACAGGCAGGGCGGGCACGGCGGCGTGACCCCGTGTGGCGTGAACCGGCGAAGGGCCGGTCGGTGAACAGGAGGCGGGCGATGCCCGGATCGCGGACGGTGCTGGTGACCGGCGGCTCGGCCGGGATCGGCCGCGCGTGCGTGCGGCGGTTCGCCGCCGGCGGCGACCGCGTGTGGTTCACCTACAGGTCGGGCAGGGCACGGGCCGAGTCGCTGGTGGCCGAGCTGTCCGCCTCCGGCGCCCAGACCGGGGCGTTCGAGTTCGACCAGGGCGACTGGGACAGCCACCGGCAACTGCTCGCGGCGCTGCCGGGCCCGGTCGACGTCCTGGTGAACAACGCGGCCGTCGGCTCCAAGACCGTGGAGGACTACGTCCCCGGCCCCGAGCACGAACGGGTGGCGGCGTTCCTGCGCGTCAACAGCGTCGGCCCCCTGTGGCTGATCCAGCGGCTGCTGCCGGGCATGCTCGACCGCGGCTACGGCAAGGTGGTCAACGTCTCCAGCGTCGGCGGCGGCGTCTCGGTCTTCCCCGGCTTCCACATCGCCGACGGCATGAGCAAGGCCGCGCTGGCGTACCTGACCCGCCAACTGGCCGCCGAGCTGGCGCACCGGCCGGTCGAGGTGTTCGCGATCAGCCCCGGCGCGGTGGAGACGACCATGCTGGAGGCCAGCACGCTGTCGGGGCTGACGGCCGGGCAGCGCGCCGCCCTGGAGGCCCGCCTGCCCCGGGGACGGCTGCTGCAGCCGGAGGAGATCGCCGAGGTGGTGTGGTGGCTGACCGGCGAGCACGCCGTCCCCCTGCACGGCGCGGTGATCGACGCCTCCATGGGGCTCGGGGTGCACCCCGGCCTGCTGACCGGCCTCACCACCGGCGCGCAGCCGGAAGGGGTGCGCTGATGGTGTCGCGGACGGCCCGCCGCCTGGTCGCCGACGTCCCGGCGATCGCGGCGGCCCACTTCGAGGCCGAGTCCGATCCCTACCACCCCGGCGACAACCCCAAGGGGTACGTCAACCTCGGCACCGCCGAGAACCGCCTGGTGTGGGACCTGCTCGCCCCCCGGCTGGCGGAGGCGGGCCCGCCGCGCGAGCCGGACTGCCAGTACGCCCCGCTGCACGGCGCTCCCGAGTTGCGGGCCGCGACCGCCGCGCTGCTCTCGCGGCGCTGGAACACCGCGATCGACCCCGCCGACCTGGTGGTGGTCAGCGGCGCCACCGCCGCGCTGGACATCCTGGCCACGGTGCTGTGCGACCCGGGCGAGGCCGTCGTGACGCCCGCGCCGTACTACGCGGCCTTCGAGACCGACCTGACCGGCCGCTCCGGCGCGCGACTGCTGCCCGCCCCGATGGACGAGGCCACCGGGTACGCCCTCAGCCCCGCCGTCCTGGACCGGGTGCTGGGTTCCGCGCGCCGTGACGGCGTGACCGTGCGCGCGCTGGCGCTCACGTCGCCGTCCAACCCGGTCGGCCACGTCTACTCGCCGGGCGTGCTGCGGGACGTGCTGCGGGTGGCCGAAGAGCACGACGTGGACGTCATCGCCGACGAGATCTACGCGCACTCGGTGTTCGGGTCCGCCGCGTTCACGAGCATGCTGGACCCGGCCGTCGCCGGGCGGCACGCCTCCCGGGTACACGGCGTGTGGGGGTTCGCCAAGGACTTCGGCCTGCCGGGGCTCAAGGCGGGCGTCCTGTACACGCGCGACCCGGACGTGCGGGCCACCGCCCGCGCGCTCGCGTACTTCGCCCCGGTCTCCACCCAGACGCAGGCCACGCTCACCCGGCTGATCGGCGACACCGCGTGGGTGCGGGACTTCCTGGCCGAGTCCCGGCGGCGCCTCGGCCGCTCCTACGCCGCGACCGCGAGCCTGCTGGCCCGGCACGGCATCCCGCACGTCGAGGCGTCCGGCGGGTTCTCCGTCTGGATCGACCTGCGCGGACGCCTGAGCGCCCGCACCACCGAGGGCGAGCACGCGCTGTGGCAGGAGATCTTCAAGGCCGCGCGGGTGAACATCCTGCCGGGCACCGTGTTCGGCTGCCCCCGGCCCGGCTGGTTCCGCCTCTGTCACGCCACCGACGCCGGCACGGTCGCGGCCGGCGTCACCCGCCTCGCGGGAGTCCTGGGGGAGACGAGATGAGCGGTCCCTTCGACCAGTGGTACGAGGCGGCGGGCGTCCGTGGGGGCGTGCGCCGCATGTTCACCGAGGAGAGCGAGGACGGCAAGGTCTTCTACCCGGAGAGCCTGGTGCCCTATCTGGCCCACGAGGCGCTGGCGGGGCTGTCCCCGCGGACGCGGCGGGAGCTGACGATCCGGCACCTCTACCAGTTCCTGCTCTCCACCACGCACCTGGAGACCCGGATCGTCAACACCACGGCCGAGCTGATCGCCAACGACCGGGCCGGACTGCACCTGCCGATGCGCCTGCGCCTGGACGCCTTCCGGGTGTACTGCGACGAGGGCTACCACGCTCTCTACAGCCTCGACCTGGCCGACCAGATCGCCGCCGGCACCGGCGTCGCCATCCCGCCGTGGGACTACGGCGGGTTCGTCGACCGGCTGGAGCGGACCGGCCGGGACCTGCTGCCGGACACGCCCAAGCTGGTGCCGCTGCTCCAGGCCGTGGTGTTCGAGACGCTCATCACCGCCGTGCTCAACGAGATCCCGAACGACCGGACGGTGGTCACCGTGGTCCGCGACCTGACCCGCGACCACGCCAAGGACGAGGGCCGCCACCACCGCTTCTTCGCCGCCTTCTTCGCCGAGCTGTGGGCCGGGCTGGACCCGGCCCTGCGCGGCCCCGTGGCGCGGGCGCTGCCCCCGCTGATCCACGCCTGCCTGACCTGGGACGTCGAGCCGGTGCGCTCCTCGCTCCTGCTGGCGGGCCTCGACGCCGACGCCGCGGGACAGGTCGTCGCCGACTGCTACGGCGGCGACGCCGGGGCGGCGCGGATCGCCGACACCTGCCAGGCCACCGTGCGGGCCTTCCAGTCCGCGGGGGTGCTGGAGGCGCCCGGCGCGCTGGAGGCGTTCGCCACCCACCAGCTCCTGCCGACACGGCGCCCCTGAAGGGTCCGCACCATGCCACCGACGCCACCGACGCCACTGTCCTACGGCGAGTACCTGCGCCTGCCCGACCTGCTCGGCCAGCTCCGGCCGCTGTCCGTCCCCGTCGAACACGACGAGGTGCTGTTCATCACCGCGCACCAGGCGTGCGAACTGTGGTTCCGTCAGCTCATCGCCGAACTCACCGACGCCCGTGACCGCATGCTGGCCGGCGACGGACACCTGCCCCGCCTGCGGCTGCGGCGCTGCCATGTCATCGCGCGCCTGCTGGCGAGCCAGTTCGACGTGCTGGACACCATGGCGCCGCCGGACTTCCTGCGCTTCCGGGGGGTGCTCGGCCGCGCGAGCGGCTCGCAGTCGGCGCAGTTCCACGAGATCGAGCTGCTCTCCGGCGCCCGCCCGCGGCCGGGCCGGGAGCCCACGCTGTGGGACGGCTTCCTGGCCGTCCTCGCCAAGGCGGGCTTCGCGGTCGCCTCCGAGCGGGAGCGGCGGGCCGCCCTCCTGGAGCTGGCCGGCGACCGCGAGGACCACGCCGGGCTGTGGGAGCTCGCCGAGGCGCTCGTCGAACACGACCAGGCGTGGGCGGCGTTCCGGTTCCGGCACATGCTCACCGTCGAACGGCAGATCGGCCGCAGGCCCGGCACGGGCGGCACGTCCGGCGCGGCCCACCTGGCCGACCGGCTCCGCGACCGCTTCTACCCCGAACTGTGGGAGCTGCGCGCGTCCCTGTCCTGACGAGTTCCGGCGGCCTCCCCCGGCCTTGTCGAAGCCCGGGGAAGGCCGCGTGGGGTCAGAGACCTCAGAGGCCGAGGGACTCGGAGGCCAGGCGGGTGCCCTCGACGCGGGCGGCGATCTTGGCGAAGGCGGTGTCGCGGGAGGTCGAGGTGTCGTCGGCGAACGGCGAGAAGCCGCAGTCGTCGCAGGTGCCGAGTCGCTCGGGCGGGATGTGGCGGGCGGCGGCGAGGACACGGTCGCGCACCTGCTCCGCGGTCTCCACGACCGGGTCGATCGGGTCGATCACCCCCACGAAGACCCTCACGTCCGGAGGCAGGGTGTCGGCGATGATGCCGAGCACCCGCTCGGGGTCGGGCTCGCCGGCGAGCTGGATGTAGAAGTTGCCCGCCTTGAGCCCGAAGAGCTTGGGCAGCAGCCCGGCGTAGTCGACGTCGGCGCTGTGCGTGGAGTCCTGGTCGCCGCCGGGGCAGGTGTGCACCCCGATGCGGGCGCGCTCGTCGTCGCCGAAGCGTTCGAGCACCCGGTTGTTGAGCGCCACGAAATCGTCCAGCACACCACCGCTCGGGTCGAGCTTGAGCGACAGGCGCCCCTCGGTGAAGTCGAGCTGGACGACGTGCGCGCCCGCGTCGAGGCACGCGCGGATCTCGGCCTCGGCCTCGGCGGCCAGGTCGTCGAGGAACTTCTCCCGCGGGTAGCCGTCGACGCCCGCGGCGGGGTAGAGCAGGCTCAGCGCCGACGGGGCGATGACGGCCTGCTTGACGGGCAGCGCGGTGTGCCGGCGGGCGGCACGCAGGTAGGTGACGGCGTGGGCCTGGTAGCCGAACGGCCCCGAGGTCAGGCAGGGCAGCCGGCGGGTGTGCCCGTCGGCGAACGGGATCACGGCGCCGTCGGGACTCAGGCCCGGCAGGCCGTCGAGGGGATAGGTGACGAAGCTGGGCTTGGACTGCTCTCCGTCCACGAGCACCGGCGAGCCCGCCAGCTCCAGCCGATGGATGGTGTCGGCGACCGCCTCGTCCTGCCGCGCGGCGAGCTCCGCGTCATCGATCTCACCCGAGGCATGAGCGGAGAGCGCCGCGAGCAAGGCGGGGGGCCGGGGGATGCTGCCGATCGGTTCGGTAGGGATTCCCATGGCCGCGAGCATAGATGGCGCTACGTGGCCGATCAATCACGAATCCAACATATGCCCGGCCAACCCCCGAAAGGCCCTCGCCTCCGGCTCGGACCGTTCTTCCCAGGGGGCTCCCGCCCCCTTCGACCCCCAGCGTGCAGGCCGTAGCACCGACGTGTACATGGTTTTGTCGCCAATCTCATGCCAGATAAGGGGAAATCTGCACATCAGCGACGCGTCGACCACCAAGCGGTGACCCGTGGTGAACGTCCGGCCGATGAAGAATAAATCCAGATGGATCTCAAGCCGTTGAAAGCGGAAAGGCAACCTGGGCGGATTGAACCTGGGATACCGTCAGCATCGCAACCTCCGTCGAATTCCACCCCCGAGGAACGGAGAAGCATTGGGAACGGACCAACCCCAGGATGCGACATCGCCGAGGGCTCGTTTCGGTGCGGAAATGCGCCGTCTGCGTGAATCGGCCAGGTTGTCGCAATCTGCGCTCGGAGTGCGTCTGAGATGCACACAAACCCAGGTGAGTCGTCTCGAAAAGGGTCTCCGAACCCCGCAACCCGATCAGGCCGAGATCCTGGACCAGGTGTTCGGCCTGTCGGATAAGGAGTATTTCGTCGGCCTGTACCGGCGAATCTTGTCCAACCCCGGCGGCCCGATCTGGTGGATGGACTGGCTGGAAGAGATCGAGCCGCGCGCGACGGTGCTGCGAAGCTGGGATCCGCTGCTGGTTCCAGGGCTCTTGCAGACGGAAGGTTACGCTCGCTACCTGCTCAGCAGGGAGCCTCGCGTGGGGCCAGAGGAGGTCGAGGAGCGTACCCAGGCTCGCCTGCGGAGGCGCGAATTTCTCGAAAGGGCCGACCCTCCGTTGTTGTCGATTCTCCTCGACCAGGGCGTCCTGCGCCGCCGCATCGGCACGGCCGGGGTGATGCGCGAGCAACTGGCCTTTCTGATCGAGATCGCTGAACGTCCCAACGTCTTGGTGCAGGTCGTGGACCCGGACTGCGTTCCAGGACTACTTGGCGCATTCATGATCGCCGAACTTCCGGACGGAGAGGCGGACGTTATATACGCTGATTCGCCAGCGGAAGGAGTGGTTTCGGCCGATCCTAATGTGGTTTCTACCCTATGGATCCGTTATGAATCCATACGGGCGTGGGCCTATCCTGAGCATGTATCACTAAATATGATCAAGGATGTGATGGATCAATGGACCTGAGCGGCGCGCAGTGGCGGAAGTCCTCGCGTTCTGGTTCGAATGGCGCGCAGTGCGTTGAGGTGGCGCTTAACCTGGCGGGTGTGGTCGCGGTCCGTGACAGCAAGAACCCCGGCGGACCTGCTCTCGTCTTCGACCCGCATGAGTGGCGGTCCTTCGTTGCCAGCGTGAAGACTTTTTGATCTCTTCGCCGGTCCTGCGGCTTGTCGTTCTTCGGCGCTGTCTCCTCTGTCTGAACCGACTTCGCAGAGACAGTCCTCGCCTTCGACTCGGGTCTCCCGCTACGGCTTGCACGCTGGGGGTCGAAGGGGGCGGGAGCCCCCTGGGGAAGACAGCCCGAGCCGGAGGCGACCCGTTTCCGTGCGGGCACGACCGTTCCTGCCTCAACCGGGGTCCTGCTTCGTTCGGGAGGGATCAGCCCTGGTACGGAGGGGCGACGCCCCAGCCCCAGTGGGGTACGGGTGCCTCGCGCATGGGGTTCGCGCCGGGCTGGGAGTTGGTGAGGGCGATGCGGGTTCCCCATTCGATGTAGCCGGCGAAGGCCGCGCGGAACTCCGGGTCGTCGGGGAGGCCGACCTCGTCGGCCGCGTCCATGAGGAGGGCGACCCATCTGCGGCGCATCGGCTCGGTGATGCGCCTGTTGAGGTGCATCGAGAGCATGTGGGGATAGCCTCCCCGCTCGGTGGTGTACCGGTCCGGGCCGCCGAAGACCTCCGACAGCCACATGGCGACGTAGCGGGGGTGGCCGGGGTCCATGCCCCGGAACAGGGGACCGATGAGGTCGTCCTCGGCGACGGTCTCGTAGAACCTGGCGGTGAGGCGTTCGAGGGCCTCGGCGCCGCCCGCCCATTCGTACATCGAGGGGACGGAGGCTCCCGTGCCCCGCACCGGGGTGCGCTCGTAGTGGCGCATCTCCTCGATCTGCTCCACGTAGGGGCGGATCTCGGCGAAGAAGTCCTTGAACAGGGCGCTGCGCCGGAAACCTTCGAGATGGTCCTTCGCCGACGTCCAGGTGATGCGCAGGATGTAGGAGCCCGGCTCCTCGACGCAACGGGACAGCTCGTAGTCGACGCACTGCGGGGCGCGGGCCAGATGTGCCGCCGCCCTTCGGTAGCTCGCCTCGAACCCGTCGCCGTCGGGGACACGGTAACGGATGTACTCCACGATCACGGGCGTTCACCTCGGTAGGGATGTAGGGCTTCGGACGCGAAGCCTAGCCTGCAATCCTGTAATCGTGTAAGCATGCGATCGTCACCGGAACCGCGACGACCCCGGTCACCGGGGCGGGCGGCCGTCCGGACCGTGGCGCGGGCCGGACGGCCGCCGTCCGTCAGGCGTTCTTGGTCAGCCGGACCTGCAGGGTGATGCCGTGGGTCTCGATCTCGCAGGTGCGGAAGGCGGTGTCGGCGGCGAGGCGGCGGAAGCGGGCCGGCGAGTAGGCGCGGCGGCGCAGGCCGAGCAGCGGGATCTTGGTCATGAGGGAGCTCAGCGGGCCGAGTCCCATGCCACGCACCTCTTCGTCGACCTGGGCGGCGGTGACGTCCCTGTTCATGTCGTCGACGAAGGCCGTCCCGCCGGGACGCAGCACCCGGTGCATCTCGTTCAGGGCGCCCACCGGGTCGCCGAAGTTCTTGAACGCGGCCTGGCAGGCGACCAGGTCGAAGGACGCGTCGGCGAAGGGCAGCGCGGCCGCGTCGCCGTGGCGCATGTCGAGGCCCACCCCGGCCTCGCGAGCGTGCCGCCGGGCGATCTCCACGAACGAGCGGCTGGCGTCCAGGCCGCTGACGGTGTGCCCGAGGCGCGCCAGCTCGACGGCCAGGAATCCGGGGCCGGGCGCGACCTCCAGGATGTCGGCCTTGGGACGCAGGCCGGCGGCGAGGTGGGCGGCGGACGCGCGGACGGCCGCGAGCTGGTCGGCCGAGGAGCGCTGGCGGGTGTACCACCGCGCCACGATGCCCTCCATGTGGGCGGCCTGGCTGGTGTTCTTGTAGGCGTCGTTCGTTCTGCTCTTCATGGTTCCTCCGGATTCGGATGGGTGTTCTCCGAACCGGCGCGCGAAACCCTCCCGGCTATCCTTGCGGTTGCCACCTCGTGGCCGGGGTTCCGTTCGCGGGCGTCGGTTCGAGGCCGGGGCCTCCGGCGGCGGTGTTGCAGCACCTTCGCCGGGGGCCCGCTTCGTCAGGGGGTCTTGCCCGCCCGTTCCGCGATCTCGATCAGGTCGGGGGGCGGCTCTCCCGCGGCGTGCCAGACGCGCCAGCGGTCGATGTCGGGGAACGAGCCGGTCGTGAGCTCGTCGAGGAACGCGCGGATCCAGGACACTTCGGCCTCGCGCACGGCGAGGTCGTACTCCTGCTCGATGAGGAAGACGCGGGGCACCTCGCGGGTGTGGCGGGACAGAGCCTCGCGCTCGGCGGCGATCTGGGGCTCCAGCACGTCGAGCCGTTGCCGGAGCAGGCGCGCCACCTCGTCGGGCCCGAGCACCGCGCAGACGGACAGGCCCGCCACGAACCTCGGGTGTTCGCGCTCGGGCTCGGCGAGCAGCTCGCGGACCCAGTCCACGTACTCCGCACGGCCGGCGTCGGTGATGCGGTAGGTCGTCCGCTCGGGCCGGCCGCCCTCCTTACGGGTCTCGACCGCCGCGATCAGCCCGTGCCTCTCCATGTTGCGCACGACGGTGTAGAGCGAGCCCCATTTGATGTCCATGTCCTGCTCCTTGCCACGGTCGCGCAGCACGGAGGCCATCTCGTAGGGGTGCATCGGCCGCTGGACGACCGCGGAGAGCACGGCGAGCGCCAGCAGGTTGCCGACCTTGCGTTTCTTCGCCATGAGCCCTCCGTGGTCAGTTTACTCGCCTACGAATATACGTCAGCGAGTACACCGTGACAACGTCCGAAATGCCGGATTCATTGCCTCCAGGCCCGCTCGTACGGTTAGCTGGTACGCCCACCACCGGACGAGTCACGGGGGGACGTGAGATCGCCGCCGTGTGGGGAAGTGCATATGCGGAACTACAGGTGATCGGCGATATGAGCTGGGCGATGGGGGCGAATTCCGGCACAACGCGTCCGCGGCGTCATGAGACGCGGGGGGAGTTCGCCGGCGGCCGAGCCATGGCGGCGTGCCTGTACGGACCGCAGTGCTTCCCGGCGAAGGAGCTCGACCTGATGTCCACCGCGCATTCCGGCGCCACCGACCGCGACGCGCCGGCATGAACACGTCCCCGGCCGGCCCGTTCGAGCACATCGGGCTGCTCTACCGCGACGAGGACGAGTACGTGTCCCAGTGCGCGGCCTTCCTGGAGGAGGCGCTCGCCGCGGGCGGCCCGGCGCTGGTGGCCGTGCCCGGCGGCGGCGCGGCGATCCGCGCCCGGCTCGGGGCGCGGGCCGACGAGGTCGTCTTCAGGGACATGTCGGTCGCGGGCCGCAACCCCGGGCGCATCATCCCGTCGGTGCTGCTGGCCTTCGCCGAGGCCCACCCCGGACGCCGGGTTTGGGTCATCGGCGAGCCGATCTGGAAGGGCCGCACCGCGATGGAGTACCCGGCCTGCGCCGCGCACGAGGCGCTGATCAACGCCGCGTTCGCCGGTCGCGACGCCGTCATCCTCTGCCCGTACGACACCTCCCGGCTGGAGCCGTACGCGCTCGACGACGCCGAGCGCACGCACCCGGTCATGAGGGCCCCCGCCGGCTCCTGGCCGAGCCCGGCCTACACCGACCCGGTCGAGGCGGTCGCGCTGTTCGACCGGCCGCTGCCCGCGCCTCCCGCGCACGCCGCGTCCCACACCTTCAACGGGACGGGCGGGCTGCCGGGCGCGCGGGACTTCCTCGCGGAGCGCGGCGCGGCCGCGGGGCTCGGCGAGCGCCGGGTGGGCGAGCTGCTCATCGCGATGAACGAGCTGGCCACCAACACCGCCGAGCACACCTGCGGGCCTGGCACGGTGACGGTCTGGGTGGAGGACGGCGCGCTGGTGTGCCAGCTCGACGACTCCGGCCTGCTCGACGACCCGCTCGCCGGCCGTGTCCCGCCCCCGGACACCGCGACGCGGGGCCGGGGGCTGATCATCGTCAACGAGCTGGCCGATCTCGTGCGCGTGCACCGCCGCCCGTCCGGCACGAGCATGCGCCTCCACTTCGACCTGGCGGGCGCCTACCAGCCGGCGACGGGGTACCAGCCGTAGCCGAACATCGACGGCAGGCGGATGTCCCAGTAGATCACCGTGAACGCGCCGGCGACGAGGAACGCGACCGCCGCCACCGTGGCCAGCCGCGCCGGCCTGGCCGCCAGCCATTGGGCGAAGCGGCCCCGGGCGGCGAGCATGAGGATGGCGAACAGCACGGCCATCACCACGACGTTGCCGAGCGACTGCAGGACGAACACCGCGGCGCCGTACAGGGCGTTGTGGGTCTCGGCCGCGTAGACGAACAGCTTGTGGAACAGCGGGAACGGGCGGCCGATGAGGAACCCGCCGACCAGCGCGCCGAGCACGACCAGGCGGACGTTCGGGAAGCGGCGCTCGAGGCCGGCCAGCGGGTCCGGGAGGATCTTGATGGTGGCGAGGCCGAGCCAGATGAACGCCAGCCCGATGATCCCGAAGACGACGGACGCCTGGAGCAGCCGGACGGGGAGGCCGTTCCCGACGGTCGCCTGCGACAGCTGCGGCAGGCGCTCGCCGAGCAGCGCGCCGACGGCGCCGTACACGCCGCTGACCACGACCATGCCGAGCGCGAGGCGGCTGAGCGGGCGTAAGGTCTCGCGCAGCCGGTCGCGCCAGGTGGCGCCCTCGCGGACGAGGGGGATCACCGCGCCGAACGCGGCGACGTTGCAGGCGGTGAACGTGCCGGCCAGCCCGGACACGAACGCGAAGACGGCCCCGGCGACGACGCCGGTGATGGCGGTGCCCTTGGCGTCGTGGCCGAGCAGGGTGTTGGCGACGTTGTCGCCGATGACGCTGTCCACGAAGTGGAAGGACCACAGGGACGCGAGGACCGCGCCCGCGAGGACGCTGAGCAGGACCAGGCGGGCCCGGCCGTGGGGGACGACGGCGGTGGAGTCGGAGGGACGGTGGCTTCCGGCGGCTTGGATGGAGCTCATGGCACACCCTCACAAGACAGATCTACTGGGGGGAGTCAGGCGGACACGTCGCCGATGGGTGATCAGTTGCCTCTGTGACTCTCGGATCCGGAAAAGCTCAGCGTCAAGGCAAGGATCCCCTATAGGGGTGTATTAATGGCATTGTGCTGGTTTAGGGGTCTTTCGCGGCGCCTGATAAGGGGTGTCATACGGGTACCGAATTCGCGATGAGTACGGTGAGATTTCCGGCACAGCCGAACAGCACCCAGGCGGTCATCGACGGCGCGCGTCACCCCCGAGCGCACCGGACGCGCCGGCCGGCCCGGCGAGCCGGCTCCGCGCGCGAGGCCGCGCCCGGACCCGTCCGAGCCCCCGCCGCCCCCGCCGCCCCCGCCGCCCCGGCGCGCCGTCCCGCCCGCCCCAGGCGTCCGGCGCTTTCCCATGCCTCCCACGAACGCGTGCCGCAATCCGCTATCGAGCATCGGCTTTCGGGGCTTGGCGGACCGATAGGGACTGGATAGCGACCCCTATTAGCTTCTGAATCGCGAACAGGGAAACGGCACGGACGTGAGCCGCAGGGCCACAGACGAGGGGTCAGCAGATGCGAAGCGCCATCAAGAACACCGCCACCCGGATCGTCGTCGTCGCGGTCGTCATGACGGGGGGCGGCGCCGCGCTCGCCACCGCCGCCATCGCCGGAACCGCCCAGCCCACGGCGGTCGCGCACCTGGCCGACGGCGAAGTGGCCCCCACCCCCACCCCGACCCCCACGAACCAGAACGGCAACACCCCCTGGGGATGATCGCCACGCCTGGCGGGGCATGGAGACGGTCGGAGCCGAGGCTCCGGCCGTGTTCTATTTGGGCCCCCCTATTCGGCGCCCCCGCGACCCCGCCCCCCGTTTCCTCGAATACGCGCCGCGGACACCGTGCCGTCACCGGGAATCGACCGCGGCGCCATTGAGGAATAGGCGGCGCCGCGTCGTGAATTCACGGCGTCAGGTGACCGGCACGATCCGCGCCGACACGAGCCGCCCGCGCTCGACGCACAGCAGGCCGAGCGTGCCGTGCGGCTGGCGGCGGCGGTCGGTCGGCGAGCCCGGGTTGAAGATGCGCAGGTCGTCCTCCTCGTGGTCGAGGGGGATGTGCGAGTGGCCGAAGACGACCAGCCGCGCGTCGGGGAAGCGCCGCCGCATGCGCGCCCAGCGCCCGGCCGCCGCGCCGCTGTCGTGGATCATCGCCACCTTCAGCCCGTCCAGCTCCAGCTCCAAGGTCTCCGGGGCGGCGATGTCGGGGCCGTCGTTGTTGCCCTTGACCACGTGGACCGGCGCGAAGGCCGCCAGCTCGTCCAGCACCGAGGCCGTGCACACGTCGCCCGCGTGCAGGATCACGTCCGCCCCGCGCAGGTGCTCGGCCACCCGGGGCGGGCATCCCTTCCAGCGCCGGGGCGCGTGGGTGTCGGACAACGCCACCACGTTCATGGAGCCCCCAACCGGCGCGGCGGCGCGGCGCGCCTACTCCCCCGCGTTCGCGTGCGCCTCGACGAGCTGCCGCTCGGCGTCGGCGAGATAGCCGGCCAGCAGGCGCTCGGCGCCCGCGGCGTCCCCCGCCTCGATCAGCTTCAGGATCTCATGGTTGCGGGCCGCGTACGGGCCGTGGAACGCGCGCGGGTTGCTCATGGCGAGGAAGGTCAGCCGCAGCTCGGCGAGGACCTGGCGCATCATCTCGTCGAGCCTCTCGCTGCCCGCCAGCGCGACCAGGCCCTGGTGGAAGCGCATGTTGGCGCTGCCGACGTCGTGCCAGCGCTCGCCGGCCGCCGCGCGGCCGGCCTCCTCCAGCGCCTCGCGCAGGCGGTCGAGCGCGGCGGGCGGCGGCGGCACGGCCTCGCGGATCGCGGCGCACTCCACCAGCCTGCGGACGCGGTACAGGTCGACGACGTCGCCGGCGGTGAGACGGCGGACGAAGACGCCGCGGTTGAGCTGGTGGACGAGCAGGCGCTCGTGGGACAGCAGGCGGAACGCCTCGCGCAGCGTGTTGCGCGACACCTGGAGCGCCGCGCCGATCGACTCCTCGGACAGTCGCTCGCCGGGCGCGAAGACGCCGTCGATGATGCGCTCGCGCAGCAGCGACGCCACACGCTCGGCGGTGCTGGTGCGCCCGAGCAGGTCACGGTCCATCGCGAGGCGCCGGTCCGCGCGATCCGCACTGTCGATCACAAGCCTCACCCTTCCTGGGCTCGCATCGTAGCACTTGTCATATTGTTCAACGATCCTCAAAGAGGATTGCTCAGAAGTGGGCTCGTCAGATTGTTGAAATGGAGGACACGCCAATGTACCGTGAGCGTCACCAGCCACTGACAGGGCGCCACGGCGCCCTCCCCCGCCCGGCGGCGCCCTCCCGCCGCACGGACGGCGGCCGGCGGCGGACACGCACGGCGAACAGTTAGGACACGCAGGCCGGACATCGAAGATCGAGGTGCGCGATGACGACATCGTCCACGCCGGAACCCACGGTGGAAGTCCCCCAAGATCGGCACGGCACGACGTTCCTCGCCTGGTACACCACCCTCGGCCGCAAGGGCCGCAAGGCGTTCACCGGAGCCTTCCTCGGCTACGGCCTCGACTCCTACGACTTCTGGGTCCTGCCTCTCGGCCTCGTCGCCATCGCCGGCGCCTTCGGCCTCACCACCGGGCAGACCGGCCTCCTCACCACCGCCACGCTCGTGTCCTCGGCGCTCGGCGGCATCCTCGCGGGCGTCCTCGCCGACCGTCTCGGCCGCGCCAGGACCCTGATGATCACCGTCACCACGTACGCGATCTTCACGGCGCTGTGCGGTCTGGCCCCGAACTACGAGACGCTGCTGGTCTTCCGCGCCCTCCAGGGCCTCGGCTTCGGCGGCGAGTGGGCCGCCGGCGCGATCCTGGTCGCCGAGTACGCCGCCGCGCGCCACCGGGGCCGCACGGTCGCGGTCGTCCAGTCCGCCTGGGCCGTCGGCTGGGGCCTCGCCGTCGCGGTCTACACGGTCGTGTTCATGGTCGCCGACGAGGGCCTCGCCTGGCGCGTGCTGTTCTTCACCGGCGCGCTGCCCGCGCTCCTCGTCCTCTACGTCCGCCGCAACGTCACCGACGCCCCCGCCTTCGCCGGACGGCAGGCCCCCGCCGGCCGCGTGCCCGTCCTCGCGATCTTCCGGGGCGGCCTGCTGCGCACCACGCTGTTCGCGACGCTGCTGGCCACCGGCGTCCAGGGCGGCTACTACACGCTGGCGACCTGGGTGCCGACCTTCCTCAAGACCGAGCGCGGCCTGTCGGTGATCGGCACCGGCGGCTACCTGGCCTTCCTCATCACCGGGGCGTTCTGCGGCTACCTGACCGGCGGGTTCTTCACCGACCGCATCGGCCGCAAACCGACGTTCGCCCTGTTCGCCGTGCTCAGCGGCGCGCTGATCCTGCTGTACACGGGGCTGCCCGCCGAGGCCGGCCGGTACGTCATGGTCCTGGGCTTCCCGCTCGGGTTCTGCTCGTCGGCGATCTTCTCCGGCTTCGGCGCCTTCCTGTCCGAGCTGTACCCGGGCCACGTCCGGGGCACCGGGCAGGGCTTCGCCTACAACGTCGGCCGCGGCGTCGGCGCGTTCTTCCCCACCGTCATCGGGTACCTGGCCGAGAACTACGACGTCGGCGGCGCGATGGCGTTCGGCGCCCTGGCCTACGCCATCGCGGTCGTGGCCCTCGCCGGGCTGCCGGAGACCCGGGCGCGGCGGCTCGGCTGACACCCGCCGCACGGCCCTGGCGAGGGCGGACCACACTGGAAAAAGAAGCAGCGAACCGGAGCCCGACAATGTCTCCCGTGATCACGACGATCGACCTCAACTCCGACCTCGGCGAAGGTTTCGGCCGGTGGGACCTCGGCGACGACGAGGTACTCCTCGGCATCGTCACCAGCGCCAACGTGGCGTGCGGCTTCCACGCGGGAGATCCGACCATCATGCGGCGCACGTGCGCGACGGCGGTCGCGCACGGCGTCGCGATCGGCGCCCAGGTGAGCTACCGCGACCTGGCGGGCTTCGGCCGGCGCTTCATCGACGTGCCGCCCGAGGCCCTGGCCGACGAGATCCTCTACCAGATCGGCGCCCTGGACGCGTTCGCGCGGCTGGCCGGAAGCCGGGTGCGCTACGTCAAGCCGCACGGCGCGCTCTACAACGCGATCGTGCACCACGAGGCCCAGGCGGCCGCCGTCGTCGAGGCCGTGCGCGCCTACGATCCCGCCCTGCCGGTGCTCGGCCTGCCCGGCTCGGCGTGGCTGCGGCTGGCCGAGAAGGCCGGCCTCGCCACGATCGCCGAGTTCTTCGCCGACCGCGCCTACACCTCGCAGGGGACGCTCGTGCCGCGTGACCGTCCCGGCGCGGTGCTGCGCGATCCCGACGTGGTGGCTAGCCGCGTCCTGAGCCTGGCGCGGGGCGAGCCGGTGGCGGCGGCGGACGGCACACCGCTGCGGCTGCGGGCCGGCTCCATCTGCGTGCACGGCGACAGCCCCGACCCGGTGCCCATGGCGCACCGGATCCGGGAGACGCTCACCGCCGCGGGCGTGACGCTGGCCCCGTTCACCAGGGGCGCGGGCGGGGAGCGTCCATGAGCCCGCGCTTCCGGCGCTGCGGCGACCGTGCCGTCCTGGTGGAACTGGGCGGCGCGGCGGAGGTCCTCGCCCTGTACGACACCCTCTCCACCGACCCGCCGCCGGGGGTGACCGAGATCCTGCCCGCCGCCCGCACCCTGCTCGTGCGCTTCGAGCCCCCGGCGCACCGGGGAACGGTCGAGGCGGCGGTGCTGAGCGCGCCCCCGTCCCGGGGACGCCGCGCGGGGGCGGGCGAGGTGACCGTGCCCGTCGTGTACGACGGCGCCGACCTCGCCGACGTGGCGGCCCTGACCGGGCTGTCGGAGCGCGAGGTGGTGACGGCGCACACGGGCACGCCGTGGACGGTGGCGTTCTCCGGGTTCGCCCCCGGCTTCGCCTACCTGGTCGGCGGCCACCCCCGGCTGCGGGTCCCGCGGCGGACCGAGTCGCGGGTGCGGGTACCGGCGGGCGCGGTGGCGCTGGCCGCCGGGTTCAGCGCGGTGTACCCGCGCGAGTCGCCGGGCGGGTGGCGGCTCATCGGCCGCACGGAGCTCACCGTGTGGGACGTCCACGCCGACCCGCCCGCGCTGCTGCGCCCCGGCATGCGGGTGCGGTTCGCGGAGGCGCGGGATGGGTGAGGCGGTGCGACTGCTGGAGGTCGTCGCGACCGGGCCGCTGGCGAGCGTCCAGGATCTCGGGCGTCCCGGGCGGGGCGACCTCGGCGTGGGACGCTCGGGCGCCGCGGACCGGGGCGCGCTGCGCCTGGCCAACCGGCTGCTCGCCAACCCCGAGGGCGCCGCCGCGCTGGAGGTCACCTTGGGCGGGCTGGCCGTGCGCGCCCACGGCGACCTGCTGGTGGCGCTGAGCGGGGCATCGTGCCCCGCGACGGTCACCTACGCCTCGGGGCGGGCGCGCGGCATCGGCCACCACGCGGTCGAGCGCCTGCCGGACGGCGCGACGCTGCTGCTCGGCGTGCCGAGAAGCGGCCTGCGCACCTACCTGGCGGTGCGCGGCGGGCTGGACGTGCCGGAGGTGCTCGGGTCACGGGCCACCGACATGATGGCGGGCCTCGGCCCGGAGCTGCCCCGGCCCGGCACGCTGCTGCCGGTGGGGCCGCCGCCGGACCGGTTCCCCGGCGTCGAGTTCGCGCCGGTCGCCGAGCCGGGCGAGGAGGCGCCGGTGCTCGGCGTGCTGCCCGGGCCGCGCGACGACTGGTTCGGCGCCGACGCGCTGCGGGTGCTGTGCTCGGCGGCGTACGAGGTCACGGCGGACAGCAACCGGGTCGGCATGCGCCTGCGCGGCCCGGCCCTGGAGCGGGTGCGCGGAGAGGAGCTTCCCCCGGAGGGCATGGTGCCGGGCGCGCTCCAGGTGCCGCCGTCGGGGCAGCCGACGCTGTTCCTGGCCGACCATCCGGTGACCGGCGGCTATCCGGTGATCGCGGTGCTGTGCTCGCGCGACGTGGACCGCGCCGCGCAGGTGCGCCCGGGGCAGCGGATCCGGTTCCGGCTCCGCGCACGATGACGGCCCGCCCTCGGGCGGCCGGATCGGGGGGCGATCGCGGCGATGTGGCCGCGACGCGGGGACGGCGGTGGCGTGCCACCGCCGTTCGTACGGTACGGCGAGATGGAAGGGACGATGACAGTGCTCGACCCGGCGATGGTGCCCCCGCGCGACGCGCGCGCCGCCTTCCGCGACGGCCTGGTGACCCCCACCGCGGGCTGGTCGGCGGGATGGGCGCAGGCGAACCTGCTGGCGCTGCCCAAGGACCGCGCCTACGACTTCCTGCTGTTCGCGCAGCGCAACCCGAAGGCGTGCCCGGTGCTCGACGTCACCGAGCCCGGGGAGATCTCGGCCTCGATCTTCGACGGCGACCTGCGCACCGACCTGCCCGCCTACCGCGTCTACGAGCACGGCGAGCAGGTGGCCGAGGTGGGCGACGTGCGGGACCACTGGCGTGACGACCTGGTGTGCTTCCTGATCGGCTGCAGTTTCACCTTCGAGGCGGCCCTGCTGGACGCGGGCGTGCCCGTCCGGCACCTGGAACGCAAGAGCAACGTCCCGATGTACCGGACGAACCGGGCGTGCCGTCCGGCGGGGACGCTGTCGGGGCCGCTGGTGGTGTCGATGCGGCCGGTGCCGCCCGAGCTGGTCGCGACCGCGGTGCGGGTCACGTCCCGCTACCCGGCCGTGCACGGCGCCCCGGTGCACGTGGGCGACCCGGCGGCGCTGGGCGTCGCCGACCTCGGCCGGCCCGACTACGGCGACCCGGTGGAGGTGCGGCCGGGCGAGATCCCGGTGTTCTGGGCCTGCGGGGTGACGCCACAGGCGGCCGTGGCCGCGTCACGGCCGCCCTTCGCGATCGGGCACGCGCCCGGCCACATGGCGATCACCGACGTGCGCGACAGCGCCTACGCCGTGCCATGACGGCGCCGTGACGGCGCCGTGGCCGGCGCCTGAAGGTCACCAGCCGTACCCGGCGGCGTAGGTGACGGCGGCGAGCGCCTTCTGGCCGGTGGCGTTGGGGTGGAAGTAGTCCCAGGTGCTGATCTCCGAGAGCGTGAAACGGTAGGCGAAGACGGCGCCGCCGTCGTACCGGCACGTCGGCCGTTCGCCGCAGACGCGGGCGAGCACGGCGTTGAAGTCGGCGGCGCGCTGCCGCACGCGGTCGCGCCGCGCGACGTCGGCCGCGGCGGTGGATCGGGGGTTGGCCAGCAGCGACTGGCAGATGCCGAACGTCGACCAGGCGGTGCGGGCGGCGAGGTCGCCCTTGCCGACCTCCCAGAGCCGTTTCACGTCGGGAACGCTGGCCACGAAGACCAACGCCTGCGGCAGGCCGTCGGCGAGGGTCTGGACGGCGGCGCGGAAGCGGGTCTCGAAGTCGGCGACCGAGGTCATGGCCGACTCCGACGAGGTGCACACGTCGTTGGCCCCGACGAGGATCGTGACGTAGCCGACGCCCTGCGACACCGCGCGCTGGGCCTGGCCCGCCATGTCGGCGACCTTGGCGCCGGACACCGCGTCGTTGTAGGCGGCCAGGGACGGCGAGACGCCCCGGATGCGCAGGTAGTGGCTCTCGATCGAGCCGGTGGAGCCGGTGGACCACGATCGTGAGGGGCAGTCGACGTAGAAGCCGCAGGAGTTGAAGGCGCGGGTGATGGAGTCGCCCATCGAGGCCATGGCGGCCGGGGGCGGCGGGGCGGCGGCGGCCGGGGCGGCGGTCGCGGTCGCGAGGGTCAGGCAGGCGGCGAGGGCGGTGAGGGCGAGGAGGGTACGGCGCAGGGGGTGCAAGCGGGCCTCCTGGGGTCATCCCCCGAGTGGCGACATTGCTCAGAATGTCGGCCCGCTTTGCCCGATTGACAAGCTGACTCTACATATTACTGACCAGTTGGTAACAAGGTCGGCGTCCGGCGCGCGCCGGTTCCGCGCCCGAAAGCCGTCCGGCCGGCCGCCACGAGGGCGACCGGCCGGACTCGTCCATCTCGGCGCCCGTCGTCGGACGCCGTCGCGCGCTTTACTTCAGAGCCGCGTCCAGGGCCGTGGTGAGCGTGCCCGGGTCACCGGACATCTCCCAGATCATCGCCCCGAGCAGGTTCTTGGAGCGCAGCCACGCGGCCTTCTGCTGGATCGCCCACACGTCGTCGAACGTCCACCACTGCCCGCCGTTGCCGGTGTAGCAGTACGTGGCGACCGCCACCGTGTCGTGCTTCACCGTGCAGTTCGGCACGCTGGCGAGGAGGTTGGAGTACCCGCGGGTGCCCGCCTCCTCCTGGAACTGGCCGGGCGCCGCGCCGGTGGCGGACTGCCACTCGCCGCTCTTGCCGCCGTCGGCCACACCCTGCCAGCCACGCCCGTAGTAGGCGAGACCGATGGTGATCTTACGGGGGTTCACGCCGACCTTGAGGTACTCGTTGACCGCGTTCTCCACGCTGAAGTGGAAGTTGTACGGGTCGTCGGCGTCGGCGTACAGGTTGCCCTGGTGGCCGGTGCGGTTCGGCTCCCACGAGTTGTCGCTGCCGGCGCCGTGGAAGTCGTAACCCTGGACGTTGAAGATGTCCAGCGACTTGGCGACCTCGGGCAGGTCCCAGCCGGCCGCGATCTTCGCCGGGTCGGCGGGAGTGAACGCGGTGAGCTGGTAGCGCTTGCCCGTGGTCTTGGTGAGCTCGTCGAGCTGCTTGCGGAACTCGGCGATCAGCAGGGTGTTGTTCGCCTTGTCGTTCGCACCGATGTGGTTGCCCGCGTGCCCCTCGGCGCCCGGCCACTCCCAGTCGAGGTCGATGCCGTCGAAGATGCCCGCGGCGCTGCCCGGACCGCCCGCGGCGTTGTAGACGGGCAGGTTGCCCTTGATGTAGGTGTCGATGCAGGAGGCGACGAACTTCTTACGCGAGGCGTCGGTGGCCGCCACGTCGGAGAAGTACTTGGAGTACGTCCAGCCGCCGATCGAGATGAGGATCTTGAGGTTGGGGTACTTGACCTTGAGCTTCTTGAGCTGGTTGTAGTTGCCGCGCAGGCCTTCCCAGCCGGTGTCGCCCTGGCCGTCCACGGACTGGGCGGCGCTCATCGGACGGCCGTAGTCGGCGTCCGCGTCGCCCGCGCCGTCGCCCTGGCTCGGGTCCTGCGGGTTCTGCGTGGTGCCGCGGGTCACGCCCTGCAGACAGGTCAGGTTCTGCGGGTCGATGTTGGCGAACGCGTAGTTCAGGTGGGTCAGCTTGGCGGCGACGCCGGTCGTGTCCAGGTTCTTCACGAAGTACTGGCGGCCGTAGATGCCCCACTGGACGAAGTAGCCGACCCGGGCGTACCCGCTGCCGATCACGTCGGTGGTGCTGACCTTGAGCGGGGCGCTCGCGGCCGACACGTTGTCGTACAGGTCGCGCGCCCGCACGGTGAAGGTGTACTCCGTGGACGGCGACAGGCCGGTGACCTTGGCCGAGGTGCCGAGCACGCTCAGGGCCAGCGTCGAGCCGTTGTAGATGTCGTACCCGGCGACACCGGTGTTGTCGGTGGAGGCGTTCCAGGCGAGCGAGACCTCGGCGGGGCCGGTGGCCGTGCTGCGCAGGTTGCCGGGCACGCTCGGCGGCGCGGTGTCGTCGGAGGGGTTGCTGGTCTTCACCGACAGCGCCGCGCTGGCCGGGGACAGGTTGCCCTTGCGGTCCTTGGCCTTGACCGTGAAGGAGTAGTCGGTGTTCGGGGTGAGGCCGGTCACCGTCGCGCTGGTGTCGGCGACCTCAAGGGCGAGCGTGCTGCCCTGGAAGATCTGGTAGGCGACGACCGGCAGGCTGCCGCCGGTGGAGGCGTCCCAGGCGAGCGAGACGGTCTTGGTGGTCTTGACCGTCGAACGCAGGTTGCCCGGCGCGCCCGGCGCGGTGTCGGGACGGCCGTCGCAGCGCACGTCGTTGACCCGGCAGTTCGACGGCGTGGCCGAGGCGCTGCTCAGGGTGAACGAGGGGCTGTAGGGGTCGGTGGTCCGGCCTGCGCCGATCGTGGTGTTGTAGTAGGCCGGGTTCAGCGTGACGTGCGTCCCGCTCTGGCTGATCGCGCCGTTGTCGGCCGCGCTGGCGGTGACGCCCGCCGGCAGGTCGAAGGTGATGGACCAGCCGTTGAGCGCGGTGGTGGAGTTGTTGCTGACGACGTAGGTGCCGCGGCTGCCCGAGGCCAGGTACGTCGCGCTCAGCGCCGCGGGGGGCGGCGGGTCGTCGCCGCTGCCGTCACAGTTGGCCCCGTTGATCGTGCAGTTCGTCGGCTGGACCGCCGAGCTCAAGTTGAACGTGGGGCTGTAGGGCTCGGTGTTCCCGTTCGCCTTGACGGTGGCGATGTAGAACGCCGGGGTGAGCCGGACGTGGGTCCCGCTCTGGTTGATCGTGACATGCTGGGGACTGCTGGCCGTCACTCCGGACGGCAGGTCGAACTCAAGCGACCAGTTGGAGATGGCTGTGGTGCCCGGGTTGGTCACGACGTACTTCCCCTGATTACCAGTCAGGGTGAACGCCGCGGTCAAGCGGGCGGCTGCCGCGTTCGCAGGGATCGCCAGGGCGGTCGCTACGAGCGCCAGCAGCACTACGAGGGAGAATCGGCGCATGTGGGGGGCTCTTCCTTTAGGAAAGTTTCCTAAGAGTTTGAGCGAAAGATAACTCCGGCGCCTTCACTGGGCAAGACCCAAAACGGTCAAGCTCCGCTGAGAAGACGATCAGTCCAGAAAACCGCCCTGTCCGAGGGCCGCCCACCCGCCCCCGAAACCCACCTTCCCCTGCCGTCCCGCGGGAGCCGGGGGGGCGGGCATGACGGGCGGCGTCCGGTGACGAAGAATGCCGGTGTGACGACTACGCCGCCCCCGGACGACCCGGTGCCCGCCGGCCCCGGCGCGGTCGCGACGGCGCTGGCCGACCTCTCGGCCATGGGCCCGTACTTCGCGATCGAGACCGGCCCCGGCCGCGACGACGAGATCCTGTGGCGGCCGCTGCGCGACCTGCCCCGCGACACCGAGGCCCTGCGCGCGAGGGTCACCGACTTCGAGCGGCGCCTCGGCACGCCGGAGAGCAGGGTCGCGGCGTCCATCCTGTTCCAGGGCCTGGCGGCCCGGCTGTGGTCGCCGGTCGTCGGCGTGGCCGCCGGGCACGGGCTGATCCCGGAGGACGCCCCGGACGGCCTGCTCTGGCGCCCGGCCGCGACCGGGCCGCTCCCCCTCTGGGCTTCTCCCGCCCTCCGGTGGGCGGCCGTCCCGGGGCATCCCGGACCGGAAGACATCGGACCATCTCCCGCCTGGACCCGCCGGGCCGCCGGCCTGGTCTACCGGGCCGTCGTGACCGAAACGCTGGAGCCCCTGACCCGCGCCATGCTCGGCATCACCAAGATCGCGCCCGCGCTGCTGTGGGGCAACGCCGCCGCCGCGCTGGCCGGCGTCCTGCGCACGCTGCCCCGGGGCAGGCCCGTCCTCGCGGCGGCCGCGGCCGGGCTGGCCGGTGAGGTGCTGCGGCTCGGCGTCCTCGCCGAGGCGGGACGGCTCGCGCGGCCGCGGCCCGGCGCCTACTTCTACGTCCGCGCGAGCTGCTGCCTGTACTACCGCGTGCCCGGCGGCGGCTACTGCGACGACTGCGCCCTGATCTCGTCCGACGACCGCACGGCGCGGTGGACGCGGGCCACGGCGGGGAGCGCGTCATGACGCCGCGCGACGACCTCGGATCGCCCGTCCCGGTGCCGGCCCGGGTGCGCCGGGTCGTCTCGCTGGTGCCCTCGCTCACCGACGCCGTCGCGGCCACGGCCCCCGGCCTGCTCGTGGGGGCGACCGACTGGTGCTCGCACCCGGAGGGGCTGGACGTCGCCCGGGTGCGCGGCACCAAGAACCCCGACGTGGCCCGCGTGATCGCCCTCGCCCCCGACCTGGTCGTGGCCAACGAGGAGGAGAACCGGGTCCCGGACCTGGACGCGCTGCGCGCCGCGGGCGTCCCGGTGTGGGTCACCGTCGTCCGCACCCTGGACGACGCGCTCGCCTCGCTGCGGCGGATGCTGGTCACCGCCATGGGCCTGCCCGAGCCGGACTGGCTGCGCGCCGCCGCGGCGGCCTGGCGGGACCTCCCGGCGCCCGAACCGCGCCCCGCGGTGATCCCGGTGTGGCGCAAGCCGTGGATGGTCGCCGGCCGGGACACCTTCGCCGGGGACCTGCTGCTGCGCCTCGGCGTCCGCAACCTCTTCGCCGGCCACCCCGAGCGGTACCCCAGGATCCCGCTGCCCGAGCTGCTGGCGGCCGATCCCGCCCTGGTCGTGCTGCCGGACGAGCCGTACCGCTTCACCGCCGAGGACGGCCCCGGCTTCTTCCCCGGCGTTCCCGCGGCCCTGGTCAGCGGGCGCCACCTCACCTGGTACGGCCCGTCGCTGGCCGAGGCGCCCGGCGTGCTCTCCGACGCGCTCCGCGCCGCCGTCCCTTTCGCCGGGGATTGAACTAATCTAGATCGATGGTGCTGCGATCCGCCGTCGACCTCACCGGCCAGGGCTGGGTCCAGATCGGCGAGCTCGCGCTGGCGTTCGTGCTGTCCGCGGCGATCGGCGCCGAGCGTGAGGCGCGGCAGAAGAGCGCGGGGCTGCGCACCCACACCTCGGTCGGGTTCGCGGCGGCCCTGATCATGATCGTGTCCAAGTACGGTTTCAGCGACGTGCTCGGCGACCACGTCACGCTCGACCCCTCCCGGGTGGCCGCGCAGATCGTGTCGGGCATCGGCTTCATCGGCGCGGGCCTGATCTTCATCAGGCGCGACGCCGTGCGCGGGCTCACCACGGCCGCGACGATCTGGCTCACGGCGGCGGTCGGCATGGCGGCGGGGGCGGGCCTGTGGCTGCTCGCGCTCATCGTCACCGCCGGGCACTTCACCCTGATGTTCCTGCTCGGCCCGCTGGCCCGGCGGCTGCCGGTGTCGAGGTTCGCCCCCACGCGGCTCCACCTGCGCTACGTCGACGGCAGGGGGGTGCTGCGCACGGTGATGGCGGCCTGCGCGGACGAGGGGTTCACCCTGAGCGAGGTCGCCGTCGACCAGCAGGCGCGGCCGGAGCCGGGGACGGTGACCCTGTGGCTGACCGTCCAGGGGTCCGGCTCTCCGGCGCGCCTGGTCGCGCGGCTCAGCGAGATCGACGGGGTGCTCGCGGTGGCCGGCCAGGACGCCGACTCGGCGTTCCTCTAAATTCAACAGATTTCCTGCTATATGACCGTGACCAGCGATTTCGCGGGGTTTGTCGTGCCGGGCGCCGGGCACGTAGCGGCAATGACGCGCAACCTTGTGGAGGGCGCCGTCAGCGGTCTCCTCGCCACGGCCGCCTTCACCACCGTGATGCTCGCGGGCGAACACCTGGGCCTGCTCGGCGAGCCGCCGCCGCAGCGCATCATCCGGTCGGCGCTGCCCGGCTCCAAGCACCGCGCCAAACGGGGAGAGCACGTGCTGAGCGGCGCGGCGCACTTCGCGTTCGGCGGCGCCGGCGGGGCCCTGTTCGCCCTCGCCACCGGCCGCCGCCGGGCCCGCGCCGTGCCGGGGGCCGCGTACGGCCTTCTGATCTGGGCCGTAAGCTATGAATGGTGGGTGCCGGCCCTCGGCCTGCATCAACCCGCCCACCGCGACCGGCCCGGCCGGCAGGTCGTCATGGCGGCGGGCCACGTCGTCTACGGCGCGTCCCTGGCCTTCTTCCTGAACCGCCTGCGCCGGCGCTTCGACCATGAGCAGACCGCGCCCGAACGGGCGCACTCCCCCGCACACGCCGCCCCCGAGGGCGCCGTGCAGTAGCCCGCGACCCCCGGGCGGACGCCAGATCGTCACAATCGCGTCACGTCAATCGAGGTGATCGGAGGGGTACGACGATGACCAGCGACGACCGTACGGCCAAGGACCGTCAGTTGGACGCGGCCCGGGTGGACAAGCGCGACAGCGTCCTGACCACCGACCAGGGGATCCCCGTCGACGACACCGACAACTCGCTGAAGGCGGGCGAACGCGGTCCGACGATCATGGATGACTTCCACTTCCGGGAGAAGGTCACCCACTTCGACCACGAGAGGATCCCCGAGCGGGTCGTGCACGCGCGCGGCTCGGGCGCCTACGGCTACTTCGAGCCCTACGACGACTCTCTGGCCACCCTGACCAAGGCCAGGTTCCTCACCACGCCCGGCCTGCGCACGCCGGTGTTCGTGCGCTTCTCGACCGTCGCCGGGTCGCGCGGCTCCGCCGACACGGTCCGGGACGTGCGCGGGTTCGCCACCAAGTTCTACACCGAAGAGGGCAACTACGACCTCGTCGGCAACAACATGCCGGTGTTCTTCATCCAGGACGGGGTGAAGTTCCCCGACTTCGTCCACGCGGTGAAGCCGGAGCCGGACAACGAGATCCCGCAGGCGTCCTCGGCGCACGACACGCTGTGGGACTTCGTCCAGCTCCAGCCCGAGACCACGCACATGATGATGTGGCTGATGTCGGACCGGGCGCTGCCGCGCAGCTTCCGCATGATGCAGGGCTTCGGCGTGCACACCTTCCGCCTCGTCAACGAGGAGGGCGTGGGGACGTTCGTGAAGTTCCACTGGACGCCCAAGCTCGGCAAGCGGTCCCTGGTGTGGGACGAGACGCAGAAGATCGCGGGCAAGGACCCGGACTTCAACCGCCGCGACCTGTGGGAGTCCATCGAGATGGGCGCCTACCCCGAATGGGAGCTCGGCGTCCAGCTCGTCCCCGAGGAGGACGAGTTCGCGTTCGACTTCGACCTGCTCGACGCCACGAAGATCATTCCCGAGGAGCGGGTGCCGCTGCGCCCGGTGGGACGGCTCGTCCTGAACCGCAACCCGGACAACTTCTTCGCCGAGACCGAGCAGGTGGCCTTCCACCTCGCCAACGTGGTGCCGGGCATCGACTTCACCAACGACCCCCTGCTGCAGGGCCGCCTGTTCTCCTACCTCGACACGCAGCTGATCAGGCTCGGCGGGCCGAACTTCCCGCAGATCCCGGTGAACCGGCCGATCGCCGCGGTGCACAACTACCACCGCGACGCCTACCACCAGATGCGGATCGACAAGGGCGAGGCCGCCTACCATCCGAACTCGCTGGACGGCGGCGGCCCGACGCCGGCGGACGGCGCGGGATACCAGCACTACCAGGAGAAGGTGGACGGCTGGAAGATCAAGAAGCGCAGCGAGAGCTTCGCCGACCACTACGGCCAGGCCACGCTGTTCTGGAACAGCATGTCCGACTGGGAGCGCGAGCACATCGTCGCCGCCTTCCGGTTCGAGCTCGGCAAGGTCAAGGCCCGCCACGTCCAGGAAGGCGTGGTGCGCAACCTCAACGAGGTGGACCACGACCTCGCGGTCCTGGTCGCCGAGGGCATCGGCGTCGAGCCGCCGGGCGCGCCGTCGCGGCCGAACCACGGCCGCAGCTCGCCCGCGCTGAGCATGGACCACGAGCCGGCGGACACGATCGCCACCCGCAAGATCGCCTTCCTGGTCGCGGACGGCGTGGACGCCTCGCAGGTGCGGTGCCTCATGACCGAGCTGACCCTGCGCGGCGCGGTCTGCGAGACCCTGGCCGCCCACGGCGGCGTCGTCCGGGGCGCGGGCGGCGAGGACGTCATGGTCACCCGGGCCATGCCGACGACGGCGTCGGTGCTGTACGACGCGGTGATGGTGCCGGGCGGGCGGGAGAGCGTCCGCGCGCTGGCCGAGGACGGCGACGCGGTGCACTTCGTGTCCGAGGCGTACAAGCACGGCAAGGCCGTCGGGGCGATCGGCGAGGGCGCCGAGCTCCTCGACCTCGCCCGCGTCGCGCCCGACGCGGCCCGGGGCGTGATCGTCACCGGGGAGGCCGACACCGAGGGCTTCCTGGAGGCGTTCGTCCGGGCGGTCGCCGCCCACCGCTTCCCACGCCGCGCGACCCGGCCCGTCCCGGCCTGAGGGCCCCTTCCTGCCGGTCCCGGCCTGAGCCCGGACAGCCCGTTCCCGGGCGCGCCCGCCGGCGGCGCGCCCGCTAGGGCGTGTCCTCGCCCGACGCCTCGCGCAGGCGGCCCAGGAGGTTCTCGCGCCGGGCTTCGAGCGTGGCGATGAAGCCGTCCTGTTCGTCGGCCATATTGATCAGCGCGCCGATCTCGGTCATGTCGGTGGGGCCGTCGGCGCGGTCCCCGATGCGCTCGCGCAGCTCCCTGACGGTCTGGCGCAGGCCGGCCAGATCCTCGTCCACCACGCGCAGTTCCTCGCGCAGCGCCTCGGGGGTTTCCTCGCGCCGCGGTCTCCCGTTCGCCGGACTCCCGTCATGGGCGGCCATGGCACCGTCCTCTCGCTCGCGGCGACGACCCGGCGGGCCGCTCTCCTTCCTGTCCCTACCCTCCGCCCAGGCGGTGTTTCACGACCGGGGCGGAGTTTGGCGGCGCCATGCCCCTAGGCATCGCCGGACGGTAATGGTCCGACCTTTTCGAGTCCGGATGGGACGCGGTGGGCGACCCTGAGCTCGGTCAGGTAGCGCTTGGTGATCCGGCCGCCGTGGCGGCGGTCGATGAGGGACCCTATGCAGGCCAGCATGGCGTCCAGGACAGGCCAGCCGAGGGCGCGATGGTTGGAATAGGTGCGCAGGACGTCGAGGTACTGCCCGGTCGTGTAGGTGATGTCCCGTTCGTAGCGGAAGAAGCGCACCGGCCCGAAGAGCGGGGACTCCTCGATCTCCCGCCCGTCCTTGGCCACGGCGGAGGCGTCGGACAGGCGCAGCCCCTTCGGCGTGCTGGGGTCGAAGCGCTCGTAGCAGTCCTGCACCTCGCGGAAGAAGTCGTCGCTCCCGCCCGCGACATGGTGGGTGGCGACCGTGGCGATCGTCCCCCCGGGGCGCAGGCACGCCGCGGACTTGACCACCCGCACGGCCGGATCGACCCAGTGGAAGGCCGTCGCCGAGAACACGACGTCGAACGGCCGCTCCGGCGGCGTCCAGTCCTCGAAGGCGGACACCACGACCTCCGCCTGCGGGAACCCGGCGAGGTTGCGCCGGGCGACCCGCGCCATGGCCTCCCCGAGCTCCACGGCGAGGACGTGGCAGCCACGCTCGGCGAGCGGCACCGTGGCCTGGCCGGTGCCGCAGCCGATCTCCAGCAGCCGGCACCCCGTGCCGACGCCCGCGACCTCGGCCAGGTCGTCGTACAGCTCGACCGGATACCCCGGCCGCGCGCGGTCGTACAGCTCGGCGTCCTCGGTGAAGGTCGCGCGCAGCCGGAGCCGCGACCGCTCCACCTCGTCGATGTCGTCCTCGGTGTCGTCCGCGATGTCGTCGCCCACGCCCGAAGGCTACCGAGCCGCGCCGACGGAAATCGGCGCGCGCGGCCCTCGGCCTTCACCGTCCGCGCCGGTCCACGGCAGAGCGGCCCACCTAACTACGCAAAACACATCGAGCGCGGCACGAACCCGACTATGGTTCTGGGCGACCGATCATGCGAGGAGTGGCGATGAGCGAGTACGCGGTGACCTTTGAGCTGGTCGACGCCGACAAGGACGGGCTGATCTCGGCCGAGGAGCTGCTGCGGCTCATGGAGGTGCTCGGGCAGCCGGTGTCGCAGGAGGCCGCGCAGGCCGCGGTGGCGCGCCTGGACGTCGACGGCGACGGGCGCATCTCCCTGGAGGAGTTCTCCGCCTACCTCGACTCCGCCCGCTAGACGCTCGCCGGCGCCCGCCACATCGGGTACATGACCGGGCCGTCCGGCAGCCGGAGCGGCTCGGCCATGTCCACGTAGCCATGCCGCAGGTACAGCCGGCGGCTGTCCGCGCTGCTGGCCTCCAGGTAGGCCGGCATCCTCTGGGCGTCGAGCCGCCGGTGGTGCTCCTCCAGCAGGAGGCTGCCGAGGCCCCGCCCGGTGCGCCCTGGCCGCAGGGCGATGAAGTTCAGGTAGTGGTGCGGCACCTGCGGGTGAAGCCGCACCAGCTTCCGGCCGAGGAGGCCGTACCGTCCGGCGTTCTCCCCGGCGAACGCGGCGATGACCTGCTCCTCCCCTGGGATGCCGGGGAACGGCGCGGTGAACCAGGTCGCGGCCCCGACGAGTTCGCCGGACTCGTGGATCCCGTAGACGACGCCGTGGTGGAGCGCGTGGGCCACGTACATGCCGAAGAACCGCCGCTGGATCGGCATCCGGTCCCGCGCCGACGGGATGAGCCAGGCGCTGATGGCGTCGTTGCCGAACGCGTCGGCGATGATGTCGGTGGCGGCTTCCGCCTCGCTCAGCCGGGTGATCTTCGCCATCACTTGGAGTCCCCGCTCGCGGCCCGCGCGCCGAGGCCGATGTTGGCGTAGACCTCCGGCCTGGTCACCTTGAGCACCCGGGCCCACAGGACGCCGAGGACGATCGCGACGACGAAGATGCCGGGCAGGATCCAGCGGATGGGCGAGTCGGACGCGACGCCGAGCACCGTGTCGAAGTTGACCAGGGTCAGCACGATGATCACCGTCAGCGCCAGGGCGGCCAGCGCGGGCGCGATCCGCGTCCGCCAGGCCGTCTCCTCGGCGGGGTTGCGGGAGAAGAACACGATCACGGCGATCGAGGTGACGGTGAGCAGGGTCAGCAGGCCGAGGCCGCCGAACGCGCCGAAGGTGAAGAACAGTTTCGTCACCGGGTCCAGCCCGAAGACCGCGTAGACGGTGATCACGATGAGCCCGAGGCCCGTCTGCAGCACCGATCCGGTGACGGGGGCGGCCGTGCGGGCCGAGGTGCGCCCGAAGACCTGCGGGAGCACGTTCTCGCGGCCGAGCGCGAAGATGTAGCGGGCCGTGGTGTTGTGGAAGGCGATCATGCAGGCGATGCTGCTGGTCACGAACAGCAGGGAGCCGATCGTCGCGACGGCCGACCCCATGTGGGCGGTGGCCTGGTTGAAGATGAGCATGGTGCCCTGCTCGGTCGAGGCCTTGACGATCCCGTCCGGCCCGGTCGGCACGGTCTGGGCCCAGGCCGAGATCGCGTAGAGGATCGCGATGACCGCGACGCCGACGTAGGTGGCCGTGGGCACGGTCCTGTCGCGGTCCTTGGACTCCTCGGCGAAGACCACCGAGGACTCGACGCCCGCGAACCCGGCGACGACGGTGGCGAGCGCGGCGCCCACGCCGGGCACGAACAGCGCGCCGGGGTCGAAGCCCTCGAAGGTGACGCCGGCGGGACCGGCGTTCAGCAGGTCGCCCAGGTCGAACACCAGGACGACGGCGATCTCACTGGCGAGCAGGACCGAGAGGATCTTGCCGTTGACGTCCACCCGCAGCAGGCCGAGCACGCCGACCAGCGCCCACGCCACGAGCGCGATCACCCACCAGGAGGGCGAGACGCCGAACCAGTCCTTGAGCAGCGGCTCGGCCGCCGACCCGATGATGCCGTAGAGCCCCAGTTGCAGCGCGTTGTAGGCCAGCAGGGCCACCCACGCGGTCGCCACTCCCTGGGTGCGGCCGAGCCCTTGGGCCGCGTAGGCGTAGAACGCGCCCGCGTTCACGACGTGCCTGGCCATCGTCACGTACCCGACGGCGAACAACGTGAAGATCGCGCCGAGCATCAGGAACGCGAACGGCACGCCGATCACGCCCGTCACCGCGTACGCCGTCGGGACCGAGCCCGCGACGACCATCAGCGGCGCCGCCGCGGAGATGACGAAGAACACGACCGAGGGGACGCCGAGCCGATCCTTCGCCAAGGCGGCGGAAACGGCGCTGGGGCGCTGCTCTATGAGGGACATACAGAACTCCATGAGAAGGGACGGGGAAGATCACCTTCAGCCACGATCGGTGATGATATGGCGATTTGTTACGTGTGTCACGAGTGAAAGCTGTGATTGTTATCGGAATAACGGGAATGAGGTCCCTAATATTAAATATGTACGGGACCGTTCTTCCGGCCGGCCCGCATTACGGGATGCCGCGCGCCGTCGCAGCGCGCTGACCAGTATCGATAGCCAGGGGTTATGCCCGCGATCGGCGTCGACAATGGGCGGCGGCCCGGCCCGAAAACCGGCCACCAGGGCCGGACCCCGCGGCTTTCCCGGCCGGGAGCACGTGATATCCGCGTTCGTCCGCCGGCGTTCACGCTCTATTCTCCGCACGGCGGGCACGGCCGGCCGCACGCCGTCCGCCTGCTCCGGGCCCGGACGGGGCGCGGGTTCCGCGGTGGACGGCGGCGGCCGTCCCGGGGCATGTGCGGCACGCGACCGGGCGTGATGATGGAAAATCGCGATAAGTCGGAAAATCAGGGAACCGGAGGACCGTGCGGCGGCAAGTACGGGGTGACCGCATCGAAACCCCGAGAGGACCGCACGTGGTAAGTGCCCAGGCACTGCTCGACGGATCCACGCTCGACGACTCGACCGTGATCGCGCGCTCGCTAGGCAGGCCCGAGATGTTCGCCGTGCTGTTCGACCGGCACGCCGACGAGATCTTCCGGTACGCCGCGCGACGCCTCGGACCCGAGATCGCCGAGGACGTGGTGGCGGAGGTGTTCCTCGCCGCCTTCCGCGGCCGCGCCCGCTACGACCCTTCCCGCCCCGATGCCAGGCCCTGGCTGTACGGCATCGCGACCAACGTGGTGGCCCACCATCGCGGGGCCGAACGCCGCCGCGTGCGCGCCATGGCCAAGGTGGCCGGGCAGCGGCCCGGCTCGCCGGCCGACGCGTTCGACGAGAGGAGCGTCGAACGGGTCGCCGCCGGGGGGCTACGACCCCGCCTCGCCCAGGCGCTGGCCGGGCTGTCCGCGAAGGAACGGGACCTCCTGCTGCTCGTCGCCTGGACCGACCTCACCTACGAGGAGGTCGCGCGGGCGCTGGAGATCCCGGTCGGAACGGTGCGCTCCCGCCTGCACCGCGTCCGGGCCAAACTACGCCGAGTGCTCGGCGGTTCCGACCCCTTGAGCCTGGAGTCCATGGCATGAGTGACGAGATCCAGCAGTTCACCGACGCGCGCCCCAGCGCTCCGTCGTACCCCGAGCAGGCCCGGCGCGCGGCGCGGGACCGTCTGCTCGCCGAGGCCACCGGCCGCGGCCGGGTGTGGCGCCCCCGGTTCGGCTGGCAGGCGGCAGGGGCCTTCGGGCTCACGCTGGCGCTGGCAGGAGGGCTCGGAGTGGCGTTGTCGTCCCGTCCGGGCCCCGCCGCGACACCGGGGGCGATGACGGTGACCTCGTCGGCGAACGTGACGGCGCCCGGCCAGATGGCCGAACTCGACCCCCGGCCGGACCAGTTCATCGTGTTCGAGTCGGAGACGATGAACCTCACCGAGGTGATGGGGGACTCGCAGACGACCGGCCGCTACCTCTACCGGACCTACCGCAAGTTCTACCAGTCCGCCGACGGCCACCGGGGCCTGCTGTGGATCGAGGGGCGCTCCCCCCGGCAGCTCCCAGGCCGGCCGCTCCCCGAGGAGGCCGCGCAGTGGAAGGGCGGCGGCTGGAACGAGATCGCCGCGTACTGCGCCGACTGGCCCGCCTCGACACGCCGGGACTACGCCTACCTCCGCACCCTTCCCGCCACCCCGGCGGCGATGCGCGCGCTCCTCTACACCCGGGACGGGGGCGACAGACCGGCCGACGAGGCGGCCTTCGACAGGTTCGGCGAGTTGATGCGGGAGACGTACATGCCGCAGGCTCAGCGGCAGGCGCTCTTCGAGGCGGCGAAGGCCGTTCCCGGCGTCGAGGAGGCGTCGGGGGTGAAGGACTCGGCCGGACGTGAGGGGGTGGCGCTGGGCCGGGTGATCGACGGCGTCCTGGAGCAGCGGATCCTCGATCCGAAGACCTTCATGTTGCTCGGGGAACGCGGCACGGTGGTCGACGCGAAGGCGGCGGACGCGCCGGCCGGCACGGTTCTGACGTGGACCGCGCAGGTCAAGGTCTCGGTGGTGGACCGGCTGCCGGACGTCAAGGACGCGACCAAGGACAGCAAGTGCGAGATGACCGGCTCGCAGTCGCCGTCCCCCACCGAGAGCGGCGCGCCGGCCTCTGAGACGCCGTCCGCCACTCCCGGGGAGCCGTCCGCCACTCCCTGACGCGTGAGGTCGCCACAGGCCGGCTCGCACCGCCTGACGCCGTGCGAGCCGGTCCCACGCGAAAGGGGCCGCGGCGCCGGTGCGCGCCGCGGCCCCTTCACGTTCGCGGGGTCAGTCGGTGACGTAGACCTGACCGAAGACCTCCGACAGCTTCTTGATGTCCTGGCCGATGCCGACCTCCGGCGCGGCCGGGTCGTACATGGTGGTCAGGCGGCGCTGGAGCGGCTCCAGCTTGTCGAGCTGCTCCCAGGCGGGCGTGTTCGCCAGGCGGGCGCCCATCACGCGGTAGGTCGCGCCCGTGCCGTCCTGCCAGCGGGTCCACAGGTTGACGGTGGCGGCGCCGTCCCGCAGCGGGGCGGCTACGCGCTCCTGCGCGACCGTGGCGGCCTGGTCGGCGGTGAGCGGCGAGGCGTCCTTGCCGGCGAGCCCGGCGTCCTCGGCGGAGATCTGCACGAGCGTGTCCCAGGCCAGGGCCTTGACCTTGGCCCACTGGTTGCGCTGGGCGTCCTGCGCGCTGATCTTCCAGGTGCCGTACGCCGACTGGAGCAGACCGGCGTCCAGGGCGAGCTGGTCGACGGAGCCGGAGGTGAGCAGCGGCTCGATGACCTGCGGGGTGAGCAGCGGGTACTTCTTGGTCATCTCGGCCGCGCACGGCTCGCTGGCGCCGCAGCCGAAGGCGGGCACCACGGTGTGGATGCCGAGCTTCTTGCCGGGGGCGACCTGGTGCAGGGCGGCGGCGGCCGCGCCGACGAACCCGCTCATCTCCTCCGGCGTCTTCAGGGCGCCGTTGTAGCCGAGCTGGGAGGTGAACCGGATGCCGACCACGCCCGGCTGCGCGGCCAGCGCGCCGACCTTCTTGACGGCGGCGGCGAAGGCGGCGGGACCGGCCTTGTAGTCGTCGAGGAGCTCACTGTCGATCCACACGCGCATGTTGCTCGCCGCGGCGGCGGCGATGGCCTGCCCGGCGGCGGTGCGCGCGGCGGCGGCGATGTCCTCGGGGCTCACCGAGCAGGGCTGACCGGCGACGTCGCAGGTGGGCGGTGTGGTGTCCTCCACGTAGCCCTCGGGCGCGGGGTCGCCCTCGCCGTGCGCCTGGCCGTCGCCCTCGCCTTCGGCGCTGCACTGCTCGACCTTGCAGTCGATCCAGCCGACGGGGTACTCGGTGGCCTCTTTGAGCTTGGCGCTGTCGTTCTCGGTCCAGAACCTGACCACCTTGAGGGCGTCCTCAGGGGTAGGGGCCATCCAGAAGCACTGCGGGTCGGACTGCGAGCCGCCATTGGTGACGTTCTTGCAGTCGCCCTCGCCGTCCTCGGAGAACGCCGAAGCGGCCGGGATCCCCACGCCGAGAACGGTGAGTGCGGCGCCGAGGGCCAGTGCTCTCCTGATTCGCATCAAGCGTCTCCTTGGGCGGGCGCGAAACATGGCGATCAAGACTAAACGATCGAAAAGACTGTATCGGGGACATCTGTCGTGGACCAGTGCATCGGGCGGATTCCCAGGTGACACCTATGCCGCGGCCGAACAGTTCACCCGCTCCTCACCCGCACGATCTTCCCGGACACCGAAGGGTAAACGTGCCGCCTCCTCGCCGACCGGTAGGGCGCCGCCTCGCATAATCGGGAGATGCGCGATCACAAGGGCAATCCGGAATCGGCGCAGACCCTGGAGCGGGGCCTGCGGCTGCTGCGCCTGCTCGCCGACGGCCACCGCGGGCGCACCCCCACCGAACTGGCCCAGGAACTCGGGCTGAGCCGGCCGATCGTCTACCGGCTGCTCACCACGCTGCAGAACGAGGGCTTCGCCCGCCGCGACGCCGAGGGGCGCGCCCACCTCGGGTTCGGGGTGCTGGCGCTGGCCCGCGCCGTCCAGCCGCTGCTGCGGGCCGCCGCGCTGCCCGCGCTGCGCCGCCTGGCCGAGGAGACCGGCGCCACCGCCCACCTGACCGCGGCCGAGGGCGACGAGGGGCTGGCCATCGCCGTGGTCGAGCCGACGTGGACCGACATGCACGTCGCCTACCGCGAGGGCTCACGCCATCCCCTCACCCGCGGCGCCGCGGGCCTGGCCATCCTGGCCCTCCGGGAGGGCCGCACGGACTACCAGGTCACCGAGGGCCAGCTTCAGGAGGGCGCCCGGGGCATCGCGGCCCCGCTCCCCGGCCTGCCCTGGCTGGAGGCGTCCGTCGGCATCGTCACCTTCGGCCCCATCGACACGGCCACCCTCGGCCCCCGCGTGGTCCGCACGGCGATCGAACTCCGCGAGGCGCTGAGCTGATCGGCCGCGTCCGCCTCACGACCCTTGCAGCGGCTCGCTGAGGCTCCGGCAGTTCTCCACCACGAGGGCCGTCAGCACGCGCACGTCCTCGATGCCTCGCACCTGCCGTGAGATGGCCGGCGGCCCCCAGCCGGCCCAGACGCGCAACCGTACGCGCCCGAGTTCCATCCCGGTGATGTCCGACCATCTCACCGACCGATCGCCGTCGCGCAGCCCCTCGGCGGTGACGGTGATCGGGCCGAACTCGGTGGCCCCGGTCTCCTCTATCTCCGCGGTCCTTCGCGCGTAGAGGGTCGGGGTGACCAGTTGTTCGACCGCCCTGATGAGTTCTCGCCCCTTGGCATAAGGGGGTCTCGCCAAGTTGACCTTCGTGCCGTCCTCCCGCATCAGAATGCACCGCGGGACATCTTGCGTCCCGTACTGGCTGTACGTTCGGAGCGTCCATACACGGATATACAGGACGTCCGTCCACGCGCAGATCGTCCGCACCGTGACCTTATTCGACGTGGTCAGCAGTCCGCCCGAGCACAGATACAGATACCTGCGCGCCTTCACCCAGGCCGCCAGGCAAGAGGCCACCCCCAGCCCGAAGATCGCGGCGCCGATCGTCTTCCCGACGACGTTCCCGAACATGAGGCCGCCCCCGAGGACGGCGACGAAGGGGAGGCCGATCAGCTCCCCGAGCACCGACTGGCGATAACGACCCACGATCTCGCCAAGACCGCTTTCCGCGACGACTCGCGTGATCTCTTCGGGATGGTCCGGCATCCGATCCTCGCTTTCTCAAGCGGTCATTTGGGGCATCCGCCGTAATTTCACCATGTCTTTCCAAAGTCAGCCTGAAATCCTGTTCGATCACCCGCCAAAGCACGCTATTTCGCCTGTCCTTTTCCCCGGGGCCATTCACGTGGGCGTGGTGTGGCGTGTCACGACCAGGGCGAGGTTGACACCAGGGGCCTGATGGCGGATCGTCGTACGTATAGAGGACAGTGTCGTCCGATATGCGTACACCGGGAGGGGTTCCGATGCCGTACTACCGCACGGTCGGAGAGGTGCCGCGCAAACGGCACGTCCAGTTCAGGCGGCCCGACGGCGGGCTCTACGCCGAAGAGCTGATGGGCGAGGAAGGCTTCTCCTCCGACTCCTCCCTGCTCTACCACCGCCATCTCCCCACGGCGATCGTCAAGGCCGAGGCCGTCACCGAGGGGCCGGGCGCGGCGCTCTCGCCCAACATGCCCCTGTCCCCGCGGCACTTCCGCACCCAGGACCTCCCCGTCGGCGGCGACCTCGTCACCGGCCGCCGGGCGCTGGCCGGCAACGGCGACGTCCGCATGTCGTACGCCGCCGCCGACCGCCCGAGCGAGCTGTACCGCAACTCCAAGGGCGACGAATGCGTCTACGTCGCCGCGGGCCGGGTGCGGTTCGAGTCCACGTACGGGGTCATCGAGGCCGGGGAGGGCGACTACGTCGTCATCCCCACCGGGACCATCCACCGGTGGGTGCCGCTCGACGGGACCGCGGTGAAGGCGCTGGCCATCGAGGCGGCCGGGCACATCCGCCCGCCGAAGCGGTACCTGTCGCAGTACGGCCAGTTCCTCGAGCACGCGCCGTACTGCGAGCGCGACCTGCGGGCGCCGAGCGAGCCGCTGCAGGTCGAGGACTCCGAGACGCCGGTGCTGGTCAGGACCCGTGGCGGCCTCACCCGGCTCACCTACGCCCACCACCCGTTCGACGTGGTCGGCTGGGACGGGTACCTGTACCCGTACGCGTTCAACATCGCCGACTTCGAGCCGATCGTGAAGCGCACGCACGCGCCGCCGCCCGTCCACCAGACCTTCGAAGGGCCCGGCTTCGTCGTCTGCTCCTTCTGCCCGAGGCCGCTGGACTTCCACCCCGAGGCGGTGCCGATCCCCTACAACCACCACAACGTGGACTCCGACGAGTTCATGTTCTACGTGGGCGGCGACTACACCGCGCGCAAGGGGTCCGGGATCGACGTCGGCTCCATATCCCTGCACCCGGCCGGGTTCACGCACGGCCCGCAGCCGGGCGCGGTCGAGGCGTCCGTCGAGGCCGTGGCGCGCGGGATCAAGGAGACCAGCGAGCTGGCCGTCATGGTGGACACCTTCCGCCCGCTCGACCTGGGCGACGCGGCGCTGTCCTGCGAGGACCCGGGGTACGCCTGGACGTGGGCGCGATGACCGGCCAGGACCGCACCGCCCTCCCCGGCGCCGTGCAGAGCGTGACCAACCCGCTGTTCCTCCAGCTCGTGGACGACGCGGGGCTGTTCCCGCCCACATCGCTCCCGATGTCCGGCGCGCTGGCCCGCCACTACACCGACGAGGACGCGGCGGAACCGATCCTCACGCACCGCCTGCTGTGCCCGATCGGCCGGCTGGACGAGCTGCGCGCCCTGCTGACGCGGCCCGTCCGCGCCGGGATCATCCTCGACCCGTCGGGCGTCCCCGACCTGGACGGCCTCGCCGACCTCACGGACGTCGCCGTCGAGCTGGTGGAGGTCGCCCTGCCGGCCGGCGCGGACGTCGCCGCGCTGGCCGCCCGGGTGCGGGAGGCCGCGCCGCGGGCGCGGCTGTTCGTCGAGGTGCCCGCCGGGGAGTTCGCTCACCTTCCTCCGGGTGTGGGGGCCAAGGTGCGCTGTGGCGGGGTCACGGCGGACCTGTTCCCCTCCACGCATGACCTGGGCGCGTTCATCCACACCTGCGCCCAGCGGGGCACGCCGTTCAAGGCCACCGCGGGCCTGCACCACGCCGTGCGCCACCCCGACCCGAGCCTCGGGGTGTACCGGCACGGGTTCCTGAACCTGCTGCTCGCGGTGTGCGCGGCCGTGGACGGGCGCGACCCGGTGCCCGTGCTGGAGCTCATGGAACGGCGCGAGCTGGTGGAGTTCGCGGGCTCCGTACGGCCGGAGACCGCGCTGCGCGCCCGTGAGCTGATGGTCTCCTACGGGTCCTGCAACACCACCACGCCCGTCGAGGACCTGCGCGCCCTCGGCCTCATCGACCACCCCGTCCCGTCTCATGGCGCCACCGCATCCGCCCGCGACGTGACGAGCTCCACGGTTCCTCCCCAGACCGCTCCGACCGGATCGGCCGCCGGGTCCGGGACCGCCGCCCCCTCCGAGGAAGGACGCATCGTGACGTCGAGCTGGGTGCCCGGGGCGGACGCCTCGCCGTACACCCTGGCGAACCTGCCCTACGGCGTGTTCTCCCTTCCCGGCGAGGCGCCGCGCGTCGGGGTGCGCATCGGCGACCACGTGCTCGACCTGGCGCCCGCGCTGCACGACGAGGTGTTCGCCGCGTCCGGTCTCAACGGCTTCCTCGCGCGCGGCCGTACCGCGTGGAGCGACACCCGGCGGCTCGTCCAGCGGCTGCTGTCCGCGCGGGCCGAGGAGGCGGCGGCCAACCGGGCGGCGATCGAGCCGCACCTCATCCCCCTGCGCCAGGTGCGCCTGCACCCCCCGATCGAGGTCGGGGACTACGTCGACTTCTACTGCTCGCTGGAGCACGCCACCAACCTCGGCCGCATGTTCCGCCCGGACGGCGAGCCGCTGCTGCCGAACTGGCGTCACCTGCCCGTGGGGTACCACGGACGGTCCGGCACGGTCGTGGTGTCGGGCACGCCGATCACCCGGCCGCGCGGGCAGCGGCTTCCCGGCCCGGGACGGCCGCCGGTGCTGGGGGCGTCGGTCAAGCTCGACATCGAGGCCGAGCTGGGGTTCGTGGTCGGGACGCCGACCCGCCTGGGGGAGCCGGCGGGCGACTTCGCCGACCACGTCTTCGGGGTGACGCTCGTGAACGACTGGAGCGCCCGGGACATCCAGTCCTGGGAGTACGTCCCGCTCGGGCCGTTCCTCGGCAAGTCGTTCGCCACCTCGATCTCCGCGTGGATCACCCCGCTGGAGGCGCTCCAGCACGCACGGGTGCCCGGTCGCGCGCAGGATCCCGAGCCGCTGGAGTACCTGCGCAGGCGGGAGCCGTGGGGACTGGACATCACGCTGCGGGTCGAGCTGAACGGCGAGCCGATCTCCACCCCGCCGTACCGGGAGATGTACTGGACGCCCGACCAGATGCTCGCGCACATGACCGTCAACGGCGCGTCGCTGCGGACGGGCGACCTGTTCGCCAGCGGGACGGTCTCGGGAACCGAGCCGAGCCGGCGCGGGTCGCTCATCGAGATCACCTGGAACGGCACGGACCCTCTCAAACTCTCCGACGGCCAGACCCGCACGTTCCTGGAGGACGGCGACACCATCACCCTCACCGCCACCGCTCCCGGCCCTGACGGAAGCACCATCTCCCTGGGCGAGGTCACCGGCACGATCCACCCGGCCAAGCCCTCCTGACCCGGGGCGGCCAGGTTATCCACACCGCCCTCACTCCAGGTCATCGGACGGACACGCAGAGGTACTCTAGGCGTGTTCCTGATCATCGATGGGGTGGAGGGCGGGACGATGCGGCACCCCCTGGTCGTGTCTCTGATCCTTCTCATGTTCGCCGCCGGCGGCTCGCAGGCGATCACCGAGGCGAGGCGTGTCCCGCCTCCCTCGGTGGCCATCGCCGTCGCGCCGGCCCCGGGCTCGGTGCGCGCGCGCCCCGATCGCCACGTGCGCGTCACGGCCGCCAAGGGCACCCTGACCAGCGTGCGCGTCTCCGTCGGCGGCGTGCGCGTGCCCGGCCGCTTCGACCGCGCGCGGCGCGCCTGGCGATCGTCCTGGACCCTGGTGCCGGGCGCCTCGTACGTGGTGTCCGCCGCGGCGAGCCCGGTCCGGCCGGGCGACCGGCCGGCCGCGCTCGTGGCGACCTTCCACACCCGCCCGGCGCCACGGGCCTTCGGCGTTCAGGAGGCCGTCCCCAGCCCTGGTGAGACGGTCGGCGTCGGCATGCCGATCATCCTGACCTTCACGACCCCCGTGCGGCACCGCGCCGCCGTCGAACGCGCCCTCGAAGTGCGGGCGAGCCGAACCCCCCACTATTCCTCCCCCGGCTTGGACGACGACGTACCCGGCTTGCGGCCGGACGCCGACGGCGACGTGCCCGGCGCGACGGCACCGGCCGGTCGGCGTGTGGAAGGGGCGTGGCGGTGGCTCGGCGAGAGCCAGGTCGTCTACCGACCACGCGCCCTGTGGCCGGCGCGGCGGCGTGTGACCCTCACGGCACACCTCGCCGGCGTCCACGCGGCCCCGCGCACGTACGGCACGGCCGACCACACCCTGCGCTTCTCCATCGGACGGCGGCAGACCAGCGTGGTGAACACCCGCACCCACCAGATGCGCGTCCTGCGGGACGGCCGGCTCGTGCAGCGCATGGCCATCAGCGCGGGCAAGGGCTCGACCCGCGAGTACACCACGACCAGCGGCGTCCATCTCACCATGGACAAGGGCGATCCGGTCCGCATGGTGTCCCCCGGCAGACACAAGGGCCAGCCCGGGTACTACGACCGCATGATCGACCACGCCGTCCGCATCTCCAACAGCGGGGAGTACGTCCACGCCCTCGGCAACGTGTGGGCGCAGGGCCGGATCAACGTCAGCCACGGCTGCGTCAACGCCCGGCCGGACCAGGCGAAATGGTTCTTCGACCACTCCCTGCGCGGCGACCCCGTAACCGTCACCGGCACCGACAGACCCCTCGAATGGTGGAACGGCTGGGGCTTCTGGCAACTCCCTTGGCCCCAATGGCGCCAAGGCAGCGCCCTGCACCCCCCATCCCCGCGGGCAGGTTGAAGGGGCGCGGGGTGGGTGGATTGCAGGCGGGTGTGTTGGTGGGGGGGAAATGGGGTTAACGTGGCATTCTCGGAACCACTGACGGTCGAAACGCGTTCCTCATGTAGGAGGGCCGACGCGATGGACTCGTGGATCTTCTGGTTGATACTCGCGGCGGTGCTCGGCGTAGCGGAGATCTTCACGCTCACCGCGGCACTGGGGTTGCTCGGCGCCGCCGCGCTGCTGACGGCCGCCGTCGCGGCGATCGGCCTGCCGATGGGGGTCCAGCTGGCCGCGTTCATCCTCGCGTCCGTGTCGAGCCTCGTCCTCCTGCGGCCCGTCGCCCGGCGCCACCTCACGCAGCCGCCTGCCCAGCGGTTCGGGGTGTCGGCCCTGGTCGGCAAGCCCGCGTACGTCACGCACGAGGTCACGGCGAGGAACGGCCGGGTGCGCATCGGCGGGGAGGAATGGTCCGCCCGCGCCTACGACGAGTCGCTGGTGATCCCGGCGGGCGCGACGGTCGACGTCATAGAAATCGAAGGGGCCACCGCCCTCGTATATCCACGGGAGTAGAGCATGGACGCCGCCTTGATCGCCGGAATCGTGATCGTCCTCTTCGCGGTGTTCACGGTCCTCCGTGGCGTGCGTATCGTCCCGCAGGCGCGGGCCGGTAACGTCGAGCGCCTCGGCCGGTACTACCGGACGCTCGGCCCCGGGCTGAACTTCGTGATCCCGTACGTGGACCGGGTGCGCCCGCTGATCGACCTGCGCGAACAGGTCGTCTCGTTCAAGCCGCAGCCCGTGATCACCGAGGACAACCTGGTCGTCGACATCGACACCGTCCTGTACTTCCAGGTCACCGACCCGCGCGCCGCCGCGTACGAGATCGCCAACTTCATCCAGGGCGTCGAGCAGCTCACGGTCACGACGCTGCGGAACGTGGTCGGCGGCATGGACCTGGAGAAGACCCTGACCTCCCGGGACACCATCAACAGCCAGTTGCGCGGCGTGCTGGACGAGGCCACCGGCAAGTGGGGCATCCGGGTGAACCGCGTCGAGATCAAGGCCATCGACCCTCCGAAGACCATCAAGGAGGCGATGGAGAAGCAGATGCGCGCCGAGCGGGACAAGCGCGCCGCGATCCTCACCGCGGAGGGCCTGCGCCAGTCGCAGATCCTCACGGCCGAGGGCGAGAAGCAGAGCGCGATCCTGCGCGCCGAGGGTGAGCGCACGTCGGCGATCCTCAAGGCCGAGGGCCAGTCCCAGGCCATCGACGAGGTCTTCCAGGCCGTCCACCGCAACGACCCCGACCCCAAGCTGCTCGCCTACCAGTACCTCCAGGTCCTTCCGCAGCTCGCGCAGGGCCAGGGCAACACCTTCTGGGTGATCCCGAGCGAGGTGACCTCCGCGCTCCAGGGCGTGTCCAAGGCGTTCACCGAGGCGCTGCCGAAGTCGCCGGCGACCCGCGAGGTCCCGGACACCAGGTCCGCCGCCAAGACGGCGGCGACCGAGGCGGAGGAGGCCGCCAAGGCCGCCATCGCCGACGCCGAGGACACCGGCCCGCGCTCGCTCACCACGGGCACGCCGACCCTGAACCCCGTCCCCGACCTGGACGTCTCCGAGCCCGCGCCCGCCGAGAAGGACACGACCCGCAAGGAGCCGTGACGCCCGCGCCCGCCTCGTCCTGACCCAGGCGGCCCGGTCCCGGGCGCGAGGGTCAGGCCGGTGGTGGCGGGTCGAAGCCGGTCTGGTCGGCGAGCGGCTTGGTGTAGAGGCGCCGGGGGCCGGTGCCGGTGTCGCCGAGCGCGTCGTCGGGGTTGCGCAGGACGCACCTGTCGATGGAGAGGCAGCCGCACCCGATGCAGTCCGACAGCGTGTCGCGCAGGCGGACGAGCTGATCGATGCGGGTGTCGAGTTCGGCGCGCCACCGCTCGGAGAGCAGGGCCCAGTCCTGACGGGTGGGCGTCCGCCCGTCGGGCAGCGTCGCGAGCGCCTCGGCCACCATGCGCAGCGGAATGCCCACCCGCTGCGCCACGCGGATGAACGACACCCTGCGCAGCGTGTCCCTCGGGTACCTGCGCTGGTTGCCGGGGGTCCTGCGACTGCGGATCAGCCCCTTCTCCTCGTAGAAGTGCAGGGCGGTCACCGCGACGCCCGACCGGGCGGCGAGCTGTCCCACCGTGAGTTCTTTGGCGTCGAACGGCGGCTTCGTCACAGTCGCCAGGCTACGACTTGACCTCGTCCATAGTCGAGGTTTCAGGATGGCCCGCATGACGACGACGCAAGAGGCTCCCCCGGCGCCGGCCGGACGCCGCGAATGGATCGGGTTCGGCGTGCTCTTCCTGCCCGCGGTGCTCGCCTCCCTGGAACTGACCGTGACGCACCTGGCCCTGCCCGCCATCGGCAGAGACCTGTCCGCGTCCAGCGCGCAACTGCTGTGGATCGTGGACGTCTACGCGTTCCTCCTGGCCGGCGCACTGATCCCATTGGGCGCGCTGGGCGACAGGATCGGCAAGCGCAGGCTGCTGCTGGGCGGCGCCGCCGCGTTCGGCGTGGCCTCGGCGCTCGCCGCCTACGCGCCGAGCCCCGGCGTGCTGATCGTCACCCGCGGCCTGATGGGCGTCGCGGGCTCGACGCTGATGCCGTCGGTCTTCGCCCTGACCGCCACGTTGTTCCGCGACCCCCGGCAGCGCACCACGGCCATCGGACTGGTGATCGCGAGCGTCGCCGGGGGCACCGCGATCGGCCCGCTGGTGGGCGGCTGGCTGCTGGAGCACTTCTGGTGGGGTTCGGTCTTCCTGCTGGGCGTGCCGGTGATGGCCCTGCTGCTCGTACTCGGCCCGCTCCTGCTGCCGGAGACACGGCCGGAGAAGGGCCCGGGGACCGGGGGACGGCTGGACGTCGCGGGCGCCGTCCTCCTCCTGGCGGCGGTGCTGCCGGCCGTCTACGGGCTCAAGCAGATCGCCTCCGGCCGGCCGGACCCGGTCTCGGTGACCGCCATCGTCGCGGGCGTGGTCTTCGCCGTGGCGTTCGTGCGCCGGCAGCGCACCGCGGCCGACCCTCTGGTGGACCTGCGCCTGTTCGCGAGCCGGGCGTTCAGCACCGCGGCGGGCACGCTCGCGCTCGGCATCTTCGTCCTGTGGGGCGCGAACTACGCCATCGCGCAGTACCTCCAGCTCGTGAGCGGGCTGGATCCGCTGGAGGCGGGGCTGTGGACGGCGCCCTCGGCGGGGGGCGTCATCGCCGGGTCGATCGTGGCCACCCGGATCGCCCACCGGGTGGGCCGCGGTGTCGTCATCGGCGCGGGGCTGGCGCTGGCGTCTCTCGGCTTCGTGCTGCTCACCCAGGTCCCTCCGACCGGCGGCCTGGCCGTGCTCGTGACCGGGTCCGTGGTCGTCTCGGCCGGGCTGGGGCCGATGATGGCCCTGGCCACGGACGTGATCGTCGCCGCGGCCCCGCCCGGACGGGTCGGCGTGGCGTCGGCGATCTCCTCGACGGCGCCGCAGCTCGGCGGAGCCCTGGGCGTCGCGATCCTGGGCAGCCTGATCACGGTGGTGTACCGGGCGCGCATGGCGGGCGGCGGACCGGCGGCGGCCCGCGACACCCTCGGCGGCGCCGTGACGGCCGCCGCGCGGCTCCCCGCCCCGGAGTCGTCCGGGCTGCTCGGCACGGCCCGGGAGGCGTTCACCGCCGGCTTCCACCTGAGCGCGGGCGTCAGCGCCGCCTGCATGGCCCTCCTGGCGCTCATGGTCGTGCTTCTCCTGCGGCGCCTGTGAGCCGGGGACGGCCGGTCAGGAGCGGGCGGCGGTGAGGCGGGCGGCGAAGTCGCGGGTGCGGGCCAGTTCGGCGCGCATCGGGTCGAGGACGAGCTCGCGGCCGACGGTGTCCACGCTCGACCACAGCGCCTTGCGGGCCTTGCGGGCGCGACGGCGTCCGCCGATGGACGCGAGGAGGCGGCAGAGCAGGGCGATCAGGACGCCCAGCGCCGCGCCGCCCGCCGCGAGCACGGTGGGCCAGGGGACGACGCCGAGCGTGGGGGTCGGCACCTCGGGGAGCCGCATGTAGTCGACGAGGAACAGCGCGGACAGCCAGAGCAGCCCGGCGACCATCACGGCGAAGACGAGCCACTGCAGCACGCCGACGGCCCGCCACCAGTGTGGCCGCCGTCCCGCGCCGACGGACGTGACCGACACGGCCTGGTCGAGCCGGTCGGCCAGCTCGTCCGCCCGCGACCGGGACGCCCGCCGTACGGCCAGCGCCCACGGCTCGGGCAGCCCGGTCGCCGCCTCGGCCGCCGCCTCCCGGATCGCCATGTCCATCTGCGACCGCTGGATCGCCGTCGCGGGCGGAATCGAGGTACGGCCGATGACGGGCACCGTGGACGCGCGGCGGACGGCCGGGGTCGTAGGCCCGGCGGGGCCACGTGCGGGGCCCTGGGGAGGCGCGCCCGCGGCGGCGGGCGTACCACCGGCCGCGCCGCTCGGCGGAACGGCGGGCGTACCACTCGGCCGGATGGCGGGCGTGCCGCTCCGTGGAGCGGCGGGCGTGCCCTCGCCGCTTCGCGCGACGGCGGCCGTGCCGTCCGCCGTGCCGCTCCGGGCGGTGGCGCTGATCAGGGCGTGGCCGGACGGTGGCACGCCGACGCGCAGGCGGCGGAGCGGGTCGGGGCGGAACCGGCGCAGCCACCGCGTGACCGGCCACCCGGTGGCCGCGATCGAACGGTGCCGGTGGGCCTTGGCGACCGCCGCCACGACCAGCGGCACCCCGGCCGCCTCGGCCAGCGCCGCCGTCAGCGGCCCGGCCAGCTCCCCGTCGACCGCCCGCTCGGCCGCTTCGGCGCGTCCGCCCAGGTCCGTGACGGCCTGCTCGGCCACCGGATGCGCCCGCCCGTCGCCGTCCCTCGACGGATCGGCGCAGGCGGCCACGGCGAGCGTGTCGGCGGCCGTCACCGCGTCCGCGCCGAGCCGGGCGGCCCACGCGCGCCGGTCCGCCACCCGCCGCGCCAGTGCCGAGCGCAGCTCCTCGACGCCGTCGTGCCGCGGCACCGACGTGGCCAGCACCGGGACGCCGCGCAGCCCGTCCTCGTCGAGGAGCCTGCGCAGGTCGTTGAGGCAGCGGCCCGCCGACGAGGGCGTCAGGCGGTCCACCTGGTTGAGGACGATCATCATGACGTCCCGGTGCCGGCTGAGCGGCCGCAGGTACCGCTCGTGGACGGCGGCGTCGGCGTACTTCTGCGGGTCCAGCACCCACACCAGCAGGTCGACGACGTCGACGAGCCGGTCCACCTCCAGGCGGTGGGCGAGCTCGATGGAGTCGTGGTCGGGCAGGTCGAGCAGGATCAGCCCGGCGAGCGAGTCCCGGCGGTCGGACGGCACGCCGTCCACGGTGGAGCCGTCGTCGACGCCGTGGCGGCGCGGGATCTCCAGCCAGTCCAGCAGCGGCCCGGCGCCCTCGGCGCCCCACATCGCCGCCTGAGCCGCCGACGTCGTCGGCCGCGTGACCCCCACACCGGCGAGCGACGTACCGGACAGCGCGTTGAACAGGGACGACTTGCCGCTGCCCGTCGCGCCGGCGAGGGCGACGACCGTGTGGTCCACCGACAGGCGCCGGCGCGCCCCGGCACGCGCGACGACGACCCGGGCGTCCTCGACCGCGCCGGTGTCCAGGCGGCCCTCGGCGAGGTCGGCGGCCTCGGCCAGCGCGGCGAGCCGTTCGTCCAGCGACACACCTTTTGTCCTGCGGAGTACTTTCATCGCGACCGGTCCGCCTGTCCCACGGCGCCGGGCGCCTCGACCTCGTCGCGGTGGTCGCGCACGGCCTGGGCCGCCCTGCGGAGCGCGGGGGCGACGTCCTCGGGCGGGCCCGCGCCTTCGAGCAGGGAGGTGAACCGGGCGGCGTCCTCGTCCAGCACGGCGCGCACCCGGCCGCGCAGGTCGTCGCGTGCCGCCTGGGTGAGCGTGCGCACCGCCTGGTCGCCGAAGACCGCCTCCAGCAGCTTCTGGCTGAGGACGCTGGTCCCTCCGGCGATGCCCAGCTCGATGCCGGTGAGCCCGCCGGTGGAGGCGAAGACCATCAGCATCAGCAGCAGCCCCGCCCCGTTGACGCTGAACGAGGCGAGCCGGGCGGTCGTCCGCCTCTCGGCCCCCTCCTCGGCGACCAGGTCGAGCACGTACCCCTGCCAGGCCCGTACGGCCGCGGCGGCGCGCTCCGGCAGGGCGGACGAGGCGCGGGCGAGCCGACCCGCGGAGACCACGCCGGCCCGTTCGAGCACGTCGTGCCCGGCGGGCGTGCCGGACCACGCCTCCAGCGCGCGCTCGGCCGCGGTGTCGGCGGCGGAGCGGATCAGCGCCTCCACCCCGGTCTCCAGGGCGACGCGGAGCCGCGTGTCGGGGGCGGGCCGCCCGGTGAACGCGGAGACGACGCGTTCGCGCAGCCAGCCGATCCGCGACTCCAGCGAACGCATGAAGTCGCCGGTGCCGATGAAGTCCTGCCAGCGGGCCAGCACCTCGCCGCGCAGCAGCGACCCGTCGCGGATCCCGTCGTCGAACGTCGCCATGGCCGCCCCGTACGCGCTGCCGACCATGCGATGCAGGTCGGCGAGCCCGGCGCGCTGCCGCTCTGCCGCGTCGGCGAGGGCCGGGACGCGGATGGAGATGCTGTCGAGCGCGCCCGCGAGCGTACGGCGCACGACCCGGGCGCGGGCGTGGGCGTCGGCGGCGATGCCGGCCAGCCAGTCCCGCACGTCCCGGACGGCCGGCTCGGGCAGGCGGGCGTTCTCCTCGGGGAGTGCCACCTCGGGGACGCTGAACAGCGGCGTGCCGGACAGGCCGTTCTCGCCGAGCAGCCGGGTCAGGTGCGCGAAGACCGGTTCCAGCGCCTCGGGCGGCACGCGGTCCAGGACGACCGCCAGGGCGGTGCTGCGCTCGCGAGCGCTGCGCAGGAAGCCCCACGGCACCTCGTCGGCGTACCGGGCGGCGGTGGTGACGAACAGCCACAGGTCGGCGGCGGCGAGCAGTTGCGCGGCGATCTCGCGGTTGGCCGTGACGACCGAGTCGATGTCCGGCGCGTCGAGCAGGGCGAGCCCCGGCGGGAGCGTCTCGGCGGTGACCACCCGCAGCGTTCCCGGCTCGCCCCGGCCGCGGCCCGTGGTCCTGGCGAGGCCGGGCAGCACGTTCTGCCTGCCGAACCAGGGCTCGTCGGCGGGGTTGGCGACGAGCGTGGGAGCCAGGGTGGTCGGGCGCAGCACGCCGGGCTCGGTGACGTCGGCGCAGGCCAGCGAGTTGACCAGCGTCGACTTGCCCGCGCCCGTGGAGCCGCCGACGACGGCGAGCAGGGGCGCGTCCATCGCGGCGACGCGCGGGAGCAGGTAGTCGTCGAGCTGGCCCCTGAGCTCCTTCAGCGCACGGCGATGCGAGGCGACGTCCCCGATCTCCAGGGGGAAGAGGTCGTGATCGAGCAGGCGTCGCAGGTTCTCCAAGGCCGCGAGCAGGCCGTCGTTCCCTGCCATACGACCGGTCATGCCCCAGGAAGCGCCACCTATCCACCACCTGTGGAAAACCCTAGGTCACCGGGCCCGCGCCGTCCGTGTCCGGTGCCGTACACCGGCCGACACATACGCCGGGCCGGCGGCGCAACCGGATCAAGCCTCCCGGCCCATGCCGGTCCGGGTCAGGCCCCCGTGGTCGGGGAGGCCGTGCCGCCGGGCACGCGGGGCGGCATGGTGGGCAGCAGCGGGCGGCACTTCTTCAGCGCCTTGGCGATGGCCGGGTCCTCCGTCTTCAGGCCCCGCATGCCGCCGTTCTCGGGAAGCTCGGCCCCGTTGTCCTTCATGCACGTGCGGAACGCCTGGAGCGCCGAGGCGTCCATGCCCCCGCCCGGCCGTCGCCCCTGGCCGAACCCGCCCGGCATGAGCGAGCGGCACGCCTCCAGTGCCTGGCGCGTCTGCGGGGACTGGGAGGGCATGGTGCCGAAGTCCCTCGGCCCCCCGCTCGGCGGAACGGACGGGGAACCGCTGGGCCGAGCCGTCGGCCGTCCTCCCGGACGACCGGACGGAACCTCCACACCGTGTTGCCTCATGCACGCGACGAACGCCGCACGCCCGTCTCCGGACCCAGTGGGCGAAGGATGGGCTCCGGTCGTGGCCTGCGACTCCCCACCACCGCAGCCGGAGGTCAGCAGAGTGGCGGCTACGGCGGCGGTGCCGACGACACGGCGCAACGCGGTCACAGGTGGACTCCGTCGGGAAACCGAGGGACTTTGGCTCCCCCATCACAGCCCCCCAACCTCAAAAATCCATGAGCCGAACCTGAAACCAACCTGTCAACCGCCACCGCCGCCCACGCCGGGCGGTGCGGACGGCGGCGCTTCGCACGGCGATCGTCCACGTGCCTCACCGGTCAGCGGATCAGGTGTGGCGGGGCATGTAGTCCTCGAAGACCCACCCCAAGGTGGGGTGGATGAAGCAGGCCATGACGTGCGCCCCGCCGCCCATGGGACAGTGACTGTCCAGCCAGCCGGCGCCCCAGCACAACAGCAGGCACCGCTCACAGCGCCGCCACCCCGACTGCTTGGCGAAACCGGAGATCGTGCCGCCCACGTTGCTTTCGATGCGGTACGCGCGCGCGGAAGGCGTGTGCCCGTTCCCGTTGTTGGGGCAAACGCCCCGCCCCGAGCCGGCGAAGTACACGGCCTTACAGGTCTGGCACCACTTCAGCAACAGCCGGCCGAAGGTGTCGGTGGACTGATCGTCCGGCAGCCAGAACGTCCAGCTCCCGTTGGTGTAGTGGTTGTGGTCCCACAAGTGACTGACCGGACAGTGCCCGTTGTTCCCGCCCGCGACGAACCACATGTTCTGACACCGGCTACACCACCGAAACGCGTCACTCACCCCCGCCCGCGCCGGCGCAGGCACGGCCACATCCCCCAGAACGCCCCCGGCCACCACGGCGGCACCCCCCAGCAGCGCCCGCCCCATAAAACCGCGCCGACCTAATCCTCGTTCGGCGTCCTCCATGGCACTCTCCCGCCCGCGAAACGATGCGTCGTCCTCGACGCACCCCCATCACAGCCGGTCACGCGCCCCCGCGGCCTCCTGGAAAACCACGAGATCATGCCGGCGCGCGGAGGATCGCGCCGACGAGGGCGCGGAGGGAGGAGGACAGGCGGGCGGGGCCGCCGTTGGCGGTGAGGGTTCTGACGAGGTCGGCGTCGAACATGCTCAGCAGGGTGTGCGCGTAGAAGTCGGCGTCGGTGTCCGGGCGGGCCTCGTGGAGCAGGGACGTGATGTGGCGGTGCCAGCGTAGGTAGGTGGGGTCGGAGAGCTTGGCGGGGGCGCAGGCGCGTTCGTGGGCCGTCAGGACGGCGATGTTGCGGGTGGCCAGGTCGGTCAGGGCGTCCAGGAAGGCGGGGAGTCGCTCGCCGGGTGGGGCACCGGGGCCCAGAGGTGGGGGGCCGGACACGATGGCCTCGCTGAGCACGGTCGCGCGTTCTTCGAGGAGCGCGCGCATGAGGCCGGTGCGGCTGCCGAAGCGGCGGAACACCGTGCCCTTGCCCACCCCGGCCGCGGCGGCGACCTTGTCCAGCGAAACATAGTCGGACCCGTGCTCGGCGACCAGCGCCTCGGCCGCCTCCAGGATCGCCCGCCGGTTCCGCACGGCGTCGGCGCGCTCCGGACGCTCCTGCGTTTCGCTCACGACGCCTCCTGTCACCGATCACCGGTCTCCTCTTGAAGAGGCGGACCGCTGGTCCGTATATTATCGACCAGAGCTAACCGGACTGTTGGTCCGGTTCATCGAACCCGGACACGGCATCCGTCCCCGAGGCGGGCCGGCTGACCTCGTGGATGCCGACTGACCTCGTGGGCGGCGCGGCGACCGTCGTCCGCGCCACCGCACACCTGTACCGAGGGGGAACCCGATGAGCGTTCGCGCTGTGATCACCGATCCCGAAGCGCCCGGCGGAATGAGGATGGGCGAGGTCCCCGACCCGCGCCCCCGGCCGGATCAGGCCGTGATCGAGATGCGCCACGCGTCCGTCAACCATGGGGACCTGCGGACCGAGGTGCGTCCTCCCGGCACCGTGCTCGGCGTCGACGGCTCCGGCGTGGTGGTCCGGGCGGCGGCCGACGGCAGCGGCCCGGCCGTGGGAACGCGCGTGGCGGCCTTCGTGGTGGGCGCCTGGGCGCGGCGGGTGGCCGTGCCGACGGGCGACCTGGCCGAGGTGCCCGCGTCGGTGGACCTGGCCGACGCCGCCGCCGTCCCCGCGGCCGGGCTCACCGCGCTGCGGACGCTGCGCGCCGGCCGGCTGCTCCCGGGCAAGCGCGTCCTGATCACCGGAGCGTCCGGCGGCGTCGGACGGATGGCCGTCCAACTCGCGGCACTCGGCGGGGCGCACGTGATCGCCTCCGTCGGCTCGGAGGCACGCGGCGCGGGCCTGCGCGAACTCGGCGCCGACGAGGTGGTGACCGGCCTGGACGGCATCGGCGAGCCCGTCGACCTGGTCCTGGAGAACGTCGGCGGCCCCCACCTGGTCACCGCGTGGCACCTCCTCGCCCCAGGCGGCGATCTGCAGAGCATCGGCTGGGCCTCCGGCGAACCCGCCGTCCTCCCCCCGTACGCGACGTTCTCCCTGGGCCCGGCGAAGACCCTGAGCTCCTTCGGCGACATCACCGCCTCCGCCACCGACCTGACCACCCTCCTCACCCTGCTCGCCCAGGGCGAACTCCGCCCGGAGGTGAGCCTGCGCGTCTCCTGGCACCAGGTGACCGAAGCCACCCAGGCCCTCTCCGCTCGCCGCATAACCGGCAAGGCCGTCCTCGACGTGGATTGACGAGTGGAGGCGCGATCAAGTGCGGCGCACCTTGGCCGCGACATGTTTCGCGAGGATGCGGCCTGACGAGCCGATACCGATAGGTGATCTTCGTTGCGACGTAGACTGGCATGTATGAGCGCGGCACCGGAAGAGTACGAAGACCTGCATCGCTTGGTCGATCGCTTGACGCCCAACCAGGCCAGAGCGCTGCGCGCCGTCGCTCTTGAGCTCGTTGAGAACGAAGCCGCGACCGTGGTCCAGCCACATGGCCGACGACGTCGCCTCTCCTTCGCCGGCATCGTCTCCGACGAAGCCGATAGCGCCCAACGCTCGGAAGAGATTCTGGCCGACCGATTCCGAGGCCGTTAGTGCTGGTCTGTGATACTGGTCCGCTGTATGCGGCGATGAACCGTAAGGACCAGGATCATGATCGCTGCTTGAATCTCCTCGAAAGCCACGAAGGGCCTCTGATCCTCCCTGGCCCGGTTCTCGCGGAAGTGTGCTGGATCCTGGAGTCACGCGTGGGCCCAGCCGCAGAAGCTGAATTTCTCCAGTCCATCGTGGCCGGCGAGTTGATCTTAGAGGCCCTGTCCGTTGCCGACGTCACAAGGATGAGGTCCTTGGTGACCACCTATGCGAATTTTCCCCTGGGCGCAGTGGATGCCTCCGTGATCGCGATCGCGGAACGGCTCGGTGTCCAGGAGATCGCCACCTTGGACCACCGCCACTTCGGCGCTGTGAGGAATGTCCACGGCGGATTCTTCGAGCTACTGCCCTGATCGATACGTTACCGGGCCATCTTTTACAGTCTCCGACGCGCCGGTATCGCGTGTCCTGGGTCAGGAATCCGGTGCGGCGGGGAGTTCGAGGTGGAATGTGGTGCCGCGGCCTGGGGTGGAGGTGGCGGTGATGGTGCCGTTGTGGGCCTTTGTTAGGGCGGCGGCTATGGAGAGGCCGAGGCCGGTGCCGCCGGTGGGGTCGGTGCGAGTGCGGGCCGGGTCGGCGCGGTAGAAGCGTTCGAAGACGCGGTCGGCGTCCTCGGGGCGCAGGCCGGGGCCCTCGTCGGTGACCTCGATGACGACTCGGGGGCCGGAGTCGCCGGCGTTGGTGATGAGGTGGTCCGTGCCTGGGGCAGGGTCGTCCGCGCAGGGGGCGGGGGCGTCTGCGCGGGGGGTCAGGTTGCCGATGGCGACGCGGAACGGGGTTCCCGGTGGGGTGTGGCGGAGGGCGTTGGCGATGAGGTTGGTGATTATCTGGTGGAGGCGGGGCTCGTCGCCGAGCACTGTGACGGGGGCGTCGGCGTTGTCGAGGCGGATCAGGTCGATCTCGCGGTCGGGGGCGAGGGTGCGGGCGTCGAGGACGGCTCCGGCGACGAGGCTGAGCATGTCCACGGGCCGGCGTTCCAGGGGGCGGTGCTGGTCCAGGCGGGCGAGTAGGAGCAGGTCGTCCACGAGCAGGCCCATGCGCGCGGCCTCCGCCTCGATGCGGGAGAGCAGCCGGGCGGCCTCGGCGAGGTCCGGGGTCTCGTGGCGGTAGAGCTCGGCGAAGCCTCTGATCGAGGTCAGCGGGGTGCGCAGTTCGTGGGAGGCGTCGGCGATGAAGCGGCGCATGCGCTCCTCCGAGCGGCGGGCCTCGGCGGCCGACTCGCGGGCGGCGATGGCCGATTCCCGGGCCGCGGCGGCGGACTCGCGGGCGGCGGACTCGGACGCCTCGCGGGCGCGGAAGGCGGACTCGATCTGGGCCAGCATGCCGTTGATCGCGCGCCCCAGCCGTCCCACCTCGGTACGGCGATGGCGCAGGGGGACGCGGCGCGACAGGTCGCCGCGCGCGATGGCGCCCGCCGTGCGCTCGATCTCGCCGAGGGGCCGCAGGCTGCGCCGTACCAGCCAGTGGCAGGCGAATCCGAGCAGGACGAGGACGCCGCCGCCGACGGTGGCGACGATGACGGCGAGGCGGGTGACGGTGGCGTCGATGTCGGCCATGCGGATGGCGACCACGCGGACGTGGGCGCCGTCGCCGTCCTCCACGGCGATCGCCCGCCAGCTCGTCCCGGAGCCGGACACGACGGTGAAGGGGTGGGGCGCGCTCTTCCCCACCTGGCTCGGGGTGAGGGCGGGGAGGCTGGGCGGGTCGGTGCCGGGGCTCTCCTGGAGGATGCGCTCCACCGCGCCGTCCCGGCCGAGCAGGGCGACGTAGTACAGGCCGTACTGCCGGCGCGCGCCGTCCGCGGGCGGCGGAGGGGGAGGTTCGCGGCGGATGACGGCGGCGAGCATCAGTTGCCGGTCGACGCGGTCCACGAGGTACCCGCGCAGGAGCTGGACGGCGAACCCGCCGGTGAGCGTCACGGCGAGCGTGACCAGCAACAGCGTCCCGGCGACCAGCCGCAGCCACAACGGGGTGCGCGCGACGCGGCGCCGCAGTTCGCGCGCAGGGGCGCGCACCCATCGGACGACGGCCGCCCCGGACGGCGTGCCCGTCGCGGCGCCGCGGTCCGGCGACGGAGCGGCGGAGCCGGCCTCTGGCGAGGTGGGCTCCGGCGTCGTGGTGGAGGGAGGTGGGCCGGTGTTCTCCTGGTGGGGGGTGGGGAGGTCAGGGGCGTGGTGCTCGCAGGACGTAGCCCACCCCCCGGAGTGTGTGGATGAGGCGGGGTTCGACGGTGTCGATCTTGCGGCGGAGGTAGGAGACGTAGGACTCCACGACGTTGCGGTCGCCGCCGAAGTCGTAGTGCCAGACGTGGTCGAGGATCTGCGCCTTCGACAGCACGCGGCCGGAGTTGACCATGAAGTAGTGCAGCAGCTTGTACTCGGTCGGCGACAGCTTGACCCGCTCGCCGGCCCGCCACACCTGGTGCCCTTCCTCGTCGAGCTCCAGGTCGGCCACCTGGAGGCGGGAGGGCAGTTCGAGGTCGGCCCGGGTGCGGCGCAGCACCGCGCGGATCCTGGCGAGCACCTCGTCGAGGCTGAACGGCTTGGTCACGTAGTCGTCCCCGACGCCGAGGCCGGTCAGCTTACTCTCCGGCTCGTCCTTGGCGGTCAGGAAGAGGACGGGAACCCGCCGACCGGCCGTGCGCAGGCGCCCCGCGACCGCGAAGCCGTCCATGTCGGGGAGCATCACGTCGAGGACGACCAGGTCGGGGCGCACGCGCTCGGCGATCTGCACGGCCTCGCGCCCGTCGGACGCCGTCAGCACGTCGAACCCGGCGTAGCGCAGGGTGGCGGACAGCAGCTCGCGGATGTTCGGCTCGTCGTCGACGATCAGCAGCCTGGCCTCGCCGCCGCCCGGCGCCGGCCGTCCGCGCGGCCTGGTCTCGCGCGCGGGCATCAGCCGCCGCCCCTGGCGCCGAACCCGCCGCCGTTGACGGAGGTCGCGCTGACCGAGCCGTCCTCGCCCTGGGTGCCCTGGACGACGACGGTGCTGCCCGGCTTGAGGTCCTTGAGCTTGCCCGCCTTGCTGACCTGCACCTTCGTGCCGTCCGTGGTGGTGACGACGACGAGGCCGCCGCCGGCGGTCTGCACGTAGAGCTTGCCGCCGTCGACGAGCTTCACCGTGCCGACGGTGAACCCGCCGCCCTGCCCTTGGCCGCCCGGCTGCCCGGGCACGCCGCCTTGGCCCGCCTGCCCCGTCTGCCCGGCCTGGCCGCCGAACCCGCTCCGCGTGCCGCCGTTCGTCCCCCGCTGGCCGGCCACGGCGCCGAAGGACGTGCCGCCGCGTTCGCCGCCCGACCCCCACGCCTTGTGCGCCTGGATGCCGAGCAGCATGCCGAGCACGAGGATCACCCCGGCGGCCAGCGCCAGCGTCAGCCGGGACGTCCGGCGCGCCTCGGGCCGGGCCGCGAGCACGGCGTCGAGGTCGCCGTCGAACGGGGAGGTCTCCAGCGGGTCGGCGGGCGCCTCGGCGGGGTACGGCCCGCGTCTGTGCGTGCCCATGTCGCTCATGTCACTCCTTGGTGCGGTAGCCGTACGTCACTCGTGCCGGAGCGCTTCGATGGGCCGCAGCTTGGCCGCGCGGTTGGCGGGGTAGCTGCCGAAGAACAGGCCGATCGCGACCGACACGCCGAGCGCGAGCGCGATCGAGGCGGGCACGATGACCGGCTGGACGCCGGCGATCGTGAACCTGCTGCCCGCGAACCCGATCGCGACGCCGAGCAGGCCGCCGACGAGGCTGAGCATCGTGGCCTCGGCGAGGAACTGGCCGAGGATGGCCCCGCGCGGCGCGCCGATGGCCTTGCGGATGCCGATCTCGCGGGTCCGCTCGGTGACGGTGACCAGCATGATGTTGGTGATGCCGATGCCGCCCACGAGCAGGCTGATCGCGGCGACGGCGCCGAGCAGCACGGTGAAGGTGCCGATCGTCTGGCTGACCGTCTCCTGCAGCTGCGCCTGGTTGAGGATGCGGTAGTCGGCGGTGGAGGTCGCGGTGATGCCGTGCCGCTGGTTGAGAATCTCCGTGACCTCGGACTGCGCCGTGTCGACGGCCTCGGCGCTCTTGGCCTGGACGATGATCTGCCCGAGCGGCCCGAAGCCGGTGAGGCTCTGCTGGACGGCGGGCAGCGGCGCGATCGCCACGTCGTCGGCGTCCTGGAACCCGGACGACCCGGCCGCCTTGAGCACGCCGACCACGGTGAACGGCACGCCCGCGACCGTGATCCGCTTGCCGATCGGGTCCACGCCGCCGAACAGGTCGTCCACGACGGTCTGCCCGAGCACCACGATCTTGCGGGCGGCGGTCACGTCGTCGTTGTAGAAGTAGGAGCCCTTGGCGATCGGCTTGTTGGACGCCTCGAAGTAGCTCGGGTAGGTGCCGACGAGCTGGGCGATCGAGTGGCTCGCCCCCGCGTACGCGGCGGCCTGCGACGACGCGGTGACCACCGGGGACACGCTCTTCACCGAGGGCGCGGCGGTGGCGTCCGCCAGGGCGCGGGCGTCGTCGAGGCTCAGTTCCTTGGCCTGCGTGCGCGGGCCCGTGCCGCCCTGCCGCTGACCGCCGGGCGTGCCGCCCCCGAACCCGCCGCCGCCCCGGGCGCCGCCGCCCGCGAACGACTGCATCACGGTCAGCGTGTTGGACCCGAGCCGCTGGATGTTCTGCTGGATGGACTGCGAGGTGCCCTCGCCGACCGCGACCAGCAGGATCACCGCCGCGACCCCGATGAGGATGCCGAGCGTGGTGAGCGCGCTGCGCATCTTGTTCGCCGTCAGCCCGCGCACCGCGAACCGCAGGACCTCCAGGGCGCCCATCAGGGGGCCACCCGCGCGAACCGGGGCGGGGGGCCGTCCACCGGCGCCTGGCGGCGGTCGTCGACGACGCGCCCGTCGATGAGCCTGATGACGCGTTTGGCGTGCGCGGCCACGTCGTTCTCGTGGGTGATCAGCACGATCGTCCGTCCAGAGGAGCTGAGCCGGTCGAGGATGCGCAGCACGTCCTCGGTGGAGGTGGTGTCCAGGTTGCCCGTCGGCTCGTCGGCCAGGAGCAGGGACGGCGCGGTGACGAGCGCGCGGGCGACGGCGACGCGCTGCTGCTGGCCGCCGGACAGCGCGTTCGGCTCGTGGTGCAGCCGGTCGCCGAGCCCCACCTGGTCGAGCGCGGCCAGCGCCCTCTTGCGGCGGGCGGACGCGCCGACGCCGCCGTAGGCGAGGGGCAGCTCCACGTTGGCCAGGGCGCTCATGCGCGGGATCAGGTTGAACGACTGGAACACGAAGCCGATCTTCCGGTTGCGCAGGACGGCGAGCTGCCGGTCGCCGAGCACCCCCACGTCCGTGCCGTCCACCAGGTACGTGCCGCTGGTGGGCACGTCGAGGCAGCCGAGGATGTTCATCAGCGTCGACTTGCCGGAGCCGGACGCGCCCATGATGGCCACGTAGTCGCCGCGCTCGACGACCAGGGAGACGCCGCGCAGGGCGTGGACCTGGGCGTCCCCGGATCCGTAGATCTTGCTGACCTGGCGGACCTCCAGGACGGGCGCGGTCATCGCCCGCCTCCGCCGCCGACGCGGATGCCGCCGCCGGTGAGCCCTCCGCCGGGGAAGCCCCCGCCCGGGAAGCCGCCCTGCAGGCCGCCGCTCGTGCCGCCCGTCGAGCGCACCACCTGGTCTCCCTCGGACAGCCCCGAGGTGATCTCGCTCGTGGTGTCGCCCTTGACGCCGACCTCGACGCGCTTGGCGACCTGACGGCCGTTCTCCAGCACGGTCACCGTGTTCTGGCCTCCGGCGGTCCTGATCGCCGAGGTGGGCACGGTGAGCACGTCGTCGGCCTTGGCGACGACGACCTGGACGGACGCGGTCTGGCCGAGGCGCACGGTGGCGGGCACGTCGCTCAGCGAGATCGTGGCGGCGTACTGGACGACGTTGTCGGTGGTCTGGGCGACGGGGTCGATCCGCGTGACCTTGCCGCTCGCGGTGACTCCCGGCAGCGCGTCGAACGTCACGGTGGCGGGCTGGCCGATCTTCAGCTTGGTGACGTCGGCCTCGGTGAAGTTGCCGACGAGCTGGAGGCGGCCGGCGTCGGCCAGCTCGATGAAGCCGCTCCCGGAGGAGCCTCCCGACGATCCGCCCGAGGACCCGCCCGCGCCGCCGGAGCCGGACGACCCACTGGACCCGGAGGAGCCGCTTCCGGAGGACGAGCCGCCGACCGTGCCGTTCACCGCCGTGACCGTCCCGCCGAACGGCGCCTTGATCACCGTGGCGTTCACCGCGCGCCGGGCCTCGCGGTAGGAGTTCCTGGCCTGGATGTACTGGGAGTAGCCGGACGCCGTGGTCGTGTCGCCGTCCTCGGCCGCGTCCAGGCTCGCCTGCGCCGCGTCGAGCGCGTCCCTGGCCGCCGTGTCGTCGATCCTCGCGAGGATCTGCCCCTTGGTCACCTTGTCGCCGGCCTCGACGTAGATCTTCTCGACGGTGCCGCTCGTGCCGAAGTCCAGCGAGCGGGTCCGTGCGCTCGCCACCGAGCCTGAGGCCGACACCGCCGACAGGACGGTCCCGCGTGCGACGCGCGTGGTCTGCGGGGTGGCCTCGGCGGCCGGGCCCTGGTTCAGCGAGGCGTAGGCGACACCGGCACCTCCCAGCAGCACCACGGCGAGGGCGCCGTTCACGATCAGCGCTCTGCGCTTCGTCGACAGCTTCACGACGCCGAGCCTGGTGCACGCCGCTTGGGCGAACCTCCGGCATACCTGAACGTTTCCTGGCAACGTCGCGATATGTAGGCGATCGACGTGCAAAGCATCCTATGGTGCGAAGAAACCGCAGCTCACCGCGTCCCTATCGCCGGGTTTTCCACAGGAAACCTGGAGGTCCGGCTGAGCTGGGCATGACGTCGGACCGCCAGGATGACCCGCATGAGATCGAGCACTCCTCCCACCGTGGTCCGCGTCGGCGGCCTCGCCCTCGCGGCCGTGGTCCTCCTGGCCGGCGCCGGGCTGGTGTACGCGGGAGGCGGCGACGACACGGCCCCCGCAAGGATCCAGCTCGCGTCCGCCAAACGCGGCACGGTGGTCAGCGCGGTCTCGGCGGCGGGCAACACCGTGGACACCCACATTCGCGACCTGGCCTTCGGCGCGTCCGGCACGGTCGAGAAGGTGTACGTCCAGCCCGGCGACAAGGTCAGGAAGGGCCAGGTCCTCGCCCGGATCGACGACACGCTCGCCCAGGAGGACCTCACCGCGGCCCGCGCGTCCCTGGCCGCCGCCGAGGAAACCCTCGACGCCATAGAGAACGGCACCCTGACCACAGGTGGCACGGCCGGCAGCGCCGCAGGAGCGGGCGGCTCCGGTGGCTCGGGAGGTGCGGGAGGTTCTGGCGGCGCGGGCGGATCTGGCGGTCACGGCGGTTCCGGCGGCTCGGGCGGTTCCGGTGGCTCCGGCACACCGACCGGGCAGGGACAGCCGTCATCAGGACCGACCTCCACCTGCCCTCCCTCGGCGCCAACCCCCTCCCCCACTCCCACCCTCCGGCACGACGACGGCGGGAACCACGGTTACACCGTCACACCACACCCGGTCGTTCCGGCCGCGTACAGCGCAACGAAGACGTCGCCGGACACCGAGAACCACACCCCCGACGGCCGTACGCGCCCGTCTCGGGCTCCCAAGCCCACCGCTGAGCCGACACCCACCCCGAAGCCGACGACCAGGCCCACTGTCGTACCGGTCGATCCGACCAGGCCGACCGTTGAACCGATCAAGCCGACCGCGACGCCCACGAGGAAGCCCGCGGGTGGCTGCACGGCTCCGAACGGCGACGGCCAACCCCCGAACGGGCAGCAGACGTCCCCACCCCAAGGCACCTCAGGCCAGAACGGCCAGAACGGCCAAGGAGGACAGATGCCCCAGACCGGAGGACGCGGCGGCGCCAGCGGAGGCCAAGGCGGCCAATCCGGGGCAGGTGGCCGGTCCGGCCAGGGAGCGCAGGGCGGCCGGCAGATCACCACGGTCGCCCAAGCCGAGGCGAACGTCCGCAAGGCCCGGACCACGCTGACGGCGGCCGAACATGCCCTCGCCGGCGTCACGATCAAGGCCCCGGCGGCGGGCACGATCCTCACCGTCTCCGGTACGACCGGCGCGAACGCCACCGCGGGAACGAGCTTCCTCACCCTGGGCGACCTCGACGAGCTCCAGGTCAAGGCCATGTTCTCCCAGACCGACGTCGGCCGCCTGAAAATCGGCCAGCCCGCGTCCGTCACCCTGGCCACCCGTTCCGGCAGCACCTACACCGGCGAGGTCACCCGCATCGACCCCACCGCGACCACCAACGGACGCCTGGTCCAGTACGGCGTCACGGTCGCCTTCGACCACCCGCCGAAGGGCCTGCTGGTCGGCCAGACGGCGACCGTCCAGGTGACGACCGCCAAGGCCGACGACACCGTCTACATCCCCGCCCAGGCCATCCGCCCCGGCGGCGACGGCACCACGACCGTGACCGTCCGCGACGGCGACCACACCACCACCCGCCAGGTCGAACCAGGCATCCGCGGCGACCAATACGTGGAGATCCGCTCGGGCCTGAAGGACGGCGACCGCATAGAACTCCCCGCCCCCGACTCGGCCGGCTTCCCCACCGACCCCTTCCCCACCCCCTGACCGGTACGGGAGAGAGGCGTTCTCAGCCTGCCGGCGCGGCGTCCGGGCCGTCCTCGGGTCTGGACGAGGAAACGCTCTCGACGGCGGGTCGCTCCTCGAACGGGCGGGCGAGCGCGACGATCCGCTCCAGTGCCGCCGCGTGCCGCACGAACGCCTCCCGCCCTTGCGGGGTGAGCCGCACGTACGTACGCCGAGCCCGCTTGTCCTGATTTTTGCGGACGACGACGTATCCGGCGCCCGCCAGCGCCGAAACCTGCTTGGACAGGGCCGAGTCGCTGGTGCCGATCGAGTCGCGCAGGAAGGCGAAGTCCACCCAGTCGGCCGGCGCCAGCACCGCCACGATCGACAGTCGCGCCGGTACGTGCAAGAACTCGTCGAACCCCGGATCCATCAGCCCCGCCCACCGCCCTGCCGGACGAGTGATCTCATCACCGACCGGTTGATGGGCGTGGCCGCGACGTACGCGACGGCCGCAAGGACGGCGCCGGCCATGGCCTGGGACATCAGGCCGTGAGCGGGCGCGTGGAAGAGCGCGAAGGCGAGGACCCGCCCGACGACGAAGACCACGAAGACGCCGATCAGCACCATGCCGTGGTACAGCATCTCCTGCATGGTGGGCTGCCTCTGGACCGCGGCCCGGTACTCGTACACGATGCCCACCCCGATGTACAGGAAGAACCCGAGCGCGAAGCAGATGAGCCGCCAGGGCGTCTCCAGGTCGATCGAGGCGAAGCCGAGGAAGAGCCCGAGCGCGACAACGATCACGCGAGGCATGGCGAAGGCACGACGAACGATCTCGTTCCTGGTCGTGTCCTGGAACCGGCGGATGTCGTCGAGCGAGGACTGAGCGTCGTGTGGGTTCAAGAAGTCCACCCCCGTGGTCGGCATGACTACTTTCCTACAAGGAAAGTAGCATCTACTTTCCCAATGGGAAAGTCGTCGCGCGACTCTCGCCCAGGACGGGCGGGCCACGGAATCGGCGGACTCGCCCCGGCCACGCCACCCAGGGCGCGCCCACATGGTCCGGGCGCCTTCAAAAGCGAGTGATCAGATCAGGGCCCGCCCTCGACCACGGGCGGGCCCTGTCACTCACGCCGCCGCCATCCATCCCCGCGACGGGCCGTCTTCGCTATCGCGGAGATGGGCGACGTCGAGGTGCCGGCGTGGCCTCGATCATTCAGGCCGGAGATCTTCGGGCAGGAAGTGCGCGGCGGCGGCTTGGGCACGCCTGACACGGTCCTCATCCTCGTCGACCAGAGTCAGCACCTCATAGGCATAGCCGGCCGCGCCTACAGAACGTCCGGAGAACATCTCGGAATATAGGAGCCAGATCCCGCTTTTTGCCGCGTCGATACATTCACTGATCAGGTCTCTTCCCTCGGCTTCCGCCTTGATCGACTGCCCTTCTCCGGCGACCAGATGGAGTAGTGCCTCCAGGAAGCCCTCCCGAGCGTCCGGGGAAATGTCATCGGCGAGCGCCGCCAATACGACGGACACCGCGGGAACGGAAGGCTCGAACAGCACCGACGGGATGTACGCGTGGCCGTCAAGAGTTTCGACGACGTCGAATCCGTGTTCGCCGCCTCCCTGGGCCAGTCGCAGCAGATCTGTCGCTACGTGCGCAGCGGACCGATCACAGCCGCACTGCATTCCATCCCAGCGGTGCCGCTCGATCTCAAGCTTCACGAGGTTCACGAAGGGCATCCTAGTCGTTCCATTCTCCGCCAGGCTCCCCCTTCACGCCACGGCGGAAGTTCGACCTGGGATAGTCCTTCTGACATCCCTTACATACCGGCTTCGGTACCGCTCGGTATTCGCCGGAGATTCTCCTCACCCAAAAAGCCTTGGTGAAAATCACTTCACTGGCATCGCCACCGAGAGCCAGCAGCGCATTGCCCTCGGCGCAGTAGGAGGCACATCCCGGAATGCCGCCGGAGGCTGCCAGAACGGTTTGACCCGTCCTGGTGTTCAGCGCGCCCACGTACGCTCGACCCGCGGTTTTACTGGTGCGGTTGCGTAGCGCGAATCCAGGAACCTGCGACTCCAGTCGCGCCAGCTTTTGGCGCTTGAACAAACCCTCCGCCTTACCGAATACGGGTGTCACAGGGTTCTTGCCGGCGATTCCACGGGCGCTCGGCACGATCGCGGAACCGCCACCGCGTCCCAGGATGCTCCCCACCTTGCCGGCCGCCTTGCTCACCGCCGCGGTGACGACCTTGCCGGCCGCTGTGGTGGCGAGCTTGCCGAGTACCGCGCCCACGCCCTTGCCGATGGCGCCGAAGACGGCGCCCGTGGTGGCGCCGACCGCCGCGGCCTTGAACGCGTCCCCGGTGTTCCATTCGTCGCGGGGGGTCGCGACCATGTAGCCCGCCACGTTTCCCGCCGCCCCACCCGCGGCGAGGCAGCCGATGCTGCCGGCGCCTTCCGTGGCCGCCTCACAGCCGACTGTGACGACGACCGTGACGGTGACGTTGACGATGGTGGCCTTGTGCTTGTTCCAGAACTTCTTCGCCATGCAGCCGAGGGCCCCGAACCGGCCGCAGGTGGGCGGGTTGTTCGGCGGAGGAGGCGACCACTTGGGGCGTCCACCGCCGCCACCCCCACCGCCGCCTCCGCTGGGCGCGTTGCACGGGTTCGACGCGATGACACCGCACTGCGTGCCGCCGTCGTACATCAGGCCGGTCGGGTCGGAACCGGTGACCGGGTTGTTGTCGGCGTAGGCGTAGCCGTTCCAGCTCTGCGGGTCGGCGTCGTCGAAGACGGGGTCGACGGAGATGAAGCGGCCCGTCTCGGCGTCGTACTCGCGGGCGCCGAGGTGGGTCAGGGCCGTGGCCTCGTCGATGACGCCGCCGACGAAGCCCTTCTGGCCGGGCCAGGACGACGGAGGCGTGCCGCGCTGCCGGCCGAAGGGGGTGAAGCGACGACGGCTCGTCGCCTGGACGGAGGTGTCCTCGACGGAGGCGTCGGCGGTGCCGTGGTGGTCGGCGCCGAGCCAGGTGACGCCCTTGCCGGTACGGGTGGCGATGGTCTGCCCGGCGAAGTCGTAGTAGCGGGTCGCGCTCTTGGCGCCGGTCTTGACGTCGAGCCGGATCTCCATGTCGGCGACATAGAGGGTGGTGGAGGTGGGGTCGCGGCGGATGAGCCGTTCGCCGTCGGCGTCGTAGAGGTAGGTGCTGACGCCGGAGGGGTCGGTCGACTTGGCCAGGTGGCCTTCGACGTCCCATTCCAGGAGGCGGCCCGCGCCGCGCTGGGTGGTGTTGCCGGCCTGGTCGTAGGTGTAGGCATCGGTCTGGCCGTCGCGCGGACCGCCCTCGTAGGCGACGGAGGCCAAGGTGTGCGGTCGCGGTTTGCCGGGTCCGGCGTAGGCGTAGCTCTTGGTGATGTCCCCGCTCGCCTGGTGGTCGATCTCCTTGGTGCGGTTGCCGACGACGTCGTAGGCGAAGGACTGCCAGTAGGGCGCGGGTCCGCCGACGCTGCCCTGGGTGGGGTCGGTGGCGCAGTCACCGGTCGTCGTCCAGGCGTCGGTCAGGCGTTGCAGGTGGTCCTGGCGGAAGCACTGGACGTCGGGCGTCTGCCCGGAGGGCGTGTCGGCGATCTTGGTGACGTTGCCGGCCGGGTCGTAGGTGTAGTTGGCGTCGGACACCGAGATGGGGGCGGTCTCCCGCTCGAACACCGAACGGGAGAGCCGGTTGGTGCCCTCCTCGTAGAAGTTGGTCTCCTTGACCCGCTTCAGGCCGGTGCTCATCGTCGTGGCGAGGATCTGGCCGAGCTTGGAGTAGCTCGTCGAGGTGACGTAGTTGGTCAGGCCCCGCATCGTGGTGGGGTTGCCGAGCTCGTCGTAGTCGTACAGGAGCGTTTCGCCGAGCAGGCCGCCGGCGGCGGGCAGCACGGTGCGGTGGATGGTGCCGTCGGAGTTGTAGTCGGTCGTGGTCTTGTACGTACCGGCAAGGGCGCCTTCGGCGGCCGGGATGACGGTCTGGGTGCCGGTGGGCCGGTAGGCCTCGTCGAAGCCGGTGACGGCGCTGGTGTAGGCGTCCATGGCGCCGGTGGTGGCGTTCTTGACGTAGCGGGTGGAACCGGTCGGCTGGCCCTTGACCACGGTGCCGTCGGGCAGTTCGTCGAACGTCCACTCGGCGAGCTTGGTGCCCGCGGCGGAGGTGCCCTCGTACTCCGCGGTTCTGCGGGCGAGGGCGTCGTAGGTGAAGAAGAGGCTGGAGTCACGCGCGTCGGTGATGGTCGTGACGAGGTCGTTCTTGTCGTTGTAGGTGTATTCGGCGGTGCCCTTGTCGGGGTCGTCCACCTGGGTCAGGCGGCCGCGCAGGTCGTAGTGGTAGGCCCAGGTGTTGCCCGCGGCGTCGGTGACGGTGGCCGGCTTCCCGGCGCGGGTGTAGGTGTACTTGACGGCGTCGTAGTCGCCGGTCGGAGAGTCGCCCTTGTACTGGCGGACTTCGACGGTCTCGCCCTGCCCGTTGGTGATCGTGGTGGTGGGGGTGGCGCCGGCGGGCGGGTCGACGCTGATACGGTCCCCGCCGTAGGTGGTGGTGGTGCGCCACTGCTCGGTGCCGCGCTTGCGGAAGATCTCCGCGGTCGGCCACTCCATGCCGTTGTAGACGGTGACGTTCTGGCCGGGGACGTCGTCGTCGCTGCCCGGGACCCACAGGGCGTTGCCGGGGGTGCCTTCGGTGTAGTAGTCGGCGTTGGTCTTGTAGACCAGGCCGCGGGTGTCGTAGAAGGTGTCGTTGACCAGCCGGCCGCCGCCGGGGGCGGGTTCCTGCGCCTGGCGGGGGCGTAGGAGGCCGTCGTAGAGGGCGTAGCCGGTGGCGTAGGTCGTCCCGTCCGCGAGCAGGGTCGAGGTGGTGACGGTGGTCGGGCCGTCGGCGCGGACCTGGTAGCCGAACTTCATGTTCGGCGTGGCCGGGAACGTCGCCTTGGCGTGGCCGGGCAGCCAGGTGCCGGTCAGCCGGCCGAGCGGGTCGTAGGCCAGGTCGGCGCGCTTGCCGTTGGCGTCGGTCGTCGCCTTGGCGAGACCCCAGGCGGGCTCGATCTCGGTCCTGATGACGTGGCCGAGCGCGTTCGTCTCCTGCTTGAGGGTGAGCAGGCCGGTGGCCGGGGTGTAGGACGTCTTGGTGGTGGTGCCGTTGGGGTCGGTGACCACCAAAGGGCGCCCGTAGATGTCGAAGGTGGTGGAGCCGACGGTGACGTACTGCGGGCCGCCGTCCCAGGAGCCGAGCTTTTCCGTCCTGGTGACGTTCCCCTTGGACGGCGCGTCGCCGAACGCCTTGCCGTCGTAGTATTTGCGCACGTCGGAGACCACGTCGCCGGGACGTTGCGGCGTGAGGTCGCACGCCTTGGTGACGGTCTCCACGCGGACTGCGAAGGAGACCAGCCAGCGGGCGGTGTCGCGGGCGTAGGTGGTGCGGACGCACTGGTCGTCGTCGGGGGTGGCGCCGTCGCCGAGCTCGTTGACCTGGGTGGGCAGGCCGTCGGTGTTGTAGTCGGTGTCGGTGGTGGTGTACCGCCAGCCGCCGGCGGCCAGCGCCGTACGGGTGCGGGTCTTGTCGTCGCGCACCATGTGGGCGGTGGTGGTGGCCCAGGAACGGACGCGCTTGGCGGTCTGCCTGGTCCAGTAGCCGGTGATGGTGCCGGTCATGGCGGGCCCGGAGGGTCCGTCGTAGTGGATCTCCTCGCGGACGCGGCCCTGCAGGGGGTCGGAGTCGTCGACGGCGGCGCCCGTGGAGTCGGTGACCTTGACGTCGCGTCTGCCGCCGCCGGACAGCTCGTCGCCGTCCATGCCCCGGAAGTAGGTGAACTCGACCTTGGATCGCTGCTCGCCGGGGGCGCCGCGCAGCACCCGTACCTTGCCGTAGCCGCGCCACTGCGACCAGGTCTTGTACTTCTCCTTGACCAGGCCGTCGTCGTCATCGTGGTGCCAGGCACCGCCGCCGAGGTATTCGTAGGTCTCCAGCACGTCGGGGGCACCACCGGTCCTGTCGATCTGCTGGACCTGGGTGACGACGTACTTGTGGAACCAGTCGTGCTTGGGGGTGGTGGCGCCCTCGGGGGTCCAGTACTGCGGGTAGCAGCGGCGGGTGTTGGAGTCGGGCTCGGGGGTGTGCCCGGCGGCGCAGTCCTCGTCGGAGTAGGTGATGGACAGGGCGCCGCCGGTCTCGTTGTCGATCGCGGAGACGCGCCACTTGGTCAGCGGCGGGCGTCCCTCCAGGGCGTCGACCCGGTTGGGGCGTTGCACGCCGGCGAACTTCACCGGCGGCAGCGACGCCGTCCCGCCGACCTTTCCGGTGTGCTGGATCCCGGCCAGCCACAGCGCCGGCGCCGTGCCGTCGCCGGGCGCGCGTAGCTGCTGATCGAGGGTCCAGGTGTCGACGTCGGTGTACGCGCTGCCCGACAGCACCTGGGTGGTGACGGCGGCCAGGCGTTTACGCGTCCAGAACGTCGGGGAGTAGCGGTCGACGCACTTGTCCCCGGAGACGCAATGCTGGTCGTAGGGGACATCCGGCCAGTACTTGGCGTTGTCCTTGGTGAACTTGCCCTCGGCGCAGTCGAAACCGGAGGCCGGGATGCACCGCTCCCTGACGTCGAAGACGACCCGGGCCGGAGCCGAGGAGGTGAAGATCGCATCCGAGCGCTGGCCGTAGTCGATGCGCTTGAGGTAGCCGCCCCGGTCGTAGACGGTGGGGGTGCCGTTCGGAACGCCGTTGGTCAGGGTGGTGACGTCGCGGCGGTAGTAGTTGGTTTCGCGGCCGTACCAGAAGGTGGCGACCGTGTCGTGGGTGTCGACGACGTAGTCGAGGTTCCACCGCCATGCCTGGTTGCACCAGGAGTCGGAGAAGGTGGCCTTGTGGCAGGGCTCGTCGTCGTCGTCGCCGAACACCGGGACCGTCCACGTCGACTGCGTCTCTGCCTCGCCTTTCACCAGGCGGTTGCGGCCGAAGTAGTACTGGGTGCCGTCGGGGGTGGTGACGCGCCAGTACTCGCCGTCGTCGTCACCGTTGTCGGCGCCCGACAACTTCTCGATTCTGGAGCCGTCGTCATCCTTCGGCTGCCAGGTGCCGGTCTCGTCGTCCAGGATCAGCTCGGTGGCCTGGCCGTTCAGCGACAATACGGCGTTGTGGTTGCCCCAGCACTGGTCGTTGCGCTTGGGGGTGACGTCGTCGTCGGCGCACGACTTGTACCGGCGCTCGATGAAACCGGGCCAGTAGTCGAAGCCCTCGCCGATCCAGGACACCTGGTTGTTCGTGGCGACCGTGCGGCCGTCTACGTTCCCGGAGGAGTAGGCGAAGCCGATGTTGGGAGTCGGGCCGCCCGGGACCGGGGGCAGCTGCAGCGGATAGGACCAGGAGAACGCGCCGCTCTGCTCGCTGACGTCCCAGGTGGCCGACGGCGACAACGACGTGGCCTCGTACGTGCCCGCCGCTCCGGACGGACCGGCCTCGGCGGCCAGCGTCATCGTGCCGGCGGTGGTGAGGCCGACGTCGGCGGTCAGATGGCCGGCCTTGACGTCGTTGCGGGTGGGCAGCGGCGTTCTGCCCTGACACTGGGGCAGGTCGGGCGTGATGGCCGCGCATTCGGGTAATCGGACCAGGCGCAGGCGGGACGCCCAGTCGCCGCCGTAGGCGTACCGGAAGCCCGAGTAGTCGACCTCGACCGTCAGGCGGGACTCCCCGGCGGGCCGGGTCTGGGGGGTGAGCTGGATGCCGAGACCGGTGATGTGGGATCTGCCGGCGGTGGCGGCGTCCATCGTGCGCACCTGGACGCCGGTGACGGCGGCCGGGGTGCCGCCGCTCTTCGCGGCGGCCTGGCTCAGCCAGATCGGCAGTCCCGCGGCCCGGACCTTGGCGGTGTCGCCGCCGCGCGCCGTCACCCCTGGAGTGGCCGGCGAGAGGTTCACCGCCGCCGTGGCCGGCGCCGGCCAGGAGACGGGCGGCGCGCCCTTCAGGTCGTAGGCGGCGCCTGGATCCGCCAGGGGCGCGCGTGGCTTCGCGACGTGGCCGGGTACCGGATGTTGCTCCTGGGCCTTTTGCCAGGCCGGATCACCGGCGGTCGCCTGCGCGGCGATCGGCGGGGCCAGCGTGGCCGGTACCGCGATGGCCAGGATGACGGCGATCTTGTTCCAGCCTCGCCATGAACCGGGCACGGCTTCCTCCGAGGGGGTCGGTGAGCGTGAGCGGACGTCGGTGACGTGGTGGGCCTAGGAGTCGATGGGGAGGTTCTGCGCGACGGCGAGGACCTGGTGGTCGGTCAGGACGCCGGTGTAGGCGCGCACATCGTCGATGTCGCCGCCGAAGTAGTCGACGGGCACGCCGCGGTACTTGGCCCGGCCGATCTGCAGCGCCCCGGCCGACCAGCCGGTGCCGAAGGTTCGCTGGTCGTTGAGCTGGCCGTTGACGTAGAGGCGGATCTGTTTGGACTGCTCGTCGTACACGCCGGCCAGGTGGGTCCAGGCGGTGATCGCCGAACAGTCGATGGGCTCGGCCGAAGAGGCGTGCGTCAGGGTGCCGCCGGCGGCGTCGGGGATCGTCGAGAACGACCAGCGTGGCACCGCGACACCGTTCTCGCTGAAGAGCCGGTAGCTGAGGAAGAAGGAGCTGTAGTTGGTTCCGTCCTGGGCCAGGACGGTCATCACACGGTTGGGCAGCGTGCAGGTGTCGTCGCCGGTCAGGCGCACCCAGGCCGTCACCGTGTAGCTGTGGTCGGTCCGCAGCGGCGCCGACGGGGTGGCCGCGTAGCCGGTGGTCCCGTTGAGGCTGAGCACGCCGCCGTCGTCGAAGCCGTCGTCGGACCAGGCGGCGCCGCCTCCGAGCGCCGCGGGCCAGCGGCTGTCGACGGTGTTGGCGGCCGTGTTGCCGCTGGTCTCCTCGAACTTCCACCAGCCGCGCTGGATGGGCGGCTGCTTGGCCATGGCGGCGATCTCGTTGCCGAGCGCGGGATCGGTGACGGTCTGCGGATGGTCGGACAGCTCCCGCTTCCAGACCTTCACGTCGTCGATGTCGCCGGCGAAGTTCTCGATGTAGGTGGCGTGCCACTGCAACCGTCCGAGCTGCAGCGGGCCGGTCGCATCCCAGGGTTCGTAGGGGAAGGAGGCCGTCGTGGACTGCAGGATGCCGTTGACGTACAGGCGCAGTTGCCGGTGGGGCGCGTCGTACACGCCGGTCAGGTGGGTCCAGATGTCGGTCGTCGGCTCGGCGTCACTGATCGCCCGGACGATGGTCATGTCGTCGACGTCGGCGGCGATCTTGTTGAAGATCCAGCGTTTGTAGCCGGAGGAGTAGTAGAGCTGGAAGCCCGAGTTGCGCGCGGCGTTCTGGCTGACCACCGTGGAGTTCTTGCTCTTGTCCTTCAGCAGCACCCAGGCCGAGACGCTCAGGCTCCTGTCGGTGTGCACCACCGGGCCGTCGGTGCTGCCGTATCCGGTGCTGCCGTTCAGGCTCAGTCCACCGGCCACGCGGGCACCGGCCCAGGTGGCACCGCCCGCGATCGTCGCCGGGTGTGCCGTCGCCCCCGAGTCGGCGGCCGTGGTTCCGGAGGTCTCGTCCAGCCGCCAGTGCCCCTCCGGGCCGAACCCGGGGTTCACATAGAAGTCGTAGACGGCGTAATTCTTGCCGACGTTGCCCGCCCGGTCGACCGGGTAGACGAACAGGGAGTTCAGCCAGTCGTGGCGGGGGGCGACGCGCACGTTGACGGAGGTCTGCCCGGCGGGGATCGTCACCTTGGTGGCGGGGGTGGCAAGTTCCCGGTCGTCGAGCGCCCAGAGGAAGCCCGTCACGTCGGTCTCGCCGTCGCCGGGGGCCAGGGTGAACGCGCCCGCCCAGCCGACGCTGCCCTGCCAGGCGTCCGGGGTGTCGGCCGGATAGTCCAGGGAGGTCACCTTGGGCAGGGTGGCGGGGTCGATCGTGTCCACGGTGAACTCGCACCACTTGCTCCACGCGCTGGAGTCGGTGCCGTCGTAGGCCTTGACCTTGTAGGCGTAGCTGTGCCCGGTGACGAGCCCGGCCAGTTTCACCGAGTGGTCGGTGGCCGAGGTGGTGTACTTGTAGGCGGTCTTGCCGCCGCCCGGCATGGTCGAGGTGATGTCGTCCCAGGCGCCGGTCGCGGTGTTGTAGTGGTGCAGGATGAACTCGGCCCGCACACCGTCGTTGGCCTTGTCGGGGTCGTAGATCTTGGCCTTGAGCTGGATCGGGCTCTCGGCGTCGCCGGCGTTGACCGTGGGCCTGGCGGCGCCGGTGACGCAAGGGGTGGCCGGGGAGGTGCCGATGCCCGCCGGGGCCGCCGGCGGGGTGTTGTAGTCGATGACCAGCTTGGGCGCGTTGCTGAAGCCCTTCCAGCCCCACACGCTGCTGTTGGTGTCGTTGTAGTCCTTCAGCCCGAAGGTGGTGCTCGACCAGCCGCCCTTGGCGGCCTTGACGATCGCGCCGGTCACGTTGAACTCGATGCCCTTGTCGGGACAGGAGGAGCTGTAGCCGGCGTCGGAGGCGACGGTGCCCTGGTACTGGCTCCAGGACGGCTGGTGGCTCCAGTTCGTCGACGAGGAGATGCCGCCGGTGAGCCAGAGCTCCACGCCCTGCGGAGTGGAGGTGCAGCCCCACGACTTGATCTGGGTGATGCGGAACGTCGCCTTGAGGATGTGCTTGCCGTTGACGTTGTTGGAGTCCATCCGGAAGAACGAGCGTTTGACCCCGCTCCCGTAGTCCCCCGCCTCCGCCATGTGGCTGGAGTTCCAGTACTCCTGCGAGGGGTATGCCTTGTCCACGTACGTCCAGGCCAGCTTCGACCCCGACCACTGCGGGTCGATGTAGACCGGGTACGTCGTACCGGGAGAGGTCAGCAGCTCCTTGTCCGGCGTGATCACGAGACGGTCCGCCGCCACTTCCACGTCCATGACCGCCTGCCTGCCCTCGGCCGCGGGCCCGGCCTTCGCCGTGGCGGCGGCCGGCGCGCCCGAGGAGTCCCACATGCGCGGCGCGGGCGCGTGGAACACCTCGGTCCCCGTCGCCGTGACCGCGCTCAGGCCGCCGGTCGCCGTCTTCCGCACGCTCACCCCGTTCGCGCGCACGCCGAAGGCGAGCTTGCTCAGCGCCGGGTCGGCGGCGGCCTGCCGGGACTTGACCACGAGCACCTCGGAGAAGCCGAGCGCCGACGCGGTCAGCCTCAGGTCCACTCCCGGCAGGACCTCGGTGTACGTCGCGGTGTCCCCGGCGAGGGACGGCTTGGGCAGGCTCCGCGGCCAGGTCATCGCGACCGAACGGCCGCCGTCGCCGATGGCGGCCACCGGGGCCGTCCCGCCGCCGGAGAAGGTCAGCTCCAGCGGGGTCGCCACGGTTCGTACGCTCCCGTCCGCGGCGAAGACCAGGCTCGGGTCGACGTCGACCCATCCGCCGCCGCGCCGTACCCGCTCCGGCAGCGCCGAGGTCTGCGAGGTGAACGAGCCGTCGGGGTTGGCGAACACCTGACGGGTCTCCGTACGCAGTGACAGGACCTCGACCTGCTGCTTGGTGCCACGTGCGCGGTCAAGGGCCTCCCGTTCCGTCTGCGCGGGGACGTTTCCCGTCGCCGCGCGTACGGGCGTCGTCGTCATGGGTACGGCCACCAGGCAGCCGGCCGTCAGCGACAGGACGACGGCAAGGAGACCACCACGGGTGCGGCGGCGCATGAAGCCTCCAGAGAATCGGCGTAACGGATTTCCACGGAGTACTCATCGGTGCCCGCCGCATGGGAGGTGCCGGCGATCCGAAACGTGACTATTGTGAAACAGGTCGGTCAAACAGGGCGTCAGCCCGCAGGATGAACGCCCACCTGCCGTCCCGCCGTAGGGCACCGCCGCCGGGTAAACCTGCGCGGTAGACGACCCGCCGCCTCTACCGCACCGGTCGTAGTTCCGATCAATCGCATGGTCAATGAGCAATCGCGAGGCCGACGGCTAGCATGCGCTGATGGGCGCAAAGGTGCTGTCGTCCCTGCGACGGCTCCCCACGACGAATCCCTTCATCGTCGACCTGCTGTTGAGCTTGCTCCTCACCGGTATCTCGCTGGGCTTCGCGTTCGTTTTCACGGGGGGTTCTGCCGACCCCGAGTACGCGCGGCGTTCGATGGACGCCGCAGGCGTGGGACTGGCCCTTCTGACGAACCTCGTGCTCGCCTGGCGGCGGCGGGCGCCTCTCACCGTGCTGGCGATCTCCTGCACGGCGGCGACCATCTTCCACGTCACCGGCTACACCACCAAGCTCAACGAGGCGGCGCCCCTCCTGGCCCTCTACACCGTCACCTGCCGCCTGCTCCCGGCCGTGTCGGTCCTCTGCGCGCTGGGCGTGGCGGCCCAGTGGTGGTACGCCCTGACCCTCGGCCCGGACGACCAGATCTGGCTGAACATCGGGCGGACGAGCATCATCGTCGCGGTCGCGTGGTCATTCGGCACCAGCACCCGGATGCTGGTCGAACGCAACCGGCAGCTCTCCGCGCTCGGCGCCCGGCTGTGCCAGGAGCAGGAGGACCGGGCCCGGCGCGCCGTCACCGAGGAACGGGTGCGCATCGCCCGCGAACTGCACGACGTGGTCGCCCACCACATATCGGTCATCGTCATCCAGGCCGGGCTGGCCCGGTACGTGTTCGACTCCGACCCCGCCACCGCCCGCGGCGCGCTGTCCGCCATCTCCGACTCCGGCAGCGAGGCCATGGGCGAGATGCGGCGGCTCCTGGCGGTCCTGCGCGTGGACTCCGACGACGACGACGCCGACGCCTACTCCCCCGCGCCCGGCCTCCAACGGCTCGAAACGCTGGCGGATCGGTTACGCGGCGCTGGCGTACCGGTGGACTTGTCGATTACCGGCACGGTGCGCTCCCTGCCGCCCGGCATCGACGTGTGCGCCTACCGGATCGTGCAGGAATCCCTCACCAACGTGCTGAAACACGCGGGCCGGGCCACGACGCGCATCCATCTGCACTACGGAGCCGACCTGGAGCTGCGCATCACCGATGACGGGCTCGGAGCATCCGCCGCCCCAGGACGCGAGGGCCACGGCTTGATCGGCATGCGGGAACGCGTCAAGCTCTATAAGGGAACGCTTAAGTCAGGCCCCGGACCGTCAGGGGGGTTCGAGGTGTTGGTCACCCTGCCCTTATCGGTTCCGGACACCCCTGATCAGCCTGTCCACCGACAACAGTGAGCCGAATGCATGATCAAGGTACTTGTCGTCGACGATCAGGTCCTGGTCCGCGCCGGCCTGGTGGCGCTGCTGCGGTCCGTACCTGATCTCGACGTCGTCGGCGAGGCGGCCTGCGGCGAGGAGGCCGTCGGCCAGGCGGCGGTCACCGGCCCCGATGTCATCCTCATGGACATCAGGATGCCGGGCATGAGCGGGGTCACCGCGGCCGAACGCATCCTGGCGGCTCCCGGCGACCACCTGCCGCGGGTGCTCATCCTGACCACCTTCGACCTCGACGAGTACGTCTACGACGCGCTGCGCGTCGGCGCCTCCGGGTTCCTGCTGAAGGACACCCCGCCCGAACGCCTCATCGCCGCCATCCACACGATCGCCTCCGGCGACATGCTCTTCGCGCCCAGCGTCACCCGCCGCCTGATCGAGGTCTACACCAACCAGGCCGGCCTCCCGGCCGCCCCCGCCCCACCGTCCTCTGCCCTGGACGTCCTCACCAGGCGCGAGGTCGAGGTGCTCGAACACGTCGGACAGGCCCGGTCCAACGCCGAGATCGCCACCTCCCTGGGCGTCAGCGAGGCCACCGTCAAAACCCACCTCAACCGCGCCATGACCAAACTCCACCTCAACAGCCGCGCCCAAGCCGTGGCCCTCGCCTACGAATGCGGCCTCGTCACCCCCGGCCAGCCCCGACCGGCCTCTCCTTGAGGTATGTGCCGCGACAGTTCCCCAGCCGCCGCCGCTTGAGACGACCACCGCCAACGGCGGCGCGCCTCTCACCTGATCACGCCGTGGTCACGCACATGGTCTGCGATAGTGACCCTGTGCCGATCGTTCACATCGAAGCGAAACCCGATCATCTTCTGCGCCTGGCACGGCAGAAAGACCCCGTGGGCGCGGTCGCGGAGATGATCTGGAACGCTCTGGACGCCGAAGCCTGTCATGTCCGCGTTGAACTTGAGGTCAACGAACTGAACGGCGTCGAGTCGGTCAGCATCACCGATGACGGCCATGGCATGCCCAACGCCTCGTGCACGAGCTACTTCAGCGGCCTGGGCGGATCATGGAAGACGACCGCCAAGGTCTCGCCGAACCTCAAGCGCGGTCTGCATGGCCGCAGCGGGCAGGGCAGGCTTCGGGCTTTCGCCCTCGGAGAGCAGGTTCGGTGGATCACAGTGGCGCATGCCGCCGACGGACGGACCGAGCGGACGGTCATCACAGGAGCGGTCGATCGGCCTGCCGACTTCGAGATCTCCGAGCCAGAACGCGTCGAAATCCCGTGCGGGACTCGTGTCGAGGTATCGGTTCCGGCCAACTTCGTCGGCCGCCTCTCGCATGAGGACACCGCCCAGCAACTCACCTCCACCTTCGCCCCCTTCCTCGCCGCCAATCCGGATGTGCGAATCATCTATCACGGCACGCAACTCGACCCGGCCACCGTATGGACTGAAATTGCGGAGTACGTGCTGCCATGGCCGGATGCGGCGGACCAGGCACCTCCTTTGCTCCGCGTCATCGAGTGGCGCAAAAATGTCGGCCGGGTGCTCGCACTCTGCGACGCCAACGGCGTGGTCCTGGACGAGCCCTCCCCTGGAATACAGGCTCCCGGCTACCATTTCACCGCCTACCTTCTGTGGGACGGGTTCGTCGAAAGACGAGGTAATCTGCCGCTGGCAGAGCTGGACGAGATCACAGACCTGCTGGAATCGGCGCGCGAAAAGCTGCGAATACACTTCAGAAGACGCGACCAGGAACGACGGGAACGGCTGATCCAGGATTGGATAAGCGAAGGCGTCTATCCGTACACGGGCGAGCCCGTCCTGCCCGCCCAGGCGGTCGAACGCCAGATGTTCGACGAGGTGGCGACCACGATCGCACGACGGCTGCCAGGTGTGACGCAGAGCAAGAAGACCACACTGCGGCTGCTCAAGGAGATCATCGCGCACGACCCCGGCGGGCTCTACCCGGTACTCGATGAGTTGTTCCGGCTGCCGCAGTCCGAGCAGGAAGCGCTGAAGCGTATCCTCCAGAGAACCAGCCTCTCCGAAGTGATCAAGGCGACCAGCCAGGTCAGCGACCGGCTCGACTTCCTCGCCGCCCTCAAGAAGCTGGTATTCGAGCCGGCGATCAGCCGGACGGTCAAAGAGCGGGCCGAGCTCCACAAGATCCTCGAACGCGAGACCTGGATCTTCGGTGACGCCTACGCGCTGATGGTCAGCGACCAGAGCCTTGACGCCGTGCTGGCGCGCCATCTCAAAGAGCTTGGACGCCGACCCGAGGACGGCCGGCTGAATCCGGTACGTCGCGAGGACGGCCGAACGGGGATCGTCGACCTGCTTCTGGGACGCGCCCACAGGGGAAACGCCGGAAGGGAGCATCTCGTGGTCGAGTTGAAGGCTCCCAATGTCAAGGTCGGTCAAGTCGAGGTCGCCCAGATCAAGAGCTACGCGGAGGCGATAGTCAGCGATCCCCAATTCCGCGACGCTCGCGTTTCCTGGGACTTCTGGGTCGTCTCCACCGAGTTGGAAAAGACCGTAAGGCGCGATGCGAGCGCACCGAACCGCCCACCCGGATGTATCGCCGAGTGGGAAGGAGGGGTGCGCCTCTGGGCACGCACCTGGAGCGAGATCATCGACGACTGTGAGGACCGTCTCCATTTCTACCGCGACCGACTGAACCACGACCCGGCCACAGAACACGCCATGGAATACCTACGCCGAGTACACACCTCAGTCACTCCCGAAGCGACGGCCACCCCCTGAACATTGGTCCTCGCTACGCTCGGGCTGTGCTTCTCCGTCCCCCTGCCGCCTTACCCGTGACTGAACCCGTGGATTCACGCGCCTTGATCGAACGGACGGCCAGAGAGCTTTCATGACCGACTCCTCACGGAGGCGCCGGATGGACGACAAGCTTCGATTCCACGGTCAATGGCGTAAGAGTAGTCACAGCAACAACGGCGGAGACTGCGTCGAGGTCTGCATCGCGCGTGGCGCGAGTCGTGCATCGTACGGAGGGGGAGAGAAATCACTGTACCTGGTGCGCGATTCTAAGGATCCTCATGGCAGGATTCTGGCTTTCACTCACACGGGGTGGGGTGCATTTCGTATCGCGCTCAAAAACGGCGCCCTGTAACCAACGGCCTCCCTCGGGCAGGCTTCAGCTTGGGGGTCGAAGGGGGCGGGCCCCCTGGGAAAAACAGCCCGGAGCGGAGCGGAGGCCCTTTTCGGAAGAGGCCCTGCATCGACCATCCCCTCCACGAGAGTGCACCGCACCAATTCGGTGGGAGCGCTGAACCTGCTCAGTCCGAGGCTAGGACCTCGGGGGCGAGGGGGAGGGTTACGCGGAAGGTGGAGCCGGTGCCTACGGCGGTTTCTATGGTGACGGTGCCGGAGTGGGCGGCTACCAGGCCGGCGACGATGGCGAGGCCGAGGCCGGTGCCGCGGGTGCTCGGGTCCGTGTGGTTCTTGTCGTCTGTGGTGCGCGCGCGGGAGGGGTCGGCGCGGTAGAAGCGTTCGAAGACGCGTTCCGCCTGGTCGCGGGTGAGACCGGGGCCCTTGTCGATGACCTCGACGAAGGCGGTGGGGCCTGTGGTGCCGGCGCGGACGCGGATCGGGGTGCCCGCGGGGGTGTGGGTGAGCGCGTTGGTCATCAGGTTGCCGAGGACCTGGCGGAGGCGTGCCTCGTCGCCGGAGACGATCGGGGCGGTGTCGCCGGAGACCTCCAGGCCGACCTCACGGTCGGCGGCGAGGATGCGGGCGTCCTGGACGGCCTCGGCGGCGAGGGCGAGCAGGTCGACGGGGCCCATGGTGAGCGGGCGCTGCTGGTCCAGGCGGGCGAGCAGCAGCAGGTCCTCGACGAGGAGGCCCATGCGGGCCGCGGCGTCCTCGACGTGGCGCATGAGCTTGGCCGGGTCGCCTGACGGGTTCTGGCGGTAGAACTCCGCGTAGCCGCGGATCGAGGTGAGCGGCGTGCGCAGTTCGTGGGAGGCGTCGGCGATGAACCGGCGCATGCGCTCCTCTGAGCCCCTGGCGGCGGCCTCGGAGACCTCGCGGGCGTGGAGGGCGGCCTCGATCTGGGCGAGCATGCCGTTCAGCGAGGCGGCGAGGCTGCCGACCTCGGTGCGCGGGTCGGCGTCGGGCACGCGCCTGCCGAGCTGGCCGCCCGCGATGGCGGCGGCCGTGTGCTCCATCTCGACGAGGGGACGCAGGCTCCTGCGGACGATCACCACGCCGAGCACCGCGAGGACGACCATGACGATGCCGCCGCCGAGCAGCTCGCTCATCATGAGGCGCGAGGTGATCTGGTCGACGGAGGTGAGGTCGATGGCGATGACGACGCTGCCGACGCCGGCCACCGGGACGACACGGACCCGCCAGTCGCCGCCTCCGGTGGCGGCGGGGACGGTCTCGGGCTCGAAGGACGAGATCGTGGCCGGCAGGGCGGGCCCGGGCTGTGATTCGGCCTCCAGGCCCACGGCCTCGGCGACGACCTGGCCGTTCGCGTCGCGGACCTGCACGAGCCCGTCCGGCGGGATCCGGGTGCCGAGGCCGAGTCCGGGGGCGCGTTGCAGGCGTCGCGCGACGTCGTGGGCCCAGGTGTCGAGCTGCTGGTCGACGCGGTCGACGAGGTGGCCGCGCAGGACGGACACGCTGCTCACGCCGATGCCGGTCAGCGCGACGGCGACGAGCGCCAGCATGGTGGAGATGAGCTTGACGCGCAGCGGCGTGCGTCCCGAGAGTGACGCGAGGAACCGCTTGCGCCGCCGTACGGCTCCGGGGGGCGCGGGTGGTGGAGCGGGGTACGGCAGCGGGCGAGGGTTCTCGGGCGGGGGCGGCGCGGTGGGGTTCATCTCGCGGATCCGGAGGCGAGTACAGGCGGGGCGGGGGTCATTTCGGGGGCTGGCGGAGGACGTAGCCGACGCCTCTGAGGGTGTGGATGAGGCGGGGAGGCGTGTTGTCGATCTTTCTGCGGAGGACGGAGACGTAGGACTCGACGATGCCGGCGTCGCCGCGGAAGTCGTAGTCCCACACGTGGTCGAGGATCTGCGCCTTGGACAGCACCCGGCCGGCGTTGGCCATGAAGTAGCGCAGCAGCTTGAACTCGGTCGGGGACAGCGGGATGACCTTGCCCTGCCGCCACACCTCGTGGCTCTCCTCGTCCAGCTCGATGTCGGCGAAGGTCATCCGGGGCGGCGGCACGGCCGGGTCGCCCGCGGTGCGGCGCAGGACGGCGCGGATGCGGGCGATCACCTCTTCGAGGCTGAACGGCTTGGTGACGTAGTCGTCGCCGCCGAGCGTGAGCCCTCTGATCTTGTCCTCGGTGGCGTCCCTGGCCGTGAGGAAGACGACCGGCGTGTGCGCGCCGCCGCCGCGCAGGCGGCGTACGACGTCGAACCCGTCCATGTCCGGCAGCATGACGTCGAGGACGATCAGGTCGGGGCGGCGGCGCTGGGCGGCCTCGACGGCGTTCGTCCCGCTCGCGGCCGTGTCCACGTCGAACCCGGCGAAGCGCAGGCTGGCGGCGAGCAGTTCAAGGATGTTGGGGTCGTCCTCGACGATCAGCAGTCGGGCTTCAGACGATTCGGTCACCCACCTATAGTGACCTGCCGGACTTAAGCCGGGACGAAAGACATGATGTGCCGGGCGATCGCCAGGCTGGAGGTCGCCCCGGGCGAGGGGGCGTTGCGCACGAGGATCACCCGTCCGTGGACGTCCACCACGAAGTCGTCCACGAGGCCGCCGTCCCTGGCCACGGCCTGGGCGCGCACGCCGCCGGGCGTGCGGACCAGGTCGTGGGAGGCCAGCGTGGGGACGTACCGGCGGGCGGCCTTGAGGAAGGCGTTCTTGACCAGCGAGCCGTAGACCTCGGAGACGCCGGTGCGCCAATGCTGGGCGGCGAGCTTGCGCGTGCCCGGCCAGAGCAGGATCTCACGCAGGTCGGACGCCGAGACGTCCCGCCAGGTGTAGCCTTCGCGGGCCAGGGCGAGGACGGCGTTGGGGCCGACGAGCACCTCGCCGTCGATGCGCCGGGTGAGGTGGACGCCGAGGAAGGGGTAGCGCGGGTCGGGCACGGGGTAGACGAGCCCGCGGACGAGGTCCTTGGCGCCGCCGGCGAGCTTGTAGTACTCCCCGCGGAACGGGATGATCCGGACGTCGCCCGCGTGGCCGCCCATCCTGGCGATGGCGTCGGATCCGAGCCCGGCGCAGGCGACCAGCCGGTCGAAGGTGAACTTGGTGGTGCCGCCGAGCACCTGCACGCCGCTCGCGGTCTCGCGGAGGGCGCGCACCGGGTGGCCGAGCCGGACGGACCCGCCGAGGTCCTTGACGTCCTCGGCGAGGCGGCGCGCGACGGCGGGGAAGTCGATGATCGCCGTGTGCGGCGAGTGGACGGCGCCGACGCCGACCGCGTGCGGCTCGATCTCGCGCAGGCCGAGGGCGTCCAGCTCGGCGATGCCGGGGACGCCGTTCTCGCGGGCGCGCTCGGCGATGCGGCGCAGCCCGGCGCGTTCGGCGGAGCTGGAGGCGATGACGAGCTTGCCGACCTCTTCGTAGGGGATGCGGTGCTCGGCGCAGTACTCGCGCAGCAGCGCGACGCCGGTCCTGCACAGCCGCGCCTTGAGCGACCCCGGGGCGTAGTAGATGCCGGCGTGGACGACGCCGCTGTTGTGGCCGGTCTGGTGCGCGGCGACCCGGTCCTCCTTGTCGAGGACGGTCACCGTGGCGCCACGCGCGGCCAGTTCCCTGGCCACCGCCAGCCCCAGGATGCCGGCGCCGATCACCCCGATTCGCTCAGTCACAACTGGGTATTTTCCTCGTTTTCCACAGCAGGCGCCAGGACAGCGGGAAATGAAGCACGGACCACCCGATTCCGGACCGTCGGGACGACGGGCTTCGGACCGCCAGGATCTTCACAACCGACATAACGCCTATACCCCAACTCGAACGGACATTCGATACACTTCCCGACGTGTACCTGCCACCGGGCTGGCCGCAAGAGGTCCTGCCGCCGGGGAGCCCGGACTGGGAGACCTCGGCGGTGACCTGGCTGCTCGACGCCGTGCCACCCGACTACCGGGCCTACGGAGTGCTCAGACGGTACCCCCTGGCGCTCGCCCGCATGGCGCGCCAGCACGTGGACGCCACCGTCGAGGCCGCCCGCGCCGGGTACCGCACCGCCGCCGTGGACCTCAAGGAGCACCTCCCGCCGCACGCCGTCGAGGCCGTCCTCGCCGCCTACCGCCGCGAAGGCCCGCGGCTGGTCGAGCTCGGCGCCTCCATCGCGCTCGTCGAGCAGGCGCTGCGCGGCGAGCCCTTCGTCGCCCGCCTGGACGAGTCAGGACAAAGAAGATCGCCTAGGTAAAACCATGGGTCGGCCGGTCCCAAGAGTCACTCCGGTCCCACGGTTCCCCGTTTCAGCAGGGCATACCTCGACAGGCACGCCGACATGATTCGCACTGATGTTCGCGGCGTGCCCGCCCCGACCTCCCGGGGCGGTCATCGATCGAGGGGAATCTCATGAACCGAACCCATGCTCTGGTGCCCCTGCCTCAGCGTGTCCTCCTGCTCGGCGGCGCCGTCACGCTGCTCACGGTCCCCGCCGCGGGGGCCGCCGGCGCGGCCGCGCAACCGGCGCCTCCCAAAACCCCCCCACCGGCCGCGTGCGTTTCCGCCAACGGCGGTTTCGAGCAGCCCGGCGGGCTGACCAGCGCGGGGAACCTCAGGACCGACATCCCCGCCTGGCACACCACGGCCAGCGACGGCGCCATCGAGATCTGGGGCCCCGGCAACGCGGGCGCCAACGGCGGCGAGGTCGCCGCGGACAGCGGCAGGCAGTTCGCCGAGCTCAACGGGACGCAGGTCTCCACCCTCTACCAGGACGTCGCGACCAACCCCCGGACGATCCTGGTGTGGCGGATCGCCCACCGGGCCCGCACCACCACCTCCGACCAGAAGGACGTCGTCCGCGTGAAGATCGGCACCCCGGGCGCGCTGACCGTCCAGGTCCCGCTCGGCCAGAGCTCCGGGGACATCGCGGACGGCGGCATCTCCTGGGGCCACTACACGGGCATCTACCGCGTGCCCAGGGGGCAGAGGGTGACCCGCATCGCCGTCGAGTCGGTCTCCTCGGCCGCGGGGTCGCCGAGCTACGGCAACTTCCTGGACTCGGTGGAGATCTTCTGCACCCCGCCGTGCCCGAAGGCGACCAAGCACTCGCCCCGGGCGTGCGACACGCTCGGGCTGCCGATCCAGCCGCACCAGCCGGTCACCCCGGGCGTCAGACCCGGCCATCCGGTGACGCCGCCGGGGGTCAAGCCGGTCACGCCGCCCGCCGTCCCAGGCGCCAAGCCGGCCACGCCTCCCTACGCCCCGGGCGCCAAGCCGGCCACGCCGCCGTACGCCCCGGACGTCAAGCCCGTCACGCCGCCGTACGCCCCGGACCTCAAGCCCGCCACGCAGCCGCACGCCCCGGACGTCAAGCCGGTGACACCGGTCACGCCCGTCCAGAAGCCCGTGGCGCCGCCCATCGTCGCGGGCACGCCGCTGACGCCCCCGTCGCACGCCAAGCCGGCGACGTCCGCGGGGCAGACCAGGCCGGCGCAGGCGCCGGAGCACTTCGCCGACGGCTACCTGATCGCGCCGCCGGACACGGCCGTGCCGCTGCCGCGCCCCGCGCGCTAGAAGCGTTCGCGTGACGTCCGGCCGAGACCCGGCCCGGACGGACGCGAGAGCCTGCCGGCGAACCACGGCCCGGCAGGCTCTCCCGTCATCGGCCCCTCTCCGCGAGGGTCAGCCGGCCTTGCGGGCCAGCACGGCGATGATGCCGGTCGCGCCGAGCGCCACGCCGAGCCACAGCGCGATCACCCCGGCGGGGACGCCGCCGTCGTCGCCGGTGCTCCCGGCGGCGTGCGAGGCGGCGACGTCCGGCGCGGACGCCGTGCGCGCGGGCCCTCCGGTGCGGGCCGGCTCCGGCTTGGCGTGCTTGGCGACGGCCGAGGCGGGCAGCGGCACCGCGTACACCGGGCTGGAGGCGCCCTCGGTGCCGGTGAGCAGGTATCTGCCGTCCCGCGTGTAGGTGATCGACTCGGCCTGGTCCAGCGCGGGCATGGTCACCCGGCCGATCAACTCCCCCGGCGCCTTGTAGAGCGAGGCGGAGAAGTAGGTGCGGATGACGAAGCTCGACCCGTCCGGCGCGTAGGCGGCGTCCGTCGCCATGATCGGCGCGGGGCCGACCCGCCGCAGGATGTTCACCTTGTCCGTGCGCAGCTTGGCCGGGGCCGCGTAGATCGACCCGGCGAACTCCTTGCTGACGACGTACAGCCGCCCGGTCGTGGGGTGGACCATGATGCCCTCGGCGTTGCGCCCGCCGTCCTCGTACCGGAAGCGGTACCGCGTCGCCTGGAGGGTCGCGTCCCGCATGGCCTTCGGCTCGGCGACCTTGTAGATCGAGTAGTCGGGCCAGGCGCCGTTCATGTTGTCGCCGATGTCGGCGAACCACAGGTGGCTCTGCCCGGTCGCCGGGTCCACCGAGGCGGCCATCGCCTCCCAGTCGCGGGCCGCCGCCCCGGCCAGCGTGAACGTGGCCAGCGTGCGGCCGTCGGGCCCGACGGCGTAGAACTGCGGGCTGGCCCCGCTGTCGTTGTGCGTGTAGTACACGTTCTTGTGCGTGGGCGAGACGGCGAGCCCGCTGGACTCGCCGATGCGCGGGTCCTTGAAGCGGAACAGCAGCCGTTCCTTGCCGTCCTCGGACCCGCCCGACGTCCCCCCGGAGCCGTGCCCGGCCGTGGCGTGCGCGGGGGACGCGATCGCGCCTCCCAGCGGCGCCAGGGCGAGCGCCGCCAGCGCCCCCGCGATCACCCGTCTACTCCCCATTGCCACATCATGCCCCGCCACCACGGGCGCCGCGTCCGACCGTCGGCGTGGGTCGGGGGCTGGAGTTGGGATAGGTCTGGTCGAGAGACCGTCGTCTTCGCGGCCGCTTCCTGACGTACGACGCGTTTCCGGCGGGCCTCGGCTGGGCTGGAGTGCACTCCAGGTGCTTAGGGTGAGGCTCATGGAATACGTACACCTGGGACGCGCCGGTCTGTCCGTGAGCCGCCTCTGCCTGGGCACCATGAACTTCGGGCCCGAGACCTCGGAAGAGGACTCGTTCGCGATCATGGACAAGGCCCACGACGTCGGCATCAACTTCTTCGACACCGCGAACGTCTACGGCTGGAAGAAGGGCGAGGGGATAACCGAGCACATCGTCGGGCGGTGGTTCGCCAAGGGGGGCGGCCGTCGTGAGAAGACGGTCATCGCCACCAAGCTCTACGGCTCGATGGGCGACTGGCCGAACGAGTCGTATCTGTCCGCGCTGAACATCCGCCGGGCCTGCGACGCCTCGCTCAAGCGGCTGCAGACCGACTACATCGACCTGTACCAGATGCACCACGTCGACAGGAACACCCCGTTCGACGAGATCTGGGAGGCGATGGAGGTCCTCCGCCAGCAGGGCAAGATCATCTACGCCGGTTCGTCGAACTTCGCCGGGTGGCACATCGCCAAGGCGCAGGAGACCGCCAAGCGGCGCGGGTTCTTCGGCCTGGTGTCGGAGCAGTCGCACTACAACCTGCTCGTCCGGGAGGTCGAGCTGGAGGTCCTGCCCGCGTGCGACGACTACGGGCTCGGCGTGATCCCGTGGAGCCCGCTGGCGGGCGGCCTGCTGGGCGGCGTGCTCCGCAAGATCGACAAGGGCCGGTCGGCGTCCGAGAGGATGCTCGGCGAGCTGGAGAAGCACCGCGACAAGATCGAGCGGTACGAGGCGTTCTGCGATGAGCTGGGGGAGAACCCGGCGAACGTCGCGCTGGCCTGGCTGCTCGCGCAGAAGGCGGTCACCGGCCCGATCGTCGGCCCGCGGACGATCGAGCAGCTCGACGGCAGCCTCAGGGCCCTGGAGATCGAGCTCGACGAGAAGGCGCTCGCCCGGCTCGACGAGATCTTCCCCGGCCCCGGCGGCCCCGCCCCCGAGGCGTACGCCTGGTAGGAGGGCCCCGTCTTCCGTGACGGGACGTCCGAGGCCGTGCTCGCCCTCCGACGGGCGGCACGGCCTCGATGACCGGCGGCTATGTGAGCAGCGCGCCGACGACGACGATCGCCACGAGCAGCGCGAGCACTGCGGGCAGCAGCCAGCGGCGGGGACGGTCCACGTCCTGAAGCCTAGCCGCCACCGGTCAATGGCCAGGATTCGAGCGCCTCGTAACGCGTCTTGGGGCCGAGATGGCTGCGCATGAGGTGGACGGCGTCGGCGCGCCACGGCGCGCCGCCGAAGTCCTTCAGCTCCTCGACCAGGGGCCTGGCGTCCAGGCCGTCGCGCGGGCGCGCGCGGGCGAGCGTGAGGTGCGGGTGGAAGGGCTTGCCCTCGGCGCCGGCGGCCCCGGCGCGCCGGCCCCCGGCGGCCAGGGACGCCGCCAGGCGCGAGATCGCCGTCCCCCCGCCCGCCAGCCCCAGCCACACCACCCGGGCCCGCCGCGCGGAGGGGAACGCCCCCGCCCCCTCGAAGCGCAGCGTCATCGGCGCGTGGCGCCCGGCCGCGCGGCCCAGGCGGGTCTCCAGCTCGGGCAGCGCCTTCTCGGGGACCTCGCCGAGGAAGGCCATCGTGATGTGCCAGGTCTCGCTGCCGGTCCAGCGCAGGTCCGGCCACCGCTCCGGACGCGCGCCGACGGCCCCGGCGACCTCAGCGAGCGCCTCCGGGGGCGGCGACAACGCCACGAACAACCGCACGACGCGTCCTTCCCGCGGCGAACCTGGTCAGCAGCATGGCCAGCCCGACCCCGGCCAGGCACATCACCCCGCAGATCACCACTCCGAGGCGCGGCCCGGCCAGCTCGCCGACCCAGCCGATCAGCGGCGCGCCGATCGGGGCGCCACCGGTGAACACCAGCACATAGATTCCCATGACCCGCCCGCGCATCTCGGGCGACGCGGCGAGCTGCACCGAGGAGTTCGCGGTCGTGTTCGTCGTGATCATGGCCATGCCCGCGGGGACCAGCAGGATCAGGAACGCCGCGTACGTCGGGGCCAGCCCGGCGACGATCTGGGCGGCGCCGAAGACGATGCCTCCGGCGATCAGCAGCCGGCGGGTCGGGCGGGCGCGCCGCGCGGCCAGCAGCGCCCCGCCGAGGGCGCCGACCGCGAAGACGCTGGAGGCCACGCCGAACGAGGAGGCGTCCTGGCCGAACACCTGCCTGGCCATCAGCGCGATGCTCATCGAGAAGCTCGTCGCGAACATCGCCACGAACGCCACCACCAGGATCGGCATCAGCAGTTCCGGCCGCTGCCACACGTACCGCAGGCCCGCGCGGAGCTGGCCCTTGGCGCGGGCGACCGGCTCGGGGGTGCGCAGTTCGGTGGTCCGCATCAGGACCAGGCCGGAGATCACGGCGGCGAACGACAGGGCGTTCAGCAGGAAGATCGGGCCGGTCCCGCCCAGCGCGTAGATCAGCACGCCGGCGACGGCGGGGCCGACGACCCGGGCGAGGTTGAACGTGGAGCTGTTGAGCGCGATCGCGTTGGGCAGGTCGCTGCGGCCGACCATCTCGACGACGAACGACTGCCGGGTGGGCACCTCGACGCACGACACGCAGCCGAGCATGAACGCCATCACGTAGACCTGCCAGATCTGCGCGTGCCCGGTGATCGTGAGTACGCCCATGGCGAGCGCGAGCAGGCCCATGAGGGACTGGGCCGCCATCAGCAGCGGGCGCTTGGGGTAGCGGTCCGCCAGCATTCCACCCCACAGGCCGAACAGCACGACCGGCAGGAACTGCAGGGCGGTGGTCACGCCGAGCGCGGCCGAGCTGCCGTGGCTCAGCTCCAGGACCAGCCAGTCCTGCGCGGTGCGCTGCATCCACGTGCCGACGTTGGACACGACGCTGCCTGAGACGAACAGGCGGTAGTTGTAGTTTCTGAGCGACCGGAACATCCCGCCGCGGGAGCGCGCGACGGGCTCGGCGCCCTGCGTCTCCTCGGCCTGGACCTCGCGTAGCTCGGTCACCTGGGCGGTGGCCACGCCGGAGTCCGCGGCCCGGGGATGGTTCAGGTCTGCGAGAGCTTCTCCAGGATCGGCGCCGCGGCCCGCAGCGTCGCCCGTTCCTCGGGCGACAGCTCCATCAGCCGCATGGCGAGCCACGCCTCTTTCCGTCGGCGTTCCTCCTTCATCAGCCCGCGTCCGGCCTCGGTCACACTGATGGTCACCTGTCGCCGGTCGGTCGGGTGAGGGGTGCGGGCGAGCAGTCCTCTGTGCTCCAGTGCGGCGATCACCCGCGTCATCGAAGGGGGCTGCATCTTCTCCAGCTCGGCGAGCTCGCCAGGCGTTATAGCGGAGTGCCGCTCGACGGCGGCGAGGGTCGCGAACTGGGTGGGGGTCAGGCTGTTGGCTCCGGCCTGCCGCCGCAGCCGCCGGTTCAGACGGGCCAGAGACACGCGCAGCGCGGACGCCAGCTCGGCGTCGCTGCGCGGGACCGCCGGGCGCTCCGTCCTTGTGGTGATGTTCGTCATAACTCATTACCTTTGCTAACTATATACCCGTGGCCCTGATTCCCGCACGCCCCTGCGGATACGTCCGGGATGTCCGAAACGCCGAAAATGCCGGAGACGCCGAGATCATTTGCTACGTCTTGCCACACAAAGGGCGCGCTCCGCAACCGACGCAGCTCGGCCCACCCCCACCACCGGGGCGGGACGGCACTCGGGCGGTCAGGATCCTGACGGGGACGCGGCGGGCACGGACGGCGCGCTCCCGCCGTCCGTGGAGCGCATCCGGCGCACGTCGCGGGGCAGAAGCGCCAGCGACGAGACGGCCACCATCAGCGCCGCCGCGCCGTACTGCGTCGCCGACAGCCCGATCTCGGCCGCCAGCGGGCCCGCGACCAGCGCGCCGATCGGCATCGCCATCACCGAGCCGAGCGCGTCGTACGCCGAGACCCGGGCCAGCTTCTCCGGCGGCACGTTACGGGTCAGCGTGACGCTCCACTGCACCATCATGATCTCAAGGAAGACGCCGAGCACGGCCGTGGCCAGGCATATCGCCACCAGGGGCCACCGCATGGCCAGCGACAACGGCGACACCGCCAGGATCGCGCCGATCGAGACCACGAGCAAGAGGGGCCTGCGCGGGGTGAAGCGGAGCGAGATCACGCCACCGGCGATCAGGCCCAGCGCCTCGGCCGAGGTGATCGCCCCCCAGGCGGCAGCGCCGCCGAGATGGTCCTTGGCGACCGGCGGGCCGAGCACCTGGAAGCTGCCGTACCAGGCCATCAGCACGACGCAGTACTGCGCAACGATCGTCCACAGCCAGGTGTGGCTGCGGAACTCCGACCAGCCGTCCCTGAGGTCGCGCAACGCGCTCGTCTCGTCCGTGCGCGCGTGACCGGAGGCGCGGATCGAGAGCAGCATGGGCACCGTGGCGAGCAGGCCCACCCCGCAGACGCTCATGGCCCAGCCCGGCCCCACCGCCGCGACCACCACGCCCGCGACCGCGGCCCCGCCCATCTGGGCGCCGTTCATCGCCAGCCGGCTCACCGCGTTGGCCTGCTGCAGCAGCTCGTCCGGCACGATCTTGGGCAGCACCGACTGCATGGCCGGCCACAGCGCGGCCATGCCCACGCCGGTCAGCGTCTCCAGCACGATCATGTGCCAGAGACGGACGGCGCCGCTCAGCACCAGGACGCCGAGCAGCCCCTCCGACAGCGCGATCACCACGTTCGCCGCGACGATCACCCGCTGCGGGGGCACCCGGTCCGACACCACGCCGCTGATCAGCGTGAACACCAGGGCCGGTGCGATCTGGGCCGCGAGGACGTAGGACAGGTCCGCGGTGGACCCGGTCAGGTCCAGGACGGCGAAGGAGACGCCCACCACCGAGAAGGCCACGGCGGCGGGCGCGAGCAGCCGATCGGCCAGCAGCAGCCGGAAGTCCCGGATCGCGAGCACCGGAAACCGGCGTGCGCCCGCGCGCCACACCATGAGCACTATCCGATCGTCCGGGGCAAGGGCGTCCGACGCTAGTCATCCCGCCCGGCGTCGGCAATCAATTTTCCGCCGCCCGCCCGCGCCGCAGGCCCGCCCTCTCTTCCGCGCGTCCCTCGCCATGCGTGGTTCCGTTCACGAAAGTTCGGGCCCTTTACGAATTGGTGAAGTTGCTTCACGATCTACGCGGGGGGATCCACGCCACGCCAATCGACAAGGGGCGGAATGAAGCTCGGCAGACACTCCTTAAGCGCGGTTCTCCTCACCCTGGCGTTCGTCGCCGCCGCGCTCGTCCTCGGGTCCACGGGGCAGGCCGCCCGCGCGACCGTTCCCGCACCGCAGGCGGCCAAGGCCCCGATACAGGCCCAGGTCGTCCCCGGGCAGGCGGCTCCGCGGGCGCAGAGCGCGGACGACACCACGCCTCCGACCCGGCCCTCGGGCCTGCGGCACTGCCCGGTGCCCCTCGCCCTGAACTACCAGTCCGGATACGCCTCGATCTGCTGGAACTCCTCGTCGGACAGCTCCGGCATCGCCGGCTACGACCTCTATCGCCTCGACGTGGAAGGGTTCGTCAAGGCGGCCACCACGACGTCCACCGTGGGCGGATTCGGCGGTGAACTGAACCGCATGTACACGATCTACGTCGTGGCCAGGGACATGGCCGGGAACGTCAGCCAGCCGTCCGAGCTGATCACCGTCCCCGCGGTCACCGGGATGACGCCGTCCCCGACGCCCTCCCCGACCGCCTTCCCCGACATCCAGCCCCCGTCGAGGCCGGCGGGCCTGGTCGACGGCTGCCTGGCCGACTATCCGGGCGTCTCGTTCTGCTGGACGCCCTCGACCGACAACATCGGGGTGGTCGCCTACGACGTCTACCGCGAGACCGCGACCGCCTACCTGAAGGTCGGCACCCGCACGGCCACCTCGTCCCCGAACTTCACCGAGTCGGGCCTGGAGGCCGGGAAGCGCTACAACTACTTCGTGGTGGCCCGCGACGTGGCGAACAACATCAGCCTGCCGTCCGCCTTCCTCTCGGCGCTCGCCCGCGAGGGCCTGCCCACCGGGACCTGCACGGTGACCTACCGGGCGACGACATGGACCACCGGGCTCAGCGCCGAGATCACCATCCGCAACACCGGCACCACCACGATCGACGGCTGGACGCTGGCCATCGACTACGCCTCGCCCGCGCCCCGCCTGGCCTCCGGCTGGTCGGCCACCTGGACACAGGACGGGACGCGGATCAGCGGCGCCCACCTGCAATGGAACAAGACCATCCCCGCCGGCACCGCCACCCAGGTCGGATTCAACGCCGCACACGGCGGCACCGCCACCGCCCCCGTCAAGGTCTCCCTCAACGGAGCCACCTGCCTGACGGGCTGACCCCCGCGCCGACCGCCCGCGACCCCCGTCGCGGGCGGCCCCGGTCACGAAAGTTCGGGCCCTTTACGAATTGGTGAAGTTGCTTCACGCTCTACGCGGGGGGATCCACGCCGACACCAATCGACACAAGGGGCGGAATGAAGATCGGCAAGCACTCCTTAAGCGCGGTTCTCCTCACCCTGGCGTTCGTCGCCACCGCGCTCGTGATCGGATCCGCGGGACAGGCCGCCCTCGCGGTACCCGCACCCCAGGTGGCCGCGGCGCTCCCGCCGCAGGCCGCGAACGCCGCCGCGGCCGGCGACGTCACCCCGCCCACCGAGCCCGGGGGCGTGCGTCCCTGCCCGCCCCCGCTGGCCCCCACCGTCCCGACCGGGTACGCCTCCATCTGCTGGACGCCCTCGAACGACGACACCGGGGTCGTCGGATACGACATCTACGAGCTGACCTCCGCCGGATTCGTCTACCGCACCACCACGACCAGCACCATCGGCGGCTTCTCCGGCGTTTACGGCCGCCTGTACACGATGTACGTCTCGGCCAGGGACGCCGCGGGCAACGTCAGCCTGCCGTCCCAGATGATCACAACCGTGGCGACGCTCGGGATGACGCCCACCATCTCGCCGAGCCCCGTCCCCGACGACATCGCGGCGCCGACCAAACCGACCGGTCTGACGGACGGCTGCCTGGCCGACTACCCCGGCGTGGCCTTCTGCTGGCAGCCCTCGACCGACAACGTCGGCGTGGCCGCCTACGACCTCTACCGGAAGACCGCGACCACCTACCTCAAGGTCGGCACGCGCACGGCCTCCGCGCACCCCAGCTTCACCGAGTCGGGCCTGGAGACAGGCAAGCGCTACCTCTACTTCGTGGTGGCCAGGGACGCGGCGGACAACCTCAGCCTGCCCTCCGACTCGCTGTCCGCCCTGGCCCGCGAGGGCCTGCCCACCGGGACCTGCACGGTGACCTACCGGGCGACGACATGGACCACCGGGCTCAGCGCCGAGATCACCATCCGCAACACCGGCACCACCACGATCGACGGCTGGACGCTGGCCATCGACTACGCCTCGCCCGCGCCCCGCCTGGCCTCCGGCTGGTCGGCCACCTGGACACAGGACGGGACGCGGATCAGCGGCGCCCACCTGCAATGGAACAAGACCATCCCCGCCGGCACCGCCACCCAGGTCGGATTCAACGCCGCACACGGCGGCACCGCCACCGCCCCCGTCAAGGTCTCCCTCAACGGAGCCACCTGCCTGACGGGCTGACCCCCGCGCCGACCGCCCGCGACCCCCGTCGCGGGCGGCCCCGGCTCAGCCTCGCGCCTTGGCCTCGACCAGCACGATCCAGTTCCCCTGGTTGTCGCGCATGACGGCCTCGACGCCGTACGGCCGCTCCTCCGGCGTCTGCAGGAACGTCACGCCCTTGGCGGTCAGCTCCTCGTAGGTCTTGCGGCAGTCGTCCACCGCCAGCCCGAGGCCCCCGCTCTGGCCCTTCTCGAGCTGCCGCCGGTAGAAGGCCGCGGCCTCCTCGTCCAGCGGCGGGCCCGGCTTCATGAGCGTGATCTGGAGCTCGGGGTGGTCGGGGTGGCACACGGTCACCCAGCGGAAGCCCTCCATGGACACGTCGGCGGCCGGGACGAAGCCGAGGACGTCGACGTAGAAGTCACGCGCCTCGTCCTGGTCGAGGCAGTACACCGTGGTCAGCGAGATGTTCGTAATCATGCGGGAGAAGCTACTCCGGGCCCTCTGAACTGGGCTTCTCCAAAATTGCACAATCGGACGGCCCCGTGTCCCCCGGCGCCTTCGTCCCGGCCAGGTCGAGCACGCCGTTCATGAACAGGTAGCACCCGGGGATGTGCGGGCGGCCGCGCGCCGCCCACCGGTCGCGGTACGCGCTCGGGCTCTCGCCGACGAGTTGCGTGAACTTCGACGAGAACGAGCCGAGGCTCGTGAACCCCACGGCCATGCAGATCTCGGTCACCGTCAGGTTGGCCGCGCGCAGCAGGTCCTGGGCGCGCTCCAGGCGGCGGCGCGTGAGGTAGCGCATCGGGGTCTCGCCGTAGGCCGCCTCGAAGCAGCGGATGAAGTAGTACTTGGAGATCCCGGCGACGGCGGCCAGCGCGTCCAGGTCCAGCTCCGCGCGGTAATCGCGGTCCATGCGGTCACGCGCCTGCCGCAGATGCCCCAAGAGCTCCACCGGCACGCCCCGACGCCCCTTGCCGACCACACCCCACCCTAACCCCGGCCTGCCCGTCCGCCGTCCCCTCACCACGCCCGCGCGGCCCATCTCGAAGGCTCTGCCGCGGGCCCCGCGCGTCCGCCCTCGGGCGCCGGGACGTGGATTACTCCCCAGGCTTCGGGAGTCGCTAGCGTGGGCGCGGTGGAGCGGCTGACGACGGAATGGGGCGAGCTCGACCTCGCCCGCCATCCCGAGGATCCTCGCGATCCGCTGCGCGCCTGGGACGCCGCCGACGAGTACCTGCTCCGGCATCTCGCCGGCGCCGACGGACCGCCCGCCGATCCGCGGGGCACCGTGGTCGTGCTCGGCGACCGGTGGGGCGCGCTGGTCACCGCGCTCGCCGAGCGCCGTCCCGTCCAGATCACCGACTCGTTCCTCACCCAGGAGGCCACCCGCGCCAACCTGGCCCGCAACGGCGTGGACCCCGCGGCCGTGCGCCTGCTGACCACCCGGGACGACCCTCCCCCGCGCGTCGACACGCTGCTGGTCCGCGTGCCCAAGAGCCTGGCCCTCCTGGAGGACCAGCTCCACCGCCTCGCGCCCTCCGTCCACGCGGGCACGCTCGTCGTGGGCACGGGCATGGTGACCGAGATCCACACCTCGACGCTGCGCCTCTTCGAGAAGATCCTCGGCCCCACCCGCACGTCCCTCGCCGCGAAGAAGGCGCGGCTCATCTTCTGCGCGCCGGACCCCGGCCTGAACCCGGGCCCGAGCCCGTGGCCGCGACGCTACGAGCTCCCCTCCGACGTCGGCGTCGCCTCGGGCCGGACCGTCGTGAACCACGCGGGCATCTTCTGCGCCGACCGGCTCGACATCGGCACCCGCTTCCTGCTGAGCAACCTCCCGCACCGCCGGGGCCACGACCGGGTGGTGGACCTCGGATGCGGCAACGGCGTCCTCGGGATGGCGGCGGCCCTGGACAACCGCGACGCCGAGGTGCTCTTCATCGACGAGTCCCACCAGGCCCTGGCCTCCGCCGAGGCCACCTGGAAGGCCAACCTCGACGCCCCGGTCGAACTGCTCGCCTCCGACGGAATGTCAGGCGTCCCGAAGGCGTCGGTGGACCTGATCCTGAACAACCCGCCGTTCCACACCCACCGCGCCACGACCGACGCCACGGCCTGGCGCATGTTCACCGGCTCCCGCACCGCCCTCCGCCCCGGCGGCGAACTCTGGGTGATAGGCAACCGCCACCTCGCCTACCACACCAAACTCCGCCGCCTCTTCGGCAACTGCGAAACAGCGGCCAGCAACCCGAAGTTCGTCATCCTCCGCGCCGTGAAGCGCTGAGACCTCACCGCCGCCATCAGCTCGCCTGGCGCCGTGGCTCCAGCTGAACGCTGAGCCGCAACTCCAACGCCGCAGCGAGGCGTTCGAGCGTCGGAATGGTACACGAGCGAGCCATCGGACATCGGATTCGACTTCCATGCAGGCTTCTCCGTGTGGTCCATGCGCTCAGTGTGGGCCGGGGAACTGGACCCCGACGCCGGCGAGGAGGACGACAGAGCCGTGTCCGAAGGTGTATCCGTGGCTCCGTTCTCCTACTTCAGCGGAACGTGATCCATCGCTCTGTCCCCTCGCACAACGGAGAAGCCGACGCGAGGGCCGTCGCGGCAAGTGCTTCACGTCCTCCACAACGGCCCCGGAAGGTCGCTGTCAGGTCAACCCAAAGAGGATCTTGATCGGCCCCATGGCGAAGTAGATCACGAATAGTGCGGTCACGAGCCACAGCAGAGGGTGCACCTCGCGCGCCTTGCCCTTGACCAGCTTGATCATGACGTAGGTGATGAAGCCCGCGCCGATGCCGTTGCTGATCGAGTAGGTGAAGGGCATCAGGACGATCGTCAGGAAGGACGGGATGGCGATCTCGTAGTCGGTGAAGTCGATCTGGCGGATGGCGGTCAGCATGAGGAAGCCGACGACGACCAGGGCGGGGGCGGCGGCCTCGTAGGGGACGACGTTGGCGAGGGGGGAGAGGAAGGCGGCCAGGAGGAAGAGGATGCCGGTGACCACGCTGGCGAGGCCGGTGCGGGCGCCCTCGCCGACGCCGGCCGCCGACTCGATGTAGGTGGTGTTGGAGGAGGTGGACGCCGCGCCGCCGGCCGCCGCCGCGACCGAGTCGATCAGCAGGATCTCGCGGGTGCGGGGCAGCGTGCCGTCCGCGTCGACCAGGCCCGCCTGGCCGCCGACGCCGACGATCGTCCCCATCGTGTCGAAGAAGTCCGTGATGAGCAGCGTGAACACGAACATGACGGCCAGCACGGCGCTGATCTTGGTGAACGAGCCGAACAGGCTGAACTGGCCGAACAGGCTGAGGTCCGGCACGCCGACGATCTTGTCGGGCATGGTGGGGGTGACCAGGCTCCAGCCGAGCGGGTTCTTGCCTCCGGCGGACGGCCCGACCTTGGCGACGGCCTCGACCAGGATCGCCAGGACCGTGGTGGCGACGATGCCGAGCAGGATCGCGCCCTTCACCTTGCGCGCCACGAGCAGGACGGTGATCAGCAGGCCGATCACGAAGACGAAGATCGGCCAGCTCGACAGCGAGCCGCCGATGCCGAGCTCCAGCGGCGTCCCCGCGGCCTTGCGGACGAAGCCGGAGTCCACGAACCCGATCAGGGCGATGAAGAGGCCGATGCCCACGCTGATCGCGGTCTTGAGCTGGGCGGGGATGGCGTGGAAGACGGCCGTCCTGAACCCGGTCAGCACGAGGATCGTGATGACGATGCCCTCCAGCACGATCAGGCCCATCGCGTCCTCCCACGACATGGTGGGAGCCAGCCCGAAGGCGACGAAGGCGTTCAGGCCGAGCCCGGCCGCCAGGGCGAACGGCACCTTGGCCACGACGCCCATGAGGATCGTGAGAACGCCCGCCGTCAGCGCGGTGGCCGCGGCGATGAGGGCGATGTTCTGGGTGGTCCCGTCGCCGAGGTACTGCCCGTCGGCGTCCTTGACCCCGCCGAGGATCAGCGGGTTGAGCACGACGATGTAGGCCATCGTGAAGAACGTGGCCAGACCGCCGCGGATCTCGCGGTTCAGCGTCGAGTTCCGCTCGCTGATGTGGAAGTACCGGTCGAGCCGGTCGCGGAATCCGGACGACGGGGATGCAGGGGCGGTTATCTCACTCACGCGGGCAGATTCGCACCTCGCTGTCAGAACGGAGAAGAGCTCTGACCTGCTCGTAGTCCTTTCGAGACCAACTTGTGCGCGGTTCGGGTCCTGACGAAGGCCCGGTGGACCCCTCGCCGGGGGTTCTCGCCTAGGCTGGACTGCGTGAACGAGCCGCGCCCCCCGGATCTTGCCCCGTTGAAGACCAACGACACCGCGGCGATCCTCGTGGGCACGGGCCTGTGGGTGGTCGCGCTGGTCGTGCTGCTCGTCCTCGGGGTGCCCGCCGAGCACGGCTGGTGGATCTGGACGTGCGTGGCGGGCATCGGGCTCGGGCTGTTCGGCTGCTTCTACGTCTGGCGCCGCGACCGGCACGCGGCCCCTCCGCCCGCCGAGATGCCGGACGACGACCGCGCGGGCCGGTCGGTGCCCGGCCACACGCCGTCGTAGCGTCCCCTAGCTGTCGAGGTCGGCCTCCGCGAGGAGCAGGGGCACGGCGTCCGGGTCGCGCAGCAGGGCCGCGACCGCGAGCCGGTCGCCCCACTGGCCGCTCGCCCAGGCCAGGCCCCGGGCCAGCCCTTCGACGCCGGTCGCGTGCACGGCCCCCTCGAAGAAGCGCCACGGCACGCGCGCGCCGTCCACGGTGAGCGCCGCGTGCTCGACGTAGGTGGCGGGCGCGGAGGGCAGCAGCGAGCGCACCTGGGCGGGCACCGGACGCTCCTCGCCCGAGGAGGTGACCTCGCCGGTGACCTCTTCCCCGGCCACGGGGAGGTCGAGCAGCTCCGACAGCGCCTCTGCCAGGTCGAACGGGGCCAGCACCAGCGGGCGCGCGGCGACGAGCGCGAGCAGGTCGGGCGCCTCGACGACGACCGGCGCGCCCGCGGAGGTCAGGCCCTCGACGGTGTCGCCGGGGCCGTTGCCGCCGATCGGGTGGCCGTCCTCGGCGTCGGCGACGACGATGCGGCCGGACAGCACGGCCCGCACGGCCGTGGGCGGGGCGACGCGGGACGGCTCGACGCCCGCCAGGGCGATCCACAGCGCGCGGAGCTGGGCCCGGTCCACCTCCAGCGCGGGATCGGCGAGCAGGTCGAGCAGCTCGTCGGGGCCGCCGTGCGAGGCGAGCAGGTCGGCCAGCGTGGTGCGCACACCGAGCATGGACAGCGCGGTGGCGTCCAGGCCGGCCGGCGCGTCGCCGTACAGGCCGTACAGCAACGGGTCGCCGCCGGGCAGGCGCAGGGACGTGGGACGGCGCCCGTCCAGCACGGGGTGCCGGGAGAGCCACCACGCGGTGTACGAGGGCGCCTCGACCACCTCGCCGTCGGCGAGCGCGCGCAGCGGCTGGAGCGCGGCCCGCAGGGGCGGGCGGGTCAGCAGGGCCAGCGCCGCGGGCCAGTCGGCGACGTATTCGAGGTCCCTGATCGCGGTGAACTCGCGGGCCACCGGCGGGACGGCGGTCTCGGGCAGGACGTCGAGGACGGCTTCGAGCCATTGGTCCTCGGCGTCGAGCTCGTGGTCGCACTCGTCGGGGTCGAGCAGGACGTCGGTGTCGTTGACGACCGCGAAGCCGTCCAGGACGCCCGCCGCGGACAGCACGCGCGAGCCGTACCGCTCGACCAGGTCGGGGGCGGCCACGCCGAAGGGGACGTCCTGGTCGATGAGCTTGGCCAGCGAGCCCTCGCCGAGCAGCATCTCGCCCGCCGGGTACAGCTCGCCGTCCGCGCCGCGCAGCGCCAGCTCCGACAGCCAGGGGGCCTCGCCCGCCGACAGGCCCGCGGCCTCGACCAGCGCCAGGACCGCTTGGGCGACCGGCTCGGGGTCGGCGCTGTCGAGGGACTCCGAGACCGTGGCGCGGGTGAGCGGGTCCTCGAGGACGCTGTTCGGGGTGGCCTCGGCGGCGCCGAGCCGCAGCAGCAGAGGGTGGGCGGCCTCGGGGTGGACGATGCGCAGGCCGAGCGGCGCGAGCAGCGCCGCGTCCAGGGAGGAGCCGCCGTCCCCGAGCAGCAGCGTGCCGCGCGGCCCGCGCACGAGGCGGCCGTCGGCGAGGGGGACGGGCAGCGCGCCGAGGGCCTCGCGGTCGTCGCCGGGCAGCGTCTCGTAGAGCTCGCGCCACCAGGCGGGCGAGGCGTCCGCGACGGCGTCGCCGGACAGCAGGTCGATGACGTCGGACAGTTCGACCCGCCGCACGCCGAGGGTGGTGAGCGCGGGGTGCCGGACGGCCCAGCCCGCGGGCAGCAGGCCCGGCACGGCGTGCGCGATCTTGTCCAGGAACTCGGCCGGGCCCTCGACCACGGCGGCCTGCCGGCCGGAGACGACGTACGGCGGCTCGCCGGGCCGGTCGGCGGCGGGCCCGTGGGTATCGGCCTGGCCCGGGTCGGCGTCGGCGGGCGGGGAGATGGCGGGGAGCAACGGGGTGTCGGGCAGGCGGCGCAGGATCGCCCGGCGGATCGCGGCGTCGAGCTCGCCCTTGCCCATCAGGCCGGGCACCAGGCCGAGCAGGCGCGGCGTCCTCGGCAGGGACCGCAGCAGCTCGACGTAGGTGTCGGCGGCCCGCTCGACGAGGAAGTCGGCGAGCCTGCCGGGCGCGACGTGCCGGCGGTCGGTGGCGAGGGGGAAGGTGGCGATGAGCAGGGCGGGCAGGTCGAGCGGCTCGTCGCTCGGCGTCGGCGCGTGCACGACCGGGGCGACGTCCTTGGGCAGCGGCCCCTCCGCGGCGGGCACCGCCCAGCGCACCAGCCAGTACGGCCGGGCGCGTTCCTCGGTGGGACGGTCGGCGAACAGCTCGGCGACCTGCTCGGGGCCGAAGTCGCCCGCGGACTCCATCACCGTCCAGCCCTCGGCGGTGATCGCGCGGGACTCGCCGCCGACCTGGATCTCGATCTCGGCCAGGGCGGGCATGGCCAGAGGCAGCGCCGGGCCGGTCTCGTCCAGCATCTGGCGCACGGCCTGCTCGACGGCCTTGTCGCGCAGCGGCAGCCGCACCACGGTGTCGTACCCGGCGGGGACCTCGACCGGCTCGGTGGCGAAGGGCAGGCGCAGCAGCGGGACGTGGCCGCCGCGCGCGGCGAGCTCGGCGGCCAGGGCGGGCTCGGCCCCGACCAGGGCGGCGGTCTCGGCGCGGGACCAGCGCACGGCCCCGGTGGCGCGGGAGGCGATCAGGGGCTCGTCGCAGACGGAGACGACGGCCGCGAACCCGACGCCGAAGCGGCCGATCGAGCCGGTCTCGTCGCGCTTGCCGGAGACGCGGAGCGTGGACAGACCCTCGACCCCGGCCGCGTCGAGCGGGGCGCCGGTGTTGGCGGCGCTGAGCACGCCGTCCTCGAGCGTGAGGCGCAGGCGCCCGGGGACCCCGGCGCGCAGGGCGGCGTCGGCGGCGTTCTGGGCCAGCTCGACGATCAGGCGGTCACGGTAGCCGCCGAGCGCGAAGTCCTCCTCGGCGTTGGCGTCCTCGCGGAAGCGGGCGGGCGAGGCGGTCCAGGCGGCGAGGACGGTCGCGCGCACGCGCTCGGCGCCGAAGCCGTCGGCCGCGCCGTCTGTCGCACCGTCTGTCACTGTCACGTCGGTCACCAGTCGTGTCCCATGCTGGAGGGCGGCCGGCTGCCACACAGCCGTAAAGCTTGAAATTTCCGGAGATATCGTGACGCGGCCCGTGGCGGGCGGGTTTCGCGGACGATCCCGCCCGGCGGTCAGGAGTGGCCGAGCGGCTCGGAGCCGTCCTCGCCGTTGGACGCCACGACCGAGCCGGCCTCCGGCACGCCCTCCTCCATGAGGTCGTAGCCGAGATCGTCGAGGATGGGCACCGCGTGCTCGGCGCCCCCCGGCGCGGTGGCGACGGCCTCGGAGTGCGCGCCGCAGCCGTGGTCGGCCGAGACCACCTTGCCGTCGTCGGGGGCGAACTCGTTGGCGCACACGCCGAAGCCGAGCCGCAGCGAGCCCGCGAGCGGCCAGTAGAAGCCGCAGGTGGAGCACTGCGCGGGCGCGGCGTGCGCGAGCGGGGTGTGCGGCCCGGAGTCCCCGGCGTGCCAGCGGTGCACGGCGCGGTCGCGGCCGACGGCCGACAGCACGCGGGCGCGGCCCAGGCCGTACTCGAAAATCATCTGCTGGTCGGAGTCGTCGTCGGTGACGGTGTATCCGGGGGCGAGGCGGTCGTCGTCCTCCGAGGTGGGCAGCAGGTCGCCCACGCCGAGGTCGCCGGGGAGCAGCCGCTCGCTCCACGGGACCCACGCGGGGGGCAGCAGCGCGTCGGCGCCGGGAAGCAGGGCCGTCTCGCTGACGGTGACGTTGCGGGCGCGGGAGGCGCGGGCCACGGTGACGGCCCAGCGCCAGCCGCGATAGGCGCGGTCGAGGCAGGCGAAGTAGTGGGTGACGACGCGCTCGCCCTCCGACTCGAAGCCGAGATGCTCCCCCACCTCGCCGGGGCGGGCGATGGCTTCGGCGGCGGCCCTGGCCGGCTCCACGGCGACGGCGCAGGCTTGGTCGACGGCAAAGGTGCGGGAACGAGTGCGGCTCACACGTCAATTCTCACCCATGCCGGGAGCGGACATCACGCCGATGGGTGGGGTAGGACTGGAAACCAAAGCGGCGCCCAAGGCCGGGAAGACCCATCGTCAAGCGGCCGGGAACGGGCGCCGGCCGCGACGGCCGGGCGTATCCATGCGTACCGCCATGAGCCACAGCGAACAGGGGGAAGACGCATATAGAGGGCGAGATGGACGGCGGAACCGATCGCTGCGAGGGAGGAAGCGTGGATCGCTCGGCCACCGGTCACGGTGCCCCGTCCGCGCGCGCGTGATGGGGGACGGCTGGAACCGCGCCAGGCGCTCGCTGTCCCGCGCGGCGCGCGCCACCGCGGACGCGGGCCGCGGCACGTTCCGCGCCGGGCGCACGGCCGTCAGGACGACGGCGCGGGCGGGCGGCGGCGCCGCCAAGGGGACGGCGCGGGCCGGGCGCGGCGTCCGTGGCGCCACCCGCAGGCTGACCCACGCCCAGGGGGCGGACCGCACCGGGCTCGGGCGCCTGATCGAGCTGACCGCCGCCCACAGCGCGGGCGACGCGCTGGTCACGGTGGCGCTGGCGGGCACGCTCTTCTTCGGCCTGCCCGTGGACCAGGCCCGGGGCCAGGTGGCGCTCTACCTTCTGATCACGATGGTGCCGTTCGCCGTCCTCGCCCCGTTCGTCGGCCCGGTGCTGGACCGCTTCCGCTCGGGACGCCGCTACATCATGGCGGGGACGCTGCTGGCCCGCGGCCTGCTGTGCTGGGCGATGGCCGCCGCGATCGGCCCGGCCGACGGCCTCACGCTGTTCCCGGCCGCGCTCGCGGTCCTGGTGCTGTCCAAGGCGTACAACGTGTCGCGGGCGGCGACGATGCCGAGCGTCCTGCCCGCCGACATCGGCCTGGTCACGGCCAACGCCCGGGTCGCGCTGTTCGCGCTGGTCTCGGCGGGGCTGGCCGCCCCGGTCGCGGCGGGCCTGACGGTGTGGGCCGGAGCGGACTGGGTGCTGCGCGGCACCATGGTGCTCTTCATCGCGGCCGGGGTGGGCGCGGTGCGGCTGCCCCGGCACGTCGACGCGCCCGATCTCGAGGAGACCGAGGAGGGCGGGGCCGCGCGGCCGCGCTGGCGCACGGTGCTGAACATCGGGCCGGTGGTGGCGGAGGCCGTACGGGCCAACGCCGCGATTCGCGTCCTGTCCGGCTTTCTCGTGCTGTTCCTGCTCTTCCTGGTCAAGGACGGCAACCTGCGCGGCAGCGGCCTCCCCGAGGAGGCGCTGATCGCGATGCTCGCGGGCGCGGCGGGCGCCGGCGGCCTGCTCGGCGCGGCCGTCGCGTCCTGGGTGCGGGGCCGGCCGCCCCAGGTGATCGTGCTGGTCGCGCTCGGCCTCGCCACGGTGACGGCGGCGGCCTCGGCGATCTTCTTCTCGCTCTGGGCGGCCGTCGGCGTCGCCCTCGTCGCCGGGTTCGCCCAGGAGATCGGCAAGCTGGCGCTGGACGCGGTCGTGCAGCGGGAGATCGGCGAGGAGGTCCGCTCCTCGACCTTCGGCGTGGTGGAGGCGCTGCTGCAGATCGCCTGGGTGGCGGGCGGGCTCGCCGGCCTGCTGCTGTCGCTGTGGTCGGGACGCTCCACGGGGCCGGTGGGCCTCGGCGTCGTCGCCGCCGCGCTGGTCGTCGCGCTGGTCTGGATCCTGCTCCGCAGGCGGCGCAGGCTGCGGGACCGGGCCGGGGTGGTCCTCGACGTGCCGCCCCCGTCACCGGCCGGGCCGAAACCGTTCACGGACGTGTACCCGGCCCGGACCGAGGACGTCCGCGCCGACGGCCCCGGGGCCCGGCCCGAGCCGCACCGGGAGTCGTACCCGGAGTCGCACTCGGACGGCCCGAGGCCGGGCGGGACCAAACCACTGACCAACCCGCACGGCTGAGGGGAGCCGCACGGGACGACGGCCCGCGCGCCGGCCGAGGCCCAGGGAGGGGTGCGGGCCGGGATCGGAGAGCGGGCGAGGGGACGCCTCAGGCGTCGAGGTCGTCCGCGACGGCGCGCAGCACGGTCGCGATCTTCCTGGCGTGCGCGGCGTCGGGGTGCTTGCCGCGCTGGTAGGAGTTGGAGACGTCGTCCAGGAGCTTTATCAGGTCTTCGACGATGACGACTAGTTCGTCCGGCTTCTTGCGCTTGGCCTTTGGTTTCGCCGTCTTGGCGAGCGTGGGCGGCTGCTCCAGCACGCGGACTGAAAGAGCCTGCTGGCCACGGCGGCCCTCGGCCACACCGAACTCGACCTTCTGACCGGGCTTGAGCGCTTCCACGCCCTTGGGAAGCGCCGAGGAGTGCACGAAGACCTCACCGCCGTCGTCGCGGGTGAGGAACCCGAAGCCCTTGTCAGCGTCGTACCACTTGACCTTGCCGGTAGGCACAGGGTGACCTCGTTCAGACTGTCATGAATGGTGGATGGATGTAGGTTATGCCCAGGCGGAGCATCACATGACCGTCGAAACGGCCTCGATTTCCGGGCCCCGCCAGCCCTCGTACCATTGCCCGAAACCCGTCAAATCCGACAACACCACATCGGCTCCATGGTCACGCAGCGCATCGGCGGTGAACGGGCCCGTCGCCACGCCCACGCTCAGCGCACCGCCCGCCTTGGCCGCCGTGATGTCGCCCACGTGGTCCCCGACGTACACCGCCGCTCCGAACGACCGGATCGCGGCGCCCTTGTCCGCGGCGAAGACCGAACCCACCACCTGGTCGGCCTCCAGGCCCAGCGCCTCCACGATCTCGCGGGCGCTCCTCTCGTGCTTGGCGGTCACGACGATGACCCGCCCGCCGTGCCGGCGCACCAGCGCCACGGCCTCCGCCGCGCCCGCCATGGGAGTGGTCATCGAGACGCCGATCTCCGGATAGAGCTCTCGGTACAGGTCGGCCGCCGCCGCGACGTCCTCGGCGGGCAGCCAGTGGGCCAGCTCCTGTTCCAGCGGCGGGCCGAGCCGGGCGATCACGGTGGCGGTGTCGATGTGGACGCCCAGGCGGCGCGCCAACTCGCCCATCGTCGCCGTGATCCCCGCACGGGTGTCCGCGAGCGTGAGATCAAGATCGAATCCTACGGAATACACCCTTGAAGGATGCCAAATCCCGCGACGCCCCGCGTACTCCGTATGGCCATGACGACCGGGACAAGGGATGAAGCGCTTTTATCGACTGACCTTTTATATGTGGAAATACCGCCGTTAGCGGGATACCGGTCAGCGCACCCTGCCGAGCGGCCGCCGGGGCGGCGGAGCGACCAGCCGGTACCCCAGCCACAGCACGCCCGCCGCGGCCCCGGCCATGAACATCGGACCGCTGACGCTCATGAACGAGGCGAAGAACGCCGCCAGGCCCTCGCCCGGCGCCTCGGGCGTCCTGGCCGCGCCGAGCACGACCCCGCCGACGACGTAGGCGAACACCGGGGCCAGCAGCCCTGTCACGCGGTCCTTGAACCCCCAGCCCTCGCAGGCAAGGACGGCCACCGCGCCGAGCGCCCACACCAGCAGCTGCATCGGGAAGATCGCGACGTACGGCAGGGGGAAGGGGATGAGCAGCCCGGCCAGCAGCAGCACCGCCATCGCGGCGACCTCGCGGCGCCGCTCGCGCAGGACGGTCCCGGCGTCCCACCCCGTCACCCGGGCCATCGCGGCCCCGCGCAGCCGGGCGGACAACGACTCCCGCCCGCGGGCCGGGGGCACGGGCCTCCCCGACGCCGGACGGCCGCCGGAACGCAGGGGCCGGCCGGGGACCGCCTCGCGAGGGACCACCGGGACGGGGGCCGTCACGACCGCGGGCGGATCGTCGGTGACGGCGGGGATGACCTCCGTCGCCGAGTCCCCGAAGTCGTCCGCCGCGGCCTCCGCGGGCACGGCCCGGACGGTGGGCCCCCTGTCCGGGGGCGGAACGCGGGGCGTGCTCCCGAGGCGCGGGCCCGTGGCGCGCCGTGGGGATGCCGCCGAGCCGGCGCGCGCCCCCGGGGACGGCGCGCGGCCCCCGGTGCCCTGCCCGCCGTCGGCGAGGCGGCGAAGTTCGCGCTGGACGAGCGCCGCGGGATCGCCGAAGCGGGCGATCACCTTGCGCGCGGTCGCGACGTCGTCCCTGCCGCGGCGTTCCTCCTCGACGCGGGCGCGCAGCCGCCGGACGAAGTCGAGGCGCTGCTCGGTGCGCAACACGCCGTGCGCGAGGTCGGCGACCTTGCTGACGTACTCCAGGACGAGCTGATCGGCGCGCTCGCTCATTCTCGCCATCCTGCCGCACCGCCCCGGCGGACGCACCATTTCCCGGGAATCGCCATGACCGTGAACCCCGCGGCCGGGACGGGACCGTGATCGCCCGCCCGGCGTGCCATCGCGGCGGGCCTCCTACGATGGAGAAGACGGTTTCTACGGCGAGCGGGCGTTTGCGGTGACGGTGAACAGAGGGTTCGGTGGCGCGTGATGGACACCCGGTTCACTGACTGGCTGCGCGGGCTCCCCGACGACCGGCTGCGCGCGCTGGTGTCCGAGCGCCCCGAGCTGGTCACCCCGGTGCCCGCCCACCTCGAAGGGCTCGTGATACGCGCCACCAGCCCCTCGGCGACGGGCCGCGCGCTGGACCGGCTGGACCGCTTCGCGCTGGCCGTGGTCGAGACCCTGCTCGTCATGACCTCCGAGGACGGCGACGGCCTGCCGTACGCCGAGCTGCGCGCGGCGACGGCCGGGTCCGTGCCCGCGGACGCCGGGCCGCTGGAGGGCCCGCTGCGTGAGGCCGTCGACCGGCTGCGCGGCCTGGCCCTGGTGTACGGGCCGGACGACGCGCTGCGCCCCGCGCCGGGGGTCCGCGACGTCTCCGACGCGCCCGCCGGGCTCGGCCCTCCGGCCGTCGAGGCGTTCCGCCACCACCCGCCCGACCGCCTGGCCGACCTCCTTCGCGCGGCCGGGCAGGGGCACAAGCCGCGACGTGCGCCGGCGGGGCAGGGCGAGCTGGAGCGCCTCGCCGCGCTGCTGGCCGATCAGGGCGTCGTCGAAGGACTGCTGGCCGGCATCGGCCCCCAGGCCCGCGCGGCGCTGGACGAGCTGGCCTGGGGGCCGCCCGCCGGCCGCGTGCCGAACGCCCGGCGCGAGGTGAGCGTGGCCACGGCCCAGTCCCCGATCGAGGAGCTGCTGGCGCGCGGGCTGCTGGCCGCGACCGGCGAGGAGTCGGTCGTGCTGCCCCGCGAGGTGGGGCTCGCGCTGCGCGGCGGCAGGATCCACCGCGACCTGCGCCCCGGCCCGCCGCCGCTGGAGGGCGCCGTCCGCGACCAGGCCCTGGCCGACCGGACGGCCGCGGGCCAGGCGTTCACGTTCGTCCGCACGGTCGAGGAGCTGTGCGAGCGCTGGGGCGTCGACCCTCCGGGCACGCTGCGCACCGGCGGCCTCGCCGTGCGCGATCTGCGGCGGACCGCCCAGTGGCTCGACCTTCCCGAGTGGACGGCCGCGCTGGTCATCGAGGTCGCCCACGCGGCGGGCCTCATCGCCTCCAGCGCGCCCGCCGACGGCGAGTGGCTGCCCACCACCCAGTACGACATCTGGCGCGTCAAGGCCACCGAGGACCGCTGGGAGGTCCTGGCGTCGGCCTGGCTGTCCGGCGACCGGGTGCCGGGCCTGGTCGGCGAGCGCGACGACCGCGACCGCCTGCTCAACGTCCTGCATCCCGAACTGCGCAGGCCGGCCGCCGTCGAGGTGCGGGTGCGGACGCTGCGCGTCCCCGCCTCGGCCGGGCCCGGCCTGGCGCCGTCGGCGGAGTCGGTGCGCGAGCGGCTGGCGTTCGAGCAGCCGCGCCGCCGCGGCTCCTACCGCGACCGGCTCGCCGGGTTCACGCTGCGCGAGGCCGAGCAGCTCGGGGTGACCGGGCTCGGCGTCATGTCGGTGTTCGGCCGCGCCCTGCTGCCCGGGTCCGCCGGGCCGGAGGGCCCCGCCCGGCTGCTGGCGCCGCTGCTGCCCGAGCCCGTGGACCACGTGCTGCTCCAGGCCGACCTCACGGCGGTCGCCCCCGGCCCGCTGACCGGCGACCTCGGCCGCTGGCTGGCGCTGGTCGCCGACGTCGAGTCCAAGGGCGGCGCGACCGTGTACCGCTTCGGCGAGGGCTCGATCCGCAGGGCTCTGGACGCCGGGGCCAGCGCGGACGACGTGGTGGCCATGCTGGAGAAGCACTCGGCCACGCCGGTCCCGCAGCCGCTGCGCTACCTGGTGTCTGACGTGGCGCGCCGGCACGGCCGGGTCCGGGTGGGCACGGCCAGCTCCTACGTGCGGTGCGACGACCCGGCCCTGCTCGACGAGGTGATGGCCGACAAGCGGGCGGCGCCGCTGCGGCTGCGGCGCCTGGCCCCCACGGTGGTGGCCTCCCGCAGCTCCCGCGCGGTCGTGGTGGACTCGCTGCGCGCGTTCGGGTACTCCCCCGTCGCCGAGTCCTCCGAGGGCGACGTGGTGGTCACCCGGGCCGACGCCCGCCGCACCGAGCGCGCGCCCGCGGCCCGTCCCGTCCCCGCCGCCGCGGCCCTGGACCCGGACGTGGCGGCGGCGGCCGTGCGCGCCATGCGGGCGGGGGACGAGGCGCACCGGACGCGCAGGCGTCCCGCGGCCGCGCCGGACGGCCAGGTGCCGCGCACGCCCTCGACCGGGACGATCACGCTGTTGCAGGAGGCGATCCGGCAGGGCTCGCGCGTCTGGATCGGCTACCTGGACTCCCAGGGCCACGCGACCAGCCGCATCCTGGAGCCCGCCCGCATGGAGGGCGGCTACCTCACCGCGTACGACGAGACCCGCGCCGCCGTCCACCGTTTCGCGTTGCACCGCATCACCGGTGTCGCGGACGTGAACTGACCGCGACAGGGGTTGACGCCGCCCGGCGCGCCGGAACAGGTTGGCGTGCGGAACGGTAGTCCCCCGCCGTGGGAGTAGGTGATCGCGATGGCTCCGGAGCGTACGCTCGGCCGCCTGGCGGAGAGGTCGTGGGCCGGGTTCGGCGACTTCGACGCGCTGTACCACGAGGGCGTCTGGCATCGCGCCCACGCCCTGGCGGAACGCGTGCGCGGGGCCACGGCGGGGCTGAGACGGCTCGGCGTGGGGCCGGGCGACCGGGTGCTGGTGATGGCGGCCAACCGGCCCGAGGTGCTGATCGCCTACCGGGCGGCGTGGGCGGCGGGCGCGGTCGTGACCCCGGTGGTGCCCCTGGTGTCCGCCGGCGAGCTGGCGCACATCGTGGCCGACGGCGAGCCGCGTGCCCTGGTCGTCTCCGCCGAGGTGCTGCCGCTCGTCCTGGCGGCGACGCGGGACCTCCCGATCGTCGTGACCGGAGAGGCCCCGGAGGGCGAGGGGCGGGTCGTCGGCTTCGCCGAGCTGGAGGCCACCCCCGGCGAGGGGCACGCCGACCGTGACGAGGGCGATCTCGCGGCCCTGCTCTACACCGGCGGCACCACCGGCCGGGCCAAGGGCGTCATGCTCACCCACGCGGGCCTGTGGCAGGTCTCCAGGGCCGCCCACGAGGTCACCTACCGGCCGGGGGTGACGCGGGCCATCATCCCCGTGCCGCTGTCGCACTCCTACGGCCTCATCGTCGCGCTCACCGCCATGCACTCCCCCGAACCCCAGCACACCGTGGTGATGCGGGCGTTCACCGCCAAGGCGTTCCTGCAGATCGCCACCGAGCACCGCGTCCAGTACGGCGCGGTGGTGCCGGCCATGGTGCGCGACCTGCTGGACGAGCCTCTGGAGACCACCCCGCTCCCCGATCTGCTGTACCTGACCTGCGGCGCGGCGCCGCTCGGGCGGGAGGCCATCGAGGAGTTCGAGCGGCGCATGGCCGGGGTGCGGCTGCTGGAGGGGTACGGCCTGACCGAGACGAGCGCGGTGGCGACGGTCAACCCGCCGGACCGGCGGAAGGTGGGCAGCGCGGGCCCGCCGCTGCCCGGCTACACGATCACGATCAGGGACGACGACGGCGAGCCGGCGGAGCCGGGCGACCTCGGCGAGATCTGCGTCCGGGGCGAGCCGGTCATGCGCGGGTACTGGCGCTCGCCGGAGACGACCGCGCGTGCGCTGGTGGACGGGGAGCTGCGCACCGGCGACATCGGCTGCGTGGACGACGACGGCTACCTGTACGTCGTGGACCGCAGGAAGGACCTGATCATCAGGGGCGGTTTCAATATCTTCCCGCGGGACGTGGAGGACGCGCTGAACAGGCACCCGGACGTGGCGATGTCCGGCGTCGTGGGCCGTCCGGACCCCCGGCTCGGCGAGGAGGTCGTGGCGTTCGTGCGCCTGCGGCCGGGGGCCACGGTCACGGCGGAGGCGCTGACCGAGTGGGCCAGGGAGAGGGTCGGGCGGCTGCGCCATCCCCGCGAGATCAGGTTCGTGGACGCGATCCCCCTGACCAGCGTGCTCAAGGTCGACAGGAGGGAGCTGCGCTCGCGGCTGGCGCGGGAGTCCCCCGCGTCGTGATAAGAAGGGTGGTTCCCGGCAGGCGGGGCGGGGGGCCACCGCGCCGGGGAAGAACGGGACTGATCCGGCCCGCCGGCTTGTTGGACAGTCGGACGGCGCCGCCGGGGTGGTGCGCCGTGTCCGAAGACGGGGAGAAGAAAGAACGTGTCTGATGGCCCGCTGATCGTCCAGTCGGACAAGACCCTGCTGCTCGAAGTCGACCACGAGAGAGCCGGCGAGTGCCGCAAGGCGATCGCGCCGTTCGCGGAGCTGGAGCGGGCGCCCGAGCACGTCCACACCTACCGGGTGACCCCGCTCGCGCTGTGGAACGCGCGGGCCGCCGGGCACGACGCCGAGCAGGTCGTGGACGCGCTGATCAGCTTCAGCCGCTACCCCGTGCCGCACGCGCTGCTCGTGGACATCGCCGAGACGATGGCCAGGTACGGCAGGCTGAAGCTGGAGAACAGCGACCACCACGGTCTGACGCTGACCAGCACCGACAAGGCCGTGCTCGAAGAGGTGCTGCGGTCCAAGAAGATCCAGCCCATGCTCGGGCGGCGCATCGGCGACGACAGCGTGGCCGTCCACCCGAGCGAGCGGGGCAACATCAAGCAGGCCCTGCTGAAGCTGGGCTGGCCCGCCGAGGACCTGGCGGGGTACGTCGACGGCGAGCACCACCCGATCACCCTCGACCAGGACACCTGGACGCTGCGCCCCTACCAGCGGGAGGCGGCCGACTCGTTCTGGCACGGCGGCTCGGGCGTGGTCGTGCTGCCCTGCGGCGCCGGCAAGACGCTGGTGGGCGCGGCGGCCATGGCCCACGCCCAGGCGACCACGCTCATCCTGGTCACCAACACCGTGTCGGCCCACCAGTGGAAGCAGGAGCTGCTCAAGCGCACCTCGCTGACCGAGGAGGAGATCGGCGAGTACACCGGGACCAAGAAGGAGATCCGGCCGGTCACGATCGCCACCTACCAGGTGATGACCACCCGCAGGCAGGGGGTGTACCGCCACCTGGAGCTGTTCGACGCCCGCGACTGGGGCCTGGTCGTGTACGACGAGGTGCACCTGCTGCCCGCGCCGATCTTCCGCATGACCGCCGACCTGCAGGCCCGGCGGCGCATCGGGCTCACCGCGACGCTGGTGCGCGAGGACGGCCGCGAGGGCGACGTGTTCTCCCTCATCGGCCCGAAGCGGTACGACGCGCCGTGGAAGGAGATGGAGAACCAGGGCTGGATCGCGCCCGCCGACTGCGTCGAGGTGCGGGTCACGCTGAGCGACGAGGAGCGGCTGGCGTACGCCATGGCCGAGTCCGAGGAGCGCTACCGCTTCTGCGCGACGACCCCGTCCAAGACCCGGGTGACCGAGACGCTGGTGCGGCGGCACGCGGGCGAGCAGGTCCTGGTCATCGGGCAGTACATCGACCAGCTCGACGAGCTCGCCGACCACCTGAACGCCCCGGTGATCAAGGGCGAGACGCGGGTGAAGGAGCGCGAGCGGCTGTTCCAGGCGTTCCGCGACAAGGAGATCCAGGTACTGGTGGTCTCCAAGGTCGCGAACTTCTCGATCGACCTGCCGGAGGCGTCGGTCGCGATCCAGGTGTCGGGGACGTTCGGCTCACGCCAGGAGGAGGCGCAGCGGCTCGGCCGTGTGCTGCGTCCGAAGTCGGACGGCGGCGGGGCGCGGTTCTACTCGGTGGTCAGCAGGGACACCGTGGACCAGGATTTCGCGGCGCACCGGCAGCGGTTTCTGGCCGAGCAGGGTTACGCCTACCAAATCATCGACGCCGACGACGTGCTGGCCGGCGAATAGCGCCGGGCGGCACGCCGTCGCCCCCACCCAGAGCGGTCTCGGGTTCTTTCAGCGTGGCTGACGATTCAGATCCACGAAATACCCTTAAACTTCCGCACCCCACTCACCCCCTCGCCCATTGGCACCCACGGCGCCAACTGCGGCATACCCGATGATCTAACCAAATCACAAGGATTGTCCCACTTTTTCGGGATTTTGGGATACGTGCACGCAACGTGTTGGCAGGATCACCGACCGATCAACCCGCCGACGTAAAGCACGGCCAGCGCGATAAGCCACGAGGCGGTCGTAATCCCTACCAGCATGAGGGACTTTTGCGGGTATTTACGGAATAGGGGTGGAAGAAGGGCCGCAACCGTGGCGATGGCCGCGGTCAGCGCGAACAGCCCTGATAGCAGGGACACCATGCCGAGCCGGTCCACACACGACTCCGGCGATTCCCCGTTACCGCAGAAGGCCTCCAACCCCCATCCCGCGAAGACCGAAAACGTCCACAACCCGCCCAGAAGGAGGTTCGCCAGGATGGGAATGACCGGAGACAGCGCCCCCGGAGTACGCGTCGTCACCCCCACGGCGTACCCAAAGCTCAACAGTCTGCAAACTCCAGGACAAGCCTCCCATCGCACGCCTGCGCGGACACACCCCGCGCCTCTCCAGCGGACGCGGGTCCGGACGTATAAGCTTGTGGGTTCGTGCCTTTGTCGACCCCCTTCCTTCCAAGGAGTGCGTCCGCATGCCCGGACACCAGTTGGCCCCTGACATACCGGACAAGACCCCCGATTCCCCGTCCGAAGACCCCGCTGCTCCCCCCGGCACCGACCCGGACGCCGTCCTGCGCCAGGAACGCGCCCACCTCGCGGCCTCCCGCGCCGCGCTGACGGCCATGCGCGAGCACGCGCGGTCCCTGTCCGCCGACGCCGCGGGCGACTGGGTCTCCCAGCAGGTGCTCCAGGGCCTGCTCGACCAGCGCGTGGCCGCCCTCGCCGACCACCCCGACACGCCGCTGTTCTTCGGCCGCCTCGACCGCGCCGGCCACGACGACCTTCCCCTCACCATCCACGTCGGGCGCCGCCACGTCCACGACGACGGCAGCCGCCCCATGGTCATCGACTGGCGCGCCCCCGTCTCCCGCGCCTTCTACCAGGCCCGTCCCTCCGACCCGATGGGCGTGCGGCTGCGCCGCCGGTTCGGCTTCCACGGCGGCGAGCTGACCGCGTACGAGGACGAGCCGCTGGACCGCAGCGGGCCGCGGCGCGAGTCGCGCATCCTCACCGAGGAGATCGAGCGGCCCCGCACGGGCCCGATGCGCGACATCGTCGCCACCATCCAGCCCGACCAGGACGAGATCGTCCGCGCCGACCTGTCCAGCACGGTCTGCGTCCAGGGCGCGCCCGGCACGGGCAAGACGGCCGTCGGCCTGCACCGGGCGGCCTACCTGCTGTTCACCCACCGCGAGAAGCTGTCGCGCAACGGCGTCATGATCGTCGGCCCGAACCGGGCGTTCCTGTCCTACATCTCCTCGGTGCTGCCCGCCCTCGGCGAGGTGCGCGTCGACCAGAGCACGGTCGCCGGCATCCTCGGCGACCACGCCGCCCCGGAGCACCCGGCGGTCGCCGCGCTCAAGGGCGACGCCCGCATGGCCGCCGTGCTGCACCGCGCGCTCTGGCTGCACGTCAGCAAGCCCGAGGAGGGCCTGCTGATCACCCGGGGCATCAACCGGTTCCGCGTCGCCGACCACGAGGTCCGCGAGATCGTCGCGTCCCTGCGCGGCACCACGCGCTACGGCCCCGGCCGCGCGGCGCTCGCCCAGCGGCTGGCCCACGCCGTGCTGGTGCGCATGGAGCAGCGCGGCGAGTCGCCCGACGACCGGGTGCAGGACTCCGTGGCCAGGTCCAAGCCCGTCAAGCAGCTCCTGGACACGGTGTGGCCGCGGGTCACCCCCGAGCAGGTGCTGTTCCGGCTGCTGTCCGACGGCGAGTTCCTGGCCCGCGCCGCCAGGAGCGACCTGACCGCCGAGGAGCGCGACACGCTGGTCTGGGCGAAGCCGCCGCGGTCCTGGAAGTCGGCCAAATGGTCGGCCGCCGACGCCGCGCTCATGGACGAGCTGGCCGACCTCATCGAGCGCACCCCGACGCTCGGGCACCTCGTCGTGGACGAGGCGCAGGACCTGTCGGCCATGCAGCTCCGCGCCCTCGGCCGCCGCTGCCGTACCGGCTCGGCCACCGTGCTCGGCGACCTGGCCCAGGGCACGACGCCGTGGTCGGCGCGGTCCTGGGAGGAGGTCCTCGGCCACCTGGGGTTCGCCGAGGGCATGGTCACCGAGCTCACGCTGGGCTTCCGCGTGCCGCGCGAGGTGCTCGACTTCGCCGCCCGCCTGCTGCCGTCGGTGGCGCCCGCCCTGGCCGCCCCCCGGTCCCTGCGCCCCGGCCCGGGGTCGCTCACCGTCCGCCGGGTCACCGACCTGCCCGCCGCCGTGACCGAGGCCGTGGAGCAGGTGACGGCCCGCGAGGGCTCGGTCGGACTGATCGCCGCCGACGCCGCCCTGCCCGCCCTCGCGGCGGCGCTCACCGCCGCGGGCGTCGCCCACCAGGTCCTCGGCCCCGACTCCTCCGCCGAGTCCCGCGTCTCACTGATCCCCGCCACACTCGCCAAGGGCCTCGAGTACGACCACGTGATCGTCACCGAGCCCGCCGACATCGTCGCCGCGGAGGACCGGGGCCTGGCGCGGCTCTACGTGGTCCTCACCCGCGCGGTGACCACGCTGACGGTCCTGCACGCCGCCGCCCTGCCCGCCCAGCTCACGGCTCAGGCCGAGGTGTAGGTGAGCTCCAGCACGCCGGTGGTGAACGGCTTGGCGTGGGCGAGCTTCAGCGGGATCTGCCCGCCGTCCTCGAACAGGCGCGTGCCCTTGCCGACGACGATCGGGTGGAGCAGCAGCCTCAGCTCGTCGACCAGGCCGGCCCGCAGCAGCGACCTGACCAGGGTGACGCTGCCGTTGATCGCGATGGTCCCGCCGGGGGCGCGCTTGAGCGCGGCGACGTCGCCGCTCACCACCGTCGTGCCGTCCCAGTCCGCCGTGTCCAGCGTGGTGGAGACGACGTACTTGGCGAGGGCGTTCATGCGGTCGGCGACCGGGTCTCCCTCGGCGCCGGCGAACGCCTCCTTGAACGTCTCGTAGGTCACGCGGCCGAACAGCAAAGCGTCGGCCTCGGTGAGCAGGGACGTCACCGACTCGCCCATCTCGTCGTTGAAGTAGGGGAAGTGCCAGGTCTCCGGGGCCTCGACGACGCCGTCCAACGAGATGAACTGGCTCACGACGATCTTCCGCATGGTCTCTCCTCGTCAGGTCCTGGCCCCACGCGGAGCCACACCGGCGATGGTCCCAGCGGCGCCGCGGCGTCGTACACCCCGGAAACACCGGGAAAAGACCCCGGCCCTTGCCTGGGGTGACGCCAACTGTGGAGTCACCCCAGGTATTTAGGATCGAGGCATGGGAGAGCAACTCGGCCTGCGCGAGCGCAAGAAGCGCGAGACCCGGCAGCGCATCGCGGACATCGCCATGGGCCTGTTCATGGCCCGCGGCTTCGATCAGGTCACCGTCGCCGAGGTCGCCCGGACGGCCGACGTCTCCGTCAACACGGTGTTCAACTATTTCCGGACCAAGGAGGACCTGTTCCTCGACCGCATGGAGCTGGTCGAGGACATGCCGTCCCGCGTCGTGCGCGAGCGGCGGCCCGGGGAGTCCGTGGTGGCCGCGGCCCGGCGCGCCTTCCTCGAACGCCTCGACGCCCGCGACTGGAGCAGCGGCATGAACGAGGGGGCGGACGTCTTCACCCGCATGGTGGAGCAGAGCGCCTCGCTGACGGCCCGCGTGCGCGAGCTGGGCGAGCGCCAGGAGGAGGCGCTCGCCCGCACCCTGGCCGACGAGACCGACGCCGACCCCGACGACATGACGCCCTGGCTCGTCGCCGCCCAGCTCTCCGCGGTCACCCGGCGGCTTACCGCGCACGCGATGCGGCGCAGGATGGCGGGCGAGGACGCCGAACGGGTCATCGCCGACCTGCGCGCCCACGCGGAGGCCGCCTTCGACCTGCTGGAGAAGGGCATCGGCGCCTACGGCGCCCGCTGATCACCCCCACGTACTCACGCGAGCACGGCGACCGGCGCGCCGAACCACATGGTCAGCGCCCGCTCCAAGGCCCCGATGTCGGCCGCGCCCGCGTCGCCGGCCCAGGCGACGAACCCGTCCGGCCGGACGAGCAACCCCGCCAGCTCTGGACGTTCCGGGCAGGCGGCGGCGACCACGGTCACGCGGTCGCGGTGCCCGGCGGCCACCGGCGCGAGGTCCCCGGTGAGATCGAACAGCACGGCACGGCCCTCGCGCAGATGGCCGGCGAGCGTGACGCCGTCGGCGAAGACGAGGTCGGGGGCGCTCGCGCCCACGAGCGGGTGGTCGCCGGGGATGGCGTACCGCTGCCAGACGCCGGAGATGCGCTTGGCGAAGTAGGTGGTCCCGGTGACGGTGCCGGCCAGGTCCTGGACCACCTGCCGCATCGCCCGGCCGTGGGAGTCCGGGCGCATCACCGACACCTGGGCGCGCGTCCAGTCCAGCACCCACGCGCCGATCGGGTGCCGCTCGGCGGTGTAGGTGTCGAGCAGCCCCTCCGGGGCCCGGCCGCGCACGGTGGCGGCCAGCTTCCAGCCGAGGTTCACCGCGTCCCCGAGGCCGAGGTTCAGCCCTTGCCCGCCGAACGGGGAATGGACGTGGGCGGCGTCGCCCGCGAGCAGGACGCGGCCGAGGCGGTACGTGCTCGCCTGGCGCGCGTTGTCGGTGAACCGCGTGGCCGTCCTGATCTCGCCCACGGTCACCTCGGCCCCGGTGACGTGCCGGATCGACGCCTCCAGCTCCTCGGCCGTGACGGGGGCGTCGCGCTCGGCGCGGGGCCCGGTGAACTGGACGGTCAGGATGCGGCCCGGCACGGGGCCGTGGGCGTACACGCCGGTGGGGGTGACGTGCCAGCCGACGCCGAGCGCCTCGGTGCCCGACATCTCGGCCAGGGCCTGGTAGGCGGTGATCTCCGGATCGGTGCCGGGGAACTCGAAGCCGGCGAGCTTCCGCACCGTGCTCCTGCCCCCGTCGCAGCCGACCAGCCACCGGCACCGGACCGCGCTCTCGCCCTGACCGTCCGCACTCCCGTCGCGGACCGTCACCGTCACGCCCGTGTCGTCGGCCGTGAAGCCGGTCAGCTCGGCGCCCCGGCGCACCCGCACCCCGAGGCGGCCGGCCCACGCGGCGAGGATCTCTTCGAGCTGCTGCTGGTTGACCAGGCCGATCGCGTCGGCGGGGCCGTGGCCCGCCAGGTCCGGGTCGTCGCCGTCCAGCAGGTCGGCGCGGAGCATGATGCCGGCGAAGTGGCCCGCGAACCGGGGCGGCGTGCGCGGGGGCCCGCCGGCCGGTCCGTCGCCGCCCGCCCGCTGCCGCATGAAGGCGGCGAACTGCTCCATATTGCGTGCCTGCGCCTCCCGCAGCTCGTCCAGCAGGCCGCGCCGGTACAGCGCCTCCACCGACGGGGTGTTCAACGCTCCCGCCTTGATCGTGGGGTCGATCTCGTGGCGCCGCTCGACGACCAGCGCCGAGACGCCGGCGAGCGCCAGTTCGCAAGCCAGCATCAGCCCCACGGGTCCCGCGCCCGCGACCAGCACGTCCACATCGTCCGTCATGCCGCCTCCCCTGTAGATACCTTCACTAAAAAATTACCGTAACAGTATTTTTCTAGCCAGTACAGTGGGATCCCGTGGACGGTGACCCAGGGCTTCGCGAGCGCAAGAAGCGGCAGACACGGCAGTTGATCTCGGACGTGGCCTCGTCCCTGTTCCTCACGAAGGGCTTCGACAACGTCACGGTCACCGAGATCGCCGAGGCGGTGAACGTCTCCCCCAAGACGGTCTTCAACTACTTCCCACGCAAAGAGGACCTGTTCCTGGACCGGCTGCCCGAGGCGCTCGACCTGATCACCGGCGCCGTCCGCGACCGGCCGCCGGATGTCGAGCCGCTGACCGCGCTGCGCCGGCTGTTCGTCGGCCTGGTGCGCCAGGGACATCCGCTGGGCGGCGTGGGCGAGGGGTACGACGCCTTCTGGCGCGTGGTGGCCGGCTCACCGGCCCTGCTGGCGCGCGTCCGCGAGTCGGTCCAGGAGACCGAGAGCGTCCTCGCCGCCGCGCTGGCCGAGGCCGCGGGGGCGGACCCCGGCGATCCGTGGCAGAAGATGACCGCCGCCTTCGTCGTCACGGTCTACCGCACGACGTACGCCGAGAGCGCGCGCAGGCTCATCGCGGGCGACCCCGCCGCCGAGGTCGCCGAGGACCACGTCGCCCTGCTGGAGCGCGGATTCGACGCGCTGGAACGCGCCGTCGAGGGCCGCTGACGGCAGCGGCGCGGGGTTCCCCCGCACGCGAAAGGGCCACTCCCGGAAGACCGGGAATGGCCCTTTCGCTGATATCTGGGAAATCTGGGCGCCGAGGCGGCTCAGAAGTCCATGTCGCCGCCGCCACCGGGGACGGCCGGAGCCTTCTCCTTCTCCGGCTTCTCGGCGATGACGGCCTCGGTGGTGAGGAACAGGGCCGCGATCGAGGCGGCGTTCTGCAGCGCGGAACGGGTCACCTTGGCCGGGTCGATGATGCCCGCGTCGAGCAGGTTCACGTACTCGCCCGTGGCGGCGTTCAGACCGACGCCCGCCTCCAGGTTGCGGACCTTCTCCACCACGACGCCGCCCTCGAGGCCGGCGTTCACGGCGATCTGCTTGAGGGGCTCCTCCAGCGCCTTGCGGACGATCGAGGCGCCGGTGGCCTCGTCGTTGAAGAGCTCCAGCTTGTCGAACGCCTTCGCGCCCGCCTGGATCAGCGCCACGCCACCGCCGGGGACGATGCCCTCCTCGACGGCCGCCTTGGCGTTGCGGACGGCGTCCTCGATGCGGTGCTTGCGCTCCTTGAGCTCGACCTCGGTCGCCGCGCCGGCCTTGATGACGGCCACGCCGCCGGCCAGCTTGGCCAGGCGCTCCTGCAGCTTCTCGCGGTCGTAGTCCGAGTCGGTGTTCTCGATCTCGGCGCGGATCTGGTTCACGCGGCCCGCGATCTGCTCGGGGTCGCCGGCACCGTCGACGATGGTGGTCTCGTCCTTGGTGATGATGACCTGGCGAGCGCGGCCCAGCAGGTCGAGGGTGGCGGTCTCCAGCTTGAGGCCGACCTCCTCGCTGATGACCTGGCCGCCGGTGAGGGTGGCGATGTCGCCGAGCATGGCCTTGCGGCGGTCGCCGAAGCCGGGAGCCTTCACCGCGACGGACTTGAACAGGCCGCGGATCTTGTTGACGACCAGGGTGGCCAGGGCCTCGCCCTCGACGTCCTCGGCGATGATGACGAGCGGCTTGCCGGACTGCACGACCTTGTCGAGCAGGGGCAGCAGGTCCTTGTTGGCGGAGACCTTGCCGTTGACGATGAGGATGTAGGCGTCGTCGAGGACGGCCTCCATGCGCTCCGGGTCGGTCACGAAGTACCCGGAGATGTAGCCCTTGTCGAAGCGCATACCCTCGGTGAGCTCGAGCTCGAGCCCGAAGGCGTTGCTCTCCTCGACGGTGATGACGCCTTCCTTGCCGACCTTGTCCATCGCCTCGGCGATCATCTCGCCGATCTGGGTGTCGCCGGCGGAGATGGAGGCGGTGGAGGCGATCTGCTCCTTGGTCTCCACGTCCTTGGCAATCTTGGAGAGCTCTTCGCTCACGCGCTCGACGGCCGCCTCGATGCCCCGCTTGAGGGACATCGGGTTGGCGCCGGCGGCGACGTTGCGCAGCCCCTCGCGTACCAGCGCCTGGGCGAGCACGGTGGCGGTGGTGGTGCCGTCACCGGCGACGTCGTCGGTCTTCTTGGCGACTTCCTTGACGAGCTCGGCCCCGATCTTCTCCCACGGGTCCTCGAGCTCGATCTCCTTGGCGATGGAGACACCGTCGTTGGTGATGGTGGGCGCGCCCCACTTCTTCTCCAGCACGACGTTGCGGCCCTTGGGCCCAAGGGTCACCTTGACGGCGTCGGCGAGCTGGTTCATACCGCGCTCGAGACCGCGCCGGGCGTCCTCGTTGAACGCGATCATCTTGGCTGCCATACGGCTAGACCTCCCAGATACAGGGTGGCTTGCGACGGATCGAGCCGACGCCCGCGACGGCATGTAGACCCGCTCCTCCACGACCCTGTCGCCGTGGATCACCGGGCCCCATCGCCTCGATCCAGGTTGTCACTCTCCGCACGAGAGTGCCAACGAACTATTTAGCACTCTACCCGGTCGAGTGCAAGCGACCACCCCTATGACCTGGGAGGCACACGGATTTCTCCGACCGTATGCCGAATATTGGGCCTGCCCCTCATCCGGCGACGGCCGGGCGGGCGAGGATGTCCCACGTCAGAACGGGAGAGGGCCCGCCCGCCCCTGCGCAGGGCGGACCGGCCCCTCCTTCTAGTGGCTGTGATAGACCAGTGGATCTCTTCGACTGCGGGGCCGGGCTCGCCGGCCGCGTCACACAGTCCGTACGGACTCGGCCTGCGGACCCTTCTGGCCCTGTGTGATCTCGAACTCCACCCGCTGACCCTGTTCGAGGGAACGGTATCCCTCCGCCAGGATCGCTGAGTAGTGGACAAACACGTCCTTACCACCGTCTACCGCGATGAAGCCGTAGCCCTTGTCCGCGTTAAACCATTTGACGGTGCCCTGCGCCACTTTCCGACTCCTCTTGCTGGGCTCCGGACCCCGCCCACTCCTCCGCGAGGTCCGTGACCTTCGGAACCGAGACGCATGCGAACTCCTCGGCCACGTCGATCGTTCTCGACCATACCTGTGGCATGCCTTGGCGCAACAGAGTCAATCACGAAACTACTTCTTGACGTTCGCTCAAAGCGGTACGTGACTATTTCGCACTCGCGTTTAGTTAGTTGACAATTACACTACCGAGGGGACCCAGTAAAAGCTTCTATTGTGATAGCTGGGCCGTTCAAGGGCCCAGAACGCACGAACGCCCGCCCGTCCCGGGGGACGAGCGGGCGTTCGGCCCGGCTTGCGGTCAGCCGCCGGCGACCGCGGGGATCACCGAAACCTGGGCTCCGTCCGGGGTGGGGGTGTCAAGTCCGTCCACGAAACGGACATCCTCTTCTCCGACATAGACGTTGACAAAACGGCGGATGTTGCCCGTTTCGTCCAGGATACGCGCCCCGATTCCGGGGTAGTCGGCGTCGAGCTTCTGCAGCACGTCGCGAAGGGTGCCCCCCTCGCCCGCCACCTCGGCCGCGCCGTCGGTGTACGTACGGAGAATCGTCGGAATCCGTACAGAAACGCTCATTTATGTGGACCTTTCAGGAGTTTTCCACGACAGCCGTACGAAAAGCGTCGAGAGAGGGACGGATCACCGCGGTCGGCCGGGCGCCGGACGCGACCGCGTCCAGGGTCTTGAGGCCGTCGCCGGTGTTGAGCACCACCGTCTCGGCCTCGGGGTCCAGCAGGCCCTTCTCGGTGAGCTTCTTGAGCACGCCCACGGTGACGCCGCCCGCCGTCTCGGCGAAGATGCCCTCGGTGCGGGCGAGCAGCCGCACGGCGTCCACGATCTCGGCGTCGGTGACGTCCTCGACCGCGCCGCCCGTGCGGCGGGCGATGTCGAGCACGTAGGGGCCGTCCGCGGGGTTGCCGATGGCCAGCGACTTGGCGATGGTGCGCGGCTTGACCGGCTGCACGACCTCCCGCCCGGCCTTGAAGGCGGCCGACACCGGCGAGCAGCCCTCCGCCTGCGCGGCGAAGATCTTGTACGGCTTGTCCTCGACGAGGCCGAGCTTGATCAGCTCCTTGAAGCCCTTGTCGATCTTGGTGAGCTGGGAGCCCGAGGCGACCGGGATGACGATCTGGTCGGGAATGCGCCACCCGAGCTGCTCGGCGATCTCGTACGCGAGCGTCTTGGAGCCCTCGGCGTAGTACGGCCGCAGGTTGACGTTGACGAAGCCCCACCGGTCGCCGAGCGGGTCGCCGATGAGCTCCGAGCAGAACCGGTTGACCTCGTCGTAGGTGCCCTCGATGCCGACCAGGCGGCCGCCGTACACCGAGGCCATGACGATCTTGGGCTCTTCGAGGTCGGCGGGGATGAACACGCACGCGTCGAGCCCGGCCCGGGCCGCCGCGGCGGTGACGGCGCCGGCCAGGTTGCCGGTGGAGGAGCAGGACAGCGTGTGGAAGCCGAAGGTGCGCGCCGCCTCCAGGGCGATGGCGACCACCCGGTCCTTGAAGGAGTGGGTGGGGTTGCCCGAGTCGTCCTTGACGTGCAGGCTGCGCAGCCCCAGCTCGCGCGCCAGGTTGTCGGCCTTGACGAGCTTGGTCCAGCCAGGGGCGAGGTTGGGCTTGTCGGCGACGTCGGCCGGGACCGGCAGCAGCGCCCGGTAGCGCCAGATGTTGGCCGGACCGGCCGCGATCTGCTCGCGCGTGACGGGCGCGGCGCCGTCGAAGTCCGGGCCGCTCCAGGTGTAGGCCACTTCGAGTGGCCCGAAACACTCGATACACGCGAAGGTCGGGCCCAGGGGATAGCGGGTGCCGCATTCGCGGCAGGACAGGCCGACGGCGGGGCCGAAGTCGTTGGAGGTGGTGATCTCAGCTGTCGCGAGCGCCATGAAGCGAGGCCTTTCCCTCATCTTCGCCCGGACCACCCTGGTCTCGGGCCGGAATTGGCACCTGTCCCGGCCGGTCACACTGGTCTAGTGCCGCGCCATTCGGAGACGCGATGACCACAGCCGGGAGGGTTGCCGGGGCTTCGCAGGGCCGGTCCCTCCACCCCTCTGGATGAGCAATGTTCAGTTGTAAGACTGCCGACATGACAGGCAGACCGACATCACTGTACCTCGCGCCCCGCGGGACCGGCGTGCCGTCCCACATCGTGGGACGATCACGACCGCATGGCGGTCAGGCCAGCGGGCCGTAGGCGTCGCCGAGTATGCCCTGGACGTACTTGCGCGCCTGGTGGATGCGCGACTTGGCGGTGCCGAGGGGGATGCCGAGCTGCTCGGCGACCTGGTTGTAGTCGAGCTGGCAGATGTCGCGCAGCACCAGGGCCTGCGCCAGATCGGGCTTGTCGGCCTCCAGGGCCTCCATCGCGTCCAGCAGGTCGAGCCGGTAGCCGGCGATCACGCTCACCCGGCCCGGGTCGGCCCGCAGGTCGGGCAGGTCCTCCGACGCCTGCTCGGCGGCGCGCCGCTTGAGCGTGCGGTAGGTGGTGCGGGCGCAGTTGGCCGTCACGATGTGCAACCAGGTGGAAAAACGTGCCCGGCCCTCGAACCTGCCGATGTTGCGGGCGACCGCCAGCAAAGTATCCTGGCAAGCCTCCTCCGCGTCCTGGTGGTAGGGCAGGAACCTCGCGCAATGGCGCAGGACGTCGGGCTCGATGCGGCGGAGAAGCTCCCCAAGGGACCGGTGGTCGCCCTGAGCGGCCGCACGGGCGAGCTCTTCGGTCGTATCGTCAAGCGCCATACCGGGGCCTCCATCGACCGTCCGCGCCTCGCCTCGCCCTGACCACCGGCCCATCCTATTGGGAGAGTTAAATTTCATTAATCCACGGCCAGGTGAGCTTTCCGATGGACAGGAACGGCGTGGAGACGACCGCCACGGCGGACGAGGAGTGGTGATGGGCGGATGAACACGGTTCTCATGGCCTCGAACCGGGGCCCGGTCTCGTTCACGCTCGCCGACGACGGCACGCTGACCATGCGCAGAGGCGGCGGGGGCATGGTCTCCGGGCTCTCCGAGGTGGCCAAGGACGCCGACGTCCTGTGGGTGTGCGCCGCCCTCTCCGACGGCGACCGCAGCGCCGTGCGCCGCGCCCCGGGCGGACGGCTGGACCAGGCGGGCTACGACACCGGCGCGGTGCGCATGCTGGACATCCCGCCCGCGACGTTCCACCGCGCCTACAACGCGGTGGCCAACTCGACGCTGTGGTTCGTCAACCACCTGCTCTACGACACGCCGAACTCCCCGCAGTTCGACACCCGCTTCCGCCGCGAGTGGGAGTCCTACCAGGACTACAACGCCGCGTTCGCGCTGGCCCTGGCCGAGGAGGCCACGCACGGCGCCCGCGTCATGATCCAGGACTATCACCTCACCCTGGCCCCCGCGATGCTGCGCGTGGAGCGCCCCGACCTGCGCATCGCCCACTTCTCGCACACCCCCTGGGCGCCGCCCGAGTACTTCTCGCTGCTGCCCGACGACATCGCCGCCGAGCTGCTGTGCGGCATCCTGGGCGCCGACCGCGCGGGCTTCCTCACCGCCCGCTGGGCCTCGGCGTTCATGGACTGCTGCGAGACGCTGCTCGGCGCGCACGTCGACCGCGCCGAGCGCACGATCACCTACGACGACCGGGTGACCCGCGTCGGCGTCCATCCGCTCGGCGTGGACGGCGACGCGCTGTGGGCGCGGGCGCTGGAGCCGGACGTCGAGTCCCACATGACGGCGCTGCGCGAACGCGTGGGCGACAGGAAGCTCATCGTGCGCATCGACAGGACCGAGCTGTCCAAGAACATCGTGCGCGGCCTGCTCGCCTACAAGCAGTTCCTGACCGACCATCCGGAGTGGCACGGCAAGGTCGTCCACCTGGCCTTCGCCTACCCCTCGCGCCACGACCTGCCCGAGTACCGCGAGTACACCGCGGCCGTGCAGCGCTGCGCCACCGAGATCGAGGACGAGTTCGGCGGCGAGGACTGGGACCCGCTGATCCTCAACGTCAACGACGACTACGCCCGGTCGCTGGCGGCCTACCGCATGGCCGACGTCCTGCTCGTGAACCCGATCAGGGACGGCATGAACCTGGTCGCCAAGGAGGGCCCGATCCTCGCGCCGCACTGCGCGCTCGTGCTGTCGCGCGAGGCGGGGGCCGCCTCGGAGCTCGGGGCCGACGCCCTGGTGGTGAACCCCTACGACGTCTCGGGCACGGCGAACGCCCTGCACGACGCGCTGGTGCTGCCGGAGGAGGAGCGGGCCAAGCGCGGGGCGCGGCTGCGCGCGGCGGCCACCGCGCTGCCCCCGCACCGGTGGTTCGCCGACCAGCTCGCCGCCCTCGACCGCTGAGACCGGCGAGCCGGGGCGCGGGGTAGGACATTTCTAGCCTCGGCGGTCCCGGGGTGAAAGGTCCGCTCGATGGTAATTTCGGGTGGGATCGTGGCCCACTTCGAGACCCGGGGGTTCTGTGAGCTCGACCGTCATCGTCCGATCGCTCACCCGGGACCGTCCCACCTGGCTCATCTACCTCCAGCTCGCCCTCTTCGCGACCTACCTGTACGGCCTGTCCGCGGCCCTCCCGCTGCTGCGCCTCGACCAGGGCGTCTCGCAGGCCGTCGCGGGCCTGCACGGCACCGCCATGGCCGTCGGCGGCGTGACCAGCGGGCTCGCCATGCCCCGCGTGATCGCCAGAATCGGCCGGCGCCTGACCACCTGGATCGGCACGGCCGCGATGACGGCCGGGGTCACGCTGGTGGCCGTCACCCCGGCGCTCCCGGCCACGCTGCTCGGGTACGGGCTGGCCAGCGCGGGCGGCTCGATCTCGCTGTACGCCGGCATGTCGGTGCTGAGCGACCACCACGGCGGCGCGGGGCCCGCGGCCATCAACGAGGCCAACGCGGTCGGCGTCACGGTGGGCATCGGCGTGTCCTACCTGATCAGCGCCCTGGCGCCCACTCCGCTCGGCTGGCGCGCCGGCATCCTGGTCACGCCGGTCGCGGCGGTGCTGCTGCTCGTGCTGATGGGCCGGGTGTGGATCCCGGGGGACGCCGGCGCGGGCGGCGCGCCCGCGCGCGAGGTCCCCGCCGCGCGGAAGGCCCCCTTCGGCTGGCGGTTCCACACCGCGTGCGGAGTGCTGTTCTGCCTGGTGGCGATGGAGTTCCTGTTCAACATGTGGGCGGCCAAGCTGCTGGCCGACCGTACCGGCATGACGGCCGCCGCCGCGGCCACCGGGCTGACGGCGTTCACCGTCGGCGTCGCCGCCGGCCGGTTCGCGGCCGTGCGGCTGACCCTGCGGGTCGATCCCACACGGCTGCTGACCTGCGCGCTGTTCGTGACCCTCACCGGCTGGGCGGTGTTCTGGATCGGCGACAGGCCGGCGCTGTGCTACGCCGGCCTGGTGCTGAGCGGCGTCGGCGCCGCGCTGCAGTTCCCGCTCGGCCTGGCGAGGGTCATCGCGTCCTCGGGCGGTCGCGCGGCGGAGGCCAGCGCGGCGGCCTCGGTGTGGGGCTCGGCCGCGACCGGCGTCGGCCCGTTCGCGCTGGGCGCCCTGGCGGACGGCTTCGGCACGCACACGGCGTTCCTGATCGTCCCGCTGCTGATCCTCTGCGCCGTCTGCGGGATCGCGGTCAGCTCGCGGCGCGCGGCGGAAGCGCGTCCGCCAGCGCCGTGAGCAGCGCCGCGACCCCGGCCGGGCCGTCCACGACGACGTCGGCGCGCCGGGCCAGCTCGGTGACCTCGGTGGAGGCGCTGCACACCGTCACGCCCGGCAGGCCGGACAGGCGCACGGCCTCGAACGCCGCCAGGTCGCCCAGGTCGTCCCCGGCGAACAGCACCGACCGCGCGGCGCGCTCGGCCAGGAACGCCCCCAGCGCGTGGCCCTTGTCCATGCCGGGCGGCCTGAGCTCCAGGACCAGCCGCCCCGGCTCGACGGCGAGCCCGGTCTCGGCGGCGAGCTTGGCCAAGGGCTCGCGCAGCGCCCGCAGCGTCCCCTCGGGATCCGGGGCGCGCCGGGTGTGGACGGCGACGGCCCGGCCCTTGTCCTCCAGGGTCACGCCCGGCTCGGCGCCGTCGGTGAGGGTGAACCCGAGAGAGGCCACGAGGGCGGGCGCCTCGGCGCGGACCCGCTCGACGCCCGGCGGGGGCGGCGGCGAGGTCACCTGCCCGCCCTCCCAGCGTTCGAGGCCGTACTGGCCGAGGACGACCAGCCCGGGGACGTCGGCGAGGCCGGGACCGCCGGGCACCCGGCCGTACTCGATGGCCGTGGCGGCGGGGCGGCCGGTGACGATCGCCACGGCGCCCACCAGGCCGCCGAGCCGCACCAGCGCGGCGGCGGCCTCGGGGGCGACGCGGGCGTCGGCGGGGTCGGGGACGATGGGCGCCAGCGTGCCGTCGAAGTCGAGGCCGATCACCGCGCCCGTCGGATCCGCCTTTATAGCAGCTAACCCGGCATTGTCCGGCAATGCTTCATGAGTCACGCGTGGAGCAGTACCCCCGGATTCAGGGACGCATACCGAGGCGCCGCGCCGCGCGCTCGCGCTGCCGGGAGGCGCGCAGCCGCCGCAGCCGCTTCACGGTCATCGGATCGTGGGCCAGGGCCTCGGGACGGTCGATGAGCCGGCCGAGCAACTGGTAGTACCGCGTCGCCGAGATCTCGAAGGTGTCCCGGATCGCCTGCTCCTTGGCGCCCGCGTGGCGCCACCACTGGCGTTCGAAGGCGAGGAGCTCGCGTTCCCTGGCGGACAGCTCACCGGCGGCCTGGGGAACCGCGGCGTCCTCGGCGTCGCCGTCGCCGTGGTCCGGCGCGGTGTCCATGATGTCCTCCTCGATCGGGCTCGATCGGACGCGATCGGGCTCGGCGCGGGCACGCGGAGGGGCGGACGGCAGGCCGGGCGGGGGAATGCGGGAGACCGGCGAACGTGTGCCCGGGCGAGCGTGCCCCTGGACCACGACGCGCGTGTGGGGCCCGAGGCCATGCTAGTAGGGATTTCGCGGCTGTTCATGACAGTTCGGGAGACCTGGGGGCCCGGTCGCGGGACGGCGGGCCGGCAGGAGGCTCGGTCCCGCGCCGCGCATCTCGCCGGATATGTGGGTATATCCATGCGTGGAGTACGGGTTTGATCGGGCCGGTCGAAACCGAAGATCGGTTGGTCGTTGATATGTCCGGACGCGCCCCTATGACACCGCCTTCTCGCGACGTAAGGTCACCAAGTGTGACCTCTGTCATCACGCTCCTCACCGACTACGGGCTCGAAGACGGCTTCGTGGCGTCGTGCCACGGGGTGATCGTGGGAATCGCCCCGCAGGCGCGGATCATCGACGTATGTCACCTGGTCCCGGCCGGTGACATCCGCCGCGGCGCCGCCATCCTCGCCCAGACGCTGCCGTACCTCCCCGCCGGCGTCCACATCGCCGCCGTCGACCCCGCGGCCGCCTGCACGCGGCGCTCGGTCGCCGTCGAGGCCGGGCAGCGCGTGTTCATCGGCCCGGACAACGGCCTGCTGTCGTGGGCGGTGCTCGCCTCCGGCGGCGCGCGGGCGGCGTACGAGATCACCAACGAGGAGCTGTTCCTCGCCCCCGTGTCGCCGACCTTCCACGGGCGCGACATCTACGCGCCGGTGGCCGCCCACCTGTGCGCGGGGCGCAAGCCCGCCGACCTCGGCCCGGAGGTCGCCCTCGACCGGCTGCTGCAGCTCCCCGCGCCCACGGCGCGCCTCGGTCAGGACACGGCCGAGGGCGAGGTGCTGTCCCTGGACCGCTACGGCAACGTCCAGCTCTCCGTCACCGCCGGCGACCTGGCGTCCCTCGGGATCCGCGTCGGCGACACCCTGGCCGTCTCCATGGGCAGGCGGCAGGTCACCGTCCCCTTCCGCGACACCTACGCCGCCGTGCCGCCGGGCACCCTGGTCGCCTTCACCGACTCGGCGGGCATGGTGTCGGTGGCCGTCAACTCCGGGGACGCCGCCCAGCGCCTCGGCCTCCCCCCGGGCGCGCACGTGCGGCTCGGGCGCGTGGCAGGCGGATGAGCCCGCGCGCCGAGTGTCCGTATCGCGCGCTTATCGCCTGAAGCCCGGGGGCCGCGCCAGGTCAAGCTTCGGTCAACCCGGCGCACCGCGTCACCGTGGCGGAAGCCGGGGTCCGGCAGGTGCCCTGACCTAGCAATTCACCGTGCGGACCGCGACGAGCGGCGTGGTCCCGCCACGTAAAGGCCCGTCAATCATTGCTCTCGTCTGGCCATCTCAGCCGTCGATCCGCCTCGCGGGTTCGGTACTGTCTGAGCGGTCACGTCCAGTAACCATCTGAGCACTGAGTGCATACGCCACCCCTGGCTCCGGATGGTTCTTTCAAGGAGAAGCACGAATGATTCGCCGCCTTCTGGTCACTACGGCATGCGTCGGTATCGCCATCGTCGCCCCCGCCGCCGCCGCCTCGGCCGACACCAACGCCAAGGCCTCCAGCTCCGCCAAGAGCGCCAAGGCCGACTGCTGCCCCTGCGGCCCCGTCGGCGCAGTCGTCCCCTCCGCCACGGTCGTCACTCCCGTCGTGCCGTGCGCCGGCGGTTACGCCGTCGGCTACGGCAACGGCTACTGGGGCGGTGGTTACGTCGGCGGTGGTTACGTCGGCGGGGGCTACGTCGGCGGCGGCTACGTCGGCGGCGGTTACCTCGGCGGAGGCTACGGCGGGGGTTACCTCGGCGGCTACGGCGGCCACCACAACGGGAACACCGGCGTCGGCACCGGCGGCCTCGTGGGCGTCGGCATCGGGAACCTCAGCGTCCTCTGACGTCCGCGCGGATGAACGATAAGGGCGGTGTCCCATGGAAGGCCATGGACACCGCCCTTGCCGATCACGCCCGTCAGGCGTTGATCACGTCCTGCGCCTCGGCGAAGTGGCAGGCGCTCGGATGCCCGCCCGCGCGGATCTCCAGCAGGGGCTCCTGCTCGGCGCAGATGTCCTGCGCCTTCCAGCAGCGCGTGCGGAACCGGCAGCCGGACGGCGGGTCGGCGGGCGACGGCGGGTCGCCCTGCAGGATGATCCGCTCCCGCCCCTCCCTGCCCTCGGGGTCGGGCACCGGCACGGCCGACAGCAGCGCCTGGGTGTAGGGGTGGCTCGGCCGCTCGTAGATGTCGGCGTCCTTGCCCAGCTCCACGATCTTGCCCAGGTACATCACCGCCACGCGGTCGGAGATGTGCCGGACGACCGACAGGTCGTGGGCGATGAAGATGTAGGCGAGGTTGAACTCGTTCTGCAGGCGCTCCAGCAAGTTCATCACCTGCGCCTGGATCGACACGTCGAGCGCCGACACGGGCTCGTCGCAGATGATGATCTCAGGCTGGAGCGCCAGGCCGCGGGCGATGCCGATGCGCTGCCGCTGACCGCCGGAGAACTGGTGCGGGTAACGGTTGATGTGCTCGGGGTTGAGGCCGACCACCTCCAGCAGTTCCTGCACCTTCCTGCGGCGGTCGCCCCGCGGCGCCACCTCGGAGTGGATCTCGAACGGCTCTCCGATGATGTCGCCGACCGTCATGCGGGGGTTCAACGAGGTGTAGGGGTCCTGCATGACCATCTGGATGTTGCGGCGCATCCGCTTGAGCTCCGACCCGCGCGCCTTGGCCAGGTCGACGCCCTTGATCTTCGCCTCTCCCGAGGTGGGCCGCTCCAGCGCCATCAGCAGCTTCGCGAGCGTGGACTTGCCGCAGCCGGACTCGCCGACGACGCCGAGGGTCTCGCCGCGGTGCAGGTCGAACGAGACGCCGTCCACCGCCTTGATGGCGCCGACCTGCCGCTTGAAGACGATGCCCTGGCTCAGCGGGAAGTGCTTGACCAGGTCACGGACCTGAAGAATCGGCTCACCCGACGGTGCCATCGAGGACCTCCCTGTAGTAGTGGCAGGCGCTGCCGCGCGTCCCGCTGATCTCGTACAGCGGAGGCACCTCGGTCACGCAGTTGTCCCGGCGGTACGGGCAGCGGGGGTGGAAGGCACAGCCCGAGGGCATGTCGAGCAGGTTCGGCGGAAGGCCCTTGATGGCGTACAACTCCTGGCCCTTCATGTCGACCCGGGGGATCGAGTCCAGGAGGCCCTTGGAGTAGGGGTGCGCCGGGGTCTTGTAGAGGTCGTGCACGGGCGCGTTCTCGACGATGCGCCCGCCGTACATCACGGCGATCTTGTCGGCGACGTCCGCCACGACGCCGAGGTCGTGGGTGATCAGGATGAGCCCCATGTTGCTCTCGCGCTGCAGCTCGGCGAGCAGTTCCATGATCTGCGCCTGGACGGTCACGTCCAGCGCGGTGGTGGGCTCGTCGGCGATGAGCACCTCGGGGTCCAGCGCGATCGACATCGCGATCATGATGCGCTGGCGCATGCCGCCGGAGAACTGGTGCGGGTAGTCGTTGACCCGCTGGCGCGCGGCCGGGATGCGGACGCGGTCCATGAGCTCGACGGCCTTCTTCATGGCGTCGCGCTTGGAGACGCCGCGGTGGACGCGGAACATCTCGCTGATCTGCCATCCGACCGTGAACACCGGGTTCAGCGCCGACAGGGCGTCCTGGAAGATCATCGCGATGCGCTGGCCGCGGATCTGGCTGCGCGCCTGGTCCGACAGCTTGAGCAGGTCGGTACCGCGGAAGCGCACCTCCCCCTTGGGGATCCGGGCGGGCGGCATGTCGAGGATGCCCATGATGGCCTGCGCGGTCACGGACTTGCCCGACCCGGACTCGCCGAGGACGGCCAGCGACTCGCCCGCGTTGACCGTGTAGCTCACGCCGTTGACGGCCCGGACCAGGCCCTGGCGGGTGGTGAACTCCACGTGCAGGTTGTCCACCGCCAGCAGGGGCTCGGTCGCGTTCTCGCCCGGCAGCGGGTGCGAGTCGATCGAAGGGTTCTTCACCTCGGTGCCTTCCTACCGCAGCTTGGGGTCGAGCGCGTCACGAACCGCGTCACCCAGCATCACGACGCTGAGGATGGTCAGGCTCAGGAACAGCGCGGGGAACAGCAGCGGCAGCGGCGCCTCCAGGAAGCGGTTGCGCGCGTCCGCGATCATCAGGCCCCAGGAGATCTGCGGCGACTGGATGCCGACGCCGAGGAACGACAGGGCCGCCTCGCCGGCGATGAACGCGCCGAGGTTGATGGTCGAGACCACGATCACGGGCGCGATCGCGTTCGGCAGGATGTGCCTGAGCATGATCCGCCACGGTCCCGCGCCGAGCGCGCGGGCGGCCACCACGTAGTCCTGGTGCTTGGCCGTGATCACCGCGGCCCGCATGATGCGCAGCACCATCGGCCAGGCGAGCAGGGACAGGGCCAGCACGACGCTGCCGATGCCGGCGTTGTCGCGGCCGACGACCGCCAGGATGAGCAGGGCGCCCAGGATCGAGGGGATGGCGAAGAAGATCTCGGCGACGCGGGACAGGATCACGTCCACCCAGCGCCCGTAGAAGCCGGCGAGCAGCCCGAGCAGGCCGCCGATCAGGCCGGTCACCCCTGCGCTGATGAAGCCGACCAGGATGGAGACCCTGGCGCCGTGGATGACCCGCGAGTAGACGTCGCAGCCGAGGTTGTCGCTGCCGAACCAGTGCGCGGAGGACCAGGTCTTGCGCGCGTCGGCGAGCTGGCAGGTCGAGGGGTCGACGCCGACCGTGTCGAACAGGCCCGGGAACGCCGAGATCAGCACGAAGATCGCGACCATCAGGGCGCCGATGATGAACACCGGGTTGCGCCGCAGGTCGTACCAGGCGTCCGACCACAGGCTGGCGGGCTTCTCCGGCTTGACCGGCTTGGCCGGCGGCGCGGCGGGGGCGGCCGCGGGCAGAGTGTCGTTACTCATAGCGGATCCTGGGGTCGAGGACGGCGTACAGCAGGTCGACCACGAGGTTGGCCACGATGTAGATCAGGACCAGGACCGTCACGATGCCGACCACGACGGGGTTCTCCCGCAAGTAGACCGACTGGAAAAGCTGCTGGCCGATACCGGGCAGGTTGAAGATCGTCTCGGTGATCACCGCACCGCCCATGAGCGTGCCGAGGTCGGCGCCCAGGTACGTCACCATGGGGATCAGCGAGTTGCGCAACGCGTGCCGTCCGAGCACCCGGCGGCGCGGCATGCCCTTGGCGATGGCCGTCCGCACGTAGTCGGCGCGCAGGGTCTCCATCAGGCTCGTCCGCGTGAGGCGGGTCAGATAGGCGACCGAGACGGTGGCGAGGACGAAGCCCGGCAGCAGGTAGCTGCGCAGGCCGTCCCCGATGCCCGCGACCGGGAAGAGCGCGAGCCCGGTGCTCTGCTTGAACTTGACGCCGAGGACGAGCTGGAGCACGAAGCCGCTGACCAGGGTGGGGATCGAGACCAGCAGCAGGGTGAAGGCCAGGACGGCCTTGTCCTCCCACTTGCCGCGGCGCAGCGCCGCCCACAGGCCGAGCCCGACACCGATGATCGCCTCGAAGATGAGCGCCGTCATCGCCAGCTTGAAGGTGACCTGGAACTTGCCCTCGAAGATGGTCGAGACGGGCAGGCCGCGGAACGTCGTTCCGAAGTTGCCGGAGACGATGTCGCGGACGTAGTACCCGTACCGCACGACCAGCGGCTCGTTGAGGTGGAACTGTTCCCTCATCGCGGCAGCGAAGACGGGGTCGACGCGCTTCTCGCCGGCCAGCGCCTGGAGGGGGTCGCCCGGAAGGGCGTAAACGATGGCGAAGATGAGGAACGTGGTGCCCAGCAGTACAGGGATCGCCTGTAGCAGACGCCGTAGAACGTAGCGGCCCATTCATTCTCCCGATCATTACAAAGGGCAGCCCGCCGCAACCTCTGGGCTGCCCTCATGGGTGGTCGCCCACCCCGGGCGGTTCGAATGTATCGAACCACCCGGCGTGGTCGACGTCAGGCCTTCTCTACGTTGAACAGGTCGATCCGCTCGAACGGGTCAATCTTGACGTTCTTCACGTGCTGCGAGTAGGCGCCGTTGGTCTGGTAGAAGTACACCGGGATGTACGGGAGCTCCTTCAGGACCAGGTCGTCGGCCTGCTGGTAGTACTTGACGCCCTCGTCCAGGGTCTTGGCGGCGTCGGCCTTCGTGAGCAGGTCGTCGAACTCCTTGCTCTTGAACCCGGAGTAGTTCGAGCTGCCGCCGCTGCCGAACTGCGGGCGCAGGTAGTTCTCCGGCGAGGGGTAGTCCATGATCCACGCCATGCGGAAGGACCCGGTCCACTTCTTGGCGCCCAGGTCGTCCAGGATGGTGGCGAACTTCTCGACGGGCTTCGGCGTCACCTTTGCACCGAGATTGGTGCGCAGGTTGTTGGCGATGGCCTCGATCCACTCCTTGTGGCCGCCGTCGCCGTTGTAGCCGATGACGATCTCGCTCATCTTGTCGCCGCCGGCCTGCTGGAACAGGGCCTTGGCCTTGGCCGGGTCGTAGGTGCACGCCTCGCCGCAGGCGCCCTGGCGGTAACCGGCGACGACGGGGCTGATGAAGTCGTCGGCCGGGACGCGGGTGCCGGAGAAGACCGTCTCGGTGATCGTCTTGCGGTCGATCGCCATGGAGATCGCCTTGCGGATGTCGGCGTTCTTGGCGTAGTCGGCGCCGCTGACGACCGGGAAGCCGATGTAGCCGATACCGGAGGAGGGCTGCTCGATGTAGCGGTCGCCGAACTCCTGCTTGGCGGTGGCGATGGCCTCGGCGGGCAGCTGGTCCATGATGTCCAGGTTGCCGGCGCGCAGGTCGTTGAAGGCGGTGGCCAGGTCGGTGTAGATCTTGAAGTCGACCGCTTCAACCTTGGCCTTACCCTCCTTGAACTCCTCGTTGCGGACCGTGGAGATGGTCTGGTCCGTGCCGCGCTTCCACGGCTTGGAGATCTTGAAGGGGCCGTTGCCGATCGGGTTGGAGCCGAAGTCGGCCTTCAGCTTGCCCTCGGACTCGAAGGCGGCCTTGGGCAGCGGGGAGAACGCCGTGTAGCCCAGCATCGTCGGGAAGCCGGAGAAGGGGTTCTTGAGCTGGACGGTGAAGGTCTTGTCGTCGACGACCTTCAGGCCGGTGAGGGTGGTCGCCGACGGCGTCTTGCCCTCGCCCGGGTTCAGCTCGTCGTAACCGGCGATGCTGCCGAAGAAGTAGTTGCCCTCCTGGGCGTTGGCGCCGTTCGCCGTGTAGTTCCAGGAGTCGACGAAGTTCTGGGCGACGACGGGTTCACCGTTGTGCCACTTGTACCCGTCCTTGAGCTTGATCGTCCACGTCGTGGAGTCCGTCGACTCGATGGACTCGGCGATGCGGTTGAAAGGCTTCTTGTCCGCGTCGTAGTCGACAAGTCCGACGAACAGGGCGTTCAGCACCTCGGCGCCGCTGGTCTCGGTGGTGTTGCCCGGAATGAGGTCGTGCTGAGGCTCGGCGATCTCCACCCTGACCGCGCTCGCGTTCCCCGCGGCGGCGCTGCCCGAACTGGAACTGGATGTGTCGCCGCTACCGCCACACGCCGCAACCGCCAGCGCGAGCAACGCGGTCGCCGTGACGATCTGTGCGCCCTTGGTCACACGCATCGTGGATTGTCCTCCCTCTAAGGTGAGCGTTGACACTGAACCGCTCATGTCAGCACGCCTCTCAGAGGATCCGGCCCTGAGATTCGCGGACACGGTCAAGTCAGTTGACGCCCTGCCAGTCGACCGCGAGCATCCCTCACTACTTCTCACCAGCGAGTCTCTGGTGCATTGCAGTTCGGTCACACGTCGTCCTGTCGGGCGTCACACGCATACCAACTAGGCCGCCAATAATGCCTTGATATGGCACAAAGTCGTCACTAAGGTACACACGCTAGGCCAGTGGTCGCACCTCATGGCATACAGGACGCCACTCCCTTCCCCCGGCCTACCTGCGCGAACGCGCCGGCCTCCGGCCGACCCCCGAACGTTCGGACCCCCGTCCCGATCGAATGGAACCGCAGGCATCTCATTCACCCGGATCCAATAGAGTCCATGCCATGAGTCAGCCGGATTCCGCTGTCGCGGACTCCCGGGCGGGCGACCGGGCGCACGGCTCCTCCCAGGGCGGGAAGGAGTCGCTGTCCGCGCTCGCCGAGCGCCACGGGTTGCGACGCGCCATCGCGCGCCCCAGTCTGCCCGTATACCTGCGTCAACTGTGGGAGCGGCGGCACTTCGTCCTGACGTACGCCACGTCGCGCAACGTCTCGAAGTACTCCGACTCGATCCTCGGGCAGCTCTGGCAGGTCCTGACGCCGCTGCTGAACGCGGCCGTCTACTACCTGATGTTCGGCCTGATCCTGGGGCAGAAGAACAACATCACGAACTATCCGGCGTTCCTCATCACCGGTGTGTTCGTCTACGGCTACACGCAGCGGTCGATCACCGGCGGCGCCAAGTCCATCTCGGGCAACCTGTCGCTGATCCGGGCCCTGCACTTCCCGCGCGCGGCGCTCCCCCTGGCGTACACCATCCAGGAGTTCCAGCAGCTCGCCATCTCGATCGGCGTCCTGGCCGTGATCGTGCTGGTCACCGGCGAGCCGTTGACGTGGATGTGGCTGCTGATCCCGGTGGCGCTGGTCCTGCAGACCATCTTCAACATCGGCATGAGCCTGCTGCTCGCCCGCATCGGCGCGTTCGTCCGCGACATGAACCAGTTGCTGCCGTTCATCCTGCGCACCTGGCTCTACACCTCGGGCGTCTTCTACAGCATCCCGGCGAAGATGAAGGACAACCCCGACTGGGCCCGCTTCCTGCTGGAGTTCAACCCCCCGTCGGTCTTCATCGACCTGATGCGCCACCTGCTCCTGGAGACCTACCCGGAGGATCTCGTCCGGCACGGCTTCCCGCACAGCAGCCTGCCGCAACTGTGGCTGTACGCCGGCTTCTGGGCCGCGGTCGCGCTGATCGGCGGCTTCTGGTACTTCTGGCGGGCCGAGGAAAGGTACGGCCGTGGCTGAGTTGACCAAGGAGCTGTCCGGCATGGCGAACGAGCAGGTGGCCGCCCAGGGCCCGGCCCCGCGGGACACGTCCGAGCCCGCGCCCACGGTCATCGTCGACGACCTCCACATCGTCTACCGCGTCTTCGGCGCGGCCAGCGACAGCGAGAAGGGCAACGCCGCCAACGCCCTCATGCGCATCGTCCGCCGCCAGGGCCGGCCCCAGATGAAGGAGGTCCACGCCGTCAAGGGCGTCACCTTCATCGCCCGCCACGGCGACGCGATCGGCATCATCGGCCGCAACGGCTCGGGCAAGTCCACCCTGCTGCGGGCCATCGCGGGCCTGCTGCCCCCGCACAAGGGCGCCGTCTACACCGACGGCCAGCCCTCGCTCCTAGGCGTCAACGCGGCGCTGATGAAGGAGCTGACCGGCGAGCGCAACATCGTGCTCGGCTGCTACGCCATGGGCATGACCCCCGCGCAGGTCCGCGAGCGCTACGACGAGATCGTGGAGTTCTCCGGCATCGGCGAGTTCGTGCAGTTCCCGATGTCGACCTACTCCTCGGGCATGGGCGCCCGCCTGCGCTTCTCGATCGCCTCGGCCAAGACCCACAACGTGCTGCTCATCGACGAGGCCCTCGCCACCGGCGACCGCGAGTTCAAGCGCAAGAGCCAGGAGCGCATCCAGCAGATGCGCGACGAGGCCGGAACCGTCTTCCTCGTCGCCCACAACCTGGACGTCATCGAGGAAACCTGCAACCGCGTCATCTGGCTCCACAAGGGCAAGATCAAGATGGACGGCGACCCGGCGACGGTCCTCGCGGCTTATAACGCCTAATTCATGGCTGTGTTCATGGCCGCGCCTCCGGCGCGGCGGGTTCGGGGCGCCTTTTAGGCGGCGTTCTTCCGTCGTCAGGCGCAAGGGATCGTTCCTCACCCTTGCGCCTGACGACTCCAGAACACCGCCGCGCCCCGAACCACGGGGCCGGGCGCAACCAGATAGGCGGCCACTCACAGGGCAAGATGAGGGCGTTCGTGAACGTCTTTCTATCGGAGGTCCCTGTGGCAAAGCAGCCACCGATTCCCTACGACTTTCTGCCCGAGGTGGCGCCGCTCACCGTCGAGAGCGACGACGTCCGCGACGGTGAGCGTCTGTCGCAGGAGCAGGTCTTCGACGGCTGGGGCATGAGCGGGGGCAACGTCTCGCCGCATCTGCGCTGGTCCGGCGTGCCCGCGGGCACCAAGAGCCTCGCGGTCACCTGCTTCGACCCCGACGCGCCGACGGGCAGCGGCTTCTGGCACTGGGTGCTCTACGACATCCCCGCCGACGTGACCGAGCTGCCCGCGGGCGCCGGGTCGGCGGGGTTCGAGGGCCTGCCGGCGGGCGCGGTCCACGGGCGCAACGACTACGGCCTCAAGCACTACGGCGGCGCCGCGCCGCCTCCGGGCGCGCCGCACCGGTACCTGTTCGCGGTGCACGCGCTCGGCGTGGAGAAGCTCGACGTCGGGGACGACCCGGCGGCGGCCGTCGTGGGCTTCAACATCACGGCCAACACGCTCGCCCGCGGCTACCTCGCGCCCGTCTACGAGACCTGAGCGCCCCGGCGGGGCCTCTGATGCGGGACGGGCCAGACCGTACAGAAGTCCGACACGCGCCCCCGAATCTGCTGACATCGCGACCGGCGTTCCACTATGATTCGAACGAAGATTCGATCTGAGGGATACGTGATGGAGTGGGGGTGCGGGGTGCGAGAGCTGGCGATCGCGATCGATCACCTGTCCGCCGAGGACCCTTCGGACATTCCTCGGGCCCTGCTCGCCGAGCAGCTCATCGAGCTGCACTGGCAGATGGCCCGTCTGCAGGCCCAGATCGCCCGCCGCACCTACGTGCGCGATCCGGGCGACAACTGACAGATACCTGACACCTGACCCGTCGTCCACCGATATTCGCCACGTCGTTCGAAAACCGGCCGGCGCCTCGGGCGAGGCGCCGGCCGGTTCCTCTGGACGCGCCGGCCCCCCGGCTCGCCGGGCGGGCTTACAGCCGGCCGAGCGGGCCGCCCGGCGTCACGAGCGGCCGTGCCGCGTCCAAAGCCCCGGTCTCGAAGGGAAAACGGTCCGCGAAGGCCGGCCGCAGGTCGTCCAGCCACACCGCGCTCGGGTCGTACTCCGCGAAGAAGGGCCTCCCGACGAGGCTCGGGTCCCGCGCCTGGATCAGGTGCAGCACGAACACCCGCCGCCCCGCCACCTCGGCGATCCCGTCGACGCACACCTTTCCCGGCGTCGAGGACATCGACGGCCCCCGCACCGTGCGGCACAGGCCGGACACCCGCGCGTAGGCGTCACGGAAGATCTCGTACGCCCGCGCCAGCGGCACCGCGAAGTAGTCCCGCGGCCCGGTGTCGCGCTCGACGAACATGTAGTAGGGCACCATGCCCAGCGCGTGCTGGGTGCGCCACATCCGCTCCCACACCTCCGGGCGGTCGTTGACGGTGCGGATCAGCGGGGCCTGGGTGCGGATCACGGCGCCGGTGTCCCTGATGGCCCGCACCGCGGTCTGGACGAGTTCGGGCTCCATCTCGCGCGGGTGGGAGAAGTGGGCCATGAAGGCGAGGTTCTTGCCGGACTCGACGACCGTGGAGAACAGCCTGAGGACGTCGGCCGCGTCGGGGTCGGTGACGAACCGGCCGGGCCAGTAGGCCAGCGACTTGGTGCCGATGCGGATCGATTCGAGCTGGTCGAGCGCGAGCAGCGGCTCGACGTACCTCCGCAGCACGGGCGCACTCATGATCATCGGGTCGCCGCCGGTGATGAGGACGCTGGTCACCTGCGGGTGCTCGCGCAGGTAGCGGACGAGGCCCTGGACGTCGTCGGAGGCCATCTTGAGGTCCGGCTCGCCGACGAACTGCGCCCAGCGGAAGCAGTAGGTGCAGTAGGCGTGACACGTCTGTCCCTGCTTGGGGAAGAACAGCACGGTCTCTGGGTACTTGTGCTGCACGCCGGGCATCGGCTCCTTGCCGACCCTGGGCATGTTCAGCTCCATCTGCCCGGCTGGGTGAGGGTTGAGCGTCATGCGCACCTTGTTGGCCGCCGCCTGGATCTCGGCGGCGGGCGCGTCCGACCGGAGCAGCGCGGCGATGGCGGACACGTCGCTTTCCGGGAGCATGTCCTCCTGCGGGAACACCAGGCGGTAGATGGGGTCGCCGGGAATGTCGGACCAGTCGATCAGCTCGTCCACGACGTACTGGTTTGTCCGGAACGGCAGCACGGACGCGACCGCCCGGATGCGCAGCCGCGCCTCGGTGTCGTATCCAGCGCGTCGCAGCAGTTCGTCCAGATGCTTGGCCGTGTAGGCCCGGAAACCTCGCGTACCGGCCTGTGTCAGGGTCACTAGAGATTTTTTCCTCTCTTGTGGGCTGTCCGGTAAACCTGATGCGCCTGTTATGCGTCTGTTGCTCTTACCGACGCACGGACGCGTCGGCTTGGTTCCGTGCGACCGAAAAGCCTTGGTAAAACCTTCCGCATATCGCGACATATCTTGAGTTGGGCTACGCTGTTCCGTGTGAGTTCTCTTACGCCCTTCGAGTCGCGGGACACCGCTCAGCGGGCGTCCGACGCCGACCGCGACCACGTCGCCGCCGTCCTGGGCGAGGCCCTCGCCACCGGCCGCCTCACCAGCGTCGAGCACGCCGACCGGCTGGAGGCCACCTACAACGCGGTCACGGTCGGCGAGCTCGTCCCCATCACCCGCGACCTCCCCGGCCTCGCCCCCGCCGCCTCGGCCGGGTTCAGCGCCGACCAGCAGCAGGTCTCCGCCGTCTTCAGCAAGATCATCCGAGGGGGCCGCTGGGTCACCGGACGCCACACCGTCCTGCGCTCCACCTTCGGAGCCCTCATCATCGACCTCACCGACGCCGTGCTGCCCGGACGCGAGATCACCCTCGAGCTCAACTCCTTCTGCGGCAAGCTGATCGTCCGCGTCCCCGAGAACGCCCGGGTCATGGACGAGGGCAGCGCCATCTTCTCCAAGCGCCACATCTCCGGCGGCGAGGAGGGCGGCGACCCCAACGGCCCGCTGATCCGGGTCACCGGCCGTGCCGTCTTCGGCAAGGTCGTGGTCTCGCGCGGCGCCACCCGCTTCCACTGGCCCTGGCACGCGCACTGACCACCCCCCACCAGCCCCCACACCTGGCCTGCCGCGCCGAACACCCCACCCGGCGACCTACGATGCGGGACACACACTGATTCCGTACGAGGTGACCGCTTGGACGGCATTCCGCCGATAGCACTGGACGCCATGGGCGGCGACAACGCCCCCGGCGAGATCGTGGCGGGAGCCGTGGCGGCCGTACGGGACCACGGCGTGCCCGTCGTCCTCGTCGGGTCCCCCCGGACGGTCTCGGAGGCCCTCGCCGTCCACGACGCCGCCGGAGAGATCCCGATCGTGCGGGCGGAAGAGGCCATCGCCATGGACGAGGGCGCCCTCGCCAGCCTGCGCCGCCCTCGCTCCAGCATCGCCGTCGCCTGCCACCTCGTCCGGCGCGGCGACGCCTCGGCGGTCGTGTCCGCCGGGTCCACGGCCGGGGTCGTGGCCACCGGCAAGCTCAGGCTGAGAGCCCAGCAGGGAGTGCTGCGGCCCGCCATCGCCGTCCCCCTCCCGACCAGGCCCCATCCCACCGTCCTCCTGGACGCCGGCGCCACCGCCGACGTCAAGCCGGAGACGCTCGTCCAGTTCGCGCACCTCGGCGCCGCCTACGCCGAGACCGCGCTCGGCCTGGCCGCGCCGCGCGTCGGCCTGCTCACGATCGGCGGAGAGGCCGAGAAGGGCAACAAGCTCACCAAGCGCGCCCACGAACTGCTCGCCGCCGCCGTCCCCTCCCTCAACTTCACCGGCAACGTCGAGGGCCACGACCTGCTGAACGGCGTCGTGGACGTCATCGTCACCGACGGCTTCACCGGCAACATCGCGCTCAAGACCATGGAGGGCGCCGTCCGGTACGCCTTCACCGAACTGCGCGAGACCCTCGAAAGCGGGCACGTCGCGCGGCTCGCGGCGGCCCTGCAACGACGACGGCTTCGCGACCTGCGCAAACGCCTCGACCCCGAGGTGTACGGCGGCGCCGTCCTGCTCGGGCTCAACGGCACCGTCGTCATCGCGCACGGCGCCTCGACGGCCAAGGGCGTCACGGCCGCCTGCGTCCTCGCGATGAACCTCGCCCGCCAGGGCACCGTCGCCCACGTGGGGGAGCGCATCGCGGCCGGGCACAAACATCGCCGCTGGTAGGAGCCGTCGCGCCTCCGGACCCACGATGATGATCATGTCTGTGGATAATGCGCTCCTGGTCATATGATCAGCGGATATCCTTGGGGCATGACCGACCCGCAGCTCGTGCTCGCCGAGCGGGTCCAGCAGGCGCTGGGCACCGCCTTCGGCCCTGAGCACGTGAGCGCCGACCCGCTGATCCGGCCCTCCCAGTTCGCCGACTTCCAGGCGAACGTCGCGCTGAGCCTGGCCAAGCGGCTGCGACGCGCCCCGCGGGAGGTCGCCGAGGCCATCGCGGCCGCGCTCGGCGCGGGCGGCCCCGACGATCCCTTCTCCAAGGTCGAGGTCAGCGGCCCCGGCTTCCTCAACATCACGCTGAGCGACGCGTGGATCTCCGCCCAGGCCGAGCAGGTCCTGCGCGATCCCCGCAGCGGTGTCGGCCGCTCCACGCCGCCGCAGACCGTCGTCGTCGACTACTCCGCGCCCAACGCCGCCAAAGAGATGCACGTCGGCCACCTGCGCACCACCATCGTCGGCGACTCGCTGGTGCGGCTCCTCGAACACCTCGGCAACCGCGTCATCCGGCAGAACCACCTGGGCGACTGGGGCACTCCGTTCGGCATGCTCATCGAGCATCTCCTCGACATCGGTGAGGCCAACGCCATCGCGCGACTGGAGGCCGGCGAGGGCAACGAGTACTACCAGGAGGCGCGGGCCAAGTTCGACTCCGACCCCGCCTTCAAGGAGCGCTCGCGGCGGCGAGTCTCCACCCTCCAGGCCGAGGATCCGGAGACCATCCGGCTGTGGCACCTGTTCATGGACGCCACGATCCGCTACTTCAACAAGGTCTACGCCACCCTCGGCGTCACGCTCACCGACGCCGACATCGCCGGCGAGAGCACCTACAACCCCATGCTCGCCGAGGTCTGCGACGATCTGGAGTCGAGCGGGCTCGCGGTGATCAGCGAGGGCGCGCTGTGCGTGTTCCCGCCCGGCTTCACCGGCACCGACGACAAGCCCCTGCCGCTCATCATCCGCAAGAGCGACGGCGGGTACGGCTACGCCACCACCGACCTCGCCGCCGTCCGGTACCGCGTGCGCGACCTCAAGGCCGACCGCGTCCTCTACGTCGTCGGCAACGAGCAGGCCCTCCACTTCCAGATGGTCTTCGCCGCCGCCCGGCAGGCCGGCTGGCTGCCCGACGAGGTCTCCGCCGAGCACATCCGCATCGGCATGATGCTCGGCTCCGACGGCCGCCGGTTCCGCACCCGCAGCGGCGAGAGCGTCAAGCTCAGCGACCTCCTCGACGAAGCCGTCGAGCGGGCCTCCGCCGCCATCGCCGACCGCGGCTACGACGAGGCCACGCGCTCCGAGATCGCCAACGTCGTCGGCATGGGCGCGGTCAAGTACGCCGACCTGTCGCTCAGCCACGAGAGCGAGTACGTCTTCGACTTCGACCGCATGCTCGCCTTCACCGGCAACACCGGCCCGTACATGCAGTACGCCACGGCCAGAATCCGCTCGATCTTCCGCAAGGGCGACATCGACCCGGCCGAGGTGACCGGGCCGATCATCCTGGGCGAACAGGCCGAACGCGATCTGGCGCTCCAGCTCCTCGGGTTCGGGACGGTCGTCGAGGCCGCCGCACAGGCCGCCGAGCCGCACCGCGTCTGCGCCTACCTGTTCGAGACCGCGAGCGCTTTCACCACCTTCTACGAGAAGTGCCCGGTCCTGAAGGACGGCGTCGACCCGGCCACGCGCGCCTCCCGGCTCGCGCTGTGCGCGCTCGCGCTTCGCGTGCTGGAGTCGGGTCTGAACCTTTTGGGCGTGCCGGTCCCTGACCGCATGTGACCACCTGACCTGGTTATCCGGCCTCCGTCGGCGTGCCGCCGTACACCGCGGCGCCCAAAGAACTAACCTTGGCGCGGTCATGGGAGTGCCTGCCGAACCCTCGCCGCCGGGGGCCTTCCTCACGCCTTCGGGGAGTTGCCCGCCTTGAGCATGGACCTGACCACGAACTCCAACGTCTCCACCCCCGGAGACCCCACCCCACCCTCGACCACGCCCCCGGCCCCCGCAGCCCCCGCCCCTTCCCCCACAACACCACCGGCGGCCGCCCCCGTCATCCCCCCACCCCCCGCACCACCGACCACCTCCCCAGCCACCACCTCCACCCCCGCCGGCCCCCTGGCCTACGAGCCGTCAACGCACCCCGAAACCCCCCCGAACACCGGGCAGCCCACCCAGTCCCCCGACTCCTCCCACGCCACCGACCTCCCGCCCCACGGACCGACGGCGCACCCCGAAAACCCTCCCAACGCCGGGGAACCCACCCAGTCCCCCGACTCCTCCCACGCCACCGACCTCCCGCCCCACGGACCGACGGCGCACCCCGAAAACCCCCCGAACGCCGGGCAGCCCACGCAATCCTCCGACTCCTCCCACGCCACCGACCTCCCGCCCCACGGACCGACGGGGCACCCGGAGCATCGTTCGGGTGCCGAAGAGCCCGCACACTCGGCGGACGCCTCTCATGCCGCTGGACCCCTGACCTGCGGACCGTCCGTGCATCCGGGGCGTTGTCCGAATCCTGGGGAGCCTGCGGAGCTGAGGCGGTATGCCGAGCGTCTGGTCGAGGAGCTGGCGGCGGGCGGGGCCGCGCCGCGGCCGCCGGCGGGAGTTCTCTGCGTCACGGACACGTGGCTGGCCCCGGCAGTGGAGGCGCTGCTGCTGATCCTCTCCGGTGAGGACGCGCTGGAGCCGCTGAGCCGTGCCGCGCAGCTCGACGAGCCCGGCACCGCCTTGTTCCTGTGCCTCGCCCTCGCCGTCAGCGGCCACGGCGACCGGATCCACGCCTCCTGGCTCGGCACCGCCTTCGGCGACCTGTCCGCCGAACACCCCGTGACCCCGGGTCAGCGTGCCCTCTGGACCGCCGCCGCCCGAGGCGCGTACGGCCCCGCAGGCAAGATCTTCGTGCTCCGCAAGCTCGACGCCGCCGGCGTCGCCTCGTCCGTCGACCATGACCTGTGGCTGCGCGTCCTGGCCCCAGAGGAGTCGTCCTCCGGCACCTCCCCCGCCATGACCGCGCTCCCCGCGCTCGCCGACGTCCCCGAGCTGGCCGCGCCCGTCCAGGCCGCCGCGCGCCTGTCCCGCCTGCTCGACCGGTGCACGGACATCACCTCCACCCGCCCGCCCAGGAACACCCCGCCCACCCCGCGCCCCGCACCGTCAGAACCGCGCAACGCCCCTCCTGGATCCACGGCCTCCCCCGGATCCCACACGGACACTTCTGGCCCCCACGCGGACCGTTCCGGCCCCCTTACGGACCCTTCCGGAGCCGCCGCGGACCCCACCGGATCCAGCGCAGACCGCTCCGGACTTCCCGCGGAGCCCACAAGATCCCATGCAGACCGCTCCGGATCCCCTGCGAAGCCCTCCGCACACCGTGCGGACGCGCCCGGAGCTCGTACTCACTCTTCTGAAGCCCAGACGGACTCCTCCGGGACACGCGCCGACCATCCCAACCCCCGGCGTATCGACCTCTCCAGCCTCGCCAACCCGTCGGCCGACGACCCGCCGCGTCCGGAGCTTCCCACCATCGCCGGGAAGGACGACTCCGCCCCGCCCCCGGACGCCGAGCCGCTCACCGTACTGCGCTCCATGGTCCTGGAGGACGGCTCCGTGCCGCTCAAGCCGCTGACCGCGCACCTCCTGGACGACATCCGGCCCGACGCGGACCCGTACCTGGCGGCCATCGCCTTCCACGTCGCCGCCCCGGTCGTCCGCGACGCCGCCGGACGGCTGGCCGAAGAGAGCGCCGTCGCGCCGCCCGCAGAGATCACCGTCCCCCTGCTCGGCCACGACGTCATCCTCCGCCCCGAAGGACCCGACCTTCCGTCCCTCACCGCCGCGGAGTCGGCCATCCGCGCCGCGGAGGCCGCCCGCCGCTCGCCGCGCTGGCTGGTGTACGGACCCGCGCTGCTGCCGATCGTGGCGCTCGTGCTGGCGTTCACGGTGTCGGAACTGTTCGCCGTGGCCGCCCTGGTGCTCGGCGGCATCGTGGGAGCCCTTCTGTGGCGCGTCAACACCCGCGACCAGGCCGAGGCCCGCCGGGTCGAGGACGAGATCACCCGCCTCCGCGAGCAAGCCGAGGCGGCCGTCTGGGCATTACACGACTACGCGCGCGAATCGGCACAGCGGGCCGAGACCGCCGCCGACAACCTCGCGTCCATCACCCGCCTCCTCCGCCGCGGCCCCGCCGTCGCCGACCACCGCCCAGCCTCCCCCCGCTGACCCAGTCAGCACACACGACGACGCGTCGGCGAGACGCAGGCGGCGAACCCCAGCGCCTAGGGCCTGGTACGTGCTCTTCCCGGGCCCTAGTACGTGCTCTCCTGGGCGCCGCGTCGGCGAGACGCAGGTCGGCGAATCCCGGCGCCTAGGACCGCCTGGTACGTGCTGTTCCCCCGGCCCTAGTACGTGCTCTCCTGGGCGCCGCGTCGGCGAGACGCAGGTCGGCGAATCCCGGCGCCTATAACGGCGGCCAGCCATGCCAGCCCTCTACGCCGTGCGAGAGGAGCGCGTGCCAGAGGCCCGGAGATTCAGCCGACCGCACGGCGTCTGAGCGAGAGACAGGCGACAACACGGGGCACGCGACGACACGAGGACGAAGGCGAACCTGAGTGAAAGATCATCTGAAGTAGGCCGGAAAGGGGAGCGCCGGAGCCCGAGACCCCACGTCGCGTATTGCCCCTTCCCCAGCGGACACGGCGCTCCAAGCCGGCGCCGACACGGCACTCACAGCCGCACGACGGCCGGGCCGGCCGGACATGGCACGGCGACTTCACGCCGTTCTACGTCGGCCAACCCGGCCGACGCACGTACGCGTCGCGCTAGGTTGTCGTGATCTCGATGTCGGCCGGAGCCAGCAGGAACACCTTGTCGGCGATCCGCTCGATACGTCCGTCGCAGCCATACGTCAGGCCGGCCGCGAAGTCGACCATGCGCGTGGCCTCGGCCAGGGACATGCCGGCCACGTCCATGATGACCGCCTGGCCGTCCCTGAAGTGCTGTCCCACGATGAGCGCGTCGGAGTACTTCCGCGGGCGGATCATAATGATCCGTGCGGGATCCACACCCGACCCCCAGCGCCTGGCGGCCCGTTCCGACGCGGGCATCCGCTCATCCTCGTACTCGTCATAGTCGTAGGGCTCGTCGTACTGATCCCCATCGCCCAGGCCAAGGTAACTCACCACCCTGCGCACTGCCCCCATCGGCTCTGTCCTTTCCGCGAGAACCGGCCGCATTCGCCGTGCCCCACCACAAATGACCGTAACGGACACGTCGCCGGGGAGGGTGCGACACGCCCACGTCCTTTTGATTTTGCACGGGTTTCACTGCCGTTTCGACCGGTTATCTGGGGGTGGATAGGATCGGCGGCATGCGTATCTTCACCGTGGATTCGTTCACCGATCGGCCCTTCAAGGGTAACCCGGCGGGGGTCTGCCTGCTGGAGAGTCCGCGATCGAACGAGTGGATGCAGGCCCTGGCCAGCGAGATGCGCCACTCCGAGACGGCCTTCGTGCTGCCTCAGGGCGAGGGCCGTCCGTGGTCCCTGCGATGGTTCACTCCCACGGTAGAGGTCGCATTGTGCGGGCACGCCACGCTCGCGTCCGCGCATGTCCTGTATTCGACCGGCGCGGCCTCCGGTTCGATCGAATTTTCTACGAAGAGTGGAATCCTGACGACCCGGCAGCTCGATCACGGGCGTATTTCGATGGATTTCCCCGCTTCTCCGCCCACCGAGATATCGGCCCCCGAGGTCCTGGCCAAGGCGTTGGGAGCGTCCCCGACGTGGGTCGGCATGGGCCGCTTCGACCTGCTGGCGGAACTCGACTCCGAGGAGGCCGTCCGCACACTGGACCCCGACCTCGACGCGCTGGCCACCCTTCCGGCCCGCGCCGTCTGCGTAACCGCCCGCACCGCGACTCACCCGAACACCACTTTTCTCCCCAGCAACGCCACCCTTACCCGAGCCGACGCCGCCCCGAACCTCTCGCCATCCGAAAACCCGGACTACCCACCTTCCAGCGGCCCAGACGACCCGCCATCCTGCGACCGGGATCACTCGCCCTCTCCGGGGTCGGACTACTCCGCTCCCAACGGCTCGAATCGCTCCCTTTCCCGCGACGCGGACTATGTCTCCCGCTTCTTCGCTCCCGCCGTCGGCGTCCCTGAGGACCCGGTGACCGGCTCGGCCCACTGCATGCTCGCTCCCTACTGGTCCGAGAAACTGGGCTCGGCCTCACTCACCGGCGTCCAGCTCTCTTCCCGAGGCGGCACGGTCCACACCACGGTCAAAGGCGACCGCGTCCACCTCGCCGGCCAAGCCCTGACCATCTGGTCCGGCCACCTCCACGTCTAACCCATCCTCCCCAGCAAGACCACTCTCCCCCACGACAGCTGTACTCCGCTTGCAACCGAATTGCACCGCAACCACCGCAGGAAAGTAAGCCCAGAACTCCCCCGAAAACCCCCCTCACCTCCGTCACAACCCGCCACCCCCAACAGCCACCGACCCCTTCCCCCGGCCCGCGACCACCCCGCCGCCCGCCAAGCCCGCAGCCCACAACGAGGCCACTCCCAATACCGCCCGCCATCACAGCAGGCAGCACACACACCTCCTCAACTGGCATCAGCCCTCACGGCGACACTGTCAAATTCTGTGTATCGATGAGTGTGGTCGGACTTCGCAGGTCGGCCGTTGGAGCTGGTCGTTGTACACGATGATGTCGGCGTGGTCGGTTGGGCGGGCTGTGGCGAAGTAAAGCTGCTGGGCGGGGATATAGCGGTCGCGCCAGGACCGTTCGATTTCGGTGGTGTGGGCGGTGGACCCGGTCAGCGCTGTGCTTCGGTCTCGGGCGCGATCTACCGTCTGCTCGAACGGGACGGACACGAAGATGCGCAGGTCCCACCGGTCGACGAGTTCTGGGCGCAGGAGGAAGACGCCGTCGAAGAGCAGGACGGCGTCTGCGGGGGCGGTCGTGGGCGGCGGGGACAATGGGGTGTCGGTGTCACTGTCGTAGACCGCCCGTTGGAATTTTCGGTCTCCGCCTGGGCCCAGCGGATCGAGCAGGACCCGGCATAGCGCGGCGCGGTCGTGGGCGTCGAAGTAGCAGGCTTCGGCCGAGTACCGGCCGCGTCGGTAGCGCTGTGCACGAGGAAAGAGGAAGTCGTCGATGGTCGCGCGGATGACGTCGCGGTCCTGCGCACGCAGGACGACGGCCAGCTCGTCGGCCAGCGTGGTCTTACCGGCGGCGGGCGGCCCGTCGACGGCGACCCGCAACGGGTGCGCGGTCGAGACGGACCTGATCGCCTCGACCAGCCAACTGACGAGCTCGCCGCGGGCGCCTTGGCCCATTGCCGTCTCTCTCATGGTGTCCCTGTTTAGCACCACACATCAGGCTACGATCGCCGGCTCGCGTTCGACCAGGGCCCCTAGTTCGAACCCAGTCCTAGCACTCTCACCCTGCCCCGCCCTGCCCCGCCCTGCCCCGCCCCCACCTTGCCCTGCCCCACCTTGCCCTGCCTTGCCCCGCCCCACTTGCCCTGCCCCGCTGCGCGCTCTCCTTGGCGCCGCGTCGGCGGGACGCAGGTCGGCGGAGTCCGGCGCCCACAACGGCGCCTAACCGGCCCGGCCGCTCTTGTGCCGTACGCGGTGCGAGAGAAATGCGCGTCAGCGCCAGAGAACACAGCCCGAGCCGAAGGCGAGGCCCGTTCCGCAGTCCGCCCCAGCGTTCGTGCTTTCGCGAGGAGTCGGGCCGGTGCCGCCAGGGATGGGTGGGCCGCCGTAGTAGGCGCCGGGATTCGCCGGCCTGCATCCCGCCGACGCGGCGCCCTTGATGGGTCCTCATCGTGGCGAAGGGTGAGGCCCCGGAGCTCGTCGCAGGGTGCGCACGACGCCGTCGGGGTTTGATGTCAGGCGCACGGCCCTATCGGGTCGCGCGAAGGTGTCGAGAAGACATAGCCCGAGCCACAGGTGAGGCCCGTTCCGTGGTGTGCCTCAGCGTTCATGCCTTCGCGAGGAGGCGGGGCCGGTGCCGATGGGGATCGGGGGGGCCGCCGTAGTAGGCGCCGGGATTCGCCGACCTGCGTCCCGCCGCCGCGGCGCCCTTAATGGGTCCCATCGTGGCGGAGCGAGAGGTTCCGGAGGTCGTGGCAGGGATGCGCGAAGCTCCCCAGGAGTTGTTGTCAGGCGTCACGGGTCGATCGGGGTGCGCGGTAGCGCCCAGAGAACACAGCCCGAGCTGCAGGCGAGGCCCATATCCCGGCGCAGCCCTACGTCCACTTCTTAGCGAAGCCCGGCGTTGACTCCCGCTCCTTGGTCTAGCTCATCGTTCTGCTCCGACATCAGCACTGGCATGCGCGACTTCAGTCCTGGTGCATACCGTTTCTCAGGCGCCGCGTCGGCAGGACGTAGGTCAGTGGAGCCCGGCGCCCATAGCGGCCGCCGGCCAGCCGGTTCGCCTGTGGTAAGCGCCTAGCGAGGAATGCGCGTCAGCGCCAGAGAACACAGCCCGAGCTGCAGGCGAGGCCCATATCCCGGCGCAGCCCCGCGCCTACTTGCCAAGCGAAGCCAGGCGCCACCTCAGCACGTCCCCGCAGCAACGATCCCTGCAGGGCGCAATGCTTCACGTGCCCGGTGAAAACGCTTGCCAGCAGGGCGGCCGCTCTTCCCAAGCGGTGGTCCCGTGCCAACCCCGTACCAGCTCCCCACCGGAAAACGGAGTGACCGCAGAAATGTCCCTGGAAATGCAGGAAGGGCCACCCTGGAAGCCCTGCGGCTCCTGGATGGCCCTTCCTGCTATTCGAAAAATTGTCCGGCGGTGTCCTACTCTCCCACACCGTCCCCGGTGCAGTACCATCGGCGCTGGAAAGCTTAACTTCCGGGTTCGGAATGTAACCGGGTGTTTCCCTTCCGCTAAAACCGCCGTAACCCCGTGAAACAACCAACCGAGCACACCACCCTGCCAACCACCCCACACACGCACCCAGAGGGGCATGCCTGCGGTGTTGGTATCGGTGTGGGTCTCAGGTTTGATGTCTCTGAGATCACACAGTGGACGCGAGCACCACCCGCGCAGCGGGTGTTGTTGCTTTGTGGTCAAGTCCTCGGCCTATTAGTACCGGTCAGCTCCACACCTTACGATGCTTCCACACCCGGCCTATCAACCCAGTCGTCACCTGGGAGCCTTACCCCCCTCACAGGGGTGGGAGACCTCATCTCAAGGCAGGCTTCCCGCTTAGATGCCTTCAGCGGTTATCCCTCCCGAACGTAGCCAACCAGCCATGCCCTTGGCAGAACAACTGGCACACCAGAGGTTCGTCCGTCCCGGTCCTCTCGTACTAGGGACAGCCCCCTTCAAGTCTCCTGCGCGCGCAGCGGATAGGGACCGAACTGTCTCGCGACGTTCTAAACCCAGCTCGCGTACCGCTTTAATGGGCGAACAGCCCAACCCTTGGGACCTACTCCAGCCCCAGGATGCGACGAGCCGACATCGAGGTGCCAAACCATCCCGTCGATATGGACTCTTGGGGAAGATCAGCCTGTTATCCCCGGGGTACCTTTTAGCCGTTGAGCGACGGCGCTTCCACAAGCCACCGCCGGATCACTAGTCCCAGCTTTCGCTCCTGCTCGACCCGTCGGTCTCACAGTCAAGCTCCCTTGTGCACTTACACTCGCCACCTGATTGCCAACCAGGCTGAGGGAACCTTTGGGCGCCTCCGTTACCCTTTAGGAGGCAACCGCCCCAGTTAAACTACCCACCAGACACTGTCCCCCACCCGGATCCACGGGCGCGGGTTAGACATCCAAAACGACCAGAGTGGTATTTCACCAATGACTCCACCCGAACTAGCGTCCGAGCTTCACCGTCTCCCACCTATCCTACACAAGCCGTCCCAAACACCAATGTCAAGCTGTAGTGAAGGTCCCGGGGTCTTTCCGTCCTGCTGCGCGTAACGAGCATCTTTACTCGTAGTGCAATTTCGCCGGGTCTGCGGTTGAGACAGCGGGGAAGTCGTTACGCCATTCGTGCAGGTCGGAACTTACCCGACAAGGAATTTCGCTACCTTAGGATGGTTATAGTTACCACCGCCGTTTACCGGCGCTTAAGTTCTCACCTTCGCCACACTCGCGTGTAGCTAAGCGGTCCCCTTAACGTTCCGGCACCGGGCAGGCGTCAGTCCGTATACATCGTCTTACGACTTCGCACGGACCTGTGTTTTTAGTAAACAGTCGCTTCCCCCTGGCCACTGCGACCCCCACCAGCTCCGGACGCACGGTCCATCACCAGCGAAGGCCCCCCTTCTCCCGAAGTTACGGGGGCAATTTGCCGAGTTCCTTAACCACAGTTCACCCGATCGCCTCGGTATTCTCTACCTGACCACCTGAGTCGGTTTAGGGTACGGGCCGCCGGCACACTCACTAGAGGCTTTTCTCGGCAGCATGGGATCACCCACTTCACCACAATCGGCTCGGCATCACATCTCAGGATAATAGAGCGCGGATTTGCCTACGCTCCTCCCTACATGCTTACCCCAGGAACAACCATCGCCTGGGATGGGCTACCCTCCTGCGTCACCCCATCGCTTACCTACTACCAGATCAGGCCAGGCGTTCACCCTCACCCGGCTCCCGAAGGAACCAGGGGGTTAAGGACCCTTAGTATCACTGGATTCGATATGGGCGCGTGCCCGCGGGTACGGGAATATCAACCCGTTGTCCATCGACTACGCCTGTCGGCCTCGCCTTAGGTCCCGACTTACCCTGGGCGGATTAACCTAGCCCAGGAACCCTTGGTCATCCGGCGCAGAAGTTTCTCACTTCTGATTCGCTACTCATGCCTGCATTCTCACTCGCGTGGAGTCCACGACTCGTTCACACGGCCGCTTCACCCTCCACACGACGCTCCCCTACCCACCCACACACCTGGATGCGCAAAACGCACCGGGCTACACGTGTGAGTGCCACGACTTCGGCGGCGTACTTGAGCCCCGCTACATTGTCGGCGCGGAATCACTTGACCAGTGAGCTATTACGCACTCTTTCAAGGGTGGCTGCTTCTAAGCCAACCTCCTGGTTGTCACTGCGACTCCACATCCTTTCCCACTTAGCACACCCTTAGGGGCCTTAGTCGGTGGTCTGGGCTGTTTCCCTCTCGACCACGGAGCTTATCCCCCGCAGTCTCACTGCCACGCTCTCACTTACCGGCATTCGGAGTTTGGCTGACGTCAGTAACCCGGTAAGGCCCATCAGCCATCCAGTGCTCTACCTCCGGCAAGAAACACGCAACGCTGCACCTAAATGCATTTCGGGGAGAACCAGCTATCACGGAGTTTGATTGGCCTTTCACCCCTACACACAGATCATCCCCCAGGTTTTCAACCCTGGTGGGTTCGGTCCTCCACACGGTCTTACCCGCGCTTCAACCTGCCCATGCGTAGATCACCCCGCTTCGGGTCCACAGCATGCGACTCAAACGCCCTATTCAGACTCGCTTTCGCTACGGCTCCCCCACACGGGTTAACCTCGCCACACACCATGACTCGCAGGCTCATTCTTCAAAAGGCACGCAGTCACATCACAGACAAGAGCAAGCCCTCGTCTACGCTCCTACGGCTTGTAGGCACACGGTTTCAGGTACTATTTCACAACCCCTCACCGGGGCGCTTTTCACCTTTCCCTCACGGTACTCGTGCACTATCGGTCATCAGGGAGTATTCAGGCTTACCAGGTGGTCCTGGCAGATTCACACAGGATTCCTCGAGCCCCGTGCTACTTG